>CP070630.1:1037399-1076194 GCA_020356025.1 Dehalococcoidia bacterium | reverse complement strand
AACTGTTGGTCGTTCCCAAGTCGATTCCAATTACTTTAGGCATAGCTCATGCCTCCTAGTGCGCTCGGCCGCTCGTCCTTTGGACGTGCTCCAAATAACGACGCTCAGCCTCTCGACGGCGGTCGAGCGCTGCGTCCCTTTCCAGTCGCAATTTCTGCCACTTGTCTATGAGTGCCTGGGTGAGAGTAACCCGCGGCAGCGCTTGACCCGAGGCCTCGGACTCTACGAGGCTCAGCTCGAAGTCCTTCAGCTCCCGCTCGCGCGCGACGTGCCTATTCCGGGCATCGATGTGTTGTTGGCGTAGATCCCTCTCCACCTCATCCACTACGATTCACCTTCCTCGGGCTTCTGTTCGCCTTCCGTGGGCTTCTCCTCCTCTTTCTCTTTGCCCTTGCCGACGACGACCATGGCCGGGCGAAGGACGCGGTCGTGGAGCTTGTAGCCGCGCTGCACCTCAGCCACGACCTTGCCCTCCTCACCCTCGCCGTACATGACGGCCTCGTGGAAACGGGGGTCGAAGGGCCGGCCCTCGGCCTCGATCTGGGTGACGCCGGCGCTCTCGAGCACTAGCTGGAGCTTGCGGTGGATGAGGCGGATGCCGTCGAACCAGGTGAGGCCGGCCAACTCGATGTTAAGGCTGGCGAGGGCTCTCTCCATGTCATCGAGGACGGGCAGGACGTTGATAATGAGGGCAGCGTTGGCCAACCGCGTTGTTTCGGCGCGCTCCTGCTCCGCGCGGCGCTTGTAGTTGACGAAATCGGCCTCGGCGCGCTGCCAGTTGGCGAGAAAGCGCTGGGCTTCCTCCTTCTCCTTCTGGAGCAGGGCCTTGGCATCTTCGAGGGTCTGCGGCTCCGGTGGGGCCTCCGCCGGGTCTTCGGCCGGCGCGCCCTCGCCACGCTCTTGCTTCTTCTGCTCGTCAGCCATGGTCTTTGTCGAAAGCCTCCTAAGAGTAGTACAGATTCACCAGCTCGCCCAGGAGCGAGCCCATGTAGCGTACCATGGAGGTGGCGCGCCGATAAGGGAGTCGAGTTGGCCCGAGCACGCCGAGCGCGCCGGTCACGCCGCCGGTCCGACCGTAGCGAGCGACGACGAGGCTGCACTGCCGCATGGCGTCCTGGGGGTTCTCAGCGCCGATGATGGTGGTGACGCGACCAGGAACCGCCCAGTGGAAGGGGATAAGCCTGGGCAGGCTGTGCTCGTCCAGGACATCCAGGAACTCCAGCATCGTCTGGGGCTGGGAGAACTCGGGCTGGCTCAGGACGTTGCGCAGGCCGTCCAGGTAGGCGGGCTCGTAGCTGGACGCGTCCTCTGTCTCAAGGACACGAACGACGGCCCGGGTGACTTCGTCTTCGAAGGGAGATAGCTCCACGATCTGCTGCTGGACATCCGCTGCCGATAGGCCGGTGAACAAGGAACTGAGCCTTTGGGCCGTTTGGGTGAGCTCCTCCTGGGAGCGGCTTCGATCGAGGGCAAGGGTCTCCTCACGAAGATGCCCCTCTTGAAGCACAACGACAAGGAGAGCCAGGACATCGCCCGCCTTGACCAGCTCCAAGCGGTGCAGACGGGCGCGGACAGAATGGGGAGCGGTGACCAGGGCCAGGTTCTCGACCGAGCGAGCCAGGATGGCTGCGGCGAGCTGAGCCCAGGCATCGAGGGCCGGGCCCACCTGATAGAACTGGTGGCGGATGGTGCGTTTGAACTCGTCCGGCAGCTCCTCCTCCTCCATCAGGCTTTCCACATAGTGGCGGTAACCCATATCGGAGGGGATTCGGCCAGCCGAGGTGTGAGGCTGGGTGAGATAGCCCTCCTCCTCGAGCCGCACCATCTCGCTGCGGATGGTGGCGGGCGAGGCCTTGAGGCCGTACTTGCGCACTATGGTCCCTGAGCCGACAGGGGTGGCGCTGTCAACGTACTCCCTGACGACGACCTCGAGAATGCGCGCTCTTCTATCGCTAAGCATTTTCACCTCTTCGGAGGGGAGTTAGCACTCTAACCTTGAGAGTGCTAACTCCTATTCCACAATAGCATTGGGCTGGAGATCGTGTCAAGTGTTGACCGTTTGCCTGCGCCTTTGCTATACTCCCCGCGCACCTGCTTGGCGACAGCCGGGCGGATGCTGGTTGGGGACCTACACAAGCGGGAAGGAGATGACCGCAATGGCAGAAGAGGAGACCCCTGGAGGCGAGGAGGAGGAGCGTGGCGGAGGACACCCTCTGCGCAAGCTGATAGCCCTGCTCGCCGCTGTGGGCGGCGCCTTGGCAGCGCTCATGTGGTGGCGACGCCGCGGCGGCGAAGAAGAGGAAAGCGAACCGCCTCCCGAATAGTTTTCCTTCCCCATCGCCTAGAGGCGAGTTCCCCGATCGAAGAGGAGGTCGAGTAGCGCCGTCGCCTGATGGAGATCACCTGGCTCGGTCATTCTTGCTTTCGCCTGCGCAGCCGCGAGGCTGTGGTCGTCACCGACCCTTGCTCCCCTGCCACCGGCCACTCTATCGGCAAGCTCACGGCTGACATCGTCACCATAAGCCACGACCACCCCGGACACAGCTACCTGAAAGCGGTGACCGGGAAGCCCGTGGTCATTGTAGCCCCCGGCGAATATGAGATAGGCGGCGTCTTCATTGCCGGCATACCCACCTACCACGAAGGGAAGAAGGAGCCGCAGCGAAGCAAGAACACGGCCTATATGATCGAGATGGACAACATTCGCCTCTGCCACCTGGGGGACCTGGGCCATCTGCCCACGGTGGAGCAGGCGGAGGAGATGAGCGGGGTGGACGTGCTTCTTATCCCCGTGGGCGGCAAGAACACGATCGACGGTGCCACAGCAGCCGAGGTGGTGGGGCTGTTAGAACCGTCGGTGGTGATCCCGATGCACTACAAGACGGCGCATGCGGGGGCTCATCTGGATCCGCTTCAGCGCTTCCTCACGCAAATGGGCCTGCCGCAGGTGGAACCACTGCCGAAGGTCTCGTACAACGCCAGCAACCTGCCGCACGAGACGCAGGTGATAGTGCTGGACTACAAGCGCTAGAAAACGAGACGGCCGAAGGGCTGTCCTGGCCTCTAGGGTAGATAGTACAGGGGATCGACGGCGGCGCCGCCCACTCTTACCTCGAAGTGGAGGTGAGGGCCAGTGGCCCAACCGGTGGCGCCGACTGTGCCGATGGTCGCGCCCTGGGTCACCCACTGTCCCTGTACCACCCATATCTCCGAGAGGTGGGCGTAGAGCGTCTCGGAGCCGTCATCGTGGCGAATGACCACATAGTTGCCGTAGCCATAGCCGGCGGATGCCAGGACTACCTGGCCCCCAGCCGCCGCCGCGATGGGAGCGCCGCTGGCGGCACCGAGGTCGATACCCGAGTGGTAGGTGCCACCGCCTCTGGCCGCGCCGAAGTAGTCATTGAAGGTTCCCACCACCGGCCACATGAAGCCGCCGACCCCGGATGAAGCAGCAGGCGGGGGCGGCGAGAAGTCCCCGCCAAGCGGGGCATCCTCTGGGGCAGAGGCGGCGAAGAAGGGCTCAGGCGCCACAACCGGCGGCGGAGGCGGAGGCGGCACCGCGCCAGGGAGCAACAGAACGGCTCCCTCAAGAACGTGATCGGCATCGCCGATCTCGTTGGAGCTCAGGCCGACAATATTCTCCACGTCCGCCTGATAGATATCAGCGATGTCGAGCAGGGTATCGCCCAGCTTGACGGTGTAGAGGATGCCGTCCCTGGTGGGGATAGTCATTTCCTGACCGATTAGAAGAAGGTCGGGGTCGGTTCGCAGCTCAGGGTTGTTCCAGAGGAGAGACTCTAGCTGGAGGCCATGGCGAGCAGCAATGGAGGCGGCCGTATCACCCTGCTGGACGACGTAGGTGAAGTAGGCCTCCTCCGGCACAGGGGTTACCTCTACCGCGGGTTCCGGTGTCTCTACCGCCTGGACGGGCTCTTCGACCGGAGGGATCTGCGGGGATGCGCTGGCCGCCAGCACATCGATAGGGCCCAGGCCCGTCTCGGTAGTGAGGAGAACAGTGGCACGCAGGTAACCGTCCCTATAGGAGTCGCTAGTAGTCTGCTCGGACGGGGTAACTGGGGAAACCGGCACCTGAGCAGCGAAATCGCCCTGGATGATAGCCCGTGAGCCTGGCCAGGCCGCCAGGAGGGTGGCAGCGATCAGGGTGACCAGTAGTATGGTGTGTCGGCAGTATCTTCGGTTTATGGTCTTGGCGAGCGTTGGAGCCGCTATTTTGGCCAATTTGCTTTGGCCCGTCGCATCAGGAGGATCCTGTCGACGGGCGATAAGCATATGTTTAATAACAAACCTCCGCCGTCCAAAGGCCTCTTAGTGGCTTGCCACCACCTCCACAGCTTTGCCCTGCCTGCCTCCAAACAGACACTGCTAAGATGCCCAAAAATCTGTGCTATTATACACGATTTGTCAAGCCCTATGCTACTTTTCACATCTGAGGGCAGTCTCGTGGCGGGTGATGATTTCCGTGAAGATCGAGGGGCTGGAAGGCATGATCCAAGGGCACGTCACCTCGGCTCAGGCTAGAAAGCATCGACGGCGTCATCAAACGTACCGGGCAGGAGTTTCAGCAGAACGGGGCCGCCGTCCAGGAAGAGGGGGGCGATGGCTGAACCTCTGATAGTGGCGTCCAGGCCAAGGTAGGGGAAGGTGGTGAACAGGATAAGGAACACTTCGACGAGGATGAGCCCCTTGAGAAGCCCGAAGGCGGCGCCTGCCAGGTGATCGAGCCAGCCCAAACGGAGCAATCCCGCCACCTGCTTGAGCAGAAAAGCAGCCAGCTGCCCGCCCAGGGCTACCGATCCGAACAACACAACGAAGGCCGCTACGTTGGCGGCGATGTCGTCGTCGATGAAGAGGAGGACATTCTCGGCAAGGTCGTCGTAGTAGAAGCCGGCGGCGAGGACCGCTACCACAGCAGCGATGACAGTGACGACCTCGCGGATGAGACCAGCCCCGAAGGCGGCAAAGGTGAACCAGGCGATGACGACCACGATGGCCACATCGAGCCAGTTCATCGTTCTCTGCCTGTTCTAGCGAAGAGCGGTTTGTCCGCAGTGAGGGAGCGGAAACGGTGGTGGCTCCAGATCAGAAACGATAGGACAAGGCCGCCGAACAGCAGGCCTCCCAGAACATCGCTGGGCCAGTGGACGCCTACGTACACCCTCTGCAGTACGTTCAGCACGATGATAACGAGGCAGGACGTCTGCACTAGAAGGCGCAAGGGCCTGACGGGGATCAGGATGGCGGCCAGATAGAAGATGAAGCCGTACACCAGGACGGCGGCGGTGACGTGACCGCTGGGGAAGGAAAGGCTAGAGGCCTTCTCGCTCACGTCCACGAGGTCGTCCGACGGGCGCGGCCTGTCCACCAGGACCTTGACGCCGCTGTTTGACAGGGACAATATCAGGGCCGCCACCAGCCATATCGCCCCGAGACGGCTGGCCAACAGCGCCAGGCCCAGAGCGCCGCCAAGGCCAACGACTGCCACGAGGGGCATCTCGGCCAGTCGGGCGGCCCAGTCCAGGGCATCGGCGAAGGGAGCGGAGTCGATATCCTGGAGGCGGTGGGCCAGCCAGAGATCGGCCGGGAAGTAGTCGGTGGCGGCAGCGAAGCCGGCCACAATGGCGAAGCCCAGGGCTGTGAGGAGCCACAAGAGCCAAAATGCGGGCTCCCAGGTTTCGCTGGCCAAGCGGCGGGCGAACGCCTTCTGCTTCATCCTCGCGCCATTATGTGACGGTGGTCAGGTTTACGCAAGCTGGGGCCGATGCTATGATCCGTTCTGCTTGGGGCAGGCGGGCAGGAGGTGGAGCATCGACGACGCCAGGCTGCGAGAGCTACTCATCGCGCTTCAAAAGGGAACCCTGTCGATTGATGAAACGCTGGAACGTCTCAGGCGTTTCCCCTACGAGGACCTGGGCTTCGCTGAGGTAGACCATCACCGGGCGCTACGCAGAGGCTTTCCAGAGGTGATCCTCGGCCAGGGGAAGACAGACGAGCAGATCATCGCCATCGCTGAGGGGCTTCTTGGTCAGGGCGATCGTGTGCTGGTGACGCGAGTGGGTGCGCCGACCTATGCTGCCCTCAAGGAGAGCATCCCCGACGCCGTCTATCACGCCACGGCCCGAGCGATCAGCGTGAACCGGCGCGATGAGCCGCTGCTATCGGGCGTGGCCGTCGTCTGCGCCGGCACCTCCGACCTACCGGTGGCCGAGGAGGCGGCAGTCACGGCGGAACTCGTGGGCAGCCAGGCGGAGCGCATATACGACGTGGGAGTGGCAGGCCTGCACCGCCTGCTCGATCATCTGGCCGTGCTTCAGGAGTCGAAGGCGGTGGTGGCGGTGGCAGGCATGGAGGGAGCGCTGCCCAGCGTGGTGGGCGGTCTGGTGGCGGCGCCGGTCATCGCGGTGCCGACATCGATGGGCTATGGGTCAAACTTCCAGGGCCTGGCCCCTCTACTGGCCATGCTCAATAGCTGCGTTCCGGGCGTGGCGGTGGTGAACATCGATAACGGATTCGGGGCGGGCTATCTGGCGGCGATGATCAACCGCCTGGCCTGGCAGGAGCGAAGGGATTGAAGGAGGACATAGCGTGGTGAGAAAGCTTCAGCTGGTGGTAGGCAGTCTGGCGGTTCTGATAGCCTTTCTCCTTGTTACGGCTATGGGCTGCGACGGCGATGATGGTGAGGTGACGCCCACTCCCGGGAGCACTGAGGTGCAAGATCAGCTCAGGCAACTGGTGCTGCAGCTAGAGGATCTGCCGGCAGGCGTCATCCTGGCGGAGGAGTTCTTCACGACCGCTGAAGAATCGGCCCTCCAAGGCGAGGGACGCGAAGAGCGGCTAGCGCAGCTACAGGAGTGGGGGTACATCCTGGGCTACGACGTGACCTATCAGGCCAACCCGCAGGTCCAGAGCGAGGTAGGGCTCATTCTGGCCAACAGCACGGCCAGCCTTTACGGCGACGAGGACGGTGCCGGCGCCTCGTTCGCCGATGCTGCGGAGACGGCTCGTACCACCGACTGGGCCGCGCTGTTCGGCGGCGCCCAGGACATAGAGGTGCAGGAGATGGACATCCCTGCGCTGACGGATGAGATGCTGTGGCTGCGCATCACGGCCAAGGCCGCACCGGAGGTGGGAATCGATGAGGAGACCTTCGTTCAGGATGTGATCCTCTTCAGGCAGGGGCCAGCCCGGGGCAGCATGATGGTCGCTTGGACCATGGACGACGGAAGCAGCGCCTTCATCCAGCAGCTAGTCGAGGCGCAGGCCCAAAACATGAAGGATGCCCTTCCCTAGGGAGGGCGTTGCCTCCTTCTAAGCCCTGAACGATGACTAAGGTTGGCTATCTGGACTGTTTCTCCGGCGCCAGCGGCGACATGATCCTGGGCGCGCTGGTAGACGCCGGCCTTTCCCTAGAGAGCCTGAGGGCGGAGCTAGCCAAGCTGCCGCTGACGGGCTATCGGCTGAGCGCTCGCAAGGTGCGCCGGGCAGGCCTAGCCGCCAGCCAGGTCAGGGTGACGGTGGCCAAGAAGCAACCGCCAAGAAGGCTGGCCGACATCCTGAGCATCATTGAGGGCGGCAGTCTGCTTCCTGGCGACAAGGAGAAGGGGACGACCATCTTCCGCCGCCTGGCCGAGGCAGAGGCCAAGGTACACGGCCTGCCTGCCGGTAGCCAGGCACATCTCCACGAGGTGGGGGCAGTGGACGCCATCGTGGACGTGATGGGGACGGTGGCCGGTCTGCGCCTGCTGGGGGTGGAGGAGTTGTTCGCGTCGGCTCTGGCACTGGGCGGCGGCGCGACGGAGAGCGCGGGAGGCGCGCTGCCCCTGCCAGCGCCGGCCACTTTAGAGCTTGTGGCCTCGGTGGGGGCGCCCACTACTACCCCTCGCGGTGGAGAAGAGCGAGAACTCCTGACGCCCACGGGCGCTGCCATCATCACCACCCTCGCACGCTTCCAGCGTCCGCCGATGAAGGTGGAGTGCGTGGGCTACGGTGCCGGCAGCCGGGACGTGCCCGGCTGGCCCAACGTGCTGCGCTTGTGGCTGGGTACGAGCGTCGAGGAGGGCGGGCGGCTCATGCTCCTGGCGGAGACGAACATCGACGACATGAGCCCGGAGATCCTGGGCTACGTGCAGGAGCGGCTGTTCGCCAGCGGCGCCGCCGATGTCTGGCTCACGCCCGTCCAGATGAAGAAGGGACGGCCCGGGGTCATGCTCTCCGTCATCTGCCCGATGGAGGCGGAGGATGCCATCGTCTCGCTGCTGCTGCGGGAGACGTCGACGCTGGGGGTGCGGCTGCGGGAGGTGCGAAGGCAGGAGGCGGAACGGGAGGTGCTGGCGTTCGAGTCGAGCCTGGGCCCGGCGGTGGTGAAGGTGAAGCGGCTGCCCGGGGAGCGACCGCAAGCGGCGCCCGAGTACGGGGCCTGTCGGCGGCTGGCCGAGGCGAGCGGCAGGCCACTGGCCGAGGTCTATAGCATCGTGCAGGGGGAGGCGCAGGCGCTTCTGGGCTAGGCGGCCTCGGCAGCCCGCGACGTCCAGGCGGGGTTAGCGTATCTCTCCCGCTCCAGGCGCTGAGCTAGCTGTTCTTCCTCGGCGGTGAGGCGGCCTCGACGGAACTGCACACTCCAGGCGCGGCGGAAGCCCTCCACCAGAGCCGAGGCGATCTCGCGGCGGGACACGCGGCGGCCCAATGCCTCCTCCAGGGATGTCGTTGGCGGAGGCTCCCCGTCGGGATGCGCCAGGCGGATGCTGCCCTGCTGAAGGAGGATGCCGTCGCGGCGCAACTGAGCGCTTCCCACCAGCTTGGCGCCGTCGAGGGCGAGCTCATGGGGCGCTACTGCGTCGAAGCACCAGTCAGCCTCGGGCAGGCGGCCCTGGGCGGCGGCCTCCTCTAGGGGCGGCAGGCCGAGAATGGCGAGCCCCTCGGCCAGGGCGCGGGCGATCTTGGCGTACGACTGGTGGATACTTCCGGCCACGAGGGGATGGTCGGCGGGGGCAATGACGCTGTAGCAGATGTCGCGCTGGTGGAGGACGGCCCGGCCGCCGGTGGGCCGCCTCACTACCTCCAGGGCGGGCTCTCGGCAGGTCTCGGGCGGGATGGGCTGAAAGCGACCCAGCGAGAGGCAGGGAGGCCGGAAGCTGAACAGGCGCAAGGTGGGCGACGACTGGCCCTGGCCGCAGAGGGTGAGGAGAGCATCGTCCACGGCCATCTGGCGGGCACCGTTGGCCGAGCTGCTGTCCAAGAAGCGCCAGGCAGCGGATGGGGAAAGCGTCACGTCCTAGTCTTGCGCCTCCTACTTCTTCTGCGAGCCGCCGTCTCCCGTTGCCTGACCACCGACGAGCGAGGCGAAGGGGCGGAGGAAGTTGGTGAACTCGAGGGGGAAGACGTATTTGGTGGCGGGGCTCTCGCCGATGGACTTCAAGGTCTCGAAGTACTGGAGGCTGAGGGTCTTCTCGTCGATGTTCTTGGCCACGGAGAAGATCTTGTCCAGGGCGAGGCTGAAGCCCTCGGCGCCCAGGATCTCGGCCTGCTTCTCGCCTTCGGCGCGCAGGATGTCGGCCTGTCTCTCGCCCTCAGCGCCGAGGATAGCGGCCTGCTTGTTGCCCTCGGCCACCTTGATCGCCGCCTCCCGCTGGCCATCGGCCTCGAGGACGACCGCTCGCCGGTTGCGCTCGGCCGACATCTGGCGGCTCATGGCGTCCTGGATATCGCGCGGGGGCAGGATCTCACGGATCTCGACGGCGGTGACCTTGACTCCCCAGCGGTCGGTCACTTCGTCCAGCTTGGCCTGCATGATCTGGTTGATCTGGTCGCGCTTGGCCAGGACGTCGTCGAGGACGATGTCGCCCACTACAGCCCTGAGGGTGGTGATGGCCATGCCGCGGGCGGCCCCGATGAAGTTGCCGACCTTCAGGACGGTCTGGTCAGGGTTGACCACCCGCATGTAGACCAGCATATCGACGGACACGGGGGCGTTGTCCTTGGTGATGCAGGTCTGGGGCTCGACATCGAGGTAGATCTCCCGCAGATCGACCTCTTCTACCGCATCGATGATGGGCCAGAGGGGGAAGATGAAACCGGGGCCCTTCACGCCCACGTACTTGCCCCAGCGGAAGTGCACCAAACGACGATACTCAGTCACAACGCTGAAGAAGAACGGCATGTTACTTCTCCTTTCCTACTACGGCATGGCAGCCGGTCGTGGCGACAGTACTGTGGGCGCTGGAGCGCCCCATCGACGCGGGGATTGTCGCGCGCGAGGGCGCATCTGTCAACGGGTCGGCTAGGGCAGGGCGTTAGAGGTTGAGCACGCGCTGGGCGTTCTCGTAGAAGATGAGGCGTTTCTCCTCGGCGGTGAGGGGGAGGCTATCGATGCGCTGAGCGTCCTTGATGGGGTGGAACCAGGGCCAGTCGGAGCCGAAGAGGACGCGGTCGCAGCCGACGCGGCGGATGATCGCGACGGCCTCATCGTCCGACAGCATGTGGGAGGGCATTGTCCCCTCGATGACGGCACTGCAGTCGAAGTAGATGTTGGCGCAGGTCTCCATGATCTCCAACGTCTCGTCCAGGGAGCCGTGGGCCATGTGGGCGAGGACAAGGGTGAGGCCGGGGAAGTTGCGCAGGACATCGGCGAAGTTGGCGGGGTGGGCGTGCTGCTCGGCGTCTCCGAACGGGGCGGCGGTGCCCGCGTGGCTGATAATAGGCAAGCCCAGCTCCTCGATCTTGTGATAGGCGGGGTAGAGGCGGCCGTCGTTGGGGAAGTAGCTCTGGCTGACCGGATGGAGCTTGACGCCCTTGGCCCCCTCCTGAACGCGATCCTTGATCTCCTGAACGACGGTAACTCCGTCCATGCTGGGGTCGAGGCTGATGTAGGGCACGAGGGAGGGGTTGTCGCGGGCCACGGCGCAGGTCCAGGCGTTACGCCTCTGCAAGCGGCCGACGAGATCGAGGCGGACCTGCTCCTCGGCGTCCGTGCGGCGGGCGGGAGGGAGGTCAGAGGGGAGCTTGGCCAAGGCGGCCTCGCGCATATCGACCACGGGGGTCATGTTCACCATCACGGCCTTGGCGATGTTGCCCTCCTGCATGAGGGGGAGAAGCTCCTCGATGGTGCCGGCGTGGCCGCTGAGGCCGACTCCACCCTGAGCCTGCCAGCCGATCTCCGGGCTGGGGTAGGTGTGAAGGTGGGCATCGATGATGGGGTAGTCAGGCATAAGCGGTCTCCATTCAGACTAGGCCTTGGGGAATCCGAGGCCGCGCTCGCGCAGGCTGACGAAGCTCTGGCGGCCGATGACGATGTGGTCGAGGACGTCGATGCCGAGGAGCTGGCCGGCGTCCACCATCTGACGGGTCATCTCGACGTCGTCGCGGCTGGGGGTGGGGTCGCCGGAGGGGTGGTTGTGGACGACGATGAGGGCAGGGCAACCTTCGCGGACTGCGTCTCGGAAGAGCTCGCCTGTCCGCACGAGGGTGGAGTTGACGTTGCCCTTGTAGACCTCGGGCATGGCCAGGATCTGGTTCTTGGTGTTCAGGAGGAGGACTCGCAGGTGCTCCTGATCGAGGAGGCCCATCTCGGCCATGACAAGATTGGCGACGTCCTGGGGAGAGTGCACTGTGGCTCGCTCCTGGGGCTGGGTGGAGAGCAGGCGGCGGCCCAGCTCCAGAGCGGCCTTCACCTGGGCGGCCTTGGCCTCGCCCATGCCGCGCTCGCCGCAGAGCTCGCCGAAGCTGGCCCTGGCCAGGCCGGCCAGGCCACCGAAGCGGGCCAGGGCGCGACCGGCGAGGGCGAGGACGTTCTCGGAGGGGGTGCCAGTGCGCAGGATGATGGCCAAGAGCTCGGCACTGCTGAGGGCGGCGGCGCCGCGCTCGCGGAGCCTCTCGCGGGGGCGCTCGGAGGCGGGCAGGTCGCGGATGGTTGGCCGATATTCCATCGGCTCAGGCGAACTCATAGCCTTGGTCGCTCCTAGGGCGCTGCGGCCGCCGGGTTAGGCACCAGAAGCTTCTGGCCCACCGAGATGATCACGTCCTGGCTTGCGAGGCCGTTGATGCTGACAAGGTCATCGATGGTGGTGCCGTAAGCCTGGGCGATGGAGGATAGGGTATCGCCGGCCTGGATCTCGTACTCGATAAAGGGAGACGGCTCGGGAGTGGGGGTGGGCACGAGCGTCGGGGTAGCCTCGGGAGCGGGGGTGGCCGTCGGCGAAACAGTGGCCCCGGGAGTAGGGCTGGCCGTCGGCGAAGGGGTGGCTGTGGGTGTCCGCGTGGGCGCTGGGGTAGGCGTAGGGCTGGTCAGGGCAGCGGGCGTGACTGTCGGCATGGGAAGGACGGCCTCCTCGCCGGCCTCGCCACCCGGCAGGCCGGGCGGTTGTATGAGGAGCCAGAGGGCGAGAACGGAGGCCACGAGAAGAGCGAGGAGGGAGCCACGGAAGACGGTGCCCGAGGGGATGGCGCTGGCCGGGTCCTGACAGGCAGCGCACAGGTCCTCGCCGTGCTCGTCGCAGTAGGGCTTGGCACAGCGAGGACAGCGACGGGTAGCCTCTTTGCCGCAAACGTAGCAGGTCATGATTCGGTCACGGATCACGAACCCTCGGCCCGCGACCCCTCAACTTCATCTATTCTACTGCATTTCGACCGTAGCGCCTGCCTCCTCCAGCTTTTTCACGACGGTTTCGGCCTCGGCCTTGGGTATGCCCTCCTTGACGGTGGCCGGCGCGCCTTCCACCAGGTCTTTGGCCTCTTTGAGACCAAGGGGCGTTACCTCGCGGATGGCCTTAATGACGTTGATCTTGTTGGCACCAAAGTCCTTAAGGTTGACCGTCCACTCGGTCTTCTCCTCCTCGGCCTCTGCGGCGGCCGCGGGAGCTCCGGCAGCAGCGGCAGGAGCAGCAGCGGCTGGGGCCGCCGCAGCGACGGGGGCAGCAGCGGTAATGCCGAACTCATCTTGGAGCCGCTGGTTCAGGTCGCGTAGCTCGAGGATGGTCATCTCTTTGATAAGGTCGAGCACCTTATCTACTCGTTCAACCATGTTCTTTTCCTCCCTCCATTACCTAACGAATGATCGCCTTGAGAGAGCCGCGCTAGCCCGCCTCCATCTGACGGGCGCGTGTCTCTAGCAGTCCTACAAGTTCCTGCTGGGTTGCCTGCATCAGGCCCAGGAAGTTGACCAGAGGCGCCTCCAGCAGCGCGGCGAAAGTCGCGAGGGGCGACTGCAGCTTGCCGGCGACCTGGGCCAGGAACACCTCTCTGGGCGGCATCTTTGCCAGCTCCACGAGCTCACGGGCGGGCAGGATCTGCCCTTCCAGGTAGAAGCCACGGACGGAGAAGGCGTCGGGAGCCTTCGGCAGGTACTCGTTGAAGGCACGGGCGACATCCATGATGTCGCCGTAGCCGAAGGCGAGGGCAGTGGGGCCCTCGATCAGCTCATTGAGGAGAGGCTTGTCCGCTCGCTCGGCGGCCAGACGGGTGAGGGTGTTCTTCACCACCTTCAGGTCGACGCCGGCGGCGCGCATCTTTCGCCGTAGCTGAACCATCTCCGGCACGGTCAGACCTCGATAGTTGGCCCCGACGGCGATGGTGCTGCGAGCGATGCGGTCTCGCAGCTCCTCGACCATCTGCTCCTTTTTGGGGGTGGGCATGATAGCTCCTTAGCAAGCCTAAACTTTAAAGCCCCTGCCACAGCAAGGCAAGGGCTTTCATTTTCCCTTTCGAGGGCGGTATCGCGGTTTCAGGCCACGATACTGCCTCATTGCCTCGGCGGGCATCGTCCGGGACGTTTAAGGGCCGTGGGCCCGCCAGCTGTCTGTGGCTTATTCTTTTTTCGATTATAGACCCTAACCAGTGGTAAGGGCCAGGGTGGGCTGGAGGTCCAGCTTTATGCCTGGGCCCATGGTGGTGGTCAGGGTTGCGCTCTTGATGTACTGGCCCTTGGCACCCGGCGGCCTGGACTTGACGATGGCTTCCACCAGGGTTGCCACGTTCTCCAGAAGCTGCTCTGCGTCCAGGCTCACCTTGCCTACGGCTACGTGCACGAGGGCGGTGCGATCCAGACGAAACTCGACGCGGCCCGCCTTGGCATCACGGACGGCCTTGGGCAGGTCCTCGGGCTCCACGACTGTGCCGGAGCGGGGGTTGGGCATGAGCCCGCGCGGGCCGAGGATGCGGCCAAGGCGAGTGACCTTGCTCATCGTCTCCTTGGTGGCCAGGGCCACATCGAATTCGGTCCAGCCGTCCTCGATCTTCTTCACTAGGTCATCGCTGCCCACGTGATCGGCGCCCGCCTCCTCGGACAGCTTGGCTCCTTCTCCTTCGGCGAATACCACCACCCGCACGGTCTTGCCCAAGCCGTGGGGCAATACGACGGTACCTCGCAACTGCTGGTCGGCGTTGCGGGGGTCGAGGCCGGTGCGCATATGCAACTCGACCGTCTCATCGAATTTGGCGAAGGAGATATCCTTGACCAGCTTCACCGCCTCGGTGGGGGGATAGCGCTGGCTGCGGTCTATCTTCGCCAGGGCTTCCAGGTACTTCTTGCCGTGCTTGGGCATGTCTAGCCTGCCGTCTCCGCCACCTCTACGCCCATGCTGCGAGCGGTGCCCTCGACCATGCGCATGGCCGCTTCGATGTCGTCAGCGTTCAGATCCTTCATCTTGATCTCGGCGATCTCCCGCAGCTTTTGGCGCGGGATCTCCCCTACCTTCTCCCGCACCTGGGTAGGGCTTCCCTTTTCCAATCCCAGCGCCTGCTTGATCAGCTCCGAGGTAGGGGGCGTTTTGAGAATGAAAGTGAACGAGCGGTCCTCGAAGATGGTGATCTCCGCGGGGACGATGGTACCCGCCTGGGAGGCAGTGCGTTCGTTGTAGTCCTTGCAGAAGGCCATGATGTTGGCCCCGTGCTGACCCAAGGCCGGGCCCACCGGCGGGGCAGGGGTGGCCTTGCCCGCCTCGAGCTGGATCTTGAGGACGGCGCGAACCTTCTTAGCCATGCTACAGCCTCTCCACCTGGAGGAAGTCCAGCTCGACGGGTGTCTCCCGCCCGAAGAAGGAGACCAGAATCTTGACTTTGCCCTTCTCGACGTTGATATCGTCCACGGTGCCGATGAAGTCGATGAAGGGACCATCGATGATGCGTACGCTCTGGCCCATGGTGAAGCCGACCTTGACCGTGGGCTCCTCGGCGCGCATCTGACGAAGGATGGAGCTGACCTCGGTCTCGTCGAGGGGAGTGGGATGATGGCCAGAGCCGACGAAGCCGGTTACTCCCGGGGTGTTGCGGACGACATACCAGGCACGGCTGGAGCGCACTCGCTCGTCACTGGAGGCCGAGAGGTCATCCTCCTGCTTAAGCTCTATCATCTGCACGAGCACGTAGCCGGGGAAGATCTTTCGGGGGACGGTACGCCGCTGGCCATCGCGGATCTCGATCTCGTCCACGCAGGGAACGACAACTTCAAAGATGAGGTCCGCTACGTCCATGTTCTGGACGCGGTGCTCGAGGTTGGTCTTAACCTTGTCCTCGTAGCCGGAGTAGGTATGGATGACGTACCAGCGGCGGTCGTCGTCGGGCCGCTGCTCTTCTTCCTGAGGCTGCTCCTCCTCAACCGCAGGGGCCTCTGCCACCGACTCCTCGGGAGGGGTAGCGTCTTTGACCGCCGGGGTCTTCTTCTTACGTGCCGCCACCTATCGCACCGCCTATCGTAAGAGGATATGCTCTGCCAGCCAGGCAAAGCCAAGATCGAGGCCGCCCAGGGCGACGCCGATGATGGTGGCCACTATCAGGACGACGACGGTCAGGTGGAGGGTGTCCTGGCGAGTGGGCCACACGACTTTGCGCAACTCTGTGATGATATCGGTGATCCAGCGAGGACGCCAGAAGGGAGCCGCTGCCTTGGCCCTGCCGGGCGCTGCGCGCTGTGCTGCGCGGGGAATGCCACGCCGGCCCCGCTTGGGGGTCTTGCTGACCGCCGGATGGCGTCTCATCTCGCGACTCATTTAAGCACTCTCTCTCCCCTGGGCCCCGCCTAGCGACAGGCAAGCTGACCTGGCGCTAGCGTACCTCCCGGTGCAGACGATGGCCGCGACAGCGAGGACAGAACTTGCGAAACTCCAACCGGTCGGGGTCGTTGCGGCGGTTCTTGGTCGTCGTGTAGTTACGCGAGCGACAGTCTGTACAGGCCAGATGGATTACCACCAGGTCCTCTTTCTTAGCCATAAACCAGAGAAAAGCCTCCCCTTTAGCCGTGTACCTTGGTGAGAACGCCAGCGCCCACCGTGTTGCCGCCCTCGCGGATGGCGAAGCGGACGCCTTCTTCCAGAGCCACGGGCACGATCAGTTCAACGGATAGCTTGACGTTGTCGCCGGGCATCACCATCTCCACGCCCTCCGGGAGGGTGACGATGCCGGTGACGTCGGTGGTGCGGATGTAGAACTGAGGCCGGTAGCCAGTGAAGAAGGGAGTGTGGCGGCCGCCTTCATCCTTGGAGAGGATGTAGACCTCGCCTTCGAACTTGGTGTGGGGCTTGATGGTGCCAGGAACGGCCAGAACCATGCCCCTCTCTACCTCGTCTCGCTCCATACCGCGCAGGAGACAGCCTACGTTGTCTCCGGCCTCACCGCTGTCGAGGATTTTGCGGAACATCTCAACGCTGGTGCACACCGTCTCGCGGGTATCGCGGATGCCGACGATCTCCACCGGCTCGCCCGGCTTTATCACTCCCCGCTCGATACGGCCGGTGACCACGGTGCCGCGGCCCTTGATGCCGAACACGTCCTCGATGGGCATCAGGAAGGGCTTGTCGCGTGGCCGCTCGGGCTCAGGGATGTAGCTATCGACGGCGTCCAGGATCTCCCAGACGCACTGGAACTCCGGCGCGTTGGGGTCGGTGCTTTCGCTCTCCATGGCCTTAAGGGCACTGCCACGCACGATCGGCATGTCATCGCCCGGGAAGTTGTAGCTATTCAGAAGTTCCCGCACCTCCAGTTCGATGAGGTCCAGAAGCTCTGGGTCTTCCATCATGTCTGTCTTGTTGAGGAAGACGACCATGGCCGGCACTTCGACCTGGCGAGCGAGCAGCACGTGCTCTCGGGTCTGGGGCATGGCACCATCGTTGGCTGCCACCACGAGGATGGCGCCGTCCATCTGGGCGGCACCGGTGATCATGTTCTTGATGTAGTCGCGATGGCCTGGGCAGTCGATGTGGGCGTAGTGCCGCTTCTCGGTCTGGTATTCGATGTGGGCGACGGCGATGGTGATGCCTCTCGCCTTCTCCTCTGGCGCCTTGTCGATGCTCCAGAAGTCGATGTACTCGGCTAGGCCTTTGAGTGCGAGGGCCTTGGTTATGGCCGAGGTTAAGGTGGTCTTGCCATGATCAATGTGGCCGATGGTGCCCACGTTCACGTGAGGCTTGGTCCTCTCAAACTTCTTCTTGGCCATGCTGGCATACCTCCTTGACAATTGGAGCCCACAGCCGGATTCGAACCGGCGACCTCGCCCTTACCAAGGGCGTGCTCTACCTACTGAGCTATGTGGGCAGGCTTGTCACCAATAGGGGCCCAGGCTCATCGCCTCCAGCCTTCCCTTGAATTTGCATTTCTATGGTGGCGGGGGGAGGATTCGAACCTCCGTAGCCATTTCAGGCAACAGATTTACAGTCTGCCGGTTTTAACCACTCACCCACCCCGCCATTATCTCACATCATCACTGGAGCCCAAGGGGGGATTCGAACCCCCAACCTACCGATTACAAATCGGTTGCGCTACCATTGCGCCACTCGGGCGCTGTCGCGAAAGACAAAACGAGCGAGTGTCCCGCCCAAGAAACATCAGGTTCGCCCCAGAGAGGCGATACCACTGGTAGTATATGCACCGCATCTCGGCAAAGTCAAGGCGGCAGAGCCGCCGCAGGTTTTCACGCCACACGCCATACGTGTATAATGTTTACACTTATGTTTAGATCTTCGCCGACCAGGGGGTGGCCACTATGAAGACGCTGCGCATGTTTCTTCTAGCGCTGGTGGCGCTGGCGGTGAGCGTCGCGTGGTCCGGCCACGCCCAAACGCTCTCGCTTACGCTGGACAGCCCGAACCCGCAGGAGTACGCCAACTTCGGCCACTCCGTGGCGGCAGGCGACGTGAACGGCGACGGAAAGGCGGACATCGCCGTGGGAGCGGTCACGGAGAACGTGAGCGGCAACTCCTGGCAGGGGCGAGTCTATGTCTTTTCAGGAGACGACGGCTCGTTGCTCTTTACCCTGGACACCCCCAACCCGCAGGAGTACGCCAACTTCGGCCAGTCAGTGGCGGCGGGGGATGTGAACGGCGACGGAAAAGCGGACATCGCCGTGGGGGCGGCCGATGAGGATGCGAGCGCTATCCTCGACGCGGGGCGGGCCTACGTCTTCTCGGGAGACGACGGCTCGCTGCTCCTTACTCTGGACACGCCGAACCCACAGGAGGAGGGCTACTTCGGTCGCTCCGTCGCGATAGGCGAGGTGAACGGCGACGGGAAAGCGGACATCGCCGTGGGAGCGTTCAGGGAGGACGTGGGCGTCAACACCGACGTGGGGCGGGCCTACGTCTTTTCAGGAGACTACGGCTCGCTTCTCCTTACCTTGGACAGTCCCAATCCGGTGGCGGACGCTTGGCTGGGCGGTTCGATGGCGATGGGTGACGTGAACGACGACGGCAAGGCAGACATCGCTGTGGGGGCGCACGGCGAGGAGGTAAGCGGCACGTCCGGCCAGGGGCGGGCCTACGTCTTCTCCGGCGAGGACGGCTCGTTGCTCCTTACCCTGGACACCCCCAACCCGCAGGAGACAGCCTACTTCGGGGAATCGGTGGCGGTGGGCGAGGTGAACGGCGACGGGAAAGCGGACATCGCCGTGGGGGCGTACTACGAGCATGTGGCAGCCATCGCCGATGCGGGGCGGGCCTACGTCTTCTCGGGAGACGACGGCTCGCTGCTCTTCACCCTGGACACACCGAACCCCCAGGACGGCGCCAACTTCGGCCGCTCGGTGGCGGTGGGTGACGTCGACGGTGACGGGAAAGCGGACATCGCCGTGGGAGCGGACGATGAGGATGTGGGCGGGAATACCGATGCGGGGCAGGCCCACGTCTATTCCGGCGACGACGGCTCGCTCCTTTTCAGCGTGGACACTCCCAACCCACAGCCGTACGGCGAGCTCGGCCGGGCGGTGGCGATAGGGGACGCGAACGGCGACGGTAAGGCGGACATCGCTGTGGGAGCGCCCATCGAGGACGTGGGCGATATGGAGCGCCAGGGGCGGGCCTACGTCTTCACTGTGGCTCTCGCTATTACTGTGGACGTCGACATCAAGCCGGGCGGCGATCCCAACAGCATCAACCTGAAGTGCCACGGGGTCATCCCGGTGGCCATACTGACGACCGAGGACTTCGATGCCAGCATGGTCGACGCGGAGAGTGTGCTCTTCGAGGGAGCAACAGCAAAACACTGGGCGCTGGAGGACGTGGACAAGGATGGAGACGAGGACCTCATCCTGCACTTCAGGTGCCAGGAGGTAAGCATCGAGCGCGACGCAACCGAAGCCTGCCTGGAAGGCGAAACGTACGACGGGCGGGACATCGAGGGTTGCGACTCGGTGAGGCTGGTTCCGCCAGACCATGCCTCGGACTGCGACGACGACGGATTCACAGACGCCATCGAAGTGGCGATCGGGACGGACCCATCGGACGCGTGCCCCGATGACGCCGGGGACGACGCCTGGCCGCTGGACATCAGCATGGACAAGACGATCACAGTGGCGGGCGACGCCCTCAACTTCCGAGACCGCATCGGCGCTACGCCGGGCGAGCCCGAGTGGTGGCAGCGCCTGGACCTCAACGCGGACGGCATGATTACCGCGGCGGGTGACGCCATCATGTACAGAGGAATGATCGGGGAGAGCTGCACGTAGGTTGTTCCTAGGCTAGCACTCAGAGCCCCTGGGTCGGATGGCCCAGGGGCTTCTGCTTGTCTGCTGGTGTACAGAAGAAACGGGGGGACACCGAAGGAGACCGGCATCCCTATGAATGTATATGGGAGCTTTCCAGCGTGCCCGCCGACGGCTGGCAATGCAGAGCACTAGCGGTGGTCGATGACTGCCACCCGCTGACGCATGCCTACGACGGCGGGCGGTAACCAGATTGGCGTGCCTTGCGCATCGCCTCCATGCTTTCCTGGACGGTCATTAGAGGCGTAGTCTTGATGGCCTTGACGGCTCCCCCTGCAGCAGCAGCGATGGAAATGCCGGCGGCGGAAACGTTGTCGGGCATTTCTGCGATTACCACGGCATCGTACTCGCCGAAAGACATATAGAAGGACACAAGCTTCCCGCCGAGTCCCTCTATTGATGGACGAAGAGCCTCCGCCCGGTCTTGTGGGTTCTTGACCAAACCGCCCCAGGCATCGGCCGTGTAAGCTGCCTGCACCATGTAATGCGGCATCGAACTCCTCCTTCAAGTGATCGTCGCTTCGGTCGCATTATGCGTCCGGTCTAGGCGGTTGTCAACGGGTCTTCCACGCGCTCAACGACGACCTGCAATGTCGTCTGTGTTCGCAGAGGTTCTCGTCGAACTCGTCAGTGGGATCGTGAAGAAAACCGGGGAGACACCGAAGAGGGGTCTCGGCACCGCAGCGGAAGCAGGGGGATTTTCCGCGTTCGGTTGACAGCGTAGGCTGAATGCTTCATTATGCAAGGGCCGACCTGGAGAAAGGTCGGCATTTCTTGTCCCACAAGAGGAGGTACTCCCGATGAAGATTCAGATGAGCAGACAGCTATTTCTACCAGCCGCGGTGCTCGGCGGGGTTGCCGTCTTCGCCGCGGTCTTCTTCGTGGCCCTGGCCGTACGCTCGGTGGTTGCCGACCCGTCAGGGCCCGTGCCTAACCCGGGCCACGCCTGGACCGAGGTCCAGGGGCACGGCGACGACGCCGACGCCTGCTACGTCAGCACGGAGAGCTACCAGGCCTTCGAGGTTCGGGTGAACGGCGACCGCGCTCTGCGCCTAGAGCCTGAATGGGTCCCGAACCTCATCGGCGGCTACAGCGGCAACGCCGTGACGGACGGGTCCGGGGCTGCCACCATCAGTGGCGGTGGCGAGAGCGGCCTTCCGAACCGGGTGACTGACGGTTCCGGCACGGTGGGGGGCGGCGCAGACAACACCGCCGGCAACGACGACGGCGACGGTGGGAATGCCGAGTTTGCCACCGTGGGCGGTGGCAGGCACAATAACGCCAGCGGCCCCGACGCCACCGTCGGCGGGGGCCATGGCAACCAGGCCAGCGCCAACAACGCCACGGTCGGCGGGGGCCTCAGCAACACCGCCAGCGGCGCCGCGGCCACTGTGAGCGGCGGCGTTGAGAACACCGCCAGTGGCAACAACGCCACCGTGAGCGGAGGCGCCAGCAACCAGGCCCAGAACGCACACGCCACCGTCGGCGGGGGCTACTCTAACGACGCCAGCGCCGAGGGGGCTACTGTCGGCGGCGGCGGGAGCAACACCGCCAGCGGCTACACAGCCGTTGTCGGCGGGGGCGTCATGAACACCGCCGGGGGCTACGCTGCCAGCGTGCCAGGGGGCGGCGAGAACACCGCCCTGGGCGATTTCGGCTTCGCCGCCGGACGGTTGGCCAACGCCGCCCAAAACGGCTGCTTCGTCTGGGGCGACTCCACCACCACTACCGTGAGTTGCGACAGCACCGACGAGTTCGTGGTGCAAGCGGGCGGCGGACTGGAGTTCTACAGCAGCAGCGACCTTTCCACCTACTGCAACCTGAATGCGGGCGGCAACTCGTGGTCTTGCAGCAGCGACCGCGACCTGAAGGAGAACTTCACGCCGGTGGACGGGCAGGCGGTTGTGGCGGCCCTGGCCGAGATGCCGATCAGCATGTGGAACTCCAAGGCCCAGGACGACTCGATCCGCCACATGGGGCCGGTGGCGCAGGACTTCTACGCGGCCTTCGGCCTCGGCGAGGACGAGCTCAGCATCGGCAGTGGCGACATCGACGGCGTGGCCCTGGCCGCCATCCAGGGGCTGTACGAGCTCTCGCAGGAGCAGGCCGAGCGCATCGATGCGCTGGAGGCGCGGGTGGCCGCGCTGGAGGGCGGAACGCCGCTGGAGCGTGGCTCTGAGTCGCTGCTGGCCTCGATCATGCCCTTCGGGCCGCTCTTCCTCGCCGGGCTGTTCGTGGTCGGCGGGCTGGTGCTGGTGGAGCGTCGGCGGGCAGGAGGCCGGTCATGAGACGGGCAACGGTACTGACGGCGCTGGTGCTTGTGGCGCTGATCCTTGCCCTCGGTGTGCGCTGGGCCTTCCACACAAGCGCTGCTGCGCCCACGGGCAACCTGACCTGCAGCGTCAAGGCTTCGTGCGACGCGGAGGAGGTCGAGGTATTCCGGATGTTCTCCACCAGCAACGCCCATGCCGGCACGCCCGCTGGGTCGGGCTACGGCTGGTCGGTCTGCTGCGGCGAGGTCTGCAACCTGAGCACGGACTGCAGCAATGTCTACGACACAATAGTCACCCTGTCGGCGGCGGACAACGCCCACGTCGCGGCGGACGGCAGCTACGGGACACAGGTCTGTCTCTCCGTACCCTACGGGGTAGCCGACTGCACTTACGGCCCTAGCTGCGCTGCGGAGTACGAGTGCGTGGCCACGGTGTCGGGGGATAACAATGCGCACGTCGCCGACTGCGACGGCACGGATGACTACGCGACCAAGGTGTGCTGCCGGATCGCCAACGACTGCGATCAGGACACCGTCCTCGACCCGGACGACCCAGACGACGATGGCGACGAGTTCAACGACGACGTCGAGGGTTACCTGCCCACGGACTCGTGCGATGACTGCACGAACGACCCGGGAGTGCACGACGCGTGGCCGCTGGACATCAACATCGACACGTTCGTCACCGTGGTGGGCGACGTCCTCCCCTACTCGGGGCGTATCGGCGCGTGGGGCGGGCCGCCGCCCGACGCCGGCTGGATGCAGCGCCTCGACCTGAACATGGACAACTACATCACCGTGGTGGGCGACGTGCTGGCGTTCAGCGGGAAGATAGGAGCGAGCTGCACGTAGGAGGTGGTTGGCTTAGCTCAGTCGCTGTCCGCTTCTTCGTCCGGGGCACGGGCTTCGGCGCGCGCCAGGCGACGCCTCTCGGCACGAGCAGGCGCGCGGCGGGTGAGCACATAGGCAACGCCCAACGGAGTGAGCACCATTATCGCCAGGGCGATGAGCTGAGCGACGCGGAGGCCGCCGAGGACGAGATCGTCGCCCACCCAGACACCGCCGATGTCGGTTCCCCGCAGGAAGCTGACGCCGAAGCGCATGGCGGCGTAGAGGAAGGCCCAGGCGAAGAAGATCATGCCGTCGCGCTTGAAGAGCCGCCGCAGGACGAAGAGGAGCAGGGCAAAGATGAGCAGGTCGCCCGCTATCTCGTAGGCAGTGACGGGATGCTGAGCCAGCTCAGGGGGCACAGCGGAGTAAACGGGATAGCTGGGGCTATCAGAATGAGTGTAAACGACACCGATGGCCCAGTCGGTGGATCTACCGAAGATGTCTCCGTTGATGAGACAGCCAACGCGACCCACGGCCATGCCCAGGATAGCCCCAATAGCGGCCACATCGGCCATCAAGCCCCAGTGGGGCAGCCGGCGCCAGGCAGCGTAGGCCGCCGCCCCCAGGGTGCCGCCGATCAGGGCGCCGTAGATGGAGATGCCGCCGGTCTGGATGGCGAAAATCTCTGCCGGATCATCATCGAAATCGCCGAGGTGCTCCAGCACGTAGAGGGCACGGGCGCCGATGATGCCGCCGATGACAAGGAAGAGGGACATGTTGTAGATGGTGTCATCGTCGATGCCGGCGCGCCGGGCCAGGATGGCGGCCATGAAGACGCCAACCACCACTCCCAGGGCAGTGAACAGCCCATGCCAGGTGATCTCCAGGCCGGCGATCTGGAAGATCTCGGGGTCGATGCCGATCTTGATCACCATAGGCGCCAGGGCGTTAAGAGCTTCCATCCTGCCCCTCTCCTTCTATCGAATCGAGCTTTGCCCCGATCCAAGCCGCGCGACCATCGCTGTCGCTGATGGCCACGCGCGCGCCGGACATCGTGTCAGCGAGAGCCAGCACCTCCCTGTATACCACATTTCCAGAGGCTAGATCACGCGCCTGGAGGTCGGCCCCAAGCCGAAATAGGCGGTCACTAGGGAAGTCTAAGGGGCGAATGCCTTCTCGCAGAGGCGGCGCGTCTGGACGGCGGAGAGGCCTTCCCCCAGATAGCCAGCACCCACACGGATCTCGAAGTGCAGATGGTTCTCAAGATCGGAGTCGGTGACGCCTTCGGGCGTTCCCGAGTTGCCAACGTAGCCCACGACCTGCCCTGCCTCCACCACCATGCCCTCTTCAATCCCCACCTCTACGTCCAGGAGGTGGGCATAGCGGGTGACGATGCCGTCGCCGTGGTCGAGCCAGACCTGCTGACCGCGCAGGCGATCCAGAGAGGCGGCATCGGTGTAGCCCTGCTGCTGGGTGCGGGCCAATATGGCGTCCATCTCCTCGGCAGTGATGTCCTGATAGTCATGATCGGCGCGGATGACCACCCCTGTCTTGGCAGCCAGCACCGGCATCCCGCGCTCGATGGGCACGCAGCAATCGCCGTCGTAGAAATCGATTCCCTCATGAACGCCCCAGCGATAATCGCGGGGAGCGTTGGGCATAAGGTCCTCCCGAGTGGGGAGGCAGGCACCAGCGATGGGGTATTGGAAGCCGTGGATGACGGCTTCCAGAATGGGGGGCGCTGTAGGCTCAGGGGTGGGGGTGGGAGTCGGCGAGGTGGGGGCCGCGGTGGGAGTCACCTCTAGGGGAACGATGCTGATATCGGTGTAGACATCCTCGGAGGACGTCGTGCAAATTACCCCCAGGACGACGGCCGCTGCCGCCGCCAGCAGCACCAGACCGAAGCCAGCCAGGTTACCCAGCAGGCGGATAGCCTTCCTCCTCCATGGCCTTCTCGATGGCCGTCAACTGCACTACAGACGGATCATACCGAATTGTGACCTTCTTCGCCTGGGGATTGCCGTCAAGGAACTGCACTCCCGGCAACTTGGACAGAGCCTTGCGGATGGCGGCGATGCAGTGGTCGCAGGAGATATCGGGGGCGGTCAGAGTTACTTCCTCCACAGCCTCACCTCCTCCCGAAAATCGGCTTCTTCTTTGCCAGGCGAACCGCCTCGGCATGGGCCCGCTCCTCCAGGACATCGTCCAGGGGCTCCAGCTCCACGTCACCGTACCTGCGCCTGAGCGCCTGGGCGATGAGATGGTCGGCGAAGCGGGGGTTCTTCGGCAAGAGCGAGCCGTGCAGATACGTACCGAAGGCGTTCTCTCCCTGCACCACCCCCTCGCTGCCGTCGCGGCCGTTGTTGCCGAAGCCAGCGATAACCGTCGCCAGTGGCCGGGCGCTCGGCCCCAGGTAGGTGCGGCCGCCGTGGTTCTCGAAGCCGACCAGCGTTCCACCCCGCCAGCGCACGACCACGTTGCCAATGAAACGCTTGGCCGCCGGGCCGGGGTGGACGGTCCAGGCGTCGAAGATGCCGACGCCCGCCAACTCCTCGCCGGCGGCCGGCCGATAATAGCGTCCCAGAAGCTGATAGCCGCCGCACACGGCCAGGAGCACCACGCCCTGCTCCACGGCCTGGTGCAGGGCCTCGGCCTTGGTCCCGAGCAGGTCAACCGCCACGCGCTGCTGCTCGCGGTCCTGGGCGCCGCCGATGAAGACGAGGTCGTAGGCGGCTGGATCGAGGGCGTCGCCAAGCTCCAGTTCGTCCACGGCCAGGGTGATGCCACGCTGCTGGCAGCGGCGGCGGAGGGAGAGGATGTTGCCGCGGTCGCCGTAGAGGTTCATCAGCTTGGGGTAGAGGTGGGCGAGGCGGAGAGCGGCTTCCACGGCCTCAGCCCTCCTCCCAGAAAGGCGGACGCTGGCCCCAGCGGGCAAGGAGCTTGCGCACGTGGAGCATGGCGGTGTAGGTGGGAATGACGTACAGCCGCTCGCCCTCCGGCGTGAGCGCCAGGGCTTTCTCCAAGGCGCTCTCCGTATCTTCTTCGATGGCGGGATCAGCGTCTATATCGGCGTATTTCAGGCGGAGAGCCATGTCGGCCGCCCGTCGCCCGGAAGCGAGGAGAAGGGCCGCCTGGCCGGCCAGCATCTCGAAGTCCACGTCCCAGATCCATGAGACGTCCCGCCCGTCGGCGATGTCATCGTTGAGGAAAAACAGCAGGTTCTTCGGCCCCTCCTCGGCGCTGATCGCTCGGAGCACCTGGTTCAGGCCAGCGGGGTTCTTGGCGAGGATAGTGTGCACCTCGCGCCCGCGGACGGTCATCCTCTCCTGGCGGCCGAAGGCGGCGGTAAAGGAAGCGACGCCCTCTCGGATGGCGTCCACGGGGACGCCGAGAGCGACGGCGACGCTCACCGCCGCCAGGGCATTGTAGACGTTGTAGAGGCCCATAAGGGGCAACGACAGATCGAACTGCCCCGAGGGAGTGGCCAGGGCCAGACGCAGGGGCTGGTCGGGGCTTTGCTTGACCCTGGTGGCCTCGATGTCGGCGGCCGGCCGGCCCCTGCCACAGCCGGGGCAGACCCACTGGCCCACGTGGCCGTAGAAGACGGCGCTGTAGCTGTACTCCCGGCCGCAGGAGGGGCACCAGCGGGCGTCAGCGGCGTGCTCGATCTGATCGACAGCACAGGAGATGTCGCTGACGGCGTAGAACAAGACGGAACCACGGCAGGCGTCGGCCAGGCCGGCCACGCCAGGGTCGTCAGCGTTAAGGACGACGGTGATAGTAGGGGGAAGAGAAGCCACGGCTGGCCGCCAGAGGGCAGCCACGCTATCGACCTCGCCATAGCGGTCGAGCTGATCGCGGAAAAGGTTGGTGAAGGCGACAACACGGGGAGAGAGGGCAACGGCTGCCTCCGGCAGAGTCGCCTCGTCCACCTCGAAGATGCCCAGGCGTCGTTCGGGCTGGGGGAACTGGCCGCGGGCATCGGTGGCCTCGATGAGGCAGGCGGTGATGCCCCTCATAAGGTTGGAGCCGCTATGGTTGTGGACGGGCCGGTAGCCGGCGGCCTGAGCAACGTTCCTGACCAGGCGAGCGGTGGTCGTCTTGCCGTTGGTGCCGGTGATGAGGACGGAGCCGTGGCCCAGGCGGGCCGCCAGGCGAGTCGCCAGGCGCGGGACGACAGCGTCGGCCACCAAGCCGGGGAGAGCAGTGCCACCACCGAAGCCCAGGCGACGGCTGAGGGCGGCCACCAGCTTGGCCGTCGTCACCGCTGCTGCCGTCCGCAGGCCCAAGATCGCACTCACTGGCTCTCCTTGCGTGCCTCGATCACCTTCACCAGACCACCCAAGAGACTATCGACCGCCACCACCTGAAAGCCCGCTCTCTGCACGTTGGCCACGGTGTCGCGGTTGATATTGTCCCCCGACAGACGCAGCCAGGGCGAGTTCAAGAGGTCCATGAGCCGGCCAAGGAGACGGTTGCCCAGGCGAACGTGCTCCAGAAGGATAAAGCGGCCGCCCGGCTTGAGCACTCGCCGCACCTCCATCAGACCAGCGACGGGGTCGGGCACGGAGCAAAAGACAAAGGAGGTGGCAGCGTAGTCGAAGGAGTCATCGGCAAAGGCCAGTCGCCGGACATCCATGACGCCGAGTGCCGCCGCCTTTCCGTTCTTGCGAGCCCTGTTTGCAGCCCGGGTCAGAAAGCTCGGACTGGGGTCTACCGCCACCACCGCAGCCTCGGGCGGATAGTAGGCTATGTTCATCCCTGTTCCCACGCCTACCTCCAAGACGCAACCGCCCCCTACTTTCGACCAGAGGAGGCGCCTCCAGCTCCCAGGCACTAACTCTAGGATGGCATCCTGTACGTCGTAGCGATGCTGCGCCACCTTGGTCGGCTTCCGACCCTGCCCCTGGCTCGTTTCCGGGGACATGCCCCCGCAGCCTCCTTACCAGTCAGACTCACGCTGGTGCCTTGAATCGGCGCAAGCGGAGGGAATTAGTCATCACCGTTAGCGAACTGAAGGCCATGGCCACCGCCGCGAGGATGGGGTTCAGGAAGCCGAACTCGCCGAAGAAGGGCTCGAGGCCGCCCGGCACGCCCGTCCTCGAGAACAAAGGATACAGAATGCCAGCCGCAATGGGAATAAGGGCGACGTTGTAGAAGAAGGCCCAGAACAGGTTCTGGCGGATGATCTGAATGGTCTTCTTGCTGAGGGCGATGGCGGTTGCCACTCCACGCAGGTCGCCGCGGATGAGGGTGATGTCGGAGGCCTCCATGGCGACGTCGGTGCCGGTGCCGATGGCGATGCCCACGTCGGCCTGAACCAGAGCGGGGGCGTCGTTGATGCCGTCGCCTACCATAGCCACGACCTTGTCCTCGTTCTGGAGATCGCGCACCTGCCTGGCCTTGTCCTCGGGCAGGACCTCCGCCAGCACGCGGTCGACGCCCACCTGACGGGCGATGGCCTCGGCGGTGCGACGATGGTCGCCGGTGAGCATGATTACCTCGATGCCCATCGCCTTGAGGCGGACGATGGCCTCCTGGGCGCCCTCCTTGACCGTATCGGCCACGGCGATGACTCCCAGCACCTGGCCGTCGGCGGCCACGAACATCGCTGTCTTGCCCTCGCCCAGCAGCTCGTCGGCGGTCGTCTCCAGGCCATTCAGCTTGGCGGCGCGCTCCTGCATCAGACCGAGGTTGCCGAGGAGAACCTGGCGTCCGTCCACCTGAGCCTGAACGCCCAGGCCGGGCACGGCGACGAAATCCTGGGCCTCGGCGAGGGCCAGGCCGCGCTCCTTGGCCTCCGTCACGATGGCCTCGCCCAGAGGGTGCTCCGAGCCCCGTTCGGCGCTGGCGGCGAGACGCAGCACCTCCCCCGCCTGGCCATCGGCGGCCAGCACATCGGTCACCCGGGGGCGCCCCTCGGTGATGGTGCCGGTCTTGTCCATGACGGCGGCCTGCACCTTATGGCCCGTCTCCAGGGCCTCGGCGCCGCGGATGAGGACGCCGCTCTCCGCCCCCTTGCCGGTGCCGACCATGATGGCCGTGGGGGTGGCGAGGCCGAGAGCGCAGGGGCAGGCGATAATGAGCACAGCCACGGCACTCAGGAGGGCGTAGGTCAACGCGGGCGATGGCCCAACGATGAGCCACACAACGAAGGTGCCAGCGGCCACGGCCATGACCGCCGGCACAAAGTAAGAGGCAACCACGTCGGCGAGGCGCTGGATGGGCGCCTTGGAGCCCTGGGCTTCCTCCACGAGGCGGATGATCTGGGCGAGGACGGTCTCCTCGCCGATCTTGGTGGCGCGGAAGCGGAAGGAGCCCACCTTGTTGATGGTGGCGCCGATAACCTCGTCGCCGGGGCCCTTCTCCAGCGGGATGCTCTCGCCGCTGATCATCGACTCGTCGACGGCCGAGCGGCCCTCGAGGACGACGCCATCGACGGGGATCTTCTCGCCGGGGCGGACGACCACGACGTCGCCGGGGGCCACCTGCTCGATGGGTATGTCGGTCTCCTGGCCGTCGCGGACGATGCGCGCCGTCTTGGCCCGCAGACCCATGAGGCGCTTGATGGCCGCCGAGGTGCGGCTCTTGGCGCGAGCCTCGAGCCAGCGGCCGAGCAGGATGAGAGCGACGATGATTGCGGACGTCTCGAAGTAGACGCTGGTCTCGATGGCCGCCGCCTCGAACAGGCCGGGGCCGAAGGTGGCGGCGATGCTGTAGCCATAGGCGGCGCTGGTGCCGACGGCGATGAGGGTGTTCATGTCGGCGGTCAAGTGCCTGGCGGTCTTCCAGGTTCCCACGTAGAACTGCCAGCCGGCCCAGAACTGCACCGGCGTGGCCAGCAGGAAGGAGATGACGTTGATCCAGCGAACGGGGATATCGGCCAGGAGGGGGATGTGCTGGTGCTGAGCGCCGAGCATGAGAAGAGCGCCGACAGTGCCAGCGAAGAGGAGCTTGGCCAGGAGGGTGCGTTGCTCTTGCTGGCGCGCCTCGGCCTCAACGTCGCGCTCTCTCTCCGCGAGCTCGCGCAGGCGGTAGCCGGCGTCGTCCACGGCGCGGCGGAGGTCGGCGATGGCTACCTGGCCGGGCTGGAACTCCACCGTGGCGCGCTCGCTGGCGAGGTTGACGCTGGCCGAGAGGACGCCGGGCACTTTCTTGAGGGCGGTCTCGACTCGTCGCACGCAGGAGGCGCAGGTCATGCCCTCCACACCGACGGTGAGGCTCTCGCGGCGGGGCTCGTAGCCTGCGTCCTCGACGGCCTTGAACAAGTCCTCGACACTGCTGGCCCGACGGTCGTGCATTACAGTCGCGCGCTCGCTGGCGAGGTTGACGGCGGCTTCGCTGACGCCGGGCACCTTCTTGAGGGCACGCTCGACGCGCGACACACAGGAGACGCAGGTCATGCCCTTGACGGGAATGGTCACCTGCTGCTTCTCTCTCGCCTTGTCCTCCACCATGTCCTATCCGCCTCCCTCTGGACCGACTCCCATCACCGATTGGCGAGGGTGTAGAGCTCCAGCATCTCCTGCACCATCTGCTCCTCGCGGCCGTTCTTGACGCCATCGATGACGCAGGTGTGCAGGTGGCCTTCGAGGATGATGGCCTCCATCTTCTCGATGGCGCGGCGGACGGCGAAGGTCTGCTTGAGGACATCCGGGCAGTACTTGTCCTCCTCGATCATGCGGCGCACGCCGGCCAGGTGGCCATCGATGTAGTTCAGGCGCTTGAGCACGTCTTCGCGGACGTCATTCTTCACGTTGCTGACCTCCTGCTGATTGGCTTCTGTCACCATTATAGCATAACCCACACCCAGGGGGTAGGGGTATACAGCGAGAATAGCGCCTCCGCCGTAGCCTCTTTTGGCCACCTTCAGACGCTGAACAGGATGTGGAGGACGTCGCCGTCCTGCACGGCGTAGCCCTTGCCCTCGGTGCGGAGGATGCCCTTCTTGCGGGCCTCGGCCAGGGAGCCGCAGGCCAGGATCTCCTCCCAGCCGATGGCCTCGGCCCGGATGAACCCCCTCTCCATGTCGGAGTGGATCTTGCCCGCTGCCTGCTGGGCGGGCGTCCCGCGCGGCACAGTCCAGGCGCGGCACTCGTCCCCCACGACGGTGTAGAAGGTGATGAGGCCCATCAGGTCGAAGGTCCGCTGGAGGACGCGCTGCACGCCGGAGTCGGTCAGGCCCATGTCCTGGCGGAACTCCAAGGCCTCCTCGTCCGAGAGCTCAGCCAGCTCCATCTCGAGCTGGCCGCAGAGGGCGACCACGCGAGCGCCCTCAGCGCCGTAGCGGGCGGCGAACTCGCTCTCGATGTCCGGGATCTTCGAGGCGTCGTCCTCCCCCACGTTGACTATCAGCAGGATGGGCTTGAGGGTGAGAAGGGCGTAGTCGCGCAGGGCCTTCTGCTCGTCGGCTGTGAGGGTCTGCGTCCGTAGGGGCTTCTCCTCCTCCAGGGAGCCCTTGACCCGCTGGAGGAGCTTCATCTCCCGCTCGCCGGCCTCTCGCTCCGCCGGCTTGGACGCACGCACCACGGGCGCGAGTCGCTCTAGGCGCTTCTCGACGACGGCGAGGTCGGCCAGAGCGAGCTCGACATCCATAGCGGCGACATCGCGGTGGGGGTCGATGCTTCCCTGGGGGTGAGGCACATCGTCTCGCTGGAAGGTGCGGACGACGTGGAGGAGGCCATCGCTGGCGGAGAGGGCGGAGAGGATCTGGCTGGAGGGGCCGCCACGGTCGAAGGAAGCGCTCATAGCAGGCAGGTCGATGTAGCGCAGCTCGACCGGGGTGGCCTTCTTGGACTGAAACTGGGCGGCCAGCTTGGTGAGGCGCTCGTCGGGCACCTTCACCACGCCGATGTGCGTCTCGACGCCCGCCCGGTAGCCGCCGGTCTCGGCGTGGCCATGGGTGAGGGCGTTGAAGACGGTGGTCTTGCCGGAAAGGGGCAGGCCAACGATGCCCAGGTCCATGTCGCCACCAGCATAGTGCCGCCCGAAAGGGCTGTCAACGCGAGGGGGAGCTTCAAGACACCCGGACATCGCAGTCTCCTCTTGAGAGCCGCTCACCCTTCGACAAGCTCAGGGCGAGCGGTTTGCACTGCCTGCGCATCCCCGCTCATGGTGAGCTTGTCGAACCATGAACCCTGCGCATCCTTCGACAGGCCCTTCGGCTGGGCTCAGGATGAGCGGCCAGAGGAGGGGGAGCCCATCGCCAGGCGGCATATCTCCCGCAGGCAGCACTGGTCGCAGAGGGGCGCCTTACGGCAGACGGTCTTGGCGTGGCGGTCGATGAGGGCGTGGTACTCGTTGAACAACCGCACGTCGGGGGGCAGGGCCTCGCTGAACATCGCCTGCCAGGAAGCATAGCTGTCGGTGGGCGGCTCGAGGCCCAGGCGGGAGAAGACGCGGCGGGTGTAGGCGTCGATGACGAAGCTGGGCTTGCCAGCCGCATAGAGGATGATGGAATCGGCCGTCTCCTGGCCGATGCCCTGGGTGGCCAGAAGCTGCTGCCTAAGCTGGGGCAGGGGCAAGGCAAAGAGGGCGTCCAGGCGGCCGCCATGCCTATCGAAGAGCATCTCCAGGAAGGCCTTGAGCTTGCGGGCCTTGGCGTTGTAGTAACCGGCGGGATAGACCAGGCGCGCCAGCGCATCGAGATCGATCCGCAGGAGCGCTTCCGGCGAGAGGATATCGGCGGCTCTGAGGTTTGCGATGGCCTTCTCGACGTTGACCCAGGCGGCCGACTGGGTGAGGATAGCGCCGACCACCACCACGAAGGACGAATCCGCCGGCCACCAGCGCTGGGGGCCGTAGGCGGCGTAGAGGCGCCCGTATATCTGACGAAGCTTCTCTGCGGTGGGCTCACGCACGGCTGGCCAGCCCTCCTGAGAGCTCCTACGCCTTTTGGACCCAGTCGGCAACGGTGGACTCGGGCACGCCATCGTAATGGAAGAGGTAGGGCTTCAGGTCGAGGACCGGCGTGCCATCAATGGCATCCAGGCCGCGCACTCGCAGCACATTGCCCCTGCGCTCCAGGAGAGCGACCACCCTCAGGCCGATGGGGTTGGGCCGAACCGGGCTGCGGGTGGCGAACACCCCCTGAAGGGGAACCTGGGGGTCGCCGCGCGGATGGACATGCGTCGTCGTCTCTCGAGGCCCCTCCGAGACCAGGTGCATCCAATAGATGACGAAGATATGGGAGAAGGCCTCGATGCCGTCCAGGGCGTCTGCCCACCTGTCCTGCACGACGATTGTGGACTCCAGGTCTTCCCAGCCCTCCTTGCGTGGCTCCTTCACGGAGCTGTGCACCACCCCAATAGGCTTCACAGCAACCGTTTCCTGCATCGCCTTGTCCTCCAGCTCAATACAGTGTCAGGGGAAGTCCAGCGCCGGTCAAGGCTGACCAAGCAGCGGCCACGAACCGATCTGCGCTTCTGTGGCCGGCCCTTTCGCAATAGCGCCGTATCTGGTATACTCTGAGCAAATGGCCCAAAAGCCTAGCCAATATACCGCGCGCGACATCCAGGTGTTGGAAGGGCTGGAGGCGGTGCGACGCCGCCCCAGCATGTACATCGGAAGCACCGACCAGCGTGGCCTCCATCACCTCATCTACGAAATCGTCGACAATAGCATAGATGAGGCCATGGCTGGCTTCTGCGACCGCATCGACATCGCCATCCACCGTGATGGGCACGTAACCGTCAGCGACAACGGTCGCGGCATCCCAATCGATACGCACGCGCGCACTCGGAAGTCGGCGCTGGAGACGGTGATGACGCTTCTCCACGCCGGCGGCAAGTTCGAGCACGAGGCCTACAAGGTCTCCGGTGGCCTGCACGGCGTGGGCGCGGCCGTGGTAAATGCTCTCTCCTCAGAGATGTGGGTGGAGGTGCGCCGTGACGGCACGGTGTATCGGCAGGAGTACCAGCGGGGCGTGCCGCAAGGCTCGATGCGCAAGGTGCGGGGAGCAGGGCACGGGCATGGCAGTGGAACCACCACCTGCTTCCTGCCTGACCCCAAGATCTTCCCGGCCCTGGACTACGATTTCGCCACGCTGATCCAGCGGTTTCGGGAGATGGCCTATCTCACCAAGGGCGTGTGGGTCCGCTTCGTCGACGAGCGGGATGACCGAGAGGCAAACTTCTACTTCGAGGGCGGTATCGCCAGCTTTGTGCGGCGCCTCAACAAGGACCGCAACGTCGTTCACCCCCAGCCGATATACATCGAGGGCACCGTAAACGGTACCATCGTCGAGGTAGCCATCCAGTACAACGACGGCCTGTCCGAGTTCACCTTCAGCTTCGCCAACTGCATCAACACGATCGACGGCGGCAACCACCTGACGGGCTTCCGGAGCGCTCTTACGCGCGCGCTCAACGATTACGCGCGCAAGCAGAAGCTGCTCAAGGAGGGCGATCCCAACCTCTCCGGCGATGACGTTCGGGAGGGCCTGGCGGCGGTGGTCAGCGTGAAGCTGCCCGAGCCGCAATTCGAGGGGCAGACGAAGACCCGCCTGGGCAACGCGGAGGTTAAGGGGCAGGTGGAGTCGCTGGTGGGCGAACAGCTCAGCCGCTATCTGGAGGAGCATCCTCCCGAGGCGCGGCGAATCATCGAGAAGTGCATCCTTGCCTCGCGCGCCCGCGAAGCTGCCCGCAAGGCGCGTGACCTGGTGACCCGCAAGGGCTTGCTGGAGGGCACCATGCTCCCCGGCAAGCTAGCCGACTGCGCGGAACGCGACCCAGAGCTCTGCGAGCTGTACATCGTGGAGGGCGACTCGGCAGGCGGATCGGCGAAGCAAGGGCGCGACCGGCGCTTCCAGGCCATCCTGCCGCTGCGGGGCAAGATCCTCAACGTCGAGAAGGCACGCGCCGACAAGATCTTCGGCCATGCCGAGATCGCCGCCATCATCAAGGCCCTGGGCACCGGCATCGACGAAGAGTTCGACCTGTCGCGCCTGCGCTACCATCGGATCATTATCATGACGGACGCCGATGTCGATGGCTCGCACATCCGCACGCTGCTCCTGACGTTTTTCTTCCGCCACATGGCGGAGCTCATCCACGCCGGCCATCTCTACATTGCCCAGCCGCCTCTCTACCGCATCCAGCGGGGCAAGGAGCATCATTGGCTGTATTCCGAGCCGGAGAAAGAATCGTTCCTGAGCAAATACAAGGACGGCAAGAGCATTACCATCCAGCGCTACAAGGGCCTGGGCGAGATGAACCCCGACCAGCTCTGGACGACCACCATGGATCCCGAGCGGCGGCTGATGCTTCAGGTGGCGGTGGAGGACGCGATCCAGGCCGACCACATCTTCGTTCAACTGATGGGCGAAGAGGTGGAGCCGCGCAAGCGGTTCATTCTGGGCCACGCCAGCCAGGTGCGGAACCTGGACGTCTAGGCGACGGTCCCTCTACGCTAAGCCGACCCTAGCCTTCCACGTACAGCTTGTTCTGGCGGATGTACTCCTCGACGGCCGGAGGGACCCAGTCGCGGATCGATAGCCCCTGGCGCACCCTATCTCGCACGGCGGTGGAGCTGATATCGATGCGCGGCGTGTCCAGCCAGACGAGGCGCTGAGAGATGCCGGGGACTTCCTTCTCGAGAGCATCGGCCTGGGCTGACGCCCAGTCGGTGCGCACTGCCACGGCCAGTCGAGCCAGCGATATGATGCGCTGCGGCTGCCTCCAGTTGGGAAGGTCGGCGAGAGAGTCCTGGCCCACAATGAAAAAGATCTCACTATCGGCAGGCAGTTGCTGGTGAAGCGCGGCGAGGGTCTCTGCCGTATAGGACGGACCTTCGCGCTCAATCTCCAGGATGGAGACAGCGAAGTGGAGGCTGTCACCGACGGCGAGCTGCACCATCGCCAGGCGGTCCTCCCGCGGCGACAGCTCTCGCCCTGCCTTGCGCCAGGGAGCGCCGGCGGGCACGAACAGCACCTGCTCCAGCTCAAGCGCCTGGCGCGCCTCCTCGGCCAGGATCAGATGGCCGACGTGCGGGGGATCGAAGGTGCCGCCGAGGATACCCAGCCTCAACCTTCCCACTCCACTTCCGTCTGTCCCAGACGCACCCTGGCGCCTGGCTGAATGCCGGCCCGTTTGAGGGCAGCTACGACGCCCCAGCGAGTCAGACGCCGCCAGAACTCTGCGCGGCCCTCCTCCTGGTGCAGCGGCATCATCTCAGCGAATGCCTCCAGGCGCTCGCCGCTCACCCTGTAGACATCGTTGGATACGGAGACGGTGAAGCGCGCGCTGAGCGGCCGAGGCTTGACCACCGGCAGGGTGGGGGATGGCTCCTCCTCCACCAGCGTCGAGAGCTCCTGGGCGACGCGCTCCAACAGTGGCCGGACACCCTCGCTGGTGATGGCGGAGATAAAGAACGGTTTGATCTGCCTCGCCGTCAACAGTTTCCTCAGCTCGGCTGTGCGGCGGGCCGCGTCCGGGAGATCGATCTTGTTCACCGCCACAACCTGGGGCTTGGCCGCGAGGTCCTCTCGGAACTGCGCCAGCTCGCCGTTGATCACAGTCATATCCTGAAGGGGATCGGGGCGAGTACCATCCAGCAGATGGACGAACATGCGCGCTCTCTCAGCGTGGCGGAGGAAATCATGGCCCAGCCCTACTCCTAGATGCGCTCCTTCAAGCAGCCCTGGTATCTCAGCCACCACAAAGGTAGTGTAGCCCATGTCCACGACACCGAGCACCGGCTCGACCGTGGTGAAGGGATAGGAGGCGATCTTCGGATGGGCGGCGGAGACGGCAGCCAGGAGGGTGGACTTGCCGGCATTCGGCACTCCAAGGATGCCAACGTCCGACAACAGCTTGAGGTCGAGGACCAGCCGCACTTCCTCACCCTTCTGCCCTCTCTGCGCTATGCGGGGAGCCTGGTTCGTGGACGTAGCAAAGTGGGCGTTGCCCCAGCCACCAAGACCGCCATGAGCTACCACCAGCGTCTGGCCAGCCTCTGTGAGATCCCCAATCAGAGATAGATCGCCATTCTCTTTCTTACGGCGCACCTCGGTTCCCACAGGCACGCGAATAATCAAATCCTTCCCTCGACGGCCGTGCATGTTGGAGCCTCGGCCATGCTGCCCCCTGTCAGCCTTCCAGTGACGGCGTCGCCCTACGTCCCACAGAGTACGCAGAGACGTGTCAGCCAGCAAAACGACACTCCCACCAACACCGCCATCGCCTCCATCCGGGCCACCACGAGGCACGAACTTCTCCCGCCGAAAGCTCATAGCTCCAGAGCCACCATCACCGGCAGTGACCATGATCTCCGCTCGATCGATCATAGTAATTGACCTGTCGACATTATACTTTGCGAGAACGATCTGGATCAGTTTGCTTAGATCGTCCTCTTAGTAGAGTTGTTGGCGGCGTGGAGAGCTAGGGGGAGTGCATGGGGAGAGAATGGGGGGTCCTTGTGGAGAGTGCGTGGGCTGTGAAGTTCGTGAGGTGGGGGATAAAGGAGCGGCAACGGAATAGGAAGAATGATGCGGAGTTATCCACCAAGGCGAGGCGGTATCCACATAGGCTGTGGATAACTAGGGTGTTAGCAGAGTACGGATCTCCCCTATCTGGCGCGTGAACTGAGGGTCTGTTGTGACGGCGTTGTCTATCTTACGGAGGCCATAGATGACGGTGGAATGGTCGCGACCACCGAGGAGGTTGGCGATCTCAGTCACGCGCTGCTGAGCATCCTCGCGCAGGAGGTACATGGCGATGTGGCGAGCCTCTGCGATCTCCTTAGCGCGGCTCTTGCCGGTGAGGGCGGGGGTGGCTAGGTCGAAGTACTGAGCGACGACGTCGAGGACAGCCTGGGGAGTGGGATGAGGTTTCTCGGGGGAGGGTGAGACGGGAGCCAGGGCCTCGGCGGCGAGTTCGAGGGTTATGGCGGCGCGGAGGAGGCGGGCGAAAGCGACGATGCGGTTGAGGGAGCCTTCGAGCTCGCGGATGTTGTTGTGGCAGCGCTGGGCGAGGAAATGGAGTACGTCGGGGTTTACTTCCTGCTGAAGCTCAGCGGCCTTGGTCGTGAGGATGGCGAGACGGGTTTCGAGAGCGGGCGGCTGAATGTCGGCGATGAGCCCCCACTCGAAGCGGGAGCGGAGGCGATCCTCAAGGAGAGAGATGAGCCTGGGTGAGCGGTCGCTGCTGATGATGAGTTGGCCGCTGGCGGCGTGGAGGTCGTTGAAGGTGTAGAAGAACTCCTCCTGGGTGCGCTCCTTGCCCGCCAGGAACTGGATGTCATCGATGAGGAGGATGTCTACGTGGCGATACTTGGCACGGAACTCCTCGGTGCGTCCCTGGGCGATAGAGGTGACGAACTGGTTGGTGAATTGCTCTGCGGTGACATAGAGAACACGGTGGTGGTTGCTCCAGGCCCTGTGGCCAATGGCGTGGAGGAGGTGGGTCTTGCCGAGACCGGTGCCGCCGTAGATGAACAAAGGGTTGTAGACGGCGGATGGCTTGTCGGCCACTGCCAGGGAGGCGGCGTGGGCTAGACGATTCTCGTGGCCGACGATGAAGCGCTCGAAGGTGTAGCGCTCGTTGAGGCGAGGTGGTGGCAAAGGAGTTGGCGGCGGTGGTGGGGCGGTCTCGGGCTTGAACAGGGGACCGTTGGTGGGCGCAGCCCCCGGGTGGGAGCCGAGGAGCTGGAAGGTCACCTCCACGGGGTGGCCGATGATGCCGGTGAGGGTCTTGGCGATAAGGGGACGGAGCTTGGTTG
>CP070630.1:971480-1037299 GCA_020356025.1 Dehalococcoidia bacterium | reverse complement strand
TACCGGGGATCTACCCGCTACTCGTCGAACTCTGCATCGAGCACTACGAGCACAGCGTTGCCGAGTGCGGCGGTGACGAGATCGATGACTACCTGCTCAACAACTGCCAGAGCAGGGTGAAGTCGTTGCTGATCGAGTAGCAGCAGCGGACGGGAGTCCTACTGCGTAGGGCAAACAGACGCGGGAGGGGGTTTTCCCCCTCCCGCGTTTGGTCTTGCCCGGCAGCGCCGGTAGCTCAAGGGGGCCTGGCCATGCCTAGCTTGAAAGCAATGCTCTCAAACCTGAGGGCTCCCATGCCACTGGGCTGGAAGGTGCCGCGGCGCCATCAGCGTCCACAAGGTGATCGATGCCGACGGCGGCATCACCGCCGTCGGCGATGTGCTGATGTACGCCGGGATGATCGGCGAGACGTGCACGTAGAGGGCTGCGTCGTGCGCCCTGGCGACTGGACACTATGTGAGGATCTTGATGCCTGGCTCAGCGGGCGGGCCTAGAGAGGTCGCACACCATGAGTGGCAAAATGGCAACAACTGTTAGAGGTGGTGAATAATCGAGGCCGAGAAAGCGGGGCGTTTCGTATCCTAAATGGTGGTGGAGCTGGGGGGACTCGAACCCCCGACCTTTTGTCTGCCAGACAAACGTTCTCCCTCTGAACTACAGCCCCACTCCGTGCCCATATCGTAGCAAGAACGGTCACGCAGGGCAAGCTTGACACAGTTTCGGAGCTAGGCGATCATGCGGCTGAATCTTCGCCCCTTCTCCTATATAGCAGGGAGGTGCTGCTCATGCTGGCCCTGGAGGGAATCCGCGTTCTCGACCTGTCGCGTCTGGCTCCCGGCCCCTACTGTTCGATGCTCCTGGCTGACCTGGGGGCCGATGTGCTGCTGGTCGAGGAGCCAGTGGGCACCGGCGACGCGCCCGCTCAGGTCGCTCGCCGTCTGCTGGACCGCGACATCAGCGAGCGCGCCATGGTGTTCAACGCGCTCAGCCGCAACAAGCGCAGCATCGCCCTCAATCTCAAGAATCAGGCCGCTCGCCAGGTCTTCCACAAGCTGGTCGAGAGAGCCGATGTGGTGCTGGAGGGCTTCCGCCCCGGTGTGGTGAAGCGCCTGGGGGCCGACTACGACACGTTGAGCCGGATCAACCCCCGCATCATCTATTGTTCACTCTCGGGCTATGGGCAGAGCGGCCCCTATGTCGGTCTGGTGGGCCACGACATCAACTACATCTCCATCGGCGGTGCTCTGGGGATGATCGGGTGGCCGGGCACGCCGCCAGCCATCCCCATGAACATAATCGCCGACTTCGCTGGCGGCGGCCTGTACTCGGCCTTCGCCATTCTGGCAGCCGTCATCGCCCGCGAGCGGACGGGTCGGGGCCAGTACGTGGATATGGCCATGACCGATGGCGTTCTCTCCCTCTTAGTACTTGTGGCTAGCCAGTACTTTGGCTCGGGCATCGCTCCTCGGCCCGGCCAAAGCTTCCTCAATGGTGGCGTCCCCTTCTACTGCGTCTACGAGACCAGGGACGGCCAGTGGCTGAGCATCGGCTGTTTGGAGCCCGCGTTCTGGGAGGCGCTGTGTCGCGCTCTAGGCCGCGAGGACTTCATTCCGTACCAGATGAACGTCGACAAGCACGCCGAGATGTTCGACTACTTCCGCCAGGAGTTCAAGACCAGGACGCGCGACGAATGGTTCGAATACCTGCGCCAGTTTGACATCTGCGTGGGGCCGGTCTACAGCCTGGAGGAGGTGTTCAACGATCCGCAGGTGCGGGCGCGAGACATGGTGGTGGAGCTTGAGCATCCGACGGTGGGCAAGGTGCAGCAGGTGGGAGTGGGGGCCAAGCTGTCGGAGACGCCGGGATCGGTGCGCAGCCTGGCTCCTCGACGGGGCCAGCACACGGAAGAGGTGCTTCTCGACCTGGGCTACAGCCGTCAGCGGATAGATGATCTACGGGCAGAAGGGGCGGTCGGGTAGTTCATTCTGCTTTTTCAGGGGCGGCTTGGCTGCGGCAAGGGGCGCAACAGTAATGATGGGAAACCCACCCGCGGGTGGGTCTCCCAGTGTGTCAGCGGTCAGATCGACTATGGGCCAGGAAGGCGTGTGCGGTCGCCTAAAAGCTCAGGTTGAAGAAGAAGATGCCCGGTGCCAGTCCCCCTAGCACCCCCCATTCCGCCACGTTGGACAGGATGCCCAGGATGATGGCGAATGCCGCGAAGCCAATCAGGTTTGCCAACGCTACTCGGTCGGGGGGAGCGTCGGTGGCAGAGGTGATAGCCGCGTTGGTCAGGAGGAATGTGGCGCCAATCGCTATAGCGGCGAAGGGGATCGCAAGAACGGACAGGAGGATGAGAAGGCTGATGGCCATGGGTGCAAACGCCAGGCCCATCGTCCGGATCAGTCGGTTCATGTCCGCCCCGGCGCCAAGCAGGCGGGACAGGATCATCGCCACGATGTAGACCCACAAGAGCCACAGGGCGGCCTGGAATATGCTCCCCAGGATAGTGGCCTTCAGAAATACCTCTCCCTTGTCGGGCGCGTCCTCGACGAAGGCCCACAGCCAGGTGCCGAGGCCTGCCAGGAAGCTGGCTACCGCTACCACTGCTATGGCGGGTCCTGTCGCAGCGGGGTCGTCCCTCACGTCGTCAAACACTGTGAGGTCGAGGCGGATCAACCGCCCCAACAAACCCGGTATGTTCTGGAAGCCGGCGCTTTGAAATCCCATCTTCTGCCCTCCTTTGTTCAGCTACGGGTCTCTGAATTTATAAAGCATTATCACCTTCATGTCTAGCGGTTTTTCGCCTTCAATTGCCCCATTTCCGTCAAAATTCGCCGCTGACGGAACCGGGTGAGCATCTGTAGGCGCTTGGCAGAAGCGATCTGCCTAGCGCAGCGGGCGCTTGGTCGGGATGCCGGGGCGACGGGGGTAGGCAGCCGGAGTGGGTGCCAGCTTCTGCATTAGCACGAGCGTCAGGGGTAGGGCAGGGGAGGGGAGCGGCTCGGCCGAGACGATGCGTCCCCTGCAGAGTGCCAGGGCGCGGCCGGCCTCGGTCATCTCTTGGGGGGCGCGACTTCCCTTGGGGGTTGCGAGGGAGCCACCCACTTTCAGAAAGGGCAGCGCCAACTCGACGAGGACGGCCAGGGGAGCCACTGCCCGCGCCAACACCAGATCGTAACCCTCCCGATGCACCGGATCGTGGGCCACGGCCTCGGCTCGTCCAGTGATCACCGTCACGTCCTCCAGGCCCAGTCGAGCCAGCAGGCTCTCCAGGAAGGCGGTCTTCTTGCGGGTGGCTTCCAGGATGGTCAGCTGCAGGGTAGGGTGGACGATCCTCATGGGCAGGCCGGGGAAGCCAGCGCCGGCGCCCAGGTCGAGGACCCTCGTTCCTTCGTCAGGCTTGAGCACTCCTACTCGATACAGGGCGGCAGCTACGGCGAGCGATTCGCCGAAGTGCCGCCTCTGTACTTCCTGGTAGTCGGTGATGCTGGTGAGGCTGACACGCCGATTGGCGGCGATGAGCTGGTGATAGTACTCCTCGAACTGTTGCAGTTGCTGGGCGCTTAGGGGAAGGCCGAGGCGTTCGGCAGTGCGGGCCAGAACCTCCATGGGCATGGGAAGGATCACTGCCTTTGTTCTACTTGGGGGTAGCTAGGGTGTAACGGCGAAGGAGACATAAACGTCTATCTTATGGAAAGCACAGGACGGGGAGTGCCGGCCTGGATCAACCAACTCCCCGCCCCGAGCACGTAGGACCCGGCTTATCAGGCCCTAACGCTGATTTATTATACCACGTCTGTCAACGTATTATGACAATTTCTTCCAGTATGGGAGTTCTATCATGGCGGCCGCTCGCCGTGGGGCTGCTCGTTGTGGCAGCCCTATTTCTGTCATTGGCTGTCTCTCCTGCGGGAATAGCCGGTCCACAGGTAGGGCAGGACGAGCAGGCGCTACTGGATTTGATTAATGCTCATCGAGTGGACAATGGCTTATCGACTCTGAGTTTTTCCGCAACTTTAACCGATGTCGCCGAGTGGATGAGCCAAGACATGGCCGAAAAGGACTATTTCAGCCATACCGACTCTCTAGGGAGAAACCCGTTCGAGCGGATGGAATACTTCGGCTACAACTACAACACTTGGAAGGGCGAGAACCTGGCAGCAGGCAGTGACACTCCCCAGATGACGTTCCAGCTCTGGCGCGATTCGCCTGGGCACAACGAGAATATGCTCAAGCCTGACTTCGTGGTGGTTGGGCTGGCCAAGGCCTACGGCCCTAGTTCCACCTACGGCTGGTACTGGGCTGCCGAGTTCGGTGGATATGACGACGGGGGCATTGCCCCGCCGACGCCAGAGCCATCGCCCACACTGACGCCTACGCCTACCCCTACGCCTACGCCTACGCCTACCCCTACGCCTACGCCTACGCCTACGCCTACCCCTACGCCTACCCCTACGCCTACGCCTACGCCGACACCCACGCCCACGCCTACTCCTACGCCTACGCCGACACCCACGCCTACGCCAACACCCACGCCCACGCCCACCCCGACACCTGTGCCTACGCCGACTCCGGAGGTTGGGTTCCCATCGCCGCCGGGCGCTGACCTCGGCCTCGCTCCTCCTACGCGTGGCAGCGATGCAACGGACGACGGGTCTGAGCCTGCTCCGACGGTTCGCGATATTGCCGTTGGCTGGAATCAGCTGCAGTCGCCGCGTGGCTCTACGAGGCTGACGGATGTCTTGCCTGTGGATAGCGGCAAGTTGGCGGCGATCTACGCTTGGGACGAGGGCAGACAGATCTGGCGAAGGTATCTGCCTGGCCTCAACATACCTGAGCTCAATAGCCTGACGGAGCTGACGGATCAGCAAGCTATCTGGGTTTTGGCAAGCGAGGGGTTCTCGCTGACGCTGCCGATCTAGGACGGCCTACAATCCGTAGGCTGTGCCCAGCGCTTCTAGGGAGTCACGCCGAGCGAAGGTGATGGCTCTTCCTCGATCAGCTCTGCCCGTACTACCTGGCGGTGAGTGTAGTGGCCGCCGAGGGGATTGGTCCAGTCGCGTATCCAGGTGCCGCCGCAGGTGATGATGGTGAGTACGTCATCGGGCGTAGGGCCCATTACTGCCAGTGCCTTGGGGTCGCCGTCCTCTATGGCTTGGTTGGCCGTGACGTTGTAGCGATATTCCGTTCCGTCCTCCAGCACGACCTTGATCTCGTCGTCGAGGCCCAGGTCGTGCAGGTAGTAGAACACACCGATCACTGGCTGGCCGTATAGCGTCCAGTCGACGTGGCCGGAGAAGACGGCGTTGCTGCCCCAGCCGGGCCTGGTGCTCCAGTCGTACCACGCCACCTCGCTGGGACCGCTGGGCACCTCGGGCACTTGGTTTTCGTCCAAGCCGAGGGTGATGACGGGGGCGTCGACGCCGATCTTTTCGATGATCATTCTGGCCAGGGGTGAATCGTTGGGAGGCGGCCCAGGCAGGGGTGTGGCGGTTGCAGTGCTGAGGCCGTCGTCGTAGATGGGGATGTCGCCGACGTAGGTCACGACGGGTCCGTCGTCGTCGGTCAGGAGTAGCCCGGCAAGGCCGGCCCCCAGAAGCACCATTGAGGCCAGGAGGAGAATGGCCGCCAGTGTCAGTCTGTTATACCGCCAGCGAAGCGGGCTGGTCAGGCGTCGGATGATGCTCTTAATAGCCGTCATGCTTGCTTCCTTCTTGCCGTCCTTACCACTTGCCACAAGGCGGCTGCGATTGCCACTGCCGCCAGACCCGCCCCGCCAGCCGCGACGGGCCACCAGTTGAAGCCGCTGTCGTCAGACGTTTCCGGCTCGCTGGCGGGCGAAGTGGGCTCTTCTCCCGCGCTGGGCGTTCCGACCGTGAGGTTGAGCGGGTTTGAGCCTGCTTTCCACAGGCCCACCTGGTGACTTGGTCTGCCAGCGATGAGGAAGGTGACTGTGGCTCCATCGGTGCCACAACCTGGCTCCTGGCTATCGCTGAGCACGTCTACCACATACATCGAATCACCGCTCTCGATGCCGTACTCTGGTCGCGCCTCTGTGGCTGTCCATGTGCCTTTCTGGCCTGGCACCCTTTCGCCTTCGCCGCACACCTTGCCTTCGATGAGAGCGACGACCTCTGTGCCGTCGCTCACGTTATGGCCGTCCACTGTGACGGTGCCGGCGAAGGTGGCCGGCGGGTTTGGTATCTCCTGGGCGGTGGCCGAACTTAGCGGAATGGTCATCAGTAGGGCACCTGCCAGGGCCAACTTCCAAATCACAATTCTAGGATAGCATTCTCTGCTTGGGCGAGGCAACAGTAAGCCTTGGTGTCGATTCCTACTGGGTCGGTGGCTCAGTTTCCCCGCCCGACGCTGTAGGGCAGCCCCCGAAGGAGCTGCCCTACGTCATTCGTCGTTCTAAGCTAGGCCGGACTAGCGGCGAGCCCAGCGGGCGGTGAACAGGCCTGCCACGCTGGTGATCGCTGCCGCAGCCAGGGCCAGCGGCCACCACATGAAGCCACCGTCGCCGCTCATGCCGCCCATACCGGTGGGCGGGGCAGCGGTCGGGGTGGGCTCAACCGTGGGGGTCGGCTCAACCGTGGGCTCCGGCGTGGGCTCAGCCGTGGCAATGGGGCCACAGGTCAGGTTGAGGTCCTTCAGGCCGCCGGTGGCCGAGCCGGTCTCGGTTGCTGAAGCGCCATCACAGGTGAAGCTGATCGTTCCACCAGGGAAGCAGGGTTCTGTGACGGGCATGGTGGCGGGAACGTCCATGCTGTAGCTTCCGCCGGAGGTGGAGGCGGTAGCCCATGACACCCCGTCGCTGTCTAGGGCCGTGATGGTCGTGCCGTCGGCTGCTGGCACCCCGTCAATGGTTACTGTGCCCGCGAAGGTGGTGGGGAAGACGGGGCCGCAGAACTCAGGGGCCACTGTAGGGGTCTCATCGGCAGCCGGGGTCTCGTCAGCCTCTTCAGTCGGCGTCGGAGTGGGGGTCTGGGCCTGGACGACGGCACTGCCGAAGGTGAGGCCCCAGGCCAGCAGGGCAGCAAAGGCCACTGCCCCGATAATACTTACCGCGATTGCCAGTCTTCGCATCTATCCTCTCCTTCCTCTCCTTTGCTCCCTCTGCTTGGCCCGTTCCCGCGACGGCTTTTGGGAACCGCCGCGGGAACGGGCGGTCGCGTTTCTACTCTGTACTCCTACGGGTCGAATACCCAGGTGATGCCACCCTCGGCGGTGACCAGCAGGATAACGGAGTCGAACTGGTGGAGCGTGGTGAGGGTGTCGGGGATATCCGGCCGGTCGGGCACGTAGCGTCGCCACGCCTGGTCGGCGCCGAGCGTGTACATGATCTCGAAGGCGCTCGAGATGTCGCTGGTGGCCTCGTCGGCAGGCTTGTCGACGCCGGCATAGCAGACGCTATTCCAGGACGCCACCACAGCGTCGGCGGAACTGGCTCCTGCCAGGTCCACGCTGAAGGGCACCGCTGTGATCACCTGCTCCCAGATGGCGCTGGCACCCATGAGGATGAACAGCTGGTCGTACGACTCGAGAGTGTTCTCGTCATCGAGGGTGCAGAGATCCGGCGTGTCGCACTGACCGGGGAAGTGGCGGTCCCAGGTCTGGTCGGCGTTGAAGCGGTAGACGGCCAGCACGTCGTCGATGACGTCATCCAGAGCATCCTCGACGGTCGCGTCGTCGTCCACGTAACAGACGTCGTTCCAGCCCTGCACCAGGTTGACCAGAATCACGCTTGGCGGCCAGTGGCGAAGGATGACGCCTTCGGGGTCGTTGAAGCGCACGCTGACGTCCGGGTCTTCACCGAGCGGGTGCTCGATGAGGACCCAGGCCTGGCACTCTTCCTCATCGACGACCTCGCGGGCGCCCACGTCTACCAGTCCTTCGTCTTCGAGGCCGGCCAGTACGCGGGCATCCTCGGCCAGGGCTACGGCGTTGTCCCTGCTGGCGTTGATGAACCCGTCGGCTGCATCTGTCACGGTCGCCTCAGTGCGCGGGTCGTGCGGGGCTGGCGGGGTGTAGGCGCCGTTGGCCGAGACGTTGATGATGGAGCCAGACGCACTGTTGAGGATGAACTCGATCTCCTCACCCTGCACCGGGTTGAGGCTGGGCGAGGTGACGACATCCGGGTAATCAACGTCCCACTTGCAGTAGCCGTCGCGGTCCACGAGGTGAGCGATGATCGCCGTGTGAGTGGCGTCGATGCGCTCGGCCGTGACGGACTTGAAGCCGCCCCACTCCCAGGTCTTGATGACCGGGTTGGACTGGACGCTGGTGTGCTTGCGGTAGTAGGGGTAGTCACCGATGACGGTGATGTTGCTCTCGCCTACCACGTCGCCTGGGCTGCAGTCGGGCGCTCCGGTGTTCGGGTCGGTGCGGCAGTCTTCGAAGCTCAGGTTGTGGTCACCGTTGGCGAAGAACATCCCCTCGCCGCGGTTGTCGGTGTAGATCTCGATGTAGTAGGGAGTGGGGAAGTCAGCGCCGTCAGCGCCGAACTTGTTGATGATGGTCCAGAAGTCGTAGGGCACCGGCGCTGTATCGTAGTAGGCCAGGTTGGGGTGGGCGTCACAGGCGTCGCCGTAGCCGTCAAGGTCGGTGTCCACCTGGGTGTCGTTGGCGTTGGTGTCGCAGTTGTCCAGGTAGTCAGGCACTGTGTCGCCGTCAGAGTCGAGCTCGTCGGGCCCGTCGGTGCCGCTCGCGTCGTCGTTGTCGCACGCGTCGCCGATGCCGTCGACGTCGGCGTCGTCCTGGGTGGCGTTGGACTTGAGCTCACAGTTGTCGTTGACGTTCAGGACGGTGTCGCCGTCGATGTCGGGGTCGCAGGCGTCACCAATGTCGTCGCTGTCCAGGTCGCCGTTGGTCGGGTCGAAGACTCCCAGGCAGAGGTCATCGGCGTCGCAGATGTCTGTCTCGCTGTCAGAGACGCCGTCGTTATCGGCGTCGGGACAGCCTGGCAGGTCGTAGCTGGCCCAGTCGTAGCCGCCGTCGTTGACCATGGCCGGGATGGCCCAGTGGGCCGGCATATGGATGCTGTGGTAGTCGTTTGTGTTCCCGTAGATGTCGCCCTTCATGGCCTGCTTGAGGAAGCCGGCATCGTCATCGGCGATGCTGGCCCTGAGCTTCAGAGGCGGCATGATGGCGTCAGCCTCGGTGATCTCGCCATCGGGAGCCACCGTCTTGCGGTCGAGCCAGGGCCGCTCGATGGCGTCGTGGCTGTCCAGGGTGCTCTTGGGGCCGATGGCACCGGTCGCGGCGTCCTCCGGGTCGCTCATCACGTCCCAGTTGGGGCGGGTGTTGATGGCGTCGGGGCCGGCCAGGCCCTCCAGGTCGTCGGGCAGCACCCAGTGGCCGTGGTCGAGGATCTCGTCGTCGGGGTCAGGGCAGCCCGTCTCGTACATGGGAAGCTGGTAGGGCACGCCGGGCTCGGTGGCCTCCTCGTCGTCCGGGTCGAGGCCATTGCCGTCGCCGTCGAGGTCAACACAGACGGCGCCGCGGCCGCTGTTGTTGCCGCCTTCGAACCAGCCCTTGACCTTCACGCGCAGGAGCGTGTCGGCGGAGACGTTGAGGGTGTCCCCCTCGGTGTCCTCGCCGTCGCCGAAGTTCCAGTCGCCGGCGTTGTGCTCATCGCGCTCGCCGTCCACGTTGGTGAGCTTGACCTGGTAGATCTTCAGCCACCACACCAGGAAGGCATGCTTGTTGAGAACCTCGGAGAAGTTGAAGCTGTCGGGGTCTAGGTACACCTCGGCGAGCCACTCCGCGTCGTAGTACGCAGCGTAGATGGCTGCCTTAGCCACCGCGGTTGACGTCGTTCCGTCCTCGATCTCGGCATTTAGCTGGTTGAGGTATGCCTGAAGGGCCATCCGCTCCAAGTAGCTGGAGGTATACACCATGAGGTCGGGGTCGTACTCGTACTCCCACTCGTGGATGGTAACCTCGAAGTCGCCCTCTCCCTGGTCCTCGCTGGAGGCGAGGGCGCGGGAGATGCATTCCGCGTCGACGACGGTGAGCAGGCGGTCAGGCTCGGTGTAGGGCTCGAATATCTCGGGAATGCCGCCAACCAGGTCGCCGGCGCTGGAGGTGGTGAGACGGTTGTAGCGGGCAATGTTGAAGACGTGGGGGCAGATGTCCTTGAGGGTGCCGTCCGCGTTCTCGTTGGGGAACCAGTCATCTGGCAGGGCCCAGCGCTTCTCCAGGACGATCTCCTCGCCGGCCCAGCGGATCTGGGGCTGCTTGGCCAGCTCGACGGTGGTCCAGTTGATGCCGATCCACTCGTGGTGGCCTACGCGCAGGGAGCCCGTCCCCGGCGGGAAATCCGCGTAGAAGTTAATGATGGCCTGCTCCTCGCAGACGGTGTCTATGTAGACGGTCACCCGGCCCAGGCCATCGGTGACATAGTTGAGGGAGTTGCCGAGGTCCACGCTGCCATCCTCGTCGGTGAAGAACGTGCAGTTCCTGTCGGAGTCGATCACGGCGAAGACCACCGCCCCTTGGGTGGGCTGGTGGGTGACGATGGAGAAGCTGTCGACTAGCACCTCGTGCTCGCCGTGGACGATCTCGGTGATCTCGATCGGCACCGGGACCCTGACGCGCTTGAGGGCCTCGTCCCAGACAACCTCGTGGTCCTGCCAGGTGCTCTGCCTGTCGAGCTCATGCTCGTCCTCGGCGTCGCGCTTGCCGTCGTTGTTGACGTCCTTGGGCAGGTACCAGTCGCCAACCTTTTCTAGGTCACCGTACTTGAGGATGACGCTGCCGACTATGCTGTCCCACTCCTTGATCACGGGCGCGGTAATACGATCCGTGCCAGCGCCCATGTCGTCGTTCCAGGTGAGAGTGACACGCGTCTCGCCCGGCGTGGAGGAGTGGATGATCAGGCACTGCTCGGTGCTGATGTCTTCGATCTCGTCAACCGCAGGGCAGCCGTCGTTGACTAGGGCGTCGTCGTAAGGGTCGTCGTTGACGTCGTCATTGCAGTGGTTGGCCCCCTCGGAAATTCCGACCGCAGGTGGCCCGCCCGTGCAGCCATCGTCAGGGTACCCGTCGCCGTCCTGGTCGTAAGTGTCGCCGGAGCCCCCGCCGCACCAGTCGGCGGACTCGTCATAGGCGCCGCTCGCCGGGCAGCCGTCGTTGACCTTGGCGTCGCCGTCGTCGTCAACTGCGTTGGCACACCTGTCCACCACATCGGCCAGGAGACCGCAGGCGTTTTGACCCATGACGGTCGCCGAAGCCCCCGAGGCGTTCTCCACGTTCCAGCTCTGGACCGTGTAGTACGCGTCATCCCAACCGCTGGTGCGGATGACGTGGTTCTGGCTGGTGATGTTGTTGCAGTCGTGCCAGGGGTTGACGATGGGCTTGTTCTTGCCACCGCTCCAATCGGTATCGGGGCAGTACGGGTTGCCCGTATAGTCGCTGCCGTCGGGCTCGACGTGCACCAGCGTCACGAGCGTCACTTGGGCGCTGGCTCTCTGGTTGAACCCCCACAGGGTTCCCAGCACAGCCAGCGCTATAACAAGCGCACTCATCAGCCCTAAGCCGATGAAGCGCTTGTGGCTGCTGTAGAGCTTACTCATAGCTCACCCCACTTTCGCGAATGTGCTAACAAGAGCACACATAGATATAGACCAGTTGCCCTCGCGCGTAAGGCGTAGCGCAGCTGGTCTACATTCCCCTTCTTCCTTGCCGGTTTGCCCGTGACTCCTCTTCCCAGAAGGAGAGATGAGCCACGCAGTCGGTTCGGTCATTCGATGCCTTACTTTGAGATTCCCTTCCGCCAGGCCTTCAGCAACACCTCCACTACCACCACCTTAATCCATCAGTGCCTGACTCTATACAACCACCCTCGCTCTGTCAAGCGCCTAGAACACAAAATATGGACTACCTGTCAATTGGTTAAAACGCCTGAGGGTCAACAAAGGTTAACCAACCCGCGCCGAAGGGGTGGATCGCGGCGACTGCGCCTGCTCCGGGGCGGCGGCAAAATGCTTGGAAGGTTAACCTTATTGTGGGGACGGGCGTTCTACACAATGGCGGTAATATGGGGTATGATGGCAGGGTAGCCAGCCTGGCCGCCGAAAGCGGCAGGTGTGGGAGGTGCCAGCCCTTGTACCCTCGCTCTGAGGCCCAAGGCGAGCGCCCGTTGGTGGACGCCGCTAGGGTCGGCGATGAAGGAGCCATCGCCGAGCTATATAACAAATATTTCCCGCGTGTCTACCGCTACATGCTGGTTCGCACGGGCAATGTGGGTGACGCGGAGGACCTGACAGAAGAGGTGTTCATCCGCGTGCTGGATGCGCTGGAGCGATTCGAGTGGCGACAGGTGCCTTTCTCGGCTTGGCTCTTCCGCATCGCTCACAACGCCGTTGTTAGTCATCAGCGGCGGGATGGTGCAAGGGGGAGGCTTTCCCCGCTGTCACCCAGCCTGCCGGTGAACACGCAGGGGCCGGAGGAGGCGGTGGAGGCGCGTCTGGCTCTGGACGAGGTGATGGAGGCGACTCGCAACCTGCCAGATGCCCAGCGAAGGGTGATCGCCCTCCGGTTCGGAGCGGGACTGTCGGTGGCGGAGACGGCGCGGGCCCTGGGCAAAAGCGGGGGAAACGTAAAGGTCATACAGCATAAGGCGATCGTGAAGCTGAGAGAGCTGCTGGTAGAGAAGAGACCGGAAGATCATGAAAAGAAGGCTTGAGGAAGCGCTGGAGGAGTGCCTGGCGGCGCTGGCGAGAGGCCAGAGCACGATGGAAGAGTGCCTGGCGCTCTATCCGGAGCTGGCAGCCGAACTGGAGCCTCTGTTGCATACGGCGCGCAGGCTGGAGGATGGCTATGCCGTCGACCCTTCGCCGCTCTACGCGCAGGCGGCCCGCGAGCGCTTCGTGACGGCCATGGCGCGCCGTCGCCAGGCGCGCCTAACCACGCGGCCAGCCAGGAGCTTCTGGCGCTGGGCGCCAGCGGCTGTGGGCAGCGCTGCTCTGGTAGCCTTCGCGGCGTGGGCGGGCGCGCTCGCGTTGGGTGACGGCGGTGGCTCACAAGGGCCACCCATCGACACCGTCAAGGTGGTGCCGATCGTCACGCCAGAACCCGTCGTCACGCCAGAGCCTGTGGTGAGTGAGATCCAGCAGCGGGTGGCGGAGGTTCAGGCCAATCTGGAGGAAATCCGCGCGGGCGCGGAGAGCGGTGCTGTTGAGCCGGTTGCCATTCAGCAGCTGAAGGAGGAAACGGCTGCGCTGGTGGCCAGTCTTGATCAGCCTCAGCCGCTGGAGCCGGAGGACGTGTCGCAGATCGGTGAGTTGCTTGCCGATCAGGAACAGGTACTCAATGAGGTGAAGGAGAAGGTTCCGCCTGAGGCAGTCCAGGACGTGGACGAGATAATAAGAATAGCCGGAGCAGGGCGAGCGAAGGTTGAGGAGATACTGGCGCCTACCGCTACCCCAACGCCATCTGCCACTCCGGCCGCAACGCCCACCGCTGCGCCTGAGGAAACCCCTACGCCGACTTCGTCGGCAACCGAGACGCCCGAGGAAACTCCCACGGCGACATCACCAGTTGTGCCCAGGCCGACGCCTGAGGGTGGCGAGGAGCCCAGCCCCCCAGAGACCGCTTCCTCTTAGGGGGTGGCAGTCGGGCCGGCTGTCGGCGAGATTCGGCCGGCCGCCTGCAAAATACGGTCGTCCAGGCGCTGTGCCAGTGCGACGGCATCATCCACCGAGGCTAAGGCTGTGGGAGTAGTGACCCCGATCCGCATGAGGACGTTTCCCCGTCGGAAGTCTACTACGTGCAGACTTATCGGGACATCGCGCGTGCCTATCGTTTGGTTGTCCAGGGTCACGAAGGCCAATGATTCTTCGCCAACAGTAGATATCTCCACGGAGGCGGCATCGTCAAGTTGGCGCAGTTCCTCTTGCAGCCTGTCCGAGCCAACACGGTAGGCCTCGGCTGCTCCCTCCTGATCTCGGTAGAGAGAGACGGCGCCGAAAATGCGATAGACGCCGGTCAGATAGGCCTGGGAGTCGATGGCTGCATACTCAACTTGATAGCCATCAAGGCGGCCCCATTCCTCCAGGCTGCTCAGGCATTCGTCTCGCTCGTCTCCCTGAGCGCCGGCGCAGCTCTCGGCGTTGGTGACGTGCATGGCACTGCCCTCGACCTCGAGAAAGTCCGAGGGCACATCACCGATTCGCAGTGCGACGGCCTCGGCGTCTTCGATGAGAATTGTCTCCTCCTGATCCCCACCGCCAGCGCAGGCCGCCATGATGATCAGGAAGGGGAGCAATAGAATCGTCGGGAGTAGGGTCAAACGCATAGTTCCATGCTTGCCCATAGTGCCCTGCCCGTAAGGGCTGTGTCAAGTTCAAGAGGTCTAAGGGTAATTGACAGTCCTATTTGGCGTTCCTAGAATAGGCGGTAGGATGGCTGACGAAACGGAAGGTACCGGTGCCGGCAGTGGTCGGGAGGCTACGAGCCTGTCTCAGGCTGCTGCCCTTTTTCTGTCCGGGCTGGCTCCCGAAGCGCGCCAGGGGATTCAGAGTGAGGTGTATCGCTTCGTTCGCTGGTACGGAGCGGATCGCCTTGTGGGCGAACTGCGTGGCCATGACATGGCGCTCTATGCTGAATCTCTGGGCACTGCCACAGCCGATATCGTCCGTCGGGCTGAGGCCGTCCGTTCGTTTCTGGCTTTCGCCAAGAAGGAGGGCCTCACCACCACCAACCTGGCCACTCACCTGCGGCTGCGCAAGATCCCTCTGAGTACTGAAGGCGGTGCGGTCACGGCGGCCACGCCGTCCCAGCTGACGGCTGAGGGACACGCCTCCCTCAGTGCTGAGTTGAAGGCTCTAAAGGCTCAGCGGCCCAGCATCGCGGAGGAGCTGCAGCGGGCGATGGTAGACAAGGACTTCCGAGAGAACGCCCCGCTGGACGCTGCACGCGAGCGTCAGGCGCATGTGGAGGGGCGCATACGCCAGCTGGAAACCATTCTGAAGCAGGCAGAGGTTGTCGGTGATCAGGCTGCTCCAGGGGCCAAGACCCACCTGGGCAGCACTGTTATTCTGCGTGACCTCGCGTCGGGGGCAGCGGTACGCTACGTACTGGTGAGCCCAAGCGAAGTTAGCCCAGCCGAAGGCAAAATCTCTGTCGCCTCGCCCGTTGGCAAGGCGATCCTGAGTCGCAGCGTCGGCGAGGAGGTGGAGGTCTCAGTGCCGGCCGGGAGCCTCCGCTTTCGCATCGAGGAGATACAGGGCTAACCCCTCGACCTCACTCCACTGCTCGGTGTACGAGGCCCTGCCGCACGACGCCACATCTTAACCGGGCTTCCCCGGGTGCCGTCGTGGATGCGCGTTTGCCGTTCAGCCGGAGGGTCTGTCCTCAGGACTTGGAGGCCTGTGCAGCCACGTCCTCCAGCATCTTGGTGGTGAGGGACTTGGGTCGCTCGATGGGATAGGCAAGTGCGCGGTCCCAGGTGATGTTGGCGAGCACGCCGATGGCCCGGCCGACACCAAACAGCACCGTGTAGAAGTCCCACTCGGTCAAACCGTAGTACCACTGGATGACGCCCGAGTGCGCGTCCACGTTCGGCCACGGGTTCTTGACCTTGCCCTGCTCGGTGAGCACATCCGGAGTCACCTTGAAGAGCATGTTGACGAGCTGGAAGAGTGGGTAGTCGGGCAGGTTCTTGAGGCAGAACTCGCGCTGAGCGGTATAACGCGGGTCGGTCTTGCGCAGCACCGCGTGCCCAAAACCTGGGATCACCTGGCCGGCGTTCAAGGTATCCCAAAGCGCCTGGCGTACTAGTTTCTCGGTCGGCTTCTTGCCATCCAGCTTCTTCTGGAAGTTCATCAGCCATCGCAGCACTTCTTGGTTGGCCAGGCCGTGGAGCGGACCGGCGAGACCGTCCATCCCGGCTGACAAGGAGTAGTAGGCGTCCGACAGAGCCGAGGCGACCAGGTGCGTGGTGTGCGCCGACACGTTGCCCGACTCGTGATCTGAGTGGAGGATGAAGTACATGCGGGCGACGTCGTCGTAGGGCTTGGGAATGCCCATTTGGTGCGCGAAGTTGCCGCCGAAGTCGAGGTCCTCGTTGGGGGGGATGTGGGCGTCCGCCCTATACTTCATGCGGTAGATGTAGGCCGCGATCGACGGGAGCTTGGCGAGGAGGTTGGTGCAATCCTCGTACATCGGGTCCCAGTACTCATCCCTCGTCATGCCTTCGGCGTAGCGCTTGGCGAAGATTGACTCACGCTGCATCGCCAGGATTGCCGCCGAGAACATGGTCATGGGATGGGTGTCGCGCGGCATGGCGCGGAGCAGATCGATCACGTACTGGGGAACCGCGCGGCGGGCCTTGAAGTCCTCCACGACCTCTTGGGTCTCCTTGGCGGTCGGTACGTCACCGGTGAGCAAGAGGTACCAGAATCCCTCCACGTAGGGGTACTCGCAGCCCGGCACCTTGGACAGGGCTGCGAAGGTCTCGGGGATCAGCTTGCCGCGGAAACGGATGCCCTCCTGCGGATCCAGGTACGAGATGTCGGTGACGAGGCAGCGGACACCGCGTGCGCCGCCGATGGTTTGGGCGATGGTTACCTCACCCACCTTGACGTCACCATGTTCCTTGAGCAGCTTTTGGGTGCGTGGACGGTGCTCCTGGATCTTCTTCAACAGCGTTTTCTTTAGTTTCGACACGAGCGCCCTCCTTCCGTCAGGTCGATCTCTGTTCCTGTTTCTCCTGGCCTCAGGGCAAAAAATAAAGAGCCCCTACAGGCTCCTTATCAGAAATTGCTATACCTAGCATAGTTACCAGGTTATGACTCCCGCGACATTATAGTCCCGCCGGTGGGGTATGTAAACCCTTGCACAAACATTAGTTGCCAATAGCGGCAAGATCAAGTCGGCTTGACCCTTCCTTCGGCAAAGCATGATAATCGCCGCAGGGGGAGTGATGTGCGTACGTTGCGGCTGGGGTTAGCTCAGATAAACACCACGGTCGGCGACCTGGACGGCAACGCCGCCAAGGTCTTGGAGTACGTGGTTCGGGCGCGAGAGTTGGGTGTCGATCTGCTCAGCTTTCCGGAGATGACTATCACTGGCTACCCGCCGGAGGACCTGCTGCTGCGCCCGCAGTTCATACGCGACAATCTGGCCGTCCTTCAACGGGTGGTGAAGGGCTGCCAAGGCATCACCGCTGTGGTGGGTTTCGTGGACCGCGACCACGATGTCCACAATGCCGCCGCCATCATCCACGACGGGCGGTTGGTGGATGTCTACCACAAGCAGTTCCTTCCCAATTACGGTGTCTTCGATGAGAACCGCTACTTTCAGGCGGGGACGAGGTGCCCCGTGTACGTGGTGGCCGGCATCGGCGTGGGGGCAAACATCTGCGAGGACATCTGGTACCCGGACGACCCCATGCGAGCGCAGGCGCACGCCGGCGCTCAGGTGATCATTAACATCAACGGGTCGCCCTACCACATGGGCAAGCGACGCTTCCGCGAACACATGCTGGCCACTCGTGCCAGCGACTACTCCGTTTTCATCTGCTACACCAATCAGGTGGGTGGGCAGGACGAGTTGGTCTTCGATGGTGCCAGCATGGTGGTGAGTCCCTGGGGCGAGGTTCTGGCTCAGGCCGCCGCCTTCGAGGAGGAGTTGTTGATCTGTGATCTGGACGTGGAGGAGACGTTTCAAGCTCGCCTCCACGAGCCGCGACGGCGCAGGCAAAGGGTGGCCTCCGGCGCCAGCACTTCCGTGGCCAGAGTGCATGTGTCCGATGATCCGTTGGCGGAGAAGAAGCCGCCCGTGAAGCGTCGCCTCGCTCGCTCAACGGGCGATGATGCTGAGGTGTACAGTGCCCTGGTGCTGGGCACGCGCGATTACCTGCTGAAGAATGGCTTCCAGAAGGCTGTCATTGGCCTATCGGGAGGCATCGACTCCAGCCTGGTGGCGGCAGTCGCGGTGGACGCTATCGGCAGAGAGAACGTGGTGGGCGTGGCCATGCCCTCCCGCTTCTCCTCGGAGGGGAGCATCAAGGACGCCCGCGAGTTGGCCGACAGGCTGGGCATTCAACTGATGACTATCCCCATCGAGGAGCCGTTCTCCGCCTTCCTTGACCTTCTCAGCGATGCTTTCGCCGACACGGAGTTCGGGGTGGCGGAGGAGAACATCCAGTCGCGCATCCGCGGCCTCATCATCATGGCCCTGTCCAACAAGTTCGGCTGGCTGGTGCTGGCGACCGGCAATAAGAGCGAGATGGCCACCGGCTACGCTACTCTCTACGGCGACATGGCCGGTGGCTTCGCGGTCATCAAGGATGTGCCCAAGACTCTGGTGTATCGCCTGGCCCGCTATCGCAACGGCTTGGGGCCAAAGCCGGTCATTCCCGAGAGCGTGATCGAGAAGGAGCCGTCGGCGGAGCTGCGTCCCGACCAGCGGGACGTGGACACTCTGCCGGCCTACAAGACCCTCGACTCCATCCTCGAGGCCTATGTGGAGGAGGACAAGAGCGTCGACGCGATAGCGGGCATGGGCTTCGACGAGGAGTTGGTGAAACGAGTGATGACTATGGTGGACAGGAATGAGTACAAGCGTCGCCAGGCTCCTCCCGGCGTGAAGATCAGCCCCCGCGCCTTCGGGCGCGACCGTCGCCTGCCGATGGCCAATCGCTACAAGGGTTTCTAGCCGCCGATGACGATTCAAGCGGTTTTCTTCGACTACGGCGGCGTCATTGGCCGGCTCGACCGCCAGGAGATGGCTCACCTGGAGGATAAGTATGGTCTGCCCGAGGGCGGGTTTTGGCACGCTCTGTTCGAGATCCCCGAGTGGCACGAAGTGGAGGTCGGTCGTAGGTCGGAGCGAGCGTGGCTGAGGGCCGCCCTGGACAAGCTGTACGAACTGGCCGGCCAGCCGATACCGGCCATTCGTCAGGATTGGCACCATATCTGGAAGGGCATCGATGAGGAGGTCGTCTCTTTGGCGCGGAAGCTCCGGTCGCGCTATAAGGTGGGCATGATCAGCAACGCTACCAAGAACCTGGAGGATATCCTGGAGAACCATCACGGCATCATCGACCTCTTCGATGTGGTGATCAACTCGGCGCGGGTGGGCGTGGCCAAGCCTGACGCACGCATCTACCACCTGGCCGCCGAAAGGCTGGAGGTGCCCGTCTCCGCCTGCGTGTTCACCGACGACCTCACCCACAACGTTGAGGGGGCACGGGCGGCCGGCATGCAGGCCTTCCACTTCCAGGGCGTCGCCGATATGGAGCGCCAGTTGCGGGCGCTGGGGGTGGAATGGTAGGGCGCGTCAGCTAGGCCGATCAACCGCCGGTTTATGGACTCTCGCGCCCTGTAGCAGCGGCGCCATTCGCGTGCTACAATTCGACGAGACGAGCCGATTCCGCAGGTTGGAGGGGGACCGCATCATAGCCCCTGATTCCTCAAGGGGGTAGGCTGTGAAGACGATATTGTCAGCCTTACTGATGGGGGTCGCACTTCTGACCCTGGCGGGCTGCGACGGTGACGCGGAGGTCGCGCAGCCGGCAACGCAGTCCGTGGCTTCACCTACTGCGGTAGGAACTGAGCCGGCGGAGCAGGTGGAGGTCACCCAGCCGGCAACGCAGCCCGTGGCTTCACCCACTGCGATAGAAACGGAACTGCCGGAGCAGGCGCAGGTTGCGCAGTCGGAAACGCAGCGCGTGACTTCGCCTGCTGTGCCAGAACCCGATCTGGACGAGTTGGTAGCCGGAAACAGTGCGTTTGCCTTCGATCTCTATCAGGCTGTGCGAGGGAACGAGGGGAATCTTCTCTACTCTCCGTACAGTATCTCCATCGCCCTGGCGATGACCTATTCTGGCGCTCGAGGGGAGACCAAACAGCAGATGGCAGACACCCTAAGCTTCACTCTCCCTGACGACCGTCTGCATCCCGCATTCAACGCCCTGGATCTCGAACTTGCTGGTCGGGGTGAAGCTCCCCAGGGCGGGGAAAGCTCTCGCTTCCAGCTGAACATCGCCAACGCCATCTGGGGTCAGAAGGACTATCCCTTTCTTGCCGAGTTTCTCGATGTCCTGGCCGAGAACTACGGGGCTGGGCTGAGGCTCCTTGACTTCGCGAGTGCGCCGGAAGAGTCCCGCCTTGCCATCAATGATTGGGTCAGCGACCAGACGGAGGGCAAGATACCGGACCTGATGCCGCAAGGCGTCATCAACGCTTTGACCCGGCTGGTCCTCACGAATGCCATCTACTTCAACGCCGGCTGGGCCTTTCCCTTCGAACCGCAAGACACGGAAGAGGGCCCTTTCCATCTGCTTGATGGTGGCGAGGTCACCGTCCCGATGATGAAGCAGAGCGAGGAGTTCGGCTATGCCGAGGGCGAGGGGTATCAGGCGGTCTCGTTGTCGTACGGGGCGAGCGGAGTGTCGATGGTGCTCTTGGTACCTCAGGCGGGCCAGTTTGAGGCGTTTGAAAGCTCGCTGAACGCCGAGCGGGTGGACGCCATCGTGAAGGACCTTGAACGATGGATCGTTACCCTGTCGATGCCGAAATTCGACTTCGAATCAAGCTTCGATCTGGGAGAGACTCTCGCGACGATGGGTATGCCAGACGCCTTCTCCGGAGCTGCGGACTTCTCCGGAATGACCGGCAGTCGGGAGCTCTTCATCTCAGCGGTGGTGCACAAGGCCTTCATTTCCGTGGACGAAGAGGGCACGGAAGCGGCAGCAGCCACCGGAGTAGCGATGATGGAGTCAGTTCCCCAGGGGCCCGTTGAGCTCACCGTTGATCGCCCCTTCGTCTTCCTGATCCGCGGTAGCAGGACTGGTGCTGTTCTGTTTGCTGGGCGCGTCGTCAATCCGGTCGCATGACCCACCGGTGACACTGGACGAGCGCTCGCCTCAGCCGCTACGATGGGTTAGTGTTGCTTTCGTCCTGCTGCCGCTCTAGGAGGCGCCTATGCCTGCCAAGGTAACGACTGACGTCATTTCCCAGGTCCGCGAGATGGCCTGCGAGCTGGTTCGCCGCTCCTCGCGGCGGCTGCGCCACCTGCGCTACTGCGACCTGCGCATCGAGGTGGGCGAGGGCAAGGGAGCGGCGGCCGAGAACGGCATGGACAAGCTCAGCAGCGAGGACTACGGCTTCTCCTTCGGCGTGCGGGCCATCGCGGGGGAGAAGATGGCGGCGGCAGGCTACTTCGGCCAGCAGTTGGGCGCCGCCGACCTGCCCCGCCTCCAGCGCGTCCTCCGCGCCGGCATCGACCACGCCTACGAGCGGGCGCTGGCCAGTGCTCAGAGCAAGGCCCTGGCCCGCGAGCGCCTGGGCCCCCTGGCCGAGGCGCTCCACGACACCGAACTGGCGCCCATCGAGGTGTGCCAGGACAGCGTGCCGCCTCAGTATCAGATCGACCCCCGTTCGCTGTCGCTGGACGAGATCGTTCGCTACGTGCGGGAGATCTCCAAGGGCGTGCAGGGCGTCGGCCAGCAGGTCATGTACAACCACGTTGGCGCCTCGACTGCTCTCAGCCGCCAACTCTTCTGCAGCTCCGAGGGGGCAAACATCGACCAGAGCTGGGCCATGACCGGCGGCGTGTGCTTCGTGGTGGCGGTGGGCAAGGAGGCCGCTCAGGAGCTGTACGACTTCGTCGGGCACCAGCGGGGGTGGGAGGCGATCAGCCAAGGGGTGGACGAGGAGCACATCCAGCGGCCCGACCTGCGGACGTTCTCCCTCGATCTGGCCAAGGACACGGTGGCCCTGGCCAACTCGCGGCCGCTGAAGGCCAGCGACAAGGACGTGGTGGTGGTCACCGATCCGCACTACAACGCCCTGCTGGTGCACGAGATCATCGGTCACCCCACCGAAGCCGATCGCGCCCTCAAGATGGAGACGGGCTACGCCGGCCGTAGCTGGCTGCTCAAGGACCTGGCGGAGAACCAGCTCGGCAAGCGGGTTGGCTCGGAGGTGCTGACCGCCTTCACCGACGCCACCCTCTCCGGCTTCGGCCACTACTTGTACGACGACGAGGGGACGCCAGCCAGGCGGGTCGTCCACGTGGACAAGGGCATCTTCTTCGGCTTCATGAACAGCCGCCAGACGGCCGCTCTCCTGGGTGCCGAGCCCAACGGCTCGTATAAGGCCACCGATGCCTCCCTGGTGCCGCTGATCCGCATGTCGAACACCTGCTTCGCTGGCGGCGACCGTGACCCGCAGGACGTCATCCGCGAGGTGGAGCACGGCTACTACGTCGTTGGCCATCGCATCCCGTCCATCGCCGAGCAGCGGGAGAACTTCCGCATCACCGCCATGAAGGTGTACGAGATCCGCAACGGCGAGCTGGGGGAGATGTTCCGCGACGGCGGCCTGACGAGTGACAGCCGCGACTACTTCATGAGCATCGACGCGGTGGGCAACGACTTCCGCCTGTTCCCCATCCCCAACTGTGGCAAGGGGGCGCCGATGCAGACCAAGCGCATGAGCAACGGCGGCCCCACGATGCGGGGACGGGCCAAGCTGACGGGGGCGGCGTGATAGGAACGCGCATGCCTGTCATTCCGAGGAGCGGAGCGACGAGGAATCTTGGGGGGGGACGCAAGAGCTACTACGTCTATCTGTTGACCAACAGGTCTGGAACCCTCTACACCGGCCTAACGAGCGATCTCGAACGTCGAGTGTACGAGCACAAGCACAAGCTCGTCGACGGCTTCACGAAGAAATACAATATTGGCATTCTTGTGTACTACGAGGCAACCGACGATATCCGGGCCGCCATAGCCCGGGAGAAGCAGATCAAAGCGTGGCGGAGGTCGAAGAGAATCGCTCTGATTGAGTCGATGAACCCTCAGTGGCGAGACCTGAGCGAGGGATGGTTCACTTCCCCGCCACCAGATTCCTCGCTCCGCTCGGAATGACAGGGATTGGCGGAATGAGAGGGATTGAAGTGCAGATGAGGGCCAAACGCATGAGCAACGGCGGCCCCACGATGCGGGGACGAGCCAAGCTGACGGGGGCGGCGTGATGATAACGCTGGCTCGGCTGCGCAAGTCTGTGGATGAAGGCTTGGCCTACCTGCGTACCGTCGATGACATCGAGGAGGCGGAGGTGTTCGCTGCCAGCAACGGCCAGTTGCTCACCCGCCTCAACTACACCTCCCACATCCCCTGCAACGGCGTCGAGGAGCCCAAGTCCAGCGAGTCCTACGGCATCGGCGTGCAGGCCGTCTTCCGGACGGCCGAGGGGCGCAAGATAGGCTTCGGCAGCGAGAGCAGCGACATATCCATCGAGGGGGTGAAGGAGGCGCTGGCCAAGGCTCGCAAGGGGGCCGTCCTCGACCCCGAGTTCGTGTCGCTTGCCCGGCCCAGCGGCGAGAAGCGGGCCCTCCGCCGCTACCACGACCCTCGCCTGATGCGCCTGGCGGACGGCGAGCTAGTGGGCTGCGGCTGGGAGGTGGTGGGCGGCGCTCTGCGCACCTTCCAGGCATCGGAGGCGCTCATCGACCTGGCCAGCGGCGACCTGCGCGCGTTGGGCCTCATCGTGGGGGGAGATGTGACCATCCTCCAGGAGCGCATCGCTGTGGCCTCCTACGCCATGCCCGAGGTGCAGACGGACGAATCGAGCGTCATTCTGTCGTTCGTCACCTCCATGGTCGAGCGGGAAGGCTCCAAAGGCAGCGGTTGGGCGGCGGCCACTCGCCTGGCGGCCTTCGGCGATGAGGCCGGGCGAGAGGCGGCCGGCAACGCTGTCCAGGCCATCGGCGGCGTGCGGGTCAAGGACGGCGAGTATCGGGTCGTCTTCGGGCCGCAGGCGGTGATGGACCTGATGGTGAACCTGGTGATGCCCAGCGTTAACCTGGGTACCTTCTACGCCGCCGCCAGTCCCTTCATGGGGAAGCTGGGCAAGCAGATCGCCTCCGAAAAGCTGAGCATCTACGACGACGGCGCGGCGGTGGGGCTGATCGGGAGCAAGGGCATCACCTGCGAGGGGCTACCCACCGGTCGCAGCGAGCTCATCCGCGACGGCGTCCTCACCGGCCTGCTGACGAACTACTACGAGGGCCAGCGCATCCTGGGCGACCCCATGGGGCGCGAGAAGCTGGGGGTGGACCCCGGCGACTATCGAGCGGCGATGGTGCCCCGCAACGGGTTCCGTTTCGCTCGCGGCGGCGGGCGCAACTTCGATTCTCAGCCGGGCATCTTCGCCACCAACGTCATCGTCGAAGGTGACGACCGCAGCCGTGAGGAGCTGCTGCGGCAGGTGAGCGATGGTCTGTACCTGGGTCGCATCTGGTACACCTACCCGGTGAATGGCCTGCGCGCGGGCGACTTCACCTGCACGGTGGTGGGCGATTCCTACATCATCCGCGACGGCCGCCTGGCCGAACCGATCAGGGCCAATGCCATCCGCCTCAACGATAGCATCCACAACGTCCTCCAGGGGATCATCGGCGTCGGGCGTGAGCGACGGCCGACCCTGGCCTGGGCAGCGGACGAGATCGTCTACGCGCCGGAGATGGCGGTGGAGAAGGTGGGGGTGCAGGAGATCGCCGGGTTTATGGAACAGGTCTAGAGACCTAGGTTTCCCCCGCCAGTTTTCTGCGTATGTACTCGTCGATGGCCGCGGCTGCCCGCTTGGCATCGGCCACGGCATCGACCACGTAGTCCGGCCCGCGCACAGCGTCACCGCCGGAGAACACCCCCGGGCGGCTGGTGGCGCCGGTCTCCGGGTCGATGATCAGCGTTCCGTTCCTGTTGGCTTCCAGGCCGTCTGTCGTCTCAAGGATGAGGCGCTCAACGCGGTAGCCGAGGGCCAGAACCACCGTGTCCACTGGTACGTCGAACTCCGAGTCGGGAATGGGCACTGGCCTGCGCCGGCCGCTGTCATCGGGCTCGCCCAGCTCCATGCGCTGGCAGCGGGCCATCCGCAGGTGGCCGTGGTCGTCGCCGAAGAACTCGATTGGCGCCGCCAGGTATGTGATCTTGCAGCCTTCCTCGATGGCGTTCTCTCTCTCCTTGGCGTTCCCAGGCATCTCTGCCTCAGTGCGGCGGTAGATGCAGGTCACTTCGCGGGCGCCCAAGCGGATGGCCGCCCGGAGGCAGTCCATGGCCGTGTTGCCGCCGCCGATAACAGCCACCTTGTCGCCGGGATCGATGGGCTTCCGCCAGTCGGGAGGCAGGTGCTCCGGCGGCACATTGGACCGTATCAGGAAGTCAGTGGCCCCGATAATGCCTTCGAGGTCCTCCCCGGGGACACCCATCTTCACGCCTTGACCGGCGCCGTAGCCCAGGAACACCGCATCGTAGTCAGACTGGAGGAGGCTGTCTACGGTGATGTCCTTGCCGATAAGGGTATCGGTGACGAAGGTCACTCCGAGCTTCTCCAGCATCTGAATCTTGTCGTCGACCACGCTCTTTTTGATTATGAAGCTGGGAATGCCGTAGCGAAGGAGACCGCCAGGTAGAGGCCAGGCTTCATAGACCACCGGCGTGTGGCCTCTCTTGGCGAGCTCCTCGGCGACCACCAGGCCGGCCGGGCCAGAGCCCACGATTGCCACTTTCCTGCCGGTGGGCGGAGCCACCTCAGGGACGGGCCAGCCCTCGTGCTTTCGCTGATAGTCGGCGAGGAAGTACTCCAGCCTGCCAACGGCGCCAGGCTTCGCCTTTTTCCCCACTACACAGGCGCCCTCGCACAGTTGCTCGTGGGGACAGAGGCGGCCGCACATCTCGGGCATGGGGCTGGTCTCGCGGAACTTGTTGGCTGCGCCGATGATGTCGCCCTGCTCGAGCAGAGCGAAGGCTCCTACGATGTCGTTGTTGAGAGGGCAGGCCTTGGTGCAGGCGGCAGCGGGACACTGGAGACAGCGAGAAGCCTCTCGCCGCGCGGTCTCTATGTCTAACTCAAGGTAGACTTCGTCCCAGTTCCTAATTCGCTCCTTGGGGTCCTGCTTAGGGATCTCTTGAGGTGGTATCTTCAGCCGCTCTTTGCGGTCAATGGCAGGAGCCGGCGTCTTTTCGGTCGAAGAACTCTTGTCACTCACAGTAAGTACCCCCTCCCTTATCTTAGGGCTGGCGCTTGCTTATGTGAATAGGCTGCGGGACGGAATCGTGCACCTTTTCACAAGCCAGCCACCACCGAGTCAACAGCCTACGCCAGTCGGCTGGCAGGAGCAAGGGGGGTCTCCGCCCGCCTCTGCGGGGAGGCATGTCTTTCGAGGGGCGCGCTTGACCTGCTGCGCTTGTTCTTATCTAGGGCTGCCGTAGCTTTCTTCGGCCTTCGTCAGAATCGACGGCCGCCGCAAGCCGATGACCCCCCGCCGTGGGGAGAGGAGGAAGGTCACGAGGAAAAACACGGTTGCCGTCAGCACGACGGCGGCGCTAGCGGCCACGTCGGCGTGATAGGAAAGATAGAGGCCAACCACTGACGAGACAACCCCTATCCCGGCGCCCACCACCATTATCAGATGGAGGCGCCGTACCAGGAGTTGGGCGGTGGCAGCCGGGGTTACCAGCATCGCGACCACGAGTACGATGCCTACTGCCTTGAGAGAGATGACAATGGTCAGGGCAATAAGGCCCAGCAGCCCATACTGCATGGCAGCCACCGGCAGACCGGAGGCGGCGGCCATAGCCGGGTCGTAGGCGGTGAACAAGAGCTCCTTGTAGAAGACGGCCACCAACACCAGCACGGTCGCCCCGATGGCGGCGATGAGGAGGAGGTCGTCCTGGCCTACGCCCAGCACGTTGCCAAAGACGAAGCTGAAGAGGTCGACGATGTAACCCTCCTGGCGGCTGACGATCAGGATGCCCAGGGCGAAGGCGCCCACAAAGAGAACGCCGATGGCCGTATCGAATCGCAGGCCGGCGCGACGGCTGACGAAGACGATGCCAAGTGATGTGAGGATGGCGGCGATGGCCGCGCCCAGGTAGATGCTGCCACCGAGGACGAAGGCAGCGGCGACACCGCCGAAGGAGGCGTGGGCCAGAGCATCGCCGATGAAGGCCATACCCTTGACCACGACGAAGGAGCCCATGACAGCACATACGATGCTAACCATGACCAGCGCCAATAGACTGCGCACCATGAACTCGGATGCCCAGGGGTCTGTCAGGTAGGCGGTCAGGTCACTGATAGCTGACATAGGTCTTGCCCTCCACATTCACCAGAAGGAGGTGGGTCTGGAAGGTGGCGTTGAGGATCTCCTCTGTGAAGATGGCATGCGGCTCGCCGAAGGCGATGATCTTGCGGTTGAGGCAGGCAGCATGGTCAAAGGCGGCGGCCACGCATGAAAGGTCGTGGGTTGCCACTAGTAGGGTCTTGCCTGCCGCTCGCACCTCGTTGAACAGGTCGAGAAGGTCGTGCTGAGCGGCGGCGTCGAGGCCAGTGAAGGGCTCGTCCAGAAGGAGGATGCGTGGCTCCTGGGCCAGGGTGCGGGCGATGAGAACGCGTCGCTGCTGGCCCGCCGATAGCTCACCGATCTGGCGCTGGGACAGGTCGGTCATGCGTACCTGCTCCAGAGAGCGCCAGACGACCTCGCGATCCCGTCGGCCGGGGCGCCGCAGGAGGCCCAGGCGTCCGTAGCGGCCCATCATCACGACGTCGAAGGCGCTGGCCGGGAAACCCCAGTCCACCAGTTCCACCTGAGGCATGTATCCGAGAAGGCGGCGGGCGCGGTCGATCTTCTGGCCGAACAGACGAACCTTGCCCCGCTGGGGCCGGTGGAGGCCGAGGATGACCCGCAGGAGGGTGGACTTGCCGGAGCCGTTGGGCCCTACCAGGCCGGCCAGACAGCCCTCCTCGATGGTCAGGGTGACGCCCTCCAGGGCGGTTCGGCCGTCGTATCCCGCCCAGAGGTCGCTCACCTCGATGGCTGGGCGGAAGCCTTCCTCTTTCGTGCCTGGCTGGCCGGTATCAACTCTAGCCATGATCTCTAGCCCAGGCAGCGCGCCAGTTCCTTGGCGTTGAAGCGCATCAGTTTCACGTACGTATCGACCTTCTTGTCCAGGGTGCCGCTATAGAGGGTGCAGACCTCCACACCGGCGTCATCGGCAGCCAGCTCCAGGATTCGGGCGTTCAACTGAGGCTCCTTGAATACGGCGGGCACGTCCTCCTCAACGATGGCGTCCACCAGGTTGGCCACGTCCTTGGCGCTGGGCTCCTTGCCGGGGCTGGCCACCACGACGCTCACCACCTCCAAGCCGTAGCGGAGCGCCAGGTAAGGGAAGGCATCGTGGAAGGTCACCAGCTTGCGCCTCTCGGAGGGGATGGAGTCGATGGCTGCTGCCACCTCCTCGTCCAGTGCTTGCAGCTCGGCCAGGTACCTATCGGTGTTGGCACGGTAGGCCTCGGCGCCAGCGGGGTCGATCTCAACTAGGGCATCGTGGATGTGCTCCACGTAGGCGATGGCGTTCTGCACGTCCAGCCAGAGGTGAGGGTTGCCGTCGATGACGGGGAGGCCTTCGGCTAGCTCAACGATGGGGGTGGAAGAGGGCGTGTTCTCCTCGATGACGTCCTCCAGCCCCGCCTCCAGTCCTAGCCCGTTCATGATCACTAGGTCGGCCTTGGTCAACTCAGCAACCCGACTGGGGCCCGGCTCGTAGGTGTGAGGGTCGGCACCTCCGGGGACGAGGGTGGGCACGTCCACCCTGTCGCCGCCCAGCTGGCGCGCAAAGTCGTCGAAGATGGCCAGGCTCACGACCACGCTGACCTCGGGCGTCTCCCCCTCTTCGGCTCCCTCCTCTTCCTGGCAGGCTGTGAGGACGACGCTGGCCATTAGAGCTGTCAGTGCAAAGGGGAGCGCAAACAGCTCGAGAGATCGGCTACTGATACTCGGCCTCATGGTTCGTCAAGCAGATGCCGCTAGGCGCTGTCGCTACGGCAGGCGGTGCAGCGGCCAAAGAACTCTAGCCAGTGGCCCTCGATCTCGTAGCCGGTGGTGCGAGCCAGTTCGTTGAGCACCTCGGGGTCGATGCAGGCATCCAGCTCTTGAACGCTGGCGCAAGAGACGCATACCAGGTGGTGGTGGTGGTCCTGGCGCTGGCTGACCCGATAACGAAGGCTGCCATCGTCCAGGAGGACGCGGCAAAGCACGTCCATCTCCGATAGGAGCTTCATAGTGCGGAAGACGGTGGCTCGCCCCACCTCTGGCACCTGGCTCAGGATATCGTCCACGCTGAAATGGCCGCTAAGATCGAGCACTGCCGCCACGACTGCCAGACGCGATGGAGTGATGCGGAGTCCTTCCTCCTCCAGCCGCTGTACTACTGATTGCAGGTTGTACATGATGGGTGTAATTGATACTTGGTATCAATAATCTACATGAGAGAAACAGTTTTGTCAAGACAGGTCTGCACCTAAAGAGGCGGGCGAGGGAATGAGCCGCTGGGTGGGCTTCACGTTGTGCTAGACGGAGCCTTCTTGCTGCCGCTGACGTTATAAAGGGATGGAAGTCTGTCTCTGGTCATAGTACCCTTTGTGGCGGGAGGAGGAGTGCGGCTGATGCGATTGCCTGCCATACTGTCTGCTGTCTTCGTTATCTTTGCTGTTGTGTCTGTGGCCTGTGGGGACGATGGCGCTGAGCCTACGCAAACGCCCTCACCGACGGCCACCGTAGTCGTTTCACCGATCGCCAGCCCCGAGCCAGCTACGCCCCCCGGCGGCGAGCGAATTCCCTTGACGACGGCCGAGATCGTCCGGCTGCTAAGGCCGTCGGTGGTGCATGTACTCATCGAGGGGACAACGTTCAGTGTCTTCGGCCAGCCGATCCCCACCGAGGGGGTTGGCACCGGGTTCATCATCGACGACGAGGGGTACATCGTCACCAATAACCACGTGGTGTTCATCGACGGAGAAAGGCCCGCTCAGGACATAACAGTGACCCTGAGCGACGGGCGCCAGTTCGAGGCGGATCTAGTGGGAGGAGACCGCCCCACCGACCTGGCGGTTCTGAAAGTCGATGCCGAGAACCTGGTGCCGGCCACCTTGGGGGATACTGCCGAACTCCAGGTGGGAGATGATGTGGTGGCGATCGGCCATGCTCTGGACCTGGCTGGCGGCCCAACAGTCACGCGCGGGGTGGTGAGCGCCAAGGAGCGCCTGATTCAGGAGGACCCCTACATGATCCCCGGGGCCATCCAGACCGATGCTCCCATCAACCCCGGCAACAGCGGCGGGCCGCTGGTCAACATGTACGGGGAGGTGGTTGGCATCCCCACTCAGGTCATTCGGGGCACGGCTGAGGGGATCGGCTTTGCCATCTCCATCGATACAGTCAAGCCCATAGTGGCGGAGCTTATCGAAAAGGGGCAGGTGGAGCGAGGTTACTTGGGGATAAACCTGATTAACATAACCCCAACCATCGCCGAGGAGTATGACCTGCCGGTTGACAGCGGTGTGGGAATCGGTTCTGTGCAGGACGATTCTCCTGCCGACCGCGCTGGGCTTATGGCGGGCGATATCATCGTTGGGGCGGCCGGTGAGGAGATCAGGAATAGCGGTGAGCTGTTGGGGGTGCTGACTGAGCACAAGGCGGGAGAAACGATAACCATCGAGTACTATCGTGACGGCGACCTGGAGGAAGCAGAGGTTATACTGGGGTAGCTAGCCGTCTGAACTGCTGGCTCGGGCCTGTGCTTGGACAGGGATGGGCTAGCTTAGCGAAGTCAAGCAACGGGCATATGTGTAGGGATCGTTCTGCATAGGGAGGGGCCTGTGGAACCAGTCGCCGGTCGCCGGGCTGCTGGAGCTCGACCAGGGGGACTGCCGTTGACTCTGGCGGATGCCTGGGGGCGATTGCTGACGATCAGGCAGCGGCCAGAGCGGATTGTCAGTCTGGTGCCCAGCCTGACCGAGGCGTTGTTCGCCTTTGGCCTGGATGAGGAGATCGTGGGAGTGACGCGCTTCTGCGTGGAGCCGCGCCAGGGCGTGGCTGGCAAGACAAAGGTGGGCGGCACTAAAGCGCTGGATGTGGCGAAGATCAAGTCCCTTAGGCCTGACCTGGTGGTGGCCAGCGCCGAGGAGAATAGCCCTGGCGACGTGACTCAACTGATCGACTACGGCTTTCCGGTGTTCGTCACTCTGGTCACCAATATTGAGAGCGCGATCGACCTCCTGCGCCATCTGGCAGCCATCACCGGCACCACGGCGGCTGCCCGGCCGATCATCCAGGGGGCCAAGGAGGCCTTGGCCTTCGTGCAGGGCGCCGGTGGCGGCCGCGAGAAGGTGCGCGTGTTCTGTCCCATCTGGCGCAACCCCTACATGACCTGCGGCCGCGGGACATACATGCACGATGTCATCACCGTTTGTGGCGGCCGCAATGTCTTCGGCGAGCGACAGGAGTCCTACCCTCGGCTGGAGTTGGCCGAGATGGCGGCTCTGGACCCTCAGGTGATCCTTCTGCCCAACGAGCCGTATCGCTTCACCAAGCGGCACAAGGCGGACTTCAAGGCCTTTGCTGAGGTGACTGCCGTCAAGAACGGACATATCTTCCTGGTCGACGGCAAGGTGCTCACCTGGTACGGGCCGCGCATTGCAGAAAGCCTGAGCGAGGTGAAACGGCTACTGGGCATCGCTCGCTCTCCAGGAGAGAGCTCAGAGCGTCTATCTTCGTGATACGGGGGAGGGATGTATGGTAGGGCGAAGGCTTCTTCTGCTGGGCGGCCTGTCGGTAGGTGCGGTGGCGGCCCTTTGGGCCTACGCCCGCTCGCTGGTCGGGCGCTGCGAGAATCTGGACCTGGCGGATGCCTCCAAGCCCGGCGAGATGATTCGCCTGGAGGACGCGGCCATCCACTACGTGGATAGGGGCCAGGGCCAGCCTCTCGTTCTCATCCACGGCCTGGGGGGCCGCATATACAACTTTCGCTACAACATCCCCGTCCTCTCGAAGCACCTGCGCGTGGTGGCCCTCGATCTTAGGGGCTTCGGCTACTCGGAGCGACCGGCCGCCGGCGACTACTCGCTGACGGCTCAGGCTCGGCTGGTGAGCGAGCTCATGGATCGCCTGAGCATCCCGCGGGCCGCTGTCCTCGGTCACTCGATGGGCGCGGCCATCGCCCTGCGACTGGCAGTCACCTACCCCGAGAGAGTGGACAGGCTGATACTGGTGGGCAGCGCTCCCCCAAACGGGATGGTGCCGCGATTTGCCGCCAGCCGGCTGCTGCGCCCGTTGCTCCGACTGGGGACGGCTCTGGTCTTGCACCAGCCACGGTTGCGGGAGGAAGTGTTGCGACAGGGCTTCTACGACCCCGCCTTCCTCAGCCCGGAGATGCTGGAGGAGTTCCGCCGCTCCGCTAGCATTCGCGGTTCGACCAATGCCATCGCGAGCCTGCTGAGCGATGTTGCTCGCGATGAGCCCGTCGATCTCTCACGGGTGAGCCAGCCTGTACTGCTCCTCTGGGGCGAGGGCGACCGCTGGACTAACCTCCGTCTGGCCCGCCAGCTGGCGGATGAACTGCCGGACGCTCGCCTGCAGGTCATCGACAGGGCACGGCACATGGTGCTGGAGGAGCGGGCGGAGGAGGCCAACGAGGCCATCCTGGCGTTCCTGTCCGGCGGCTCGACTTGAGACGTGTCGTGTAGCAGGTGAACGGATGGAGTATAATGATCCGATGGACAGTTGAAGGCTCTCGGAGGTGAGCGGTGAATCACGCTAAGACGGTTCTGCTGCTGGGCTTGTTGTCGGCCCTCTTTCTGGGTCTGGGCTATCTGTTTGGCGGCGTGACCGGTCTCATTGTTGCCTTCGGGTTTGCCCTGCTGATGAACCTCTGGGCCTACTGGTTCTCCGACAAGCTGGCCCTGCGCATGGCTGGCGCCCATCAGGTGACGCCGGAGCAGGAGCCGCGTCTGCATCGCATGGTGGAGGATGTGGCCGGCCTGGCCGGCCTGCCGAAGCCCAAGGTGTACGTTGTCCAGAACGACGCCCCCAACGCCTTTGCCACCGGCCGCAACCCCAAGCACTCGGCGGTGGCGGTGACCACGGGCATCACGCGCATGCTGAACGAAGATGAGCTTAAAGCTGTGCTGGCGCACGAGATGGGGCACATCAAGAACCGCGACATTCTCATCAGCGCCATCGTGGCTACCATCGCCAGCGCCATCATGTTCATAGCGTTTATGGCCCGCTGGAGCCTGTTCTTCGGCGGCTTCGGCCGTTCGCGCAACCAGTACGCCGGCCTGATCGGGCTGGTGGCGATATTGGCGATCGCCATCCTGGCCCCGATCGGCGCGATGCTTATCCGCACGGCGATCTCGCGCCAGCGCGAGTATGGCGCCGACGAGACGGGCGCGCGCATCTCCGGACGGCCCCTGGCCCTGGCCAGCGCTCTGAGGAAGCTGCAGATGGGGGCTCAGATGAGGCCGACGAAGGTCAGTGAGTCGACGGCTCACATGTACACTGTCAGTCCGCTGCGGAGCGACTTCATGGGTAACCTCTTCAGCACTCACCCGCCGGTCGATCAGAGGATCGCTCGCCTGGAGCAAATGGCCGAGCGGATGGGGGTCTGGGGCTAGGCAGGACTGGCAAACGAATGGCTGCAACAGCGGTTAGCGGACAGCGCTCGGAATAGCGCTGGCCGCGCTGTTTTCGGGCAGCAGGAAGGGAGGCCAACATGAGCGAGGAAGAGAAGGGGCGGGGCCGGAAACGCGGTTCGCCGGAAGCGGAACCGGCCGGACCTTCGCCGGGGTCAGGAACAGGCGGCTCAGGCTCTCGTGTGGGCTGGATCGTGTCAGCCAATCTGCTGGCGGTGCTGGCCGTGGTCTTGGCCGTGGTTGCTCTCGTTTTCCAGTTCATGGACGATGATGAGGATAATGGTCAGGCGGTGGTCGGTCAGCCCAGCCCGACTGTGCAGCCCACTGTGCCGGTTCAGCCGACGCCCACGGCGCCAGCGGTGGTGGAGGTCTGCGTCGATGACGACCCAGCCATTGGTCCCGAAGACGCGGCGGTGACGATCGTCGAGTTCAGCGACTATCGGTGAAGCTTCTGCAAGCGTTTCCGTGATGAAACGCTGGACCAGATTCTGGAGACCTACGAGGGCAAGGTCAAGTTCGTGTATCGTGACTTCCCCATTCTTGGCGAGCTCAGTGTCAAGGCGGCCGAGGCGGCCGAGTGCGCTGACGATCAGGACATGTTCTGGGAGTACCACGACCTGATCTGGGCGCAGGGCGCAGCGGATGTGGACAGCTTAAAGAGCTACGCCGCCGAGCTGGGGCTGGATACGGCCACCTTCGACGACTGCCTCGATACGGGCAAGACCACCGCCGAGGTGCAGAACGACTCTCAGGATGCCAGGACCTATGGAGTGGGGGGCACACCCGCCTTCTTCATCAACGGGCTGCTGGTGTCAGGCGCCCAGCCCTTCAGCGTTTTCCAGCAGGTGATCGACGCCGCCTTGGAAGAGGCTGAGGCCAGCTCAGCAGTCCCCGACGTCCCCAGGCGCACCGGCGGCTGAGGAAGTTGACGCGGCTCGGTCGAGCGCGGGGTGAAGCGGGAGCCGAGCCGTCAAGACTGTAGAGAAAGGTAGAGGCCGTGGCTATTAGCCACGGCCTTCCTTATTTCAGAGGGCGCTAGCCTGTTCCCCGCAGGCCCAGCGCGTCGGCTGCCTCCTTCATCGCCTCGATGACCTCGGTGATGTGGGCGTCTAGGTCCACCTCCAGGTCCTGAGCGCCCTCGACGATATCCTCGCGACTCACTGAACGGGCAAAGGTCTTGTCCTTCATCTTCTTGCGGACCGAGCGCGCTTCTACCTCATCGAGGCTCTTGTTCGGTTTGACCAGTGCCACCGCTGTGATGAAGCCGGTGAGCTCGTCGACCGCGAAGAGCACTTTCTCCAGAGGCGTCCTACGGGGCAGGCCCAGGTGGCGGGCATGGCTGAGGATGGCGGTTACCACTTCCTCAGGGTAGCCTCGCTCACGCAGGATCTTGGCCCCCTCCTGTGGATGCTTGTCCAGCGTAGGGTGGATCTCGTAGTCGAAGTCATGGAGCAGCCCTACGATGCCCCATTTCTCCTCATCCTCCCCGCGCTTGCGGGCGAAGTGGCGCATGGCTGCCTCGACGGCTAGGGCGTGTTTCCGCAGGCCTTCGCTCTTGGTGTACTCGCAGAGGAGGGCCCAAGCATCTTGTCGGTTCATGACTATCTCCCGAATCTCAGAACGCTGAGTAGCTCCTAGAAGGCGGCTCGGTAGAAGAGGCTCACTCCGAAGAATAGCAGGATAAGCCCTGCCGCGCACGTCAGCAAGCGGAACAGGACGTCATTGACGAATCTGCGGCCGGCGTGCACTAAGGTGGCCACAATGGTGAACCAGAAGGCGCTGCCCGCAAACACTGCCAACGCGAAGAGAGCGCCCAATGTGGGGTTGAAGTCGGTTCGCGCGCTGAACACAGCGCCTCCCACCGCGACCCAGAAGGCGACTGTAAGAGGGTTGAGGGCGGTCATGGCCACACCGGTTAGATAGGGGACGTGATGGCTTTCTCCCGTTGCTTGCCTGGAGACAGCGTCCTTCTTCAGGCTCTCCAGGAGGCTGACCACGGCGAGGTAGGTCAGGACTAACCCTCCGATGACGAGCATGGCGGTTCTCGCTGGAGGGAACTCCACGATCCAGGAGGCGATGCCAAACAGGGCTAGCAGGCAATAGATAGCGTCAACGGTGGCGGCGCCCAGTCCAACCAGCCACGCGCCTCTGAACCCACTCCTGATGCCGACCTTGACAGCATAGGCGGTGACGGCTCCTGGGGGCACAGCAACTGCGAATCCCAAGAGGAAGCCTTCCGCGACGGTGAAGATCACTTTGGTAGCCGGAGGGCCTTTCTTCTCACTTGATCGGTTCTTCCCTTAACTGAGCCGCGTGGTGGCGGACAGCAGCTTCTTGCTGAGTACCCCGCTTGACAGGACGGCGTTCGGCTGTGGCTGTCTCCATGATAGAGAGGCGCGAATCCAGGGGCAACGGTTCGTCTTCTAGGGCAAAGACTGTCACCAGGGGCTTGAAACATCCGTTCTCATCGCCTATGCTAAGGTATATGGACAGCGAAGGGAAACTGGAGATCCTGGGGGGGTACGACGCTCTCTACGATGCCGATGGCACGTCGAGGTCCGCTCGCCCGCCCCAGATGCGTCAGGCGCCGGGGGGCGCTGGCGTCTTCTACGCGGCGGCTGGCGGCGGCCGGTGTGTTCCACTGCTGCGTGTGCTCATGAACAACGTCTGTGAGAATGACTGCCGCTACTGCTCCATCAACTGTCATCGCCAGGTGCGCCGCACCTCTTTCCAGCCCGAGGAGCTGGCGAAGACCTTCAAGCAGATGCGGGCTCGCGGGCTGGTGCGCGGCCTCTTCCTCAGCTCCGGAGTGGCCTGCGGCGCCGCCAAGACCGCCGAGCGGATGCTTATCACAGTAGAGATCCTGCGCCTGCGGGAGCAGTTCTCCGGCTACATTCATTTGAAGATCATGCCTGGCCAGCCAGCCGACTACATTGAGCGGGCGGTGGCCCTGGCCGATCGCGTATCGGTGAACATCGAGGCGGCCGCGCCTGGCTATCTCGCCCGTATAGCGCCCAGCAAGAGGTACGAGGCGATTATCCCCCTAATGGAGGAGGTGCGACGCCTACAGCAGCGCTACCCCGGCCTGCTGCGGGCTGGCCAGATCACCCAGATGGTGGTGGGCGCCGCCGGTGAGAGCGACCGGGAGGTGCTGCAGACTTCTCAGAACCTCTACGATCGATTGGCGATGCGCCGCGTCTACTACAGCGGCTACCAGCCGGTGTACGGGGAAGAGCTGGCGCCGCCAGCCTCAGCCCTGCGCCAGCATCGGCTCTATCAGGCCGACTGGCTGCTGCGCTTTTACGGTTTTCGCTTCGGGGAGGTGCCCTTCGACGAGTGGGGGTCGCTGCCCGCAGATCTGGACCCCAAGGCGGCCTGGGCCTTGCTCCACCCCGAGCGCTTCCCGCTGGAGGTGAATCGAGCCAGCTACGAGCAGCTGCTGCGGGTGCCGGGCATCGGCCCGGTGAGCGCTCGCCGTATTGTGGCTCTACGCGCCACTTGCACTTTCCGCGACCTGAAGGAGCTGTCCCGCCTCGGTGTAGCGACCAAGCGGGCTCGTCAGTTCCTTCTTCTGGACGGCCGCTATTTGGGCAACCGTGCTCTGGCGGATCGCCCGACGATGGTTCAGGACCTCGATCCCATTCAGCTTTCTCTGTGGGACGCCCAGCCGCGCTGTCTGACACCCGCACTAGCTTAAGAGGCCGCTTTCCTGCTCTAGACTTCCGTCTCGAAGAAGCGATGGAACGCTTGGGGCAGCCGTCGGTAGTCGTCCGGCTCGGGCTGGGGTAGCGGCTGAGGCAAGGCATTGTAGGTGTGCCAGTAGAGCGTCGGGCCTTTGCCCAGGCGGCCGTCTTCCAGCAGCGCCAGGAGGGAGGCCATCGTCTTGGCGGTGTAGGTGAGATCGAGGGCCAGGCCCTCGCTTTCCTGGAGCAGCGCTTGTGCCCGCTCTGCCTCGGGCGTTGTGTGGCCGTAGCCGTCGCCGAGCCAGTCAGTGAGCACTGTGATTGCAGCGGGCTCGATCTTGGTGAGTGACAGGTCTGCTCCTCGCCGGCGCATGAGTTCGGCGGTAGCGTTGGCCAGGCGGGCCACCGTCGCTGGGCTCAGGGGCAGGACATCGCTCACCAGCACCGCCAGCAGACGGCTGTTCAGGCCTGCCAGCCGCAGCCCCAGCAGCAGGCCAGCCGCGGTGCCGCCCGAGCCCAGAGCCACTACAATCGTCTCTGGCTCCGGCAGTTCTTTGGCCGCCACCTGTTCGGCCAGCTCCAATGCTGCGTTAACGTACCCCAGGGTAGCGAGGGGGGTAGAGGCGCCTGGCTGCAGGAGATAGGGCAGCTTGCGCCGTCGCCAGTCGGTGTAGCGCAGAAGAATGAGGGGCGCGAGCAACCTTGTTCGCCGGGCGGTGGCGGTGTAATGCAGGATGGCTCCGGCTTGGTGAAGCCAGCAAAGCTGCCGTCGAATCGCATCGTTCACCGGCTGGTCTATCAGCAGCAAGACGGTCCGCAGATCGTGCTCGCGTCCGTAGAGGGCGGTGGCCAGGCCGTGGTGGGTGCCCAGGGCACCAAACGTGACGATGGTGCGAGCTCCCGTCCTTCGGATGTCGGGGAGGATGAACTCCAGCTTGCGCGGCTTGTTGCCGCCGTAGACGGTGCCGTAGAGGCCGTCGTTCTTGATCCAGACGGTCTTGCCGCCAAGTTGGGCCAGCTCCGCCACCGGGCTGGGGCCCTGGGAAAGCGGCAGTCGCGGCAGCGACGCCGCCAGTTGAGGATAGCGAGTGTACAGGGGGAAGGACGTCATCTCGCGAGCCGCTAGCGCTTGGCTTCGGCCACGAGCTCGACCAGGGGTTCGTAGCGGCCGAAAGAGGGAACGATGTAGACGCCTGCCGCCTTGGCTCTGGCTACCGCCAGGATGTCGCGGGCGATGGCAAGGCCCTCGGCTGCCACCCCATCCTCGCCAGCGCGGCGCAAGCGCTCAAGGGCGTCTTCGGGGAGGGTGATGCCCGGCGCCTGGTGGTGGAGGAACTCGGCTTGGCGCTGACTCAGTATGGGTAGGATGCCCACAATGATGGGCAGCTTGAACTTGGCCGTTCGCTCCAGGAAGCGCTCCAGGCGTTCGGGGTCGTAGACCACTTGGGTCATGAAGAAGTGAGCGCCCGCCTCCACTTTGCGTCGCATGAGATTGAGCTCTGCCTTGGTCTCATCGGTGTTGGGGTTGGCGGAGCCGCCGATGAAGAAGGAGGCTGACGGGCCGACGGACTTGCCGGTCCAGTCGACGCCATCGTTGAGCATCCTGAGGATACGGATGAGCTGCACGGAGCCGACATCCCAGACGGCCACGACATCGGTGTGGCCACCCAGCGCCGGCGGGTCGCCCCGTAGGCAGAGGATGTTGCGCACGCCTAGCACATGGCCTCCCACTAGGTCGGAATGGATGGCGATGAGGTTGCGGTCGCGGGTGGTGTAGTGAACGATGGTCTCCACTCCCAGTTCCTGCTGGAGGAAGACCGCCATGGCTACCGGGCTCATGCGGACGCGGGCCAGCGGGCTGTCGCCAACGTTGATGCAGTCGACGTTGGCCCGTTGGAGCAGGGACGCTCCGGCCAAAGCTCGGCCCGGGACAAGGCCGTGGGGCGGGTCCACCTCCACGCTCACCACGAAGCGGCCAGCCGCCAGCTTCTCCCGCAAGGTCTGCGGTTGGGGAGCGCCGGACGAAGGCCGGGCAGTAGTCGATGCCTGCTCGCCTGGGTTTTCCATCGGATGTCAGGCAAAGCATACCTCTGGAGCGAGGAGGGACGCAAGGCGACATAAGCAGAGGCTGGGAAACAGAGGCCGCTGGAGTGCTAAGGGAAGATATTTGCCGATTCTTAGTGCTGGTGATTCCTCAGAACCTCTTGCATGTTCCGCCTGTCTGGGCTAAAAATATGATTCGCACTCTTACCTCTGGAGTGCTAATGGCTTCCAACGAGGGGGGAGACAGATGGCAAAGCAACTGCTGTTCGACGAGGCAGCGCGGCACGCCCTGAAGAATGGGGTGGATGCCCTGGCCGATGCCGTGAGGATAACCCTGGGTCCCAAGGGCCGCAACGTAGTCCTGGAGAAGAAGTTCGGCTCGCCAACCATCACCAACGATGGCGTGACCATTGCCAAGGACATTGAGCTGGAGGATCCCTTCGAGAACATCGGCGCCCAGCTTGCGCGGGAGGTGGCCGCCAAGACCAACGACATCGCTGGCGACGGCACCACCAGCGCCACTGTTCTCGCTCAGTCCATCGTTCAGGAAGGGCTCAAGAACGTGACCGCCGGTGCGAATCCTGTGGCTATCAAACGAGGTATCGAGAAGGCTTGCGAGGCGGCGTTGGAGGCGATCAAGAGAAGCTCCATCCCGGTCGAGACTCGCCAGCAGATGGCTCAGATCGCTGTCATCTCGGCCATGGATGAGTCCATCGGCAACCTCATCGGTGAGGTGATGGACAGGGTGGGCAAGGACGGCGTCATTAGCGTCGAAGAGTCCAAGGGCATCGCCACCGAGGTGGAGTACGTGGAAGGGATGGCCTTCGACCGCGGTTACATCAGCCCCTACTTCATCACCAACCCCGAGCGCATGGAAGCAGTCATCGAGGAACCCTACATCCTCATCACCGACAACTAGATATCGGCGGTGAACGAGATCCTGCCAGTGCTGGAAAAGCTGGTGGAGGCGGGCACTAAGGACCTGCTGGTCATCTGTGAGGACTGTGACGGCGAGGCGCTGGCCACCCTGGCGGTGAACAAGCTGCGGGGCACCCTCAACGCTTGCGCCGTCAAGGCGCCGGGCTTCGGCGACCGGCGCAAGGACAATCTGAGCGACATCGCTGCCGTCACCGGCGCTCAGGTGATCAGCGAGGAGGTGGGGCGTCGCCTCGACGCCGTGAACATCGCCGACACGGGCCGTGCACGCCGGGTGGTGGTGGCCAAGGAAGCTACCACCACCATCGAGGGCAGGGGCGACCCTGAGACCATCGAGGGCCAGGTCAAGGCGGTGAAGACGGCCATCGAGCTGACGACCTCCGATTGGGATCGAGAGAAGCTGCAGGAGCGCTTGGGCAAGCTGGCGGGCAAGGTAGCGGTGATCAAGGTAGGTGCCGCCACCGAGCCGGAGCTCAAGGAGAAGAAGCATCGGGTGGAGGACGCCGTTTCGGCTACCCGCGCCGCTGTCGACGAAGGGCTGGTGGCTGGCGGCGGCGTTGTCTACCTCAACGCTCAGGCGGCCCTGGATGAGTTGAAGCCGGAGGGCGACGAGATTACCGGCATTAACATCCTGCGCCGCGCTCTGGAGGAGCCCACCCGGCGCATCGCGGCCAACGCTGGCCAGGATGGCTCGGTCGTCGTCAACCAGGTGAGGACTCTCCCCGAGAAGGAGGGCTACGACGCCGAACGCGACCAGTACTGCAACATGATCGAGCGTGGCATCGTCGACCCGGCCAATGTGAGCCGGGCTGCCCTGGAGAACGCCGTGAGCATCGCATCCATGGTGCTGACCACCAACTGCCTGGTAGCAGAGGTCCCAGAGAAGAAGGAGCAGGCGCAGCCACAGATGCCCTCTGAGATGTACTAGTCAAGCGTGCCAGATGGGGTAGAATGTGAATGGGGCCGGCCAAACCGGCCTCATTGACGCTCGGAGTGAGTATGACAGGAGCACCGCGGAGGAAGAAATACCTGGGGGCGGTGGACCTGGGCGGCAGCAAGATCCTTTCAGTCATCGCCGAGGGCGATGGCCGCCGTGTGGGGGAGGATAGGCGATCCACCAGCGCCGAAGAAGGGCCGGAGCTGGTGCTGGAGCGGGTCGTGGACTCCCTGGAGACGGCCTTGGCGAATGCGGGTCTCCAGCAGGGCGATCTGGCGGCGGTGGGCATATGCTCCCCCGGCCCCTGCGACATCGAGGCCGGCGTGATCTGTAGCGCTCCCAACCTGCCCGGCTGGCGGGATGTTCCGATCTGTCGATACGTTGAGGAGAGGCTGGACGTGGTCACCCGCCTGGAGAACGATGCCAACGCGGCCGCCGTGGGCGAGCACGTCTATGGGGCGGGCCGCGGCTGTCGCCACCTGATCTACTTCACGGTAAGTACGGGTATTGGGGGTGGGTTCATCATCGATGAAAGGCTGTACCGGGGGGCAACGGGAGTCGCGGGCGAGCTCGGCCACATGACCATCGACCCCCGTGGCCCTGTGTGCGGCTGTGGCAATCAGGGTTGTCTGGAGGCTCTGGCTTCCGGCACGGCCATCGCCGCTCGTGGGGAGGAGCTTGTCGCTCAGGGGGGTTCGGCCCTGTTGGCTGAGCTGGCTCAGGAGCAAGGAAAACTCACGGCTGCGACCGTCGCTCAGGCTGCTGGTCAGGGTGACATGGCATGCCGAGGCATCATCCGGCGCGCGGGATACTACCTGGGCATCGGCTTCGCTAGCTACGTGAATATCTTCAACCCGCAGATCATCATCATCGGCGGTGGCCTGGTCAAGGTGGGCGATCTCCTGCTGGCGCCCGCCAGGGCGGAGATGGAGGCTCGGGCGATGCCGGAGGCTCTGGAGGCGGTACAGATGAAGCTGGCCGAGTTGGGCGACTACGCTGGAGCGATGGGGATGGTCGCCCTGCTAAGGGAAGGGATGGCGGCCTGACCGTGACCGCCGCCGGCGGCGGAGGTAGCGGGGAAGGCCTCTGCTCGGAGGTCGCGGCGGCAGGGCGAGCGCCGCCTCTTGCACACGCGGGCGGCATTCCTCTAGAAGCAGTACCTGTAGTTGACGTAGTACCAGCCTTTCTCCGGGGTGTAGCAGAGGTATCTCAAGACCCAGAGGTCTCGGCTACCGCAATAGTTCGGGAACCTGGTGATGCCGGCGAAGTAGCACTGCGGATCACTCATCTGTACGTCTACGGATTGGGTCGCGTAGCCCCCAAACGAATAAGGGAAAGCCAGGGTCATGCTGAATACGTCGTATGTCTGCGTTCCGGACGGCTGGTCGCCAAATTCGACGCCGGTAGAATTCTGGCCGGCCGTGGCTGCGTAATCCCAGCCGCCACCCCACTTCCGTCGCCACACCTGGAATTCTCTCTCGTTGCAGAGCTCCTCGTCGGCGGAGTTGACGGGGTTCCAGCTCAGCGACACGGTCCCGGGCGAGGGAGAGGAGCCAGCGAGGTCCGTTACGGCCTCGACCGAGTAGGCCTTCTCGTAGTTTTCCGCGTCTACCGCTGTTGGGTCGGTGAAAGCCAGGCAGTCCTCATGCATGATGGAGTTTCAGGAGTCCCAGTGGGCGAAGCCCAAATTGTGGCCCATCTCGTGGCCGATGACGGACCTTTGGAGAGCAGGGCCGACCGTGCTTACTATCGGCGTCACGTATATCTTAAGGAGAAGCGGGTATTGCTGATATGGATAGTCCGCACAGGTTCAGCCGTCGCCGCAGAAGCCTTCCTCGCGGTCGACAATGACAATGCCCGTGTAAGGAGGGCAGCCGCTGGTGAACAGGGTCTTGCCGATGATGTTGTTCCAGGCGTCCATGCCGTACAGAACAGCGTCGGGCTCCACGTTGTCGGCTTGGTTGCAGACGCTGATCTCCCCGTACCCTACCCCGTTGTAGTTCACGCAGTACGGTATATTACCGTCCTCAGTGTTGCATGGCTCGGCAGCGGCCGGCTGAGCGCTAGCCAAAGCTATCAGGACGGCCACAAGCGGAATGAGGCGCCGAATTCGCAGGGCCATTCAGCGCGCCCTCTCAGGGGGTCACTGGCTTTACTTCGCCCGTCGCCGGGACGTAGATCCAGAAGACTTCGCAACCAGGAGCGCGCAGGATCACTTCCTCCACGCCTAGCTCCCACACTCCCCTCATATCCTCTCGGTAGGCGCACCCATCTCCTCGGTCAGCGACATAATACTTGTTGTCCGGGCCGAGCTGGATGTCCTCCGCGGTTACCCTTAGCGCCTGGCCGCCCTTAACCCAGCAGTCCACGCAGCCCAGTGCCCCCCGCGTCGGCTGCGTGACAGTCGGGGCTGTAGCCGGCTCAGGGCTGGGCTCAGGCGTGGCCGCGGCCGCGGGCGAGGAGTCTGCCGTTGCCGCTGCGGCGGTCGGCTGGTCAGCCTCCTGGGCCACGCTGGTGCCGTCGATGGTCTCGGTGACGAAGTAGGCGCCGAAGGCAATGCCCACGGCAAGGAGGACAACAGCCACAGCCGCGGGTACAACCAGCCGCCATCTCGATGAGCCGGGCGATTGTCCTGCAAAGCGCTTCATAGCAGAATCCCTCCTTCACGCGCCCTCACTGTACATAAAGCACGAGCTTTGTCAACGCCCTAGCGAAGCCTAGTCCTGCTTCCTGCGCGTCTTCTCTCGCAGCTCGTAGAGCTTGGTGATGGTCTGCAGGAGGTGAGGCCGTCTGTACTCGTCCCAGTACATTGGTGACCCTGTTCCGGGTGTCACCTCTGTTTCTGAACGAGATCAGGTCACTCCTTGTTGCTCACCACCACTATGCCCTGTCCTTCGATCACCTCGCCGATGCGCCAGAGGCCAAAATGGCTCTGGGAGAACTGCCGTTCCAGCTCTGGTCCCTGCTCCTGCGAGGCGGCGATAAGGAGACCGCCAGACGTCTGGGGGTCGAAGAGAACGGAGGTCAGCTCGTCGGAGATGCCGTCCTGAAAGGTCGTGTTCTCCTGCCAGGCATGGCGATTGCGTGACTCGCCGCCGCTGATGGCGCCCTGAGCGGCGTACTCCAGCGCGCCTCCCAGGATGGGGACGCGGCTCGCCTCGATGCGAAAGGCGACGCCGCTGTCCTCGGCCATCTCGGAGGCGTGGCCCAGCAGGCCGAAGCCGGTGACATCTGTGAGGGCGTGGGCTCCCACCTCACGCACGATATGAGAGGGGCGGCGGTTGAGGCGAGCCATGCTCGCGATGGCCGCCTTCAGGTGGCGAGGGGCCGCCATGTCCATCATAGCAGCGGTGGTGACGATGCCTGTACCCAGCTTCTTGCTGAGGTAAAGGGCATCGCCGGGGCGGGCGCCGTCCTTGGCGAAGACCCGCTGGGGGTGGACGAGGCCCAGAACGCACAGGCCGTACTTGGGTTCCTTGTCGATCATGGTGTGGCCGCCGGCGATGATGCCGCCAGCCTCGAGTACCTTGTCGGCGCCGCCGCGGAGGATTTCGGCCACGATGTCCTGATCCAGGTCCTCGGGGAAGGCGGCCACATTGAGGGCCAGGAGCACCTCGCCGCCCATGGCATAGACGTCGCTCATGGCGTTGGCGGCGGCGATGGCGCCGTAGGAGTAGGGATCATCGACCAAAGGAGCAAAAAAATCCACCGTTAGCACCACCGCCTGCTCGTCGTTCAGACGATAGACGGTGGCGTCATCGCGGGCATCCAGGCCTACCAGCAGGTTGGGCCAGTGGACGCCAGCGAGCACGTTATTGAGCTGGCGCAAGACCTGCGCCAGGGCCTCCGGCCCTGCCTTGCCAGCTCAACCCGCGCAGGAGGCGAGCTCCGTCAGGCGGATCTCTTTCCTGGTCATAGACCTCCCCTCGATGCAAACGCAAGATCAGTATACGGCCCCTCTTTCGGCTATCACAAGGGCCGCTGTGCTAGAATCGGTTCGAGGGCTTCGGTGCTGACGCCCAGGGAGATAATCGACCTTCTGCGCCAGGAGTATGGGGAGCTTCGCTGGCGGCCCCGCAGCGATCCCATGAGCGAACTCGTCCGCACCATCCTCTCGCAGAACACCTCCGACACCAACTCCGGCCGCGCCTTCGCTCGGTTGCAGGGTCACTTCCCCACCTGGGAGGCGCTCCTGGGAGCCGACCCGCTCGCCATCGCGGAGGCCATCCGGGTGGGCGGTCTGGCTCGCGTCAAGGCGCCTCGTATCAAGGCGATCGCGGAGGAGGTGTGGGGCCGCGTGGGCTCCTTCGACCTGTTCTTCCTGGCGGAGATGCCTCTGGAGGAGGCGAAGGGGTGGCTGCGCTCGCTGCCGGGCGTGGGGCCCAAGACCGCCGCCTGCGTCCTTCTGTTCGCTCTGGGCCGCCCGGCCCTGCCGGTGGACACTCACGTCTATCGTGTGGCGAAGCGCCTGGGGCTGGTGCCAGCGAGGGTGGGTGCGGCGGAAGCGCACGGCCTGCTGGAGGGCATGCTGGCCCCCGACGAGGTCTACCCCTTTCACATGAGCCTGATCAAGCACGGGCGGCGCATCTGCAAGGCTCAGAGGCCGCTGTGCCACGAGTGCGTGCTGGCCTTCGACTGCCCTTCAGCGCTCCTCTGAGGTGGTGGCAGATGCTATATTGGGTTTGATGAGAAGAACCATCCTGCCCAAGCCGTCCTACCTGAAGCTTCCGCCCGAGGAGTTACGCCGGCGCAGCAAGCAGGCCTGGGAGCTGATGACCAGCCCCTGTCGCGTCTGCCCCAGGCACTGTAAGGTGGATCGTCGCCAGGACGACAAGCGGGGCTTCTGTCGGGTGGGCGTTCGGGCGTTGGTGTCGTCGTTCAGCCCTCACTTTGGCGAGGAACCGCCGCTGGTGGGAGTCGGCGGCTCGGGGACGATCTTTTTGTCGTCCTGCAATCTGGCCTGCGTCTTCTGCCAGAACTGGGAGATCTCTCAGGCCCGCTGGGGCCGCGAGCTGACGGACGGGCAACTGGCGGGGGCGATGCTCAGGCTTCAGGCCCTGGGCTGCCACAACATCAACTTCGTGTCGCCCAGCATCTACGTGCCCCAGATCCTTGTCGCCCTGCCCTATGCCATCGAGGGGGGCCTGAGCCTGCCGCTGGTGTACAACAGCGGCGGCTACGACTCCCTGGAGGCCCTGCGCCTGCTGGACGGCATCTTCGATATCTACATGCCGGACATCAAGTACGCGGACGAAGAGTTCGCCCGCAAGTACTCGCTGGTGAAGGACTACTATCCGGTCGCGCAGGCGGCGCTGAAGGAGATGCACCGCCAGGCGGGCGACCTGGTCAGCGAGGACGGTGTGGCTGTGCGGGGGCTGATCATCCGCCACCTGGTTCTGCCACAGGATCTGGCGGGGACGGCCGAGGTGATGCGCTTCATCGCGCAGGAGCTATCGGTTGACTCCTACGTGAACGTGATGGCTCAGTACCGGCCGGAGAACAAGGCCTACAACTACCCGGAGCTATCGCGGCGGCCCAGCGTCGAGGAGTACCAGGCGGCGCTGGAGCTGGCGCGCGCGCAGGGGCTGTACAGGTTCGCCCGGTAGGGGGACGGTAGGCCGCCGGCTCGATCAAGGCCCTCTTCATTTCTAAGCAGCGGCGAGCCAGAGGAGCCTACTCAGCCTTTTCGGCGTACAGCTTGAACCAGACCTTTCCCAGGCCTCCGTGCTCCAGGCCCACGTCCGGGCATTCAAACTGCTGGCCGGCACGGATCGAGTCGTTGGGGTCAACGCCTTCAGCCACCCGGTCGACCATGAGCGGGAGATGGTTGGCCAGTGCGGCAATGGCCGGGACGCAGGGAGTGGCCGTACTTTCAGCGAGGTTGAGCACGGGGTAGTTGAAGACGAACTTGTCGCCTGGCTTGAGCCCGGCAAAGCAGTATTTCGATTCCGTCACCTCGGCGATTATCTTCCATTTCGTCTTCGTGGGCAGATCGGAGACAAGCTTCCTCAGCCCCGGGCCAAGCCTTTCGAGGTCTTCATCGCTGATATTGATGGCCTGCTTGAGGACTTGGCGGGATAGCTCATCCATTGTTGCACCTCCTCGGCCGCTTCATCCTACGTCCACGCGGCGACGACGGCAAGCGCGCGTTTCTCTTCTTGCCCGCACGTATCGCTCCTGTGTATACTAAGCCATCCAATGCCGCAAAAGGGAGCAAATTGATCAGGGTTGGCATCATCAATGTGACCGGCTACGCCGGCGCCGAGCTAGCTCGCCTCCTCTACATGCACCCGGAGGCGAAGGTCACGTCAGTTAGCGGGCGCAGCGCGGCGGGCAAGGCGCTGGCGGAGGTTTTCCCTCACCTGTGGCCGCTGGAGCTGAAGGTCAGCAGTGAGCTGGACGATGTGGACTTCGCGTTCTCCGCCCTGCCCCACGGAGCCAGCGCGGAGGCGGTGGCTCCGCTGGTGCGTAAGGGACGGCGGCTGGTCGACATAAGCGCTGACTTCCGCCTGAGCGACGCTGCCGAGTACGAGCGCTGGTACGGCGTAGCCCACCCAGCGTCGGAACTGCTGGCGGAGGCCGTGTACGGCCTGACGGAGCTGAAGCGGCCGGCCGTTCGGGAGGCGCGGCTGGTGGCGAACCCCGGCTGCTACCCGACGGGGGCGCTGCTGGCCCTGGCGCCAGCGGCCAAGGGCGGCATCATCGAGCCTGATGTCGTGATCGACGCGAAGTCGGGCGTGTCGGGAGCGGGCCGTAGCCTGGGGCTCAGCTATCACTACGCCGAGGCCAACGAGAGCGTGGCTGCCTACGCTATGGAAGGCCATCGCCATTTGCCGGAGATAGTCCAGGAGCTGGGGCAGCTGTGGTCGAGGGCCGAGGAGTCGGTGCGGGTCACCTTTCAGCCGCATCTGGTGCCGATGACGCGCGGCATCCTCACCACCTGCTACGCGCCCCTTGTCGACGGGCAAACGGTGACAAAAGCCGAGGTGCATCAACTGTACGAGGATTTCTACGGCGGCGAGCCCTTCGTGCGGGTGACAGCCGAGCCGCCCCAGACCAAGCACACCTGGGGCAATAACCTTTGCCTGGTCTATCCCACTGTGGACACGCGAGCGGGCCGTCTGGTAGTGGTGAGTTGCATCGACAATTTGGTGAAGGGGGCGGCTGGCCAGGCTATCCAGAACATGAACCTGATGCTGGGCTTCCCCGAGGCCGCCGGCCTCGACCTGCCCGCAGTTTACCCGTGAGGCAACTGGGCCTCTCGACGATGAGTTCAGAGATCGTAGCCATTCCCCAGGGGAGCGTCACCAGTGTTCCCGGCTTTCTGGCCGGCGCCGTCCGCGCGGGCATCAGGGAGGACGTCGACAAGCTGGACCTGGGCATCCTTCATTCCGAGCAGGCCTGCTCGGCGGCTGGCGTTTTCACCGGCAATCGGGTGAAGGCAGCGCCCATTCTCGTCTGTCAGAAACACCTGGCCGACGGGCGGGTTCAGGCCATCGTGGCCAACAGCGGTTGCGCCAACGCCTGCACGGGCGAGGAGGGCCTGCGGGAGGCCTATGAGATGGCTGAACTGACGGCTGTCAAGCTGGGCATCCAGCCCGAGGACGTGCTGGTCGCCAGCACCGGCGTGATCGGCAATTGCATGCCCATGGAGCGGGTTCGCGGGGCCATCGGTGATATCGTGCTTTCGAGCAAGGGAAGCGACGATCTGGCTCTGGCTATCATGACCACCGATACGGTGCCCAAGCAGTTAGCCGTTCGCTTCGACTGCCAGGGGCGCCGGTACAGTGTGGGTGGGGTGGCCAAAGGAGCGGGGATGATCCATCCCGATCTGGCCACGATGCTGTGTTTCTTGACTACTGATGCGCCCGTTCGCGGGGACTTTCTGGACGCCGCTCTGCGCCAGGCGGTGGATGCCTCCTTCAACATGATCACCGTCGATGGGGATATCAGCACCAACGACATGGTGGCGGTGCTGGCCAACGGCTTGGCGGCAGGGGAGCCGCTCGATGCTGAGCATCCGGCGGCGGCGCCTTTCTGCGAAGCCCTGACTCAGGTTTGCACTGATCTGGCCAAGGCCATCTGCCGCGACGGTGAGGGGGCTACCAAGCTCATCGAGGTGCGGGTGGAAGGGGCGGCCAGCGAAGCCGACGCCCGGCGGGCGGCTCGGGGAGTGGCCGGCTCGCTGCTGGTCAAGACGGCGATCTACGGGGAGGACATCAACTGGGGACGCATCCTGGCTGCTCTGGGCGGCAGCGGGGCCGATATGGCTGAGGACAAGGCGACTCTCTACCTGAGCGACGTCTGCCTGTATCGTCGGGGCCGGGTCCTGGATCACGACGAGAGAGCGGCTCGCGCTGCGCTTGCAGGGGCGGAGGTGGACCTTCGGCTGGACCTGGGTCTGGGGGACGGCGCGGCCACCGCCTGGGGCTGTGACATCACCGAGGAGTACGTGCGCCTGAACAGCGCCTACACAACGTGAGATGAGCGAATCGCCGGTCATTGTGGTCAAGATTGGTGGCAGCACCCTGGGCAGCCACGACACCACTCTGGAGGACATCGTGGCGCTCCAGAGGGAAGGCTGGCGCCCGGTTGTGGTGCACGGCGGCGGCGCTACCATAGGCGAGTGGCTGGATTCTCTCGATACGCCCACTCGTTTCGTGCGCGGCCTGCGCGTGACCGATGCTGAGTCCCTGCGAGTGGTGGTGGCGGTGCTGGCTGGCCTCATCAACAAGGAGTTGGTGGCGGCCATCGGCGCTCTGGGCGGCCAGACCATCGGCCTTTCGGGGGCTGACGGAGGCCTGATTCGCGTTCGCCAGCTAGACCCCGAGCTGGGGTACGTTGGCGAGATCGAGTGGGTGGACAGCGATATGCTTGTGCGGCTGTTCGATGCGGGCTACCTGCCCGTCGTCGCGCCGTTGGGCCTCTTGTGGAAGGACCAGAGACTGCAGAGCCAGATCTTGAACATCAACGCCGATACGGTGGCGGGCGAGGTGGCCTTCGCGCTGGCAGCCCGCTGGCTGGTCTTCCTGACCGACGTGGCGGGCGTCAGCGGCAGCGATGGCGCCTCGCTGGCCCATCTGTCGTGTCAGGAGGCGACGGCCCTCATCGACCAGGAGACGGTCTCCGGCGGTATGATCCCCAAGGTGGAGGCCTGCCTGCGGGCCTGTGAAGGCGGCACGCGCACGGCCGTCATCGACGGTCGCCAGCCGCATGCGCTCCTGGCGGCGGTTCAGCAAGGGCAGTTCGTGGGAACGACGATCGGTGGGAGTGGGGAGGAGTCATGACCGACTGGCAGCAACTGGAGAGCCGCTACCACTTCTCGACCTTCAAGCGCCAGCCGATCACCCTGGTGCGGGGCCAGGGCGTGCGCGTCTGGGACGACCAGGGGAGAGAGTATCTGGACTTCGTGGCGGGCCTCGCCGTTGTGAGCCTGGGCCACTGCCATCCGGTGGTGGTATCGGCTCTGGCCGAGCAGGCCAGCACCCTCATGCAGGTCTCTAACCTCGTGTACAGCGTCCCCCAGCTTCGCTTGGCTCAGCTTCTGGTCGAGAATAGCTGCCTGGATCGCGTCTTCTTCTGCAACAGCGGCGCCGAGGCTATCGAGGGGGCTGTCAAGCTGGCCCGCAAGTGGGGCAAAGAGAAACGGGACGGTGCCTACGAGGTCATCTGCACCGACAACGCCTTCCACGGACGGACGTTGGCCACCCTTACTGCCAGCGGTACTGAGAAGTATAAGCTGCCCTATCTGCCCCTGCCTCCGGGCTTCGTCCACGTGCCCTTCGATGACGTGGAAGCCATCCGCAAGGTGACGAGTGCCAAGACCTGCGCCGTCCTTGTGGAGCCCATCCAGGGCGAGGGTGGCGTCAACGTCCCCAGCGATGACTACCTGTGCCGGCTGCGGGCCTGGTGCGACGAGGCCGGCATCCTGCTGATCCTAGACGAGATCCAGACGGGCATCGGCCGCACGGGCAGCCTGTTCGCCTATCAGCAGTACGGTGCCGAGCCTGATATCATGACCTTGGCCAAGGGCCTGGCCGGCGGCGTGCCCATTGGCGCTTTCCTGGCCAAGGAGCACTGCGCCGTGTTCGCCCCGGGCGACCACGGCAGCACGTTCGGGGGCAACCCCCTGTGCACGCACGTCGGCTATTCCGTGCTAAAGTACGTTGTCGATAATGACATCCCCGGCCAGGTGGCAAAGAAGGGCCAGCACCTGGAGCGCCGCCTGCGCAGCCTGGCCGACCGCCATCCCATGGTCACGGAGGTGCGCGGTCGCGGTCTGTTGTGGGCCATCGAGCTGGACGGCGAGCTGGCCGAACAAGCCGTCGGGATGTGCCTGAAGGAGGGTCTCATCGCTAACAACGTGAAGCCCACCGCCCTGCGCCTCATGCCGCCTCTGGTGGTGAGCGAGGTGGAACTGGATCGGGCGGTTGAGATCGTGGATAAGGTGCTAGGGAAGCTGGAGAAAGGGGAGAGGGAGTAGAAATGGCCGAGAAGCTTATTCTTGCCTATTCCGGTGGCCTCGACACCTGCGCGGCCGTGCGCTGGCTGAAGGACGAGCGGGGCTACGATGTCGTTTGCCTCACTGTGGATGTGGGCATGCAGAGGGACCGCGAGACGCTGCAGAGCCGAGCGTTGGCGGCGGGGGGCGTCGCTTTCCGCTGGGCCGAGGCTCAGGAGACGTTCATCCGTCACTTCGCCTTTCCTGCTCTGGCCGCTGGCGCCGTCTACGAAGGGCAATACCCCTTGGCCACAGCCCTTGGGCGGCCGCTGATTGCCAAGTGCCTGGTGGAGACCGCGCGCGAGGAGGGGGCGACGGCGGTAGCTCACGGCTCGACCGGCAAGGGGAACGACCAGGTGCGCTTCGACGTCAGCGTGCAGGCGCTGGCGCCCGACCTGCGCATCGTCGCGCCGGTGCGGGAGTGGGGGATGACCCGCGATGAGGAGATCGCCTATGTGGAGAAGCACAACATCCCAGTGCCGGTAACCAAGGAGAGTCCCTACTCCACTGACGAGAACCTGTGGGGGCGCAGCATCGAGTGTGGCGTGCTAGAGGACCCCTGGGTCGAGCCGCCGGCGGACGTGTTCCAGTGGACGAAATCGGTGGCCGAGGCGCCCGACAAGCCGGGCTACGTAGAGATCGGCTTCGAGAAGGGGATGCCCGTGGCCCTGGACGGGCGCGAGCTCGACCCCGTGTCGCTGGTAAGCCGCCTGCACGAGCAGGCCGGCGAGCACGGCGTGGGGCGCATCGACCTTATGGAGAATCGACTGGTGGGCATCAAGTCGCGGGAGATATACGAGGCGCCGGCGGCGGTGGCCCTGCTGCGGGCGCACGAGGGCCTGGAGCAGATGACTCTGTCCAAGGAGCAGGTGCGCCTCAAGGAGCGCATTGCCCAGGAGTACGCCGACCTGATCTACAACGGCCTGTGGTTCACCGTCCACCATCAGGACCTGGCGGCCTACGTCCAGAGCACCCAGCGCCACGTGACCGGCACGATACGGCTGCGGCTGCACAAAGGGACGGCGATGGTGGTGGGGCGCAAGTCGCCCAAGAGCTTGTATGACTTCTCGCTGGCCACGTATGATAAGGGTGACGTGTACGACCAGAGCGCAGCGCCGGGCTTCATCCACATCTGGGGGCTGCCGGTGCGAGTGCAGGCGCAGACCCAGATGCTGGCGGAGGAGTAGGCGAGCGGTAGTTTCAGCTATGATTATTAAGGCAGTCCTCTTTGACCTCGGTGATACGCTGTGGCACTTCCCCAACATGCCGCCGCGCATCGTTACGATAGAGGAGACCGTGCGGCGCGTGTCCGACCTGCTGCGCCGCTGGGGCATCGAGCCCGATGGCCCCCTCTTCTTCCTGGGCCGCGAGATCCGTATCGCCGTCGAGGAGGAGACGGAGAGGGCCTATCAGACCGACCTGGTCAGCCCCGACTATCCGGCCCTCTGCCGCGAGGTGGCCGCTCGTTTCGGGCTGACCATCAACGCTCGTCAGACGGAGGAGCTGTGGGACACCTGGAACCTGGGCGGCCAGTTCTTCGGCCGCACCCTCTTCCCCGGCGCCCTCGACACGCTGCGCTGGCTGCGGGAGCAGGGCTTCAAGGTGGGTGCCGTCACCGACCGCGCCTACGGCGGGCCGCGCTTTATGGCCGAGCTGGAGGAGTACGGCCTCGAACCCTATCTCCAGGTGGTGACCATCTCCTCGAACGTGGGCTATCTAAAACCGCACCCCGAGATCTTCCAGCACGCCCTGGATGCGCTGGCGGTCGAGCCCGGAGAGACGATGATGGTGGGCGACTCCCTGCGCTGCGACGTGGCCGGAGCCAAGGGCATGGGCATGATCGCTGTCTGGAAGCGCCCGCCGCTGGACGAGCCGACGGAAGTCGGCGCCGACAAGGTGGACGTGGAGGGCGAGATCGCGCCCGACTACATCATCGACAAGCTCTGGGATTTGACCCAGTTGCCCATCCTTAATCATGGCTAAGAAGAAGCGCTCCAAGGTCTGGGCTGCCCGCTTCGGCAAGGCCACCGACCAGCAGGCGGAGGCGTTCACCGCTTCGATCGACATTGACCGGCGGCTGGGCAGGTACGACGTCGCCGGCTCTATCGCCCACGCCCGCATGCTGGCCAAGCAGGGCATCATCCCAGAGGAGGACGGCGAGGCCATCGTGCGGGGGCTGGAGGAGATAGGCGAGGAGATCGAGGCCGGCCGGTTCGAGCTCAGCCGCGAACTGGAAGACATCCATATGAACATCGAGGCGAGCCTGCGGGAGAAGATCGGCCCGGCCGCCGACCGCCTGCACACGGCTCGCTCTCGCAACGACCAGGTGGCCACGGACCTGCGCCTGTACCTGAAGGACGCCATCGCTGGCGTGCTGGCCGTCCTGCGTCGTTTGCAGGGGGCGCTTCTCGATGTGGTGGAGGTGAATCGCCGGGTGATCATGCCCGGCTACACCCACCTCCAGCGGGCGCAGCCGTTGCTTTTCGCTCACCACCTGCTGGCCTACTTCGAGATGTTCGACCGCGACGTCGGCCGCTTTCAGGACTGCCTGAGGCGGGTCGATGTTCTGCCCCTGGGCGCGGGTGCTCTGGCTGGCGTGCCCTATCCGATCGACCGTGAGTTCGTGGCGCGCGAGCTGGGCTTCAGCCGCATCAGCGAAAACAGCCTGGACGCCGTCTCCGACCGCGACTGCGTGGTCGAGTTCCAGGCGGCGGCGGCGTTGACCATGATGCACGTGTCGCGTTTGGCGGAGGAGCTGGTGCTGTGGTCCACCGCCGAGTTCGGCTTCATCCAGATAGACGAGGCCTTCGCCGGCGGCTCCAGCATCATGCCCCAGAAGCGCAACCCCGACGTGGCCGAGCTTGCCCGCGCCAAGACGGGCCGCGTGTACGGCAATCTAATGTCGATGCTGACGGTGCTCAAGGGCTTGCCTTTGGCCTATTGCCTCGACCTGCAGGAGGACAAGTCTGGCCTGTTCGACAGCGCCGACACCCTTCTCACCGCGTTGGAGGTGATGGCCGCCATGGTGCCGGGCATTCGCGTGAATGCCGAGCGCACTCAGGCGGCGGCGAGCGAAAGCTACTCTCTGGCCACCGACGTCGCCGACTACCTGGTGCGCCAGGGCCTGCCTTTCCGCGAGGCGCATGGGGTTGTGGGGCAGCTTGTCAGATACGCCGACGAGCGGGACAGGGGCCTGTCAGAGCTGAGCCTGGAGGAGTACCGCCGCTTCTCGCCTCTGTTCGATGAAGACGTGCTCAAGCTGGACGTGCGCGCGGCCATCGAGGCCAGGGACGTGCCCGGCGGGACGTCCTCGCGGCAGGTGGCGGCTGCCCTGAAGCGCGCCCGGAAGCGGCTGGAAGGCGGAAAGCGATGATCAACGGCGTCAAGCTGGCTCCCTCCGTCCTGGCGGCCGACTACGCCCGCCTGGGGGAGCAAGTGCAGGAGGCCAAGGCCGCCGGCGCCGACTACATCCACGTCGACGTCATGGACGGACACTTCGTGCCCAACATCACCGTCGGGCCGCTGGTGGTGGAGGGCCTGCGGCGGCTGACCGATCTGCCTCTGGACGTTCACCTGATGATCGAGGAGCCGGAGCGGCACATCGAGGCCTTCGCCAAGGCGGGGGCCAGCATCCTCACCGTTCACCCGGAGGCCAGCTCTCACGTTCATCGCCTGGTGCAAATGATCAAGAGCCTGGACGTGCGCAGTGGCGTCGGCCTTAATCCGGCCAGCCCGCTTGCCCTCATCGAGGAGGTGCTGGCTGAGGTGGACCTGGTGCTGTTGATGACGGTGAACCCCGGCTGGGGCGGCCAGGCGTTTCTCCGCAGCGTTCTGCCCAAGATGCGGCAACTGCGACGGATGCTGGACGAGCAAGGTCTGGCGGCAGAGCTGGAGGTGGACGGCGGGATCACGGCGGAGACGGCGCCGCTGGTGGTGGAGGCGGGGGCGCGAGTGCTCGTTGCAGGCTCGGCGGTGTTTCAGCACTCGGACGGCGTGGCCGCGGCGATGGCTCGCATTCACGAGAGCGTGCGCAGGGTAAGGCCGGCGGTGTAGGGATCGATTTCGTTTGGTAAGCGAACGCCCTGGGCTTCAGCCAGGGCGTTTTCGGTTGGTGAAGGTGTCGCTCTCAGCTCACTGCTTTTAGCTGGGTGCGCAGGCAGCGGGTGCAGATGGCCATTCGCACCGGACGGCCGTCGATGGTCACCATGCGCTTCTGGATGTTGGCTCGGAAGGTGCGATTGGTCTTGGGCGCGCGTCGCTCCCACCGTCCCGCGTGCTTGTGACGGATGTTGCGTCCGTACATGGTTCCCTTGCCGCAGATAGCGCATTTGGCCATCGAAGCTCGCTCCCTGCCCCTTGCACCCTTAAGTGGGCGGGGGTAGAATTCAGCACGCAGGCATCATATCATTCTATATCGGCCAAGAGCAAGGTGACCCGGTACGCCTACTCGAGAGCGTTCTGGGCTGTTGTGTTTCAGAAGGAAAGCCCCTCCAGGAAGTCGCTCCATGACTAGCCCATCGGTAGTGAGTACACTGTCGGGAAGCGAATTGCGGGCGATGTTTGCCTCCGCCACCGCCTGGCTGGAGCGCCACGTCGAGGCCATCAACGCCATCAACGTCTTCCCCGTACCCGACGGCGACACCGGCACGAACATGTACCTCACCATGCGCTCCACGCTCGAGGAGGCGTATCGCGTCGACGGTGATAGCGCGGGTGCGGTGCTGCAGGCGATGTCCAAGGGGGCGCTGATGGGCGCCCGCGGCAACTCCGGTGTCATCCTATCGCAGATTATTCGCGGCCTGGCCAGCGCCGCTGGGGAGCGCCAGCATCTGGATGCTCCAAGCCTTGCGGCCGGTTTGGCTGAGGCGGCGGCTACCGCTTACAAGGCCGTCAGCCAGCCGGTAGAGGGCACCATTCTCACCGTGATGCGAGAGGCGGCTGCTGCTGCAGCAGGCGAGGCTCAGAGGGATAAACAGGACATCCTGGCGGCTGTGGCTTCGGCCACTGAGGCGGCGGGCGAGGCGGTGGCCAAGACGCCTACCCTCCTGCCGGTGTTGGCCGAGGCGGGGGTGGTGGACGCCGGCGGTCAGGGCCTCTACGTAATGCTGGAGGGCTTCCTGCGCTACCTCACGGGTGAGGAGGAGATTCCGGCAGGCCCGCTGGTGAGCCGCGAGGAGATCGAGCGCGACTGGCTTGCGGTGACCAGCCAGATGCACCACATGGGCGAGTCCCCTTATGGCTACTGCACCGAGTTCCTGGTCTGCGGCCAGAATCTGCCCAGCGATGACATCCAGAAGCGGATGGTGGAACTGGGCGACTCGGTGCTGGTAGTGGGCGACGAGAGCTTGCTGCGGGTGCACGTCCACACTGACGATCCCGGCTCCGCCATGAGCTACTGCACTGCTCTGGGCTCCATCGATCAGGTGAAGGTGGACAACATTCAGGCGCAGGCTGAGGAGTTCCTGGCCGTACACCAGCGACAGAGAGTTGCCGCTCCGCCTGCGGACATCGCGACAGTGGCGGTGGTGGCTGGCGAGGGCATGGAGCAAGTGTTCCAGAGCATGGGAGTCAGCGCCGTCGTGGGGGGCGGTCCCACGATGAACCCCAGTACTCGCGAGCTGCTGGAAGCCATTGAACGGTGTCCCGCGGACCGCGTCGTACTTCTGCCCAACGATAAGAACATTGTCATGGCGGCAGAACAGACGCTCCCCATGAGCCCCAAAGAGGTGCGCGTTGTCAAGACAACCAGCGTGCCACAAGGGGTGGCCGCTCTCCTGGCCTTCAGCCCAGACGAGGACCTGGAGGCGAACGTCGAAGCTATGGAGGAGGCCAAGGCTGGCGTTCGCACGGTGGAGGTGACGCGGGCTATTCGCACGACGAGTATTGGCGGCCTGCGCATTCGGGAGGGTCAGTGCGTAGCGGTGGTCGATGGGGAGCTGAAGGTCGCCCGAAAGAGTCCCGAGGCAGCGGTGAAAGCTGCCCTGGGGCATCTGCCTATGGAGGAAGTCAGCCTGATCACTCTCTACTACGGTGCTGATACCCGCGAGGCGGAGGCGCGAGAACTAGCCCGCGAGCTGCGTCGCGTCCATCCTCAGCAGGACGTGGAGGTTGTCTACGGTGGTCAGCCGCACTACTACTACATCGTCTCAGCGGAGTGAGGCTCGCCAAGATCCGCCAGCAGCGCGAGGACTCGCTCTCGTATCTGGTCTCTGATGAGCCGTACCTTTTCCAGGGGTTGGCCCTGGGTGTCCTCTAGACCCCAGTCCTCAGAAGGATGAAAGCCGGCCGGACAGCTCTCCGCAACGTCGCAGCCCATTGTTATGATTCTTTCGGCCTGCTGGATCAACCGTTGAGTCAGGGGCTTGGGTTTTTGAGCGCTGATGTCGATGCCCAGTTCGGCCATGGCGGCGATGGCAGTGCGGCTCACCGATGTGGCCGGCTGTGTTCCCGCCGACATGGCCACTCGGCGGCCGGCAGAGAAATGATTGAAGAAGGCCTCGGCCATCTGGCTACGGCCGCCGTTGCCAATGCAGACGAACAGAACTCGCTTCATTCCACTTGATGATAGTGTAGCAGGGGGCGCTTTTGCAGGGCAGGTGCCGTTGGTATACTACCCAGCGGGAGGTTTAGGGCTTGGCGCGCAAAGTGGCCATAGTGACCGACAGCACCGCTGACCTGCCGCCAGAGCTGGCTGAAGAGCTTGGCGTCACCATCGTCCCTCTGCAGGTTATCTTCGGCAATGAGGCCTATCGGGAAGGGGTGGACATCACCACTGAAGAGTTCTACGAGCGGCTGGTCAAGAGCCGTCCGTTGCCCACGACCTCCGCCCCCTCGGTGGGTGATTTCCAGGAGGTCTACGAGCGGCTGCTGACGGAGGTCGATTCCATAGTCTCCATCCACATCGGGACCAAGCTCTCGGGCACCGTGCAGGCCGCTCAGACTGCAAGGCAGTCGCTGGCCAAGCCCGAGCGCATCGAGTTAGTGGATTCTCAGGTGGCCTCTATGGCAATGGGCTTCGCGATCATTGAGGCGGCGGAGGCTATCCGCGCGGGCGCCAAGCTGGCCGAGGTGAAGGCGGCGGCTGAGAGCGCCGTTCAGAGGATCCACGTGCTGTTCATGCTGGACACGCTGGAGTATCTGCGTCGCGGTGGCCGTATTGGCCGGGCCCGCGCCTATCTGGGAGCGCTGCTCAGTGTGAAGCCCATTCTCACACTGCGTGAGGGCGAGGTCTACCCTGAGGAGCGGGTGCGCACGCGGGCGCGCGGTCTGGAGCGCATCATCCAGTCGGGGATCAGGCACGAGAACGTAAAACTGGCTGCCGTAGGTCACTCTACTACCCCCGACGAGGCGGAGAGCATCAGGGAGAGGCTGGCGATGGCCTTCCCCAATGTGAAGGTGCACTTGATACGATTCGGGCCTGTTATTGGCACCCACGGAGGGCCGGGTCTTGTAGGTGTTGGCGTGATGGAAGGAGAGTAGGCGGAGGTTGGTCGAGGCGGCGATAGACAACCTGCGTAAGGTCCTGGAGTTGGAGCGAGCCAAGGGCTTCGCTGATAGCGTTGTCATGGGGGGGCTGGACGCTTATCTGCGGCGCTTCTCCCAGAGCCGGGTACCGCTCTCGAATCGGCACCTGACGGCAGCGATACGCTCTCTTCCTGTCGGCGGCTATGCTTCTCTGCCTTCGTCGGATCGCCGCCGCTGGCTGGAGGGACTTCTGGCGGTCGTGGATGATCCCTCTGCTGGCACCGGCCCATCGCCTGGGGTCAGGCCGAAGACGGTTGCCTCTTCCGCACGGCCAGCAGCCGGCGGTGCCAAGAAGAGAGCGAGGCCCGTTGCGGCCAGGCGGGCCGCGCAGACAGTCGTGCAAGCCTCCCTCGATTCGTCGATCACCGCCCTTAAGGGCGTGAGCCGGACCACTTTGTCGCGCTTCGCTCGCCTGGGCGTGCACACCGTCCGCGATTTGCTCTTTCACTTTCCTTATCGGTATAACGACTTCGCTAACATTCGTCCCATATCGCAGCTCGTTGTGGGCGAGGAACAGACAGTGCTGGCCACGGTATGGTCGGCGGCGGAGACGACCATCGGCCGTCGCTCGAAGGGCACTGAGGCCATCGTGGGCGACGAGACGGGCACGCTTCGGGTCATCTGGTGGGGGCAGCGCTACATCGCCCGCCAGCTTCGCTCGGGTGTGCAGGTGGCTCTTAGCGGCAAGGTCAGTGTCTATCGCGGCCAGCGGCAGATGGAGTCGCCCGAATACGAGTTGGTGGCCAGCGACGACCTCATCCACACCGGCCGCCTGGTGCCCGTCTATCCCCTCACCAAGGGCCTGTGGCCGCGCGTCGTTCGCCGCTTGGCCAGGGAGGCCCTGGACAACTTCGCGGATAGTGTTCCCGACCCTATGCCGCCAGAGCTGAAGGAGCGCCTGCATCTCTGGTCGCTGCCTTACGCCTTGCGGCAGATGCACTACCCTGACTCCGTGGAGACAGCACAGTTGGCCCGGCGTTGCCTGGCTTTCCAGGAGCTTCTGATCATTCAGTTGGGCGTCCTGGAACGCCGCCGGGCCTGGCAGGAGAGCGGTAGGGCCTATCCGCTGGCCTTATCGCAGGAGGCCCTCGATGGCTTCCTATCCTCGCTCGCCTTCACGCTCACCCAGGCGCAGAAGCGGGTCATGAGCGAAATGGCAGCCGATATCGGCCGCGAGGTGCCCATGAGCCGCCTTCTCCAGGGCGATGTGGGCAGCGGCAAGACGGTGGTGGCCACTGCCGGCCTCCTGGCTGCCGTTGCCAGCGGTTGTCAGGGAGCGATGATGGCTCCCACCGAGATCCTGGCCGAGCAGCACTACCGCACCATCTGCGCTCTCCTTGGCGACGGCGGGGAGTATGTCTTGGATGGCGGCGTGTTTAAACCAGCGTACATGGAGAAGCCCCTGCGGGTTGCCCTTCTCATTGGTAGCCTGCGGGGCAAGGAGAAGGCAGCCGCCCAGGAGGCTATCGCCTGCGGCGAGGTGGACATCGCCATCGGCACGCACGCTCTGATACAGGCGGAGGTCGCCTTTCCTCGCCTGGGCCTGGTGGTGGTCGACGAGCAGCATCGCTTCGGCGTCATGCAGCGGGCCGCGCTGCGAGCTAAGGGCCTATCACCCCACGTGCTGGTGATGACCGCCACGCCTATCCCCCGAACCCTCGCTCTGACCGTCTACGGCGATCTGGACATCTCCTTGATCGACGAGATGCCGCCCGGGCGCAAGGTGGTGAAGACAATCCGTGCCCTCCCTCACGAGCGGGACGAGGTCTACGGGTTCGTGCGGGAGGAGGTGGCCAAGGGTCGCCAGGCGTACATCATTTGCCCTCTGGTGGAGGAATCGGAGGCGATTGCCGCTAAGGCGGCTGTGCAGGAGTACGAGCACCTGGCTCGCGATGTCTTTCCTGACCTGCGTCTGGGCCTGGTACACGGACGGGTCGCGTCTGCCGAGCGAGAGGCGGAGATGCGGGCATTCCGTGACCGCGATCTGGACATCTTAGTGTCGACGGCCGTTGTGGAGGTCGGCATCGACGTCGCTAATGCGACTATAATGTTGGTGGAGGGCGCGGACCGCTTCGGGCTGTCGCAGCTTCACCAGTTTCGTGGCCGGGTGGGCCGCGGCGAGCACCAGAGCTACTGCATCCTCCTGGCGGAGAATCCCTCGCAGGAGGCCCAGGAGCGGCTGGGTCTCATGGAGACCATCTACGACGGCTTCCGTTTGGCCGAGGAGGACCTGCGTCTGCGTGGCCCCGGCGAGTACTTCGGCACCCGCCAGACGGGGATGCCCGATCTGAAGGTGGCCCGCTTGTCGGATGTTGACCTTATCGAGAAGGCGCGGGCCGAGGCCTCTCGGCTTCTGGAGGCAGACCCTTCGCTGGCTCTACCAGAGCATCGCCTGCTTGAGCGTCAGGTGTCGTATCTGTGGGAACGGGTCACGGCGGAGGTGAGTTGACACGATGCTGATCAAGCACGAGATCGCCCGCCTTGTCGCGGACGCCACCGCCAGAGCTCTTGAGGAGGGAGACCTGCCGCCGCTGGCTCTGCCAGAGGTGACGGTGGAGCACCCGGCGCGGGAGGAGCACGGCGACTATGCCGCCAGTCTCCCCATGAAGCTGGCCCGTGCTGCTCGCTCTGACCCCCTGGCTGTCGCCGAGGCCATCGCTAGGCACATCCGGCCCAGCGATGCCATCGCCGAGGTGGTGGTGGCCCCGCCCGGCTTCATCAACTTCCGCCTAGGCGATGCTTGGCTGGCTCGTCAGATAGACGCCATCCTCGCCCAGGGCGAGCGCTTCGGCGATGTGCCCTTGGGCCAGGATCAGCGTTTCCAGGTGGAGTTCGTCAGCGCGAATCCGGTGGGGCCTCTGCATGTGGGTAACGGGCGTGGGCTGGCCATCGGCGATACGCTGGCCAGCGTGCTGGCGGCCGCCGGCTACGCGGTGGAGCGGGAGTACCTGGTGAACGACGCTGGTACTCAGACCGAGACCTTCGCCAGTACGCTATACGCTCGCTATCAGCAACTCTTCGGCCGTGAGGTGGACATCCCCGAGGGGGGCTATCCCGGCCACTACGTGGTGGAACTGGCCGAGGAGCTGAAGGCGGAGCAGGGCGAGGCCTTTCTGAGGCCACCGGGCGAGCCCTGGCCGCCCGAGTTGCACGACGTGGGCGTGGCAAAGATGCTGGCGATCATCCGCAACGATCTGGCGGCCATCGGCGTGAACTATGACGCCTGGTTCAACGAGAAGAGTCTCTATACCGCCGCCGGGCCCTATGAGCGGGCGATGGAGCTTCTGCGTGAGAAGGGCGTGGTGACCGAGAAGGAGGGGGCGATCTGGTTCACGTCGTCGGCGCTGGGGGAGGACAAGGACAACGTACTGGTGCGGTCTACGGGCTCCCCCACCTATTTCGCCTCCGACATCGCCTACCACTACGATAAGTTCCTGCTGCGCGGCTTCCAACGGGTGATCGACGTCTGGGGCGCCGATCACCAGGGCCACGTGCCCCGCATGCAGGCCGCCGTGGCTGCCCTGGGGGTTGACCCCGAGCGGCTGGATATTATCGTCTATCAGCTAGTGACCCTGCGGCGGGGCGCGGAGATCGTCCGGCTCTCCAAGCGCACGGGCGAGATGATCACGCTGGGCGAGGTGGTGGAGGAAGTCGGCGCCGACGCCTGTCGTTTCTTTTTCCTGGCTCGCTCCGCCGATTCCCACATGGACTTCGACTTGGAGCTGGCTAAGGAGCAGAGTGCTGAGAACCCGGTGTACTACGTGCAGTATGCCCACGCTCGCATTGCTGGCATCCTGGGGCACGCCGCTGAGGAGGGCGTCGAGTACGCAGACGGCGATCTGGCGCTCCTGACCCACCCGGCGGAGCTGGCCCTCATCCGCAAGATGCTGCTCTTGCCGGAGGTGGTGGAGGCGGTGGCGCTCACACTGGAGCCTCACCACCTGCCCCATTATGCCCTCGAGCTGGCCACCGTCTTTCACGACTTCTACGAGAAGTGCCGTGTGGTCTCTGACGACCTGCCCCTATCGAAGGCGCGGCTGAAGCTGGTAGCGGCTTGCAGGGCGACTCTGGCCCGCACGCTGGGCCTCATGGGCGTGTCGGCACCGGTTAGGATGTAGAGAGTGCGGCCTTGTCGCCGCTTCCGTCGCATGCTAGTATTCCGTTAACCCATCTTTGTGAGGTTGTGATCTCATGACCAAGAGGGGCCGCGTATTTGCGGGCATCCGCTGCACGGGTCGTCAGCATCTAGGGAACTACCTGGGGGCGATCCAGAACTTTGTAGCTCTCCAAGAGGAGTATGACTGCGTCTACTCCGCCGTCGATATTCATACGATCACCACTCCCTGGGAGCCAGGCGAACTGCGGGAGAACGTGTGGGAGACCGTCCTCGACCTGCTGGCCGCTGGCATCGAGCCTGAGCGCACCATCCTCTATGTGCAGTCGCACGTGCCCGAGGTGCTGGAGCTGGCCATGCTGCTGGGCATGATCACTCCCTTGGGCTGGCTGACTCGAGTCACTACGTTCAAGGACAAGGTGCGCCTTCATCCTGATCACGTGAACTATGGGCTGGTGGGCTATCCCGTCCTGATGACCGCCGACATCATTCTCTACAAAGCGACCAGGGTGCCGGTGGGTGAAGACCAGCAGCCTCACTTGGAGCTGGCGCGGGAGATCGCCCGCCGGTTCAATCGCCTGTTCGGGGAGACCTTCCCCGAGCCCCACGCCAAGCTCACGGAGGCGCCGGTGGTGCTGGGCCTGGACGGCGTCAACAAGATGAGCAAGAGCCTGGACAACCACATTGAGCTGGTCGCTACGCCGGAGGAGACGGTGGAGCGGGTGATGACCGCCGTTACCGACCCCCAGCGAACGCATCGGCACATCCCCGGTCGGCCCGAGGTGTGCAACGTCTACAGCCTCCATCACCAATTCAACCCGGACCAGGTGGAGGTTGTGTATGAAGAGTGCACCACCGCCAAGCGGGGCTGCGTTGAGTGCAAGCAGCAACTGGCCGACGGCATCAATCGCGTGCTGGCGCCGTTCCGGGAGCGCCGGCAGGAGTTGGCCGGCCGTCCCAACTACGTCGAGGAGGTGCTGGCCGACGGGGCTGCCCGCGCCCGCGTCATCGCTGGCGAGACTATGGCCGAGGTGCGGGACAAGATGGGACTACCTGCGGCCTATGGCCACTGATCTCCCTTCGACAAGCTCAGGGCAGGCCCCTTCGTCCAGAAGCGGCAAGAGCCCGCTGGAAGTGGCCCGCCTCTGCGCCCGTGAAGGCGAGCGCATTCTTATGGCCGCGTTCGGTGGTTCGCAGGACGTGCGGGTCAAAGGGCGGGGTAACGTCGTAACGGCGGCCGATTTGGCGTCGGAGCAGGCCATACACGAGATCCTGGCGGCCGAGTACCCCGACCACTCGGTGCTTTCGGAGGAGACGAGCGCCAGCGTTGAGGGCGAGGGTTGGATGTGGGTGGTGGACCCGCTGGACGGCACCCACAACTTCGCGCGGGGCATCCCCTTCTTCTGCATCAACATCGCGCTGTGCTATCGAGAGGAGCCGCTGCTGGGGCTGACCTTCGAGCCTGTTCGCGGGGAGGAGTTCTGGGCGCATAAGGGCGAGGGGGCGTTCGTGAACGGCGAGCGGATAGAGGTCTCGCAGGTGGAGAGTGTGGGGGCGTCGCTGCTGGCGGTGGGCCTGGGCTACGACGACCGGAGGGCGGGTCGGCTGCTGGCGCTGCTGCACGAGCTGTGGCCGGGGATGCAGAGCATACGGATCACGGGGAGCGCTGCTCTGGGGCTGGCCTACGCTGCCTGCGGTCGGTTCGACCTGTTCGTCCATCATGTGCTGTTCCCCTGGGATAGCGCGGCGGGCATTCTGCTGGTGCGAGAGGCCGGGGGAGCGATCAGCGACCGGGACGGCGGGCCGGTGAGCATCCGGAGCGAGGGGGCGATTGCGGGGGCGCCGGGGGCGCACGCGGACTTCCTGCGGCTGGCGGCGGGTAGGCCCTGGCGGTAGGGCCAGGGCATTCCTCTACGGGGCTGGATTCCACTTTTGACTGTGTTGGGGATCTTTTTGCGTCGTCCGTATCTGGGAGGGGGGATTTTGGGGCGGTTACGGTTGATTGTTCTGGGTGCCGCGAGGCATGGAACGAGCCTCCCTTCAAGATTTGTCCCACCCACCCGCCCTTCAATTAGTGGCTCTAGGGGACCCCCCTAGAACCCCGGCAGGGGGCAGCGCCCCCTGCACCCCCGATGAGGGCGCTGGGTGATGGGCCTGGGAAGAGGATAAGGGGGGTGGGGGAGAGCTGGAAGGGGGAACTGGCGCGGGCGGGTCTAGTTGTTGTGCCGCTTTCTGGCCTCTACGAAGGCGACCCATGCAGCCCGGAGGCGCTGAGACGCTAGCTCTGCCTCTCTCGTGAGGCGGTCCACGCGCCGCGCCTTCTCGCTGCCTTCTACAATTGGCTCTCCCGGGTGTCCGGGCGTGCTGACGAAAGAGAGCAGTAGCTGCGTTAGCTCCTCGTCCACTCGGGTTTTGGCGTTGTGCACCTCGATGAGCCTCTTGTTGGCTTCCTCGCAGGACATGGCTGACCTCCGCAGGTGAAAGCGTCGCCCTCATTGTAACCCATGTGGGCGGTTCCCTTGCCGGCCCTCGCGGCTGCGACTGGAGCTGCCCCTCGCCGTTGACAGATATGGCAGGGCCAGATATGCTG
>CP070630.1:946433-971380 GCA_020356025.1 Dehalococcoidia bacterium | reverse complement strand
GTTGTTGGTGTTGGTGTTGGTGCCAGGGCGCTTACGAGGTCGTCGATAATGTCGCAAACCATATCGACCTCTGGGTAGCCGGTCAACAGCAGACAGATAGATGGGAGGAGGCTGTAGATGAGGTCTTCTGATATCCATGGCACGGTGATCGGCGCAGTCAGCAAGACAAGATAGGCTTCGCCGAACGTCAGCGTCTTGAGACTGCTGATTTCGGGCCTTCCCGGGAAGTACCGTAGCCACCCCCCAGAGCTGTTGTCGAGGTAGTAGACCGCTGCCACATTCGGAAGGATGGTGCCCACAGCCTGGTCAATGGGCATTGTCGGGCCAATCCAGGGGATATTGGCCCAGCCGGCTTGATAGGTTTTGACCGTCTGCATATTCGGAGATGCTGTGGTCTTGGTGTCCATCCAAAAGGCCGCCGAGAGCAGACTGGTGACCACCAGAACCGCGAGCACGGTCAGGATGGCGATCCGTTTCATTGCCTTATCCTCTCTCGTTTGGTGCCGCCGGCACCCCGGGGATCGTCCTTCGTGGATTGTTGATGAGTCTGAGTGTCAGGCTCTATCCTACCTGCAGCCGACAGAGGGATCAAGGAGACGGTGAAGGGCAAGCTTCAGGCGTCAGCCGATAGTTGTGTGTTGTCCTCGAATGAGCGACGATCCAAAGCGTCACCACTGGTCAGAAGACACGGGAGGCAGTATGACCAACGAAACCATTCTGTACGAAGCGAGGGCATGAACGGGCACGGCTTCGACCGAGCCACATCGTGAACGACGACAGGAGGAGTTCCATGAGTGATCTAGTCACGCGCACTGACGAAGACGGCCTGTGTACGCTGACCCTCAACCGACCGGACAAGCTCAACGCGCTCAACGTTCCGATGTTCGTACAGCTTCACGCTCACGTGGATGAGATAGCAGGGCAGATGGAGACGGTCGGATGCGTGGTCCTCAGGGGCGCGGGTCGGGCCTTCTCCGCTGGCCACGACCTAAAGGACATCCGAGCAGGCGAGAAGCCACCCCATCCTCACTTTCAAGCGGAGACGGTGACGAGCCTTGCGAACCTGCCGCAGCCGATCATCGTGGCCGTCCACGGTCACTGCTACACCGGCGCGCTCGAGTTGGCCTTGGCAGGAGATCTGCTCATCGCATCGGCGTCGGCGCGGTTTGCGGACACCCACAGCAAGTGGGGACTGATGCCTCTCTGGGGAATGAGTCAACGTCTGCCGCGCCGCGTGGGGGTGGCGAAGGCGAAGGAGATGATGCTCACAGGACGCGTCTATACCGGCGAGGAAGCCGCGGCGATGGGACTCGTCAACCTCTGCGTCCCTGACGAGCGCTTCGATGAAGAAGTTGAGGCGCTCTCGCGCTCGATTCTCGAGAACTCGTGGTTCAGCAATCGGACGAACAAGATTCTCGTTGACGAAACCGACGGCATGTCGCTGCCGGACGGCTTGCGCTACGAGATCGAGAAGAGCCCCGGCTGGGGGCCAGATGCCTGGGAGCGCATGGCCCAGTTCGGGAGGAAGAAGTAGATCGGCACGTCGCTCGTCATGGTCACGCCCCCGGTTGCGCCAAAGAGCGCCAGCAACCCCCAAGATCTCTATCATGAACTGCCTATGCAGATTCCGAGAGTTGCTGAATACCGGCGCTCAGCCTGTTGGGCTTGCACACATCCTACGGCAAATCGACAGCAAAGAGGTCGTTGTTAGTGAGGCCGTAGAGGCTGCCGTCGAAGAAGAGGGTGAAGGAGCTACAAGCAGTGTCGTCGCCTGCCGTGGGGCTGTCGCAGACGAAGACATCCTCATCATCGTAGGGCCAGTCTGTCACCACGAGGTTGCGAAGGGTCGACAGATAGATGTTGCCCGTCGCGTCCAAGGCCAGACCGTCGATGTCCTCGCCGGCCAGTCCTACGTCGCTGCCGTCGAAGTACCTGGCCCACATGCCTTCAGTATCGGAACCCAGAGAGGTCGGCGTAAATGCAATGACGTCCTCGTCCGCGCCGGAGACAGAGAGGCCGTCAACGATGAAGCCGCCCGTGGTCGAGATCAGGAGCCGTCCGTCCGACAGCAGCTCCACCGCATCCACATCCTCATAGCTCTTGCTCAATCCTACGTCGCTGCCGTCGAAATAGAGGCTAAACGAGCCGGCGGTGTTGGCACCCAGGGACTCCGGAGAGTCCGCACTGAACTTGACGATGTCGGAGTCATCGACGGTAACGGAGATGCCGGGAACGGAGCCGTCCACGGTGAACGACATCAGAATCTCAGTCGGGCTGATGACGGCAAAGGCGTCAAGTACAAGAGCACCCAGGCCGACAAGGGAACCATCAAAGTAGAGACTGAACTCTGCCCCGTCAAAGGCGACGATGTCCTCGTTGGCTACTGCCTGGCCGCCTAGCGTTTGGCTGGAATAGAGCGACAGGTAAAGGACGGGCGTGCCCGGCGTAGGTGTGGGTGTCGGGGTAGGCGTCGGGGTAGGCGTGGGCGTGGGTGTGGGGCTAGGCGTGGCTGTCGGCGTGGGAGTCGTGCCACCGGAGCAGCTGAGCCCCACGTACACCAGCGGCTCTGGGTAGCTGTCAGGGTCGCCCGTGAAACCGCAGTCAGGGTTGGCCTGGGGCACAGCAGAGGCAAGGAGGCCCTGCCGAACCTGGGCGGGGGTCGCCGCCGGATTCTCGACCAGGTAGAGCGCCGCCGCCCCGGCCACATGGGGAGAGGCCATGCTGGTGCCACTGCCGAAGGCATATTCTCCGCCCGGATACGTGGAAAGGATGTTGACACCGGGTGCCGCCATGTCCACGACAGACCCAAAGTTGCTGAAGCAGGCGAAGGAGTCGTCTTCGTCCTCGGTGCAAGTGGAGAAGGTGACCGTCTCATCGGTCTGGCCGCCACCTCTGCCGTCGAAGTCGGCGATGGCGGAGACGGTGAGGGCATCTGCGCAGTTGGCCGGGCTGGTGTTCTGGGCATCGGTGGCCGAGTTGCCAGCCGCAGCAGCATAGACCACCCCTGCCTCCACCGAGTTCGCAATGCTGCTGCACAGGGCGGTGCTGCTCGCGGCCTCTATGCTGAGGTTGGCCACCTCGATCGTGTTGGCGTTGGCGGTGACCCAGTCCACACTCTTTATGAGACAGGACACTGAACCGCTGCCGGCAGCATTCAGCACCTTGACCGCCCAGATGCGGGCACCGGGAGCCACGCCAACAACGCCGAGGTCGTTGTCGCGGGCACCGATGATACCTGCCACGTGGGTGCCGTGGCCGTTGTCGTCGTCGTACGAGCCGGAGCCGTCGCCGCAGAACGAGAGGAAGCCGACGAAGCGGGCACCGCCCGCCACCCGTAGGTCCGGATGGTCGACGTCCACACCAGTGTCGATGACCGCTACGTCGATATCGAGATCGCCCAGGTCGCCATTGATGCCGGCCGTAGCGTTCTCCTCCACGTCCATGCGATCGGCACCGGTGGGCAGGGTTTGCGGAGCAGCGGTGACGATACGGTCCGGCTCCACCAAGAGAACGTTCGGGTCGTGACGCAGAGCCTGGGCTCCTTTCTCGGAGAGGTTAGCCGCGAAGCCCCGCAGCGCATGCCGGTAGACGATGTCAGCGTCGAACCCATGGCGCCATCCCAGGGCGTTGGCATACCTGCTGGCATCTGCTCCCTCCCGCAGCAGCACAATGTAGCGGCCGGGGATGATGTCGCCGGTGGCTGCGGCCTGCGACCCGTCGAAGGAGGCGATTTTGGTCGAGAGGGCCGGCCCCGGGCCGTCGTCAGCGCGCCCGCTCAAGGTCGTCCACTGGCAGACAAAGAATGTCGCCAGCGCCAGGGCGAAGGCGCTTGCGAAGATGAGAGCACGCATGGTAACACCCCCCGACAACCGCAATACCAGCGAGGGGTCTTATATTACAGCTAAGTAGCGCATACGGTCAAGGCGGCAAGCGGCACTCCGCAAATGCACCCAAGAGCTAAGGAAGTGTACCTTCGGTGCTTCTCAACCTTCTGGCCTGCCAGACTCCGCTGGGCGCGGAGTATGCTAGCCGATGAGAATGACCGCAAGGAGACCGGAGCTGGAGACGCCCGCCGGTTTCTTCGTCAGATGAGAAGAATCACCCATCGCAAGTTCACCCCCGAGGAGTAAGGTGCGCATTTCACTAGAGGCCTTTCGGGGTCACACCTGGGCGGGTGAACCGAGCCGGCGGGAGGGCATCCGCAGAGGGCCAGGTGGGTCGTCATCTTCGCTCGCCTGGTGCAACGCATCCCGTACGTATACATGGACGCTCTCTTCGGGCGAGAAGTCAAGTCGACCAGGGCCCGCAGCCGGCCCGGATTGTCAATCAGGACGTAGCGGACAGGGGGACCCTGTAGACGGTGACCTACAGCCCCAGGGCTGGCCCAAGCAGCTCAGCGCGTCAACAGTTCAGATGCGGATGAACTCCTGACTCCCACAGTGTGGAAGAAGCGTGGAGCAGCCTTAGGCCGTGAGCCTTCTAGTGACCGACGGGTGGCTTATGCGCCGGGCTATGTCGGCGGCGAAGTTGGCGGCGGTGCTTACCAAGCCAGGCTGGCGGGGCAGGCGACGCATGGCGTTAGAGAGCTTGGGGTGCTTTCGAGCGAAGGCGCGCACCTCCTCCAGCGTGACGCCGTAGCCGTCCAAGACCCGCTCCATCTCCTCGCGGGCCTTCTCCCTAGCCTCCTGGAGCTTCATCTGCACACGGCTCTTCACCAAAACCTCGCCGTCGCCGGTGGTCTCGATGGGCACAAAGATGGCGTCGGCTAGGTCGGTGACCACCTTGGCCTGGACGCCATCGCTGACGGTGCTGGGCATGCAGCCGAAGGGCTTGACGGTGACCATCATGTGGGCCTTGGCGTGAAGGGTCATCCAGATGTGCTTGGTGACCTCCAGGTGTCCTTCGCCGGCGATCAGGCGTTTCTCGTAGTAGCCCTCCGAGTATCTGTCCAGTCTGCCCATGGGGGGGAGGGCTTGCGGCTTGAAGTTCAGCAGGGAGCGATAGAAGGTGTAGAGGGCCTCGTAGGCAGCCTTGCCCAGGCGCAGCCCGGCCCATACCAGCCAACGATTGGCCCCGTCCATCCCCTGCTTGTCGGGCTTGACCCAGAGGCGGTCCTTGACCTTGAGTTCATTGAGCCAGATCATATACTCAAACCAGGCCCCCACAAGATCCACCATCACCTCCGCCCCCTCTTCCTCCAGCCAGCGCAGCAGCTTATGGTTCGAATCTCCCTCGGAGTGCTTCAGGAAGAACTCTCCGGTGACCTTCACCCTGGGCTTGACCCGCAAGTAATCCACCTCGATCTGGCTGAACCTCCTCTTGATGCGGCGCAAGGCGGCCACGACGGAGGAGCCGTCCCTGATGGTGGCGCGCAGGCTCTGGCGAGCCTCTTCCAGCACCGCATCGGTCTCCCCGGGGTTCAGCTCATAAGGCCGGACCTGGCAGGCTAGGTCGTTGATGGCGTCAGCGGCCATGTTGGCCTTGGCCAGATGCAGGAAGGCTATAGGGGGCATCTGGAAGCCCACTGATTCCTGGTGGATGTCCAGGCCGTGGGCGATGTCCAGGTTGACGATGCGGAAGTTGGGGAAGCCGGCCCCCTTCAGGGCCTTGCGCAGATCGGCCTCGTACATGCCCATGCGGCAAGGGCCGCAGTCGGCGCCCCAGAATAGAGCATAGGAGTTCTCAATCTCCTCGTCGGAAAGGCCTTGTCGGCGCAGCTCAAAGAGGAACTTCAGGAGGTTGCCCACGGTGTAGTAGGTGGGGTTGCACTGGGCGCGGTTGCAGAATTCCTTGCCGATAGCCAGGGCCTCATAATCAGGGATGGGCAGCCGCTGCGCGCTGTACCCCAGTCTCTCCAGCACACCGAGGACGATCTCCTCGTGGGTTGAGGTGAGGCCGCAGTAGACGATGGTGGTGGTCACCTGCTCGACCAGGGGGAAGGGGCGCTCGTAGGGCCGCTTGAAGTGGCGCACCTTATCTTGATCCAACCCCGCCTTCTGGCGCAGGGTTTGCCGATAGGCCTCTACCTTAGCCTCAAGCTGCTCATCCGCAGATGGAGTCGTGGACATGATTACCCTCCGGCGCTCAGGGACTCTTGCCGTAGCCGTTCCCTGTACACTGCCACCTGCCGCTCCACCTCCTCGGTCAGTTCCCTATGGTGGCACATCTCTTCATGGTGGCGGCGCAGGAAATAGCCGATGGTTTCCACCCGCAGCTTGATGGAGCCAACCGGCCGGTTCTCATCCAGGTCGTGGAAAGTGAAGTAAGGCGTATCAGTAGCCTCCAGTGCGCCCTCGGTGACGTGGTAGATAGGGGAGTCCAGGCCGCACTTGAAGCTCGAGATGTCGATCCCCACCAGGTTAGGGTGGCGAGCAGCGTACTTGGCCCCCCATACCTTGCGGCTGGTGGTCTCGCTGAAGGAGTGTTTCCAGGCATCATGGATGTCCATAGGGTCGGCCATATCGCCCCGCCGTATCTCGTCGCCGAACAGGCGGTCTAGGATATCGGCATCGGTGGGGAGAGAGTCGATGGTGAAGACGGGGTAGCCCAGCTTCTGAATCTGGGCTGGGATCTCGTGATGGATGCCGGGGTCGTTGTGGTAGGGCCGGCCCAGAAGCACTACCCCCACGCGTCCTTCCTCCTCCAGTTGCTCCAGAACCTGGCGGGCCCGTTTCCTCAGGCCGCTCATGAAGGTGTTCAGGGCCCGATAGCCCTGCTCCATGGCTCTGCTGCTCTCCTCGCGGCTCACCCCCAGAAGCCTGCGGAAAAAGAGATACATCTGCCTCTCGAAGAGATGAGGCTCGGCCATGTGCAGGACAGGGTCATAGTAGCTGATGCCCTTCTCAGCGAAGGCATCCCTCTCGGTGGTGAAGGCGGCCTTTACTACTTCGGGGATGCCCTGCACTGTGGGGCAGCTCCAACTGGCCTGGCAGTCATACACCTCCGTTGGTAGGTTCATGATCACGGGGAAGAAGATGACATCTACTCGCTTCTTGTACACAAGATTGTGGACGTGGGACACAGCCACCTTGGTCGGGAAGCAGGGGTCGATGGAGCCACGGCGGGAGCCCTCGCGGTACATCTGGTCGTCCGTGTAGTCAGACCAGACGATGTGCTGGGGCTTCACTCCCAGGCTCTCCAGGTAGGCGCTGAAGAAGGGGGCGTAGGAGTACATGCTCAGCACCCGCGGTATGCCGATGCGCAGGCCATCCCGCTGCTGGCGCATACGAGCGGCGCCGCGACCGGCTACCAGCCTCCACAAGGAGGCTCGAGCGCCATCGCTGGCAGAGGTCACCGGCGGTGGGCAGTAGCTGCGGAAGGCCTCTCGGGTGGCGATCTCCACCAGGTTAGGGTTGGCTTTCTTGACTACAGCCTCGCGGGCGTTGAAGGCCTTTACCTCCTCGATGCTCTCCACCATCCCTCGCTCACAGGTGGCAGCGATGAAGCGAGTGGTCTCGCTGGGAGAGGTCTGGATGTCCACAAATGTGCGCAGGCACTTGTTCTTGCAGAAAACGCAGCGAGTGGACTCGTCGCGGGTGGCCGTGAAGGTAAATCCCTCCACCTGATCGAAGCCAATGAAAGAGCTCTCTTGGCCCTCCATGACGCGGATGGCCTCCAGGGCAGCGCCCAGGGCGCCGCTCTCGCCGGCGTGGGGGTGGACATGGATCTGAGCCTGGGGAACGCGGGCGCTGATGAAGTCGCACTGGGCCTTCACTACGGCCTGGTTGTAGTGGGTTCCTCCTTGCAGGAGGAAGGTGTTCCCGAAGCGGGCCAGGTTCGTCTCCTGCACCACGTATAGCCAGACGTTCTTGGGCAGAACCATGGCCAGGCCGGCCATGATCTCGCTGGGCTGCCAGCCCAGTTGCTGAAAGTGGGAGATGTCCTGCTCCAGGAAGACGGCGCAGCCGTAGTGGAAGGTAGGAGCTCGCTGGGCCTGAAGGGCGGCCTCGGCATACTGAGTGATGTCGTAGCCGAAGCGGGTGGCAGTGCTCTGAAGGAAGTAGCCGTTGCCAGCCGAGCACTGGGTGTTGAGCTTGAAGTCCTTGACTTTGCCCCGCTTCATGATGATGACCTTGATATCCTGACCGCCCACGTCGGCGATGACGTCCACATCGGGGTAGTAGCGCAACGCCGATTGGGCGTGGGCTACCGTCTCTGGTATGGCCACATCGGCGCCCAGAGCCTCCTTGAGGATGTCCTTGGCGTAGCCGGTGGTGCCCACCACACGGATGCGCAGGCGAGCGCCCTGGCCCTCCACCTGCTGCCGTAACTGCCTCAGTACCTCTTTGGCGTCCTGAAGGGGATTGCCCTTGCAGAGTTGATAGGCCTTAGCCAGCAGGTGGCCCTCGCCGTCGGTGAGGACGGCCTTGGTGGAGGTGGAGCCGCCATCCACACCCATGTAGGCCTCCACCACCTGGCCGGGAGAGAAGGTGGGGGGCGTGAAGGGTTTCGTGGCGTAAAGGCGGCGGAACTCCGCCATCTCCTTCTCGCCAGCAAAGAACCCTTGTTGGCCGGTGGTCTCCTTTGCCTTGCGACGGCCCACTTCGATGTACTCCTCCAGAGCCGTCGTCCCGGCGTAGGTTCCTGCCTGGCTCTCCTCCACTTGGTGGCCGTAAAGGGCCGCGCCCAGGGCGGCATAGTAGAGAGAATTCTCCGGCACCACGATGAGTTCCTCAGCAACGGCATCCTCGGGTAGAGGCAGCCCTCGCTCCTGCCACATCCTGGGGATGTGCTGTCGCCAGGCCTCCTGGAGGCAAGGAACGAAGGTGTTGGGACCACCCAGAAGGAGCACTTTGGGGCGGAGGGTGTTGCCACGGGTGAGAACGCTGAGGTTCTGCTGAACGATGGCTTCCAGAAGGGAAACCATGAGCTCTTGAGAGGGAACGCCCTGCTTCTGGAGGCTGTTGATGTCGGTCTCGGCGAAGACGCCGCACTTGCCGGCCACGGGATGCAGTCTGGCATCGGCGTAGCGCAACTCCCGCAACTGGGTCTGGCTCAGCTGAAGCTTGGCGCTGATGCGGTCGATTACAGCGCCCGTGCCGCCAGCGCACTTATCGTTCATGGTGGCCAGCTTGCGCTTGCGGCCAGTCTTGGGGTCCAGCAGCCAGACAATGATCTTGGCGTCCTGTCCTCCCAGCTCGATGACCGAGCCCACGTCGGGCTGAAGGGCCTCGGCGGCCAGGGAGATGGCATTCACCTCCTGGACGAATCTGGCCCCAACATGGGAGGCAATAGCCGCTCCGCCGCAGCCGGTGGCGAACATGCGGAACTCGCTGGAAGGCAGAGGGAACCGCTCCTCTATAGCCTTGAGGAGCTCCAGTACCTTCTCAGGCTGACGCGTCTCGTGGAACTGGTAGTCGGCCCACAGGATCTCCCTCCTGCCAGGCTCCACCACCACCGCCTTGACGGTGGTGGATCCGACGTCGAGACCAATAATGAGATTGTCAGGAGATCCGCCGCCCTCGTCCCGGAGGCGTCCAGTCCTCGCGATCGAAGACGGGGACGACGCATCAGCCGCGCCGCTCACGGTTTGGCTCCTTTCGGTGATTGTCAGCGCCACTCAAGCTTCGACAAATATTAGCAGGACGTCAAGCATGTGGACAAGCCTACGCCCGCGCGTCTATCGAGAGAAGGCCCAGGTGGCTGAGATGCTAGGCCACGGCAAATTGGCGTGACGCTCGACCTATACTCCCACGTCACCCTGACCATGCAGCGCCAGGCGGCTCAAGCTCTAGACGCTCTTCTGCAGGGCTAGGTTCGCCCGCGTTGCTGTCATATTTGCTGTCAAGACGGGCTAGGCTGCCCCGCGAGCGCGATAAGGGGTCGAGTACAGATACGAATCGTGGAGGGACGGGTGGGATTCGAACCCACGACTCCCGGATTAAAAGGCAGCGAGTGAGGGCCTAATTGCTAAGGCCTCAGATTCAAAATCCGGGGTGAAACCGGGGCGAAATAGGGCCTCGCTGGAACCGCGGGTAGAGCCCGACCGCTGAGTGTAGAGCCGTCCATTGAGTCAGTCCCCACGGCTGAACAGGGCGTGAGCGTGGAGCGCCTCCTCCGATCGGCCGATAAGCATCGGGAATCCTCCCTTTGCCATCGGCCCTACTTGCTCACCCCACCAGCCCGGACTTGTAGCGGGTGCAGGTCAAGCACTCACTCTTGGCCTGGCCGCCGTTGGCCAGTTCCACCGCCAGCCAGCAAGGCAGGTACGGTCGGTCATAGGCAGGACAGCGGCTCCTCTCCGCCAGCGAGCACCCCTTGACCTGCCAGCAACGTCGTCCCGCTGCTCGTCGAGGCGGAGCTGTGTCGTGGATGGCGTCAGCCGCATCGACAGCAGGACATGAAACCAAAGCCCGTCCTCGCCGCTGATGGCGGCTTTGTATCACGTATCCCACCCCGAACAGCATCACCAGCGGTGTGCCAAATATCGCCAGCATCAGCAACACATTAGTCATCGCCATCCAACCCTCTCTGCTGCACCCTCCGCTGGCTTGTGGACTTGCTGCGGAGCGCAGCTTCAGCACTCAAGTTCAAGGCGGCTCGCCAAACTCCACCTCATCCCTAACGATCGCGAGCCGCCTTGACAGGGGTGCGGTCCTTCTCGTAGTGAGCCCTGATGATCTCCAACTGCCGCGAGAGGCTTCGAGCCTCCTCCAGCTCCGCGCGAATAGCGGCAGCATGGCCGGCATAGGGACGTTCCGCCGACACAGCCGGGCGCTGAAGGCAAGTCCGGTAGGCCCTGATGATCTGCCGCTGCCGTCTCAGCTTGGCCATTCGAGCCTCCTCCCACTCCGAGACCCGTTCAGCCGGCTGGTCAACCCTGAGGACGTGCACGTCCTCGACCCAGCTCCTCGCCATCAACTCATGGACGAGGGGGGTGAGCCTTATCGTGGGAGCCTCTACCCTGATCACGCAGTCATACAGATTCTTGACCGGCTCCACGTACTCGACCTCAGGCAGGGCCCACAGCTCCTCCAGCGCCTCGAGATACCCGCTCTGTCGCACAGCCTCCGATGTCCTAATCAGCAAGTAAGCATTCATTGTCATCTTCCTGACCTCCTATCTCCTCAGCCTTCTTCAGCCCAATCCCCTCGACTCAACCCTTACGCCTCGTCGGCAGGAGCGCAGGTCATTTTGCCCGGTCCCTCCTGCCGCCGCCCCGAGGCCGCGGCCCCCTCAACTCAACAGGGGGACTTGTGATGCTTGCGGCGCACTAGGCCGCGGCGCGTCGAACCTCGTCTAGGATCACTACCCGAGCGGCCGCTCCCGCAAGCAAGGCGAACTTCTCGGGATCACCGCCCGTGCCATAGCCATAATGGATGGGAATGACCACCTTGGGCTGGATGACTCTCAACGCCTCGGCGGCCTCTCGCTCGTCCATGGTGTAGGTGCCACCGATGGGCAGAAGAGCGATATCGATGCTGCCCAGGCTGGCCATCTCAGGTATGTGGTCGGTGTCGCCAGCGTGGTAGATGGTCTGGCCACCCAGAGTAAACATGAAGCCAACGTTGGACCCGCGGGGATGGATGTAGTTGTAGCCAGCCACAGCGCGAACGTCGATGCCCTTCTCGCGGACCGTCTCCCCTTCCTTAATGGGCACCACTTTCGCCGCAACCCGCCCTTGCAGCCGGGGTACGCAGCAGGCGTTGGCCACGATCACCGTATCGTCCTTCGCCACTGCCTCTATGGAGGCGATATCCAAGTGATCGAAGTGGTCGTGGGTGATCAGAATGAGATCGGCTTTCTCCCCATCGCGAATGAGATGTGGATCGACGTATAGGACTGCTTCGGCCGTAATGCGCACACCGCTCTGAACGAACCACTCCAGCTGGACACCATTGATGGTAGTGTTTCCGGCCATCGCTTCTCCTCGATCCAGTATCACTATGCAACCTCGCTTGTGGGGTGCCATCCGAGATATGGCCTATCTTGGAGTAAGCCATTTCGCTTAAGGGTCTCCCATCTTGGGGTAACCAGGCTCTGATGTTCTCGCTCTGACGTGCCGGTATAGGAAAGCATGAAATGATCGCCGATCGTCTCTCGGTAGCCGCTGGCAGTGATGACTGCTATTAGCGACTCACCACCCACCCTGGAATCTTGAGAAGCGGTTTCCGAAATGGCGAGGCTCGCCAGCTCTTCGAGATGGCTCACCGCCATTGAACGGTCGTAAAACCTGCTGATGAGATACTCAGCGATCCAGACAATGCCAGAGACATCCCAGCCGGTAGTTGATATGAGAGGCTGGAAGCCTTCCCACCCGTATATGCTGCAGATGCGCGGCTGGCTATAGATGCCCCATGCGTCACGATCGAGACCAGCAAAGATGAAACCGACAGGTGGTTTGCTTCCGGATTCAATCCTGCAAGTGGCTTCTTCGTAGGCGGCAGCCAGAAACCGAGGGGCAAACTCGAACAGAGAGCTTATCCCGTCGATCTCCCTCTCTCGGGTCTCACGGAGAAGCTTCTCAACCAAATACACGCCAAGATCGCCTCTTCCGCACAGAGCGACGCCAACGTGATCAGACACCTGAAATATCTTTTGAGACGTGTCTGTAACGAGGCGTCTGTCTTCCTCCTCGATAGCGGTACGGCTGTCACCGGCGACAACAACTCCCTCGATACCTGCCAGTGCCAGAACCAGCGTCACCTGCACACCCCCGCTGCTATCGACGATGGAGGGCTGGCTGCCTAACTGCCTACTCGCAGCGGCTAGCCAATAGCGGCATGTTCATCATCAGCACATTGCCGCTTGTTATTTTTGTCACAAACCTATTTTACCACAAACGTAACGGCGACGTTACCACCGTGCGTAACAAATATGTTACATCCACTATCCCAGTGGTTCGTTCCTACCTTGCTTGGTCTCATTTCAGCGTTCTCGTCGCGGTGTGTTTACGTTCGTGGGTCAAAGTTGTAAGATAATGTCGTGTTTGTTAACTTCCACAGCGAACAGGACGAAAGGGGCAGGGCTCCCAACGATCCCCGACCGGGGCAGGAGGAGTCTGCCTCACGAGATACCAGCTCGGGACGTCCGCAAAAGCCCCGGCGCGATCCCAAGAACCGCCACCTGACGAAGATGTGGGCCAGCCCTCAGTGGGTTCAGGCCGCTGACCGCTTTGGGGATCATCTCGAGGTCTTGGTAGAGACAGCCACAGGGCTTGCCTTCACGGCTGAGCCTGAAGCCCTGCTGGAGAGCCTGGTACATAGCGCCCTGCACGCTTTTCCGCCAGCTGATCTAGGCGTTGTTTTCCTCTACGACGAAAAGGCGCGCAAACTGGTGCCATCTGCTGCGCTAGGCTACGACCTCGAAAAGCTCTCCCGCGTGAGGCTTGAGCGGGGCCAGGCCATTGCTGGCAAGGTCTTCGCCACGGGTGAGCCCCTAGTATGCAATACGTCCCGCCAGGTGGAGCAGGCTCTCAAAGACTTGCCCGTCACCAGCCGCAGCCAGCTGCTGGCCGCTCGGCACGGCGAGATGCCTTTGTCCATGGCTGGCTTGCCCCTGCAGACCCGCGGCCAGACCATCGGATGCCTGGTCTTGGGAAGCTTGCGACGGGCCGGCGCCTTCCCAATGTCCGAGGTTCGACTGCACTCCGCCTGCGCCAGTTACATGGCTGCCGTTCTGGACAACGCCCGGCTGATGCAGCAGGTCACCGACATGCGGGCCTTGGAAGAGGCGGAGCGGGTCAAGAGGCACTTCTTATCCTACGTCACTCACGAGCTGCGCACGCCCCTAACGGCCATGAAGATGTCCATCGACACCCTACTGGCATCTCAGAGGCCGGAGCAAGCGGACGGCGCAAGGAATAGACTTCTGCGAAACATAGCGCGCAATACTGACCATCTCAACCGCCTGATCGACGACCTGCTTAACATGACACGGCTGGAAAGCGGGATGATGAGGCTACGCCGTGAATTGGTGAAACCCCGGCAGGTGATCCTCGAGAGCGCCGAATCCGTGATGTCTCTCGTCGAGGCCAAGCATCAACATTTGCGAATCGAGCTGCCTCCCCGTCTGTCCTCGCTAGGAGCTGATAAGGCACGGCTCAGGCAGATCCTTGTCAACCTGCTGGCCAACGCTTCGCTGAACACGCGAAGGAGAGGGGTCATCACGGTGACGGCTCAAGAACAGAAAGACTCCTTGGTCGTCAGCGTCAGTGATAGTGGACCTGGCATCCCCAAGGAGGAGCAGGAGCGCATCTTTGAGAGGTTTTACCGCTCCTCGCGGGCTAGGAGGGCGAACCGGGCGGGTTTGGGACTAGGCTTGCCCATTGCTAGGGCTTTGGTCCAGCTGCATGGTGGCTCCATCTGGGTCGACAGCGAACCTGGCAAGGGGAGCACCTTCTCCATTTCCCTGCCCAAGGTCGTGGCTGAAGATGAAAGTGCTGATCGTTGATGATGACCCCGACGTGGTAGAGGCACTGACCCTGGCCTTCGACCTGCTGCAACCGCAGTGCGCGGTCTTCGAGGCCCACAGCGGCGAATCCGCTGTGAAGATCTTCTATCGCGAGAGGCCGGACCTGGTGGTGCTGGATATCATGCTCCCCGATATGGACGGCTACCAGGTTCTTCACCGTATTCGTCACGTCTCCGATGTGCCGGTGATCATGCTTACCGTGAAGGAAGAGGAAATCGACAAGGTGAGGGCGCTGGGCATCGGGGCAGACGACTACATCGTCAAGCCGTTTGGCGTGCTCGAGCTCTTGGCCCGGATCAAAGCCATTCAGCGTCGGCTCGGGATGCGGCCGGAGGTAACTGAGTCTGCCCCCCTGGTCTGCGGTGACCTGCGCATAGACTTGGTAGAGCGGCAGGTCAGCGTGGCCGACCGCGAGGTGAAGCTCACCCCTACGGAGTACGGCGTGTTGGTTTGTCTGGCCCGCGATGCCGGGCGGGTGGTGACGTCCAAGACCCTGTTGACCAGTGTCTGGGGCCCCGAATACGGCGACGATCTCAACTGTCTTAAGGTGTGCATCCAGCGGCTTCGCGGGAAACTGGAGAAAGATCACTCTCGGCGTGGCTACATCGTCACTGAGAGAGGAGTCGGCTACCGACTTGTGACGCCCGACTAGACCAGGCCCCCTGTAGCCACGCACGCTTCTAACCTTCGATAGGCGGGACGAACCCGCCTTCTTTGTATCCCGAGCCCGGCAGCCTTTCCATACGGTTGTTCGATCTCCGAGCAACCTGATCTTATTTGATCGTCAATTGTGACCCATTTGTTCCGCTAAAAGCGGCGTCCGTTACCAGATCTGCAACCTAACACTGGTATATCCAGATGTGGAACACCAGACAGACATAACGGATGTTCCGAGTTGGTTAAGTAGGTCTGAGTAACATGGTCGGTGCCACAGAGCAGAAGAGAAGGATCGGCGTATACATCTGTCACTGCCCGACCACTGTTGTCGACAGCGCGGATGTTGACGAGCTAAGAGAGTTCGCCAGCCGCCTCCCCTCGGTGGTCGTGGCGCGGGGCTGCGAGGCCGGCTGTTCCGAGCGCGGGCAAAACGTTATCAAAGACGATATCCGGAACCTGCGGCTCGATCGAGTGGTGGTGGCTGGCTGTTCGCCCCATACGCACGAGAGCACCTTCAGACGCGCTTGCCGTGACGCAGGCTTGAACCCATATCTCTTTCAGATTGCCAACATCGGGGAGCAGTGCTCTTGGGCTCAGAGGAATGGTAACGGGCACAAACCCAAAGCCCTGCTCCAGGCCGCTGTCCGAAGGGCGTACCATCTGGAGCCTCTCCAATCAAGGGAGGTGCCAGTTAATCCTAATGTTTTGGTGATCGGCGGCGGTATCGCCGGAATCCAGGCTGCCCTTAGGCTCGCCGACAGTGGGCACAAGGTCTATCTGGTGGAGCGAGAGCCATCCATCGGCGGCCGCATGATGCAACTAGATAAGGTCTTCCCCACGCTGGAGGACTCGTCCTATATTCTCAGCCCCAAGATGACCGCCGTCGCCTGCCATCCGTATATCCAGCTGATGACCTACAGCGAGGTGGTGGACGTCGCCGGTCGTGTGGGCAACTTCCGGTTGAAGGTCCGGCGTAAACCCCATTATGTGGACGAGAGCAAGTGCACGGGCTGCGGCGTCTGCGTTGCGAATTGTCCTTTGAAGAGACCCAGCGAATTTGATCTGGGTCTGGGCAAGCGCAAGATCATCTACACATCCTTCTCTCAGGCTGTACCCAACATCCCGGTTATCGACCGGGATCGCTGCCTCTACTTCGATAGAGGAACCTGCCGCGTCTGCGAGAGGCTCTGCGAGCATCGGGCCATCGATTTCGACCAGCAGGAGCGCATCGAAGACATAGAAGTGGGGGCGATAATCGTGGCCACTGGCTACGACCTTTTCGACCCCTCGCCGATGAGCCGGTACGGCTACAAGCAGCTAGGCAACGTTCTGACCAGCCTGGAGTTTGAGCGGATGTGCAGCGCCACCGGCCCGACCGGCGGAGCGATCCGCCTGAACGACGGATCTGCTCCTGAGAGTGTGGCCATCATCCACTGCGTGGGCAGCCGCGATAGGAACTACTTTGACTACTGCTCTCGGGTCTGCTGCATGTACGCCCTGAAGTACTCTCTCCTGACAAGAGAAAGGACCAACGCCGATGTCTTCCAGTTCTACATCGACATGCACTGCTGTGGCAAAGGGTCCGAGGAATTCTACCGCCATGCGTCTGAGCGGGGCAGCAAATTTGTGCGAGGCGAGGTCGCTGAGGTCACCGACCAGGCCATTACCGCCGAGGAGAGGGGCAAGCTGACCGTTGTCGCTGAGGACACCCTGCTGGGGAGACGGATACGTATCCCCGTGGACATGGTCATTCTCTGCCCGGCCATGACGCCGCGGAGAGACACTGAGGAAATGGCCAGACTTCTTGGTCTTGCTCGGGGAGCGGATGGCTTCTTCCTGGAGAGGCAGCCCAAGGTGGAGCCGACAGCCACTTCCAGCAACGGGGTGTTTGTGGTCGGCTGCGCCCAGGGCCCAAGGGACATCACCGACACCATAGCTCAGGCTTCGGCGGCAGCGGCAGAAGTGCTGGCGATGATTAACGGGGGCAAAGTGGAGATCGAGGCAACGTCTGCCGCGGTGGACGAGAGCCTTTGCTCTGGGTGTAAGGTCTGTCTCGCTCTCTGCCCCTACGACGCCATCTCGTTCATCGAAGACAAGAAAGCGTGCCAGATCAGTGATGTCGAGTGCAAGGGCTGCGGGGTGTGCGTCGCCGGTTGTCCCGCCGGAGCGATCAGCGCCAACCAGTTTACTGACAAGCAGATCCTTGCCGAGATCGAAGGCCTGCTGGCGGATGCTAAGCCGCCGCCGCTGGCCGTCTAGCGCGAAAGGAGAGAACCACGAGAATTCTCATCCCTGTCGAAGGCACACCGGAATGCGAGACGCCGATACTCCTCGCGCGGCAGTTGTCTACCGAACTCGACGCTGAGATCTACCTGGCGCGAGTGGTCGTGTGGATCGAGGCCTTCAGCGGACTAAGGTTCGACCCCGACATCTTGCGGATGATGGAGGATGCGAAAAGATACCTGGGCGAGTTGGCGTCCCGGTTCGACCTGCCGGTGGACCGCACCGTACCCATTGTCAGGTACGGCGACAATACAGCCAAGCAGATCATCACCGTCGCCGAAGACGAAGACATCGACCTCATCATCATGGGCGGCCGCTGCAAGAGCTGGCTCCAGCGGTTGGCGAAAGGCAGCGTGTACTGGGGCGTGGTTCGCTCTCGGGTTTGCCCCGTCTGTGTGGTTCCCTTCCCTGAGCGCAAGCCAGCCGGCGACATCGCCCAATGGCGGCGAAGGGAACCACCGATGCGGATCCTGATGGCCGTTGACGGTTCGGATGAATGCGAAGAGTCGCTACGCGTCGCAGCGACATGGGTTCGCGTCCTCAAGGCGGATGTCTACCTGCTGCAGGTTATCGATCGCTCGGCGAGCACAGGAGAGCATGTGCATCGCGAGCCCGAGCGGGAAGGAGGTATCGAGGCCGAAGTACCGGTCATGACGGACGAAGTACGGACCTACCTGGACGAGCTGGCGTCCCGGCTCAAGCTGCCGGCGGACCGCACCGTGACCCTTGTCAGGCGCGGCGACGATCCAGCTAAGGTGATCAGCACAATCGCCGAAGACGAAGGTGTCGACCTCGTCGTCATGTCGACTCATTGTCGGGGCTGGTTCGGAGAACTGACCCAGGGCAGCGTGTGCAGTGATGTGATCCGTTCGAGGGTCTGTCCCGTTCTGTGCGTGCCGCTGCCCCTTACGGAGCCTCGCCGTCAACCTTGGGGGGTTCTGACGGGGCGGCGTTAGGCGTCCGGCCAACGCCTGCCGGTGGAGGTCTCTTTGCTGAAGAATGCGTGGTGGCCGAAGATGAAGGTCCTGATCGTTGACGATGACCCCGACGTGGTGGAGGCCTTGACCCTGGCCTTCGACCTGCTGCAACCGCAGTGTTCGGTGCTGGAGGCCCGCGATGGCGAAACCGCTATTGAGACCTTCACCCGCGAGAAGTCAGACCTCGTGGTGCTGGACATCATCCTGCCGCAGATAGACGGCTACGAAGTCCTCCGCCGTATTCGCCAGACCTCCGATGTCCCAGTGATCATGCTCACGGTGAAAGAGGAGGAGAGAGACAAGCTGAGAGCGCTGGCGATGGGGGCCGACGATTACATCGTGAAGCCCTTCGGCGCCCTTGAGCTGCTGGCTCGCATCAAAGCCATTCAGCGGCGGCGGGACGTGCAACCACAGGTGACGGAAGCTACCCCGCTGGTCTGTGGTGACTTGCGCATCGACTTCCTGGAGCGAAGCGTCACCGTGGCCGACCGACCGGTGAAGCTTACCTCTACGGAGTACGGCCTGTTGGTTTGCTTGGCTCGTAACGCAGGCCGTGTCGTCCCGGCCAAGACCTTGCTGACCAAGGTCTGGGGCCCGGAAGACGCGGATGACCTGAGCCGTCTGAAGATGTGCGTTCAGCGGCTTCGTGCGAAGCTTGAGAAGAACCCGTCTCAGCCGACCTACATTCTTACTGAAAGGGGAGCAGGCTACCGGCTTGAGATGCCTAAGTGACGACCTCTCCATCCTGAACAGACGCAATTATCTGCTCGCTCGATTATCGCGAAGCGACGGGCGCCCAAATCTTAGAAACATGAAACAAGGTGAGAGCGATGCCATGGCTGCCGCAGATCGGCTTCACCTGAAAGCGCGAGGAGAGCCTACGGGTGTGGCGCGAGTCCTGTGCGGGTCATCTGCTCGAACCGCAGTTTCTGATGGTGGATTGTGAATTGCTGCATATTCGCGCGTAGATTCGGTTCGCCGGCCTAGTCTGGCGTGGGATTAAGGAGCTCAGGTCATGGTACAAACTGCCTCAAGAGAAGCTCGGGGGCCGTTGACTCAGGCGTTTTTCGACCGCATCGCGGCGGTTGCCGAGGGAGAGAAGCTCAAAGCGTGTATCCAATGTGGCATATGCAGTGGCTCTTGTCCCCTCGGCTTTGCTATGCAGTATCCGCCGCGAAGGCTGATCGCCAGCCTGCGCGCGGGTGTAATGGAACAGGTGCTTCAGAGCAACACGCCCTGGTTGTGCGTCGCCTGCTACACCTGCACCGCCCGTTGCCCCAGCGCCGTCGGCATTACCGATATGCTTTTCCCAGCGATGAGGGAAGCGCTGCTGATGCAGGGCGTTGGTGTCCCTGGGGAGCTGCAAACGGCGCTGGAAAACACTTTTCGCCATGGCAACCCCCTGGGAGAGCCGCCGAGCAAGCGGGCTGACTGGATCCAAGAAGTAGACGTTCCGGTGACTGACCTGTCCGCAGATCCCCGAGAGGTGGACATTCTGTGGCTGGTAGAGTGCTACCCCGCCTATCACGTCCGGGCCAAGGAAACAGTAAAGGCGCTGGCCCGGACGCTCCATGCTCTGGGGGCAGACTTCGGCGTCCTGGGGCAGGAAGAGCGATGCGTGGGGGATTCCCAGCGCTTGGTCGGAGAGAACGGCCTCTTCGAGATGCTGGTGGAGGAGAACGGCAAGACCCTCGACCGGTTCCAGTTCAGGCAAATCATTGTCACCGATCCTCATGCCTACAACGCTCTAAAAAACGAATATCCCAAGTACGGCGTCAACTACCCGGTGCAGCACTACACCCAGTATCTGGCCAGCAGGCTAGAGGAACTGCGCCCCATGCTCGGCGAGCTGAACCACACGATTACCTTCCACGACCCCTGCTACCTCGGGCGTCGTAACGGTGAGTACGAAGCGCCCCGCCAGCTCATCCAGGCGATTCCGGGCGTCACGTTCGTAGAGATGGAGCGCAACCGGGAGAACGGCCTGTGCTGCGGCGGCGGTGGCGGCGGCATGTGGTTGGACAGCTTCGCCTACGAATACGCCAAGGAGCGCCTCTCCGAGAAGAGGGTACGAGAGGCGGCCCGCACCGGAGCCGATGTCATGGCGGTCTGCTGCCCGAATGACCTGCTGCGATTCGAAGACGCGGTGAAGGTCGTTGGTCTCGAGGGGAAGCTGGTGGTCAAGGACATCATCGAGCTGATTGACGAAGCTAGAAAGGGCTAAGGGGGCAAAATGCTGGACATTGTAGTTCCCATCAAGCAAGTTCCAGACCTGGTGGAAGAGCTGGAGATCGACCCCAGCGGCACCGCTCTAGGTCTGGAACGAACCAGGTTCGTTGTCAACGAGCTGGATGACCACGCCCTGGAGCAAGCCTTGCTCCTGAAGGAAAAGCACCAGGCGCAGGTCTCGGTGATAGCCCTGGACGTGGGCGACGTGGAGGAAACACTCTTCATGGCCCTGGCCAAAGGCGTCGACCAGGCCATCAAGATCAGCGGTGACTTTGGCCCAGCTCCGGACAACCACACGACAGCAAGGGTCCTGAAGGATGTCCTCGGAGGCCTAAGCCATAACCTCATTCTCACCGGCGTACAGGCGATAGACGACCTGGATGGGCAACTGGGCATCCTGCTGTCCAGCTATCTGGACCTTCCCTACGTAGGTCTTGTCAGCGGGGTTCAGATAGACGAGGGCGGTAGCAAGGCCACCGTGCTCAAGGAGCTGCCGGGGGGCGTCAAAGCCGAGCTGGAGCTGCCTTTGCCCGCTGTGCTGGGCATTCAGGCGGCCGAGCAACCGCCGCGCTATGTGCCGGTGAGCAGGGTTCGCCAGGCGATGCGAACCGCCACCATCGAAGAGCGCTCCGCTGCCGCCGAAGGCAACGGCCACATTCGCGTACGGCGAATATCCAAGCCGCAGGTGGGAGCTGGTGCCGAGCTGCTGGAGGGCAGCTCCGAGGACATCGCCGAGCAGATCGTTGGAATCCTGGCAGACAGGGGCATTCTGAGATAGGGCAGAGCTGGAGGTTAGCTATGAGTCAGGACGTATTCGTCCTTGTCGAACATCTGAAGGGACAACTGACCGACGGCACCTTTGAACTACTGGGGATCGGTCGGGAGGTGGCGCCTCAGGCTGGCGGACGGCTGGTGGCTCTTCTCCTCGGCAGAGACGTGCGGGGGTTGGCTGAGCAGTTGGGAGCGGCCGATGTAGTCTTGTATGTGGAGGACGAGCGGCTAGGTGATTCCGTGCCTGAGGCCTATCGGCGCGTCCTTGCTGGCCTGCTCCAGGAACAGAGTCCCAAGCTCACCCTCCTCCCTACCAGCTCTCTGGGAATGGACCTCGCGGGAGCCCTCTCGGTGGAGCTCAATCTCCCCATGATCGCCTTCTGCAAGCAGTTGGCTGTGCAAGACGGGTCCATCGTTGCCACCTGTGAACTCTACGGGGGAAGGGCTGTAGTTGAAGCCGAGATCCCTGAAGGGCCGGGTTTGGCTCTGGTGCTCCCGGGGGCATGTCCGGCTGACAAGGGACGCTCAGAGGGAGCGCCAGCGGTGGAAGAAGTGAAGCCCTCGGTCGATCTGGCGGAGGTCAGAGTCCGCTTCAAGGGCCTGATCGAACCCCCGCCGGGGGACGTAGACATCACCAGGCAGGAGATCTTGGTGTCGGTGGGCAGGGGCGTCCAGCGGGAGGAGAATCTGCCCATTGTTCAGGAGCTGGCTGACGCTCTGGGTGCTGCTCTCTCCTCCTCTCGACCGGTTGTTGACCAGCAGTGGCTGCCCCCCACTCGTCAGGTGGGTAAGTCGGGCATGACCGTCAAGCCCAGGCTGTATCTGGCGGTGGGCATTAGCGGCGCGCCGGAGCATGTCGAGGGGATGAGGGATTCGGACCTCATTGTTGCCATCAACAGCGATGCCAGAGCTCCCATCTTCAACGTGGCCCACTATGGGGCAGTAGCGGACCTGTTTGAAGTGGTGCCGAAACTGGCGGAGGCGGTGAAGAACCGCGGCGCCTAACCAAAGCACGCAAGGAGGTCAGCGCGTCATGACTGTAGCGCCCCCAGCGAAGAGCAGCAAGCAGGCGGTGGTTGTCGCTACTTATGCGACGCTCGCAGCAGTGCCTATCGTTGCTGCCGCGCTCATCCTGGCCGTGGGAACCGATCTAGGGGATGCCGGCCGCGAAGTCATGTGGAACATCGCCGAGTGGGCTCGGTTCCTTCTCTACGCCTCAGCTGCGGTGCTGGTTATCGTTATCGCCTACGGCTACTACCGTCGCTACGAACTCTGGCGACTGGGCAAGCCTGAGAGCCGGACGGATAATTGGGCTGAGCGCCTCAAGGCTTTCCTCATATACGGTATCGGTCAAGGACGCCTGCCGGGCGACCTGTACGCCTCCGTCATGCACCTTTTCATCTTCTGGGGATGGGTGGTGCTCTTCATCGGCACCGCAATGCTGACCATCCATGATGACTTCTATCATTATCTCACTGGGACCACATATCTAGGCTACTCCCTCACACTGGACATTTTCGGCCTGCTAGCTCTCATTGGGGTGGGCATGGCCCTCGTTCGCCGCTATCTGATGCGACCGCCCAAGCTACGTCTGGCCAGCCTCTGGGACGACGCCGTGCTGCTGTGGCTGATGCTGGCCATCCTCGTCAGCGGCTTCCTGGTCGAGGGGGTGCGCATCGCCGCGACCGAACTGGAAGAGAACCCCGACTGGGCAGGCTGGTCGCCTGTGGGGTGGGTCATCGCCAAGGTCTTCACTGAGGCCGGAGCCGGTACGGGCCTCCTGCAGGACATACATCAGGCCTTCTGGTGGTTCCACATTCCTGCCGCCCTGGCTTGGATTGCCTGGGTGGGCTACGGCAAGGTCGCGCACATAGTCCTCGGCTCGGCCAATATCTTCACGCGTAGGCTCTCGCCGACCGGCGCCCAGATTGCCAGCGCTGCTCTCCAGCCCATCACGGACTTCAAGAACCCCGGGGTGGCCCGCCTCCAGGACTTGACCTGGAAGCAGCTCATGCAGGTAGACGTCTGCGTTCGCTGCGGACGCTGTGAAGGCGACTGCCCGGCTGACCTTAACGGCAGCCATCTAACGCCAATGGGTCTCATTCAAGACATACACAACTACATGAGCGAGGTAGGGCCTCGCCTGGTGGCGGCACAGAGGAAGGATGGTCAAGAGGCCGTTGCCGGCGAACGCACCATAGCAGGCGATCTGATCCCTGCTGATGTTATCTGGGACTGCTTCACCTGCGGTGCCTGCGAAGCTCAATGCCCCTTCTTTGTCGAGCACCTTTCGTTCATGGTTGGCTTGCGCCGACGGCTAGTGGACGAAGGTACCCTGGATACCCAGCTTTCGGACACTCTTATGGGTCTGTCGCGATATGGCAACTCCTTGGGCCAGTCAGAGAAGCTCCGTGGACGCTGGACGGAGGGACTGGACTTCCCGGTGAAGGATGTGCGCCAGGAACCGGCCGAGTACCTCTGGTTCGTGGGTGACCAGGCCTCCTACAATCCGGCTGCCCAGGAAGTAACTCGGGCGGTGGCGCGTGTTTTCAATAAGGCAGGCCTGGACTTCGGCATCATGTACGAGGGGGAGAAAAGCGCCGGAAACGACGTGCGCCGGGTGGGCGAAGAGGGCCTGTTCGAGCTCCTGGCGGAGGACAACATTCAGACTCTCGGCGAGTGTCAATTTCAGACGATCGTCACCACCGACCCTCATACCTTCAATGCGCTCAAGAATGAATACCCGGCGTACGGCGGCCAGTACCGCATCTGCCATTACACGGAGCTGCTGGCCGATCTCCTGGAGAACGGCAAGCTGAAGCCAGCCCGAAGGCTGAACCACCGAGTTACCTATCATGACCCTTGCTACTTGGGCCGATACAACGGCGTGTTCGATACGCCCCGCAGGGTGCTGAAAGCATTGGGGGTGGAGTTGGTCGAGATGGGCCGGTCTCGGGAAAGGAGCTACTGCTGCGGCGCGGGCGGTGGCCATCTCTGGATGCAGGAGACCGGTAGAGGAGAGCGCCCCAGCGAAAACCGCATTCGAGAGGCGGTGGCCCTGGGTGGCGTCCAGTACTTCGTAGTGGCCTGCCCCAAAGATGTAAGCATGTTTCAGGACGCCGTCAAGACAACCGGCTATGAAGAAGAGATCGCTGTTAGGGACATAGTTGATCTGGTGGAGGAGGCTCTCGAGGTGGAGGTTCCCGAGAGGGAGGCCACGGGATCGCCTCGCGAGAGCGCCTCTGCGATGGAGGTATAGGCTATGGAAGAGCCAAGAATCGGCGTATTCATCTGCCACTGCGGGACGAACATCGCGGGCACTGTGAACATTGACGAGGTGAGGGACTTTGTCAGCGGGCTGCCCGGTGTGGTGTCAGCCCTGGACTACAAGTTCACCTGCTCCGAGCCAGGGCAGCTCCAGATCAAGGAGGCCGTGGAGAAGGACCGCCTCAACCGGGTGGTGGTCGCTGCCTGCTCACCCCGCATGCACGAGATCACCTTCCGGAAAGCTGCGGTTGAGGCGGGCTTGAACCCCTATCTCGTTCAGATCGCCAACATCCGCGAGCAGGATTCCTGGGTGCACAAGAACGGCAACACTGCGAAGGCCAAAGCCCTGAT
>CP070630.1:935109-946333 GCA_020356025.1 Dehalococcoidia bacterium | reverse complement strand
TCAGGCCCTGCACGTGCGCTACCACCGAGAAGTCGCTCTTACCCACAACGTTACCGTTGGTGGTGGTTGTGCCTTGGGCTATCGTCAGCGCCACAGGCGCGATCGTCTGGATCAGGGCCAGCGGCTGCTTCGGCGTGTCCGACGGAATGGTGAAGGCCGTCAGGCTCTTGCACTCGTCGCCCAGGACGCAGATGTCGTCAGCAGGCGCGCCCATGGTGCCGTCGAGCGGGTCCTCGTCAATCGTCGCCACGAAAGTGGGCGTGAAGCGCGGCACGCACAGCACCGGCAGCATAACGTTGGCGGTCATGTCCTTGGCGCCGATCTTGTCAACGTGCACGGTCTTGATGGCGAGGTCGTTCTGGAAGTAGAACACCACCACCTGGCCGGCGTCGTAGACGTCGCAGACCACGTCGAAGGACTCGACCACGGGAACGACGATGCTCACCGGCAGAACCGACTGCTCGCTGTCCATCGCCGGGTCAACGTACGAGTCGTTCGGCGCCGGATCCATGCCCAGGTTCGTTGCGATCTTGGTGTTGCTCACCTCAACCGGTCCGTACGGGCCGTTGTTGTGGAGCTCCTTCTCGATGCTGATCGTCTCAGGCGTGCTTACCTCCGCGATGCAGAGGTCGGGAACCGTGTCGGCATTGCTGTCGATCATGCGCGGGCAGACCGCAGCCATGCTGACGATCCCGACATCGGCGTCCGCGTAGACGGTCACGACCACGTTCTCCGTGTCGGTGTTGTTGCCCGAGACCGGGTCAGTGTAGCCGGCCGTGTTCAACACGACCTCGTTGTCCACCACAAAGGTGTGGGTGCTGGGCTCCGAGCAGTGGAGCGTGAAGTCGGTGACCAGCGCGTGGCTTGAGCCGCTGGTCAGGTCACCCGTCCACGAGTCACTGGCAGAGGCGCCACCGTCCACCGTGCAGCCCGCAGGGGCCGTCACCGTGTGGCTGATGGTCGCGTTCACCGTGTCGGTCAGCGGACCGCCGGTGTGGGTGCCCGTGGTGGTCACGGTCAGCGTCCCGTCCACGCTCGCGTCCAGGGTGGTGGGCGCTGCGGTGATCACGGAGTCAACGCTCAGGTCTACCTCGTCCTCCGGACAGTCCTTGTTGATGGACAGCTTGGCGCCGTCAACCGTGACCGGGTGAGTGCCGGCACCGGACGCGTAAGCGGTCAGGGGGGACCCGTTCATACCGAAGACCAGGTCGTCCGCGGCGGCCAGGTTGAGGTCGAGGCCTACCCGGACGATCGTGCCGTTACCGGGCGTGCCCGGGCCGCCTGCCAGGTAGAGTGCGCCAGGGCTGAAGGTGCCGTCGGAGTCGCCCGCGCCGTCACCCAGGCTCATGGCGCCCGGCAGCTTGATCAGCGGGTCCGTGCCGGCGCTGGTGTTGACCTTCGTGTTGTCGTAGGTCATCGACGCGTCATAGGCGGTGGGTGCTAGGGTGTCGCCAGTCACGACGATGTCGATAGTGACGTCGGTTGCGGCGTCGAAGCTGAGCGGCAAGCCCAGATCGACCCGCACACAACGCTCTACCGTTCCTAGGGTGTTGGCGGAGTTGCCCGATATGTCGGGGTCAACGTCAAAGTTGACCTGCCCCTGGGCGTGGGCTACGTCTCCGCCAGTGTAGGAGGTGCCAGCAAGCGCCAGCACTGCTATCAGCGCCGCGCCTACCGCACCGAGTACTAGTTTATTCATAATGGACCGCACCCCCTAGAAATACTCTTTACCGTTGATTGCTGTTGCCCTCGCCGAACTCTCACCCCCTTCTTACAACAGGTTCCATTTATAGCGAGTTGTAGTCGAAAAACCCTACGTGCAGCCGGCTCCGATCTTCCCGCTGAACGGGAGGACGTCGCCGACCACAGTGATGCTGTAGTTGGCGTCGTAGTCCAGCCGCCGCAGCGACCAGCTGGTCGGCGGGCTGGCGCTCACCGACGCGCCGATGTTGCCGGAGTAGGGGAGGACGTCACCCACGACGGTGACACTCCCGTCCGCGTTGTTGTCCAGCGCCCAGGCCTGGTGCCCGGCCACGTCGCGGCAGTTGTCCAGCGGGTCGGTGCCCTGGTACCACTCCTGCACGTCAGTCCTGCCGTCGTTGTCGTCGTCGGTGTCGCAGACGTCGCCGTCGCTGTCACCCACTATCGGCACGCCCGCGTTCGAGGCGCCGGCGCCCGCCAGGACCACGTCGGTGTTGTCCTGCTCGGGGTTGTAGTTGGCCGGGCAGTTGTCGCTGCCGTCCGCCACGCCGTCGAAGTCGGCGTCGCCGGCGTAGCTGCCGGCCTGACAGCCGGGGTCGGCGGCGTCGGTCAGGCTGTCGAGGTCGTTGTCCAGGCCGTCGCTGCAGCTCTGGGGGACGTTGGCGCTCGGCAGGGCACCCGTAGCGTTGATCGTGACGTCGATTACCAGGCTCTCGGGCGTGCCGGTGGTGGCGCCGCCGAGGGTGGTCTCCAGGCCGTCGCAGTAGCCGTCGGTGTCAGCGTCCGCCGCGCCCACGCACACCGCGGCCGCCGGCATGGCGTGGTAGAACTGGCCCGTGCCGGGGTTGGAGCCCCACGGGTCGCCGTCGTTAGCGTCGAAGGCGGCCGTGCAGTCCGGGTCGAGCTCGTCCATCACGGTGTCGCCGGTGTTGTCGATGCCGTCGGTGCAGGTGCCGGCGCCGGCGCCGTCCTCGCTGCCGTCGCCGTCGCTGTCATCGCAGTTGTTGCCGATGGAGTCCGGCCCGGGCCCCAGGTCGGGGTTCGCCAGCTGTGCGTCGTCGTCGGCCTGGTTGTCCCACGCCGGGTTGTAGATCGTCGGGTGACAGGTGCTGTTCTTACAGCCGTCGGCTACCAGCGGGCAGATGTCCTGGGCGTTGGTGTAGGCGTCGAGGTCCTCATCAGAGTTCCCCGTGCCCGGAGCACCACCACTGGGGTCGCAGCTGTCGGGCAGGCCGTCGCAGTCGATGTCGCCCGGCTTGGTCAGAGGCGGCCCCGTGCAGTTTGTCCGGACGTCCCAGGTCGGGTCGGGGCTGAAGTGACAGGGGTCGAGGTCGTTCTCGACGCCGTCGGCGTCGGCGTCGCGCTCGCTCCGGCTGTAGTTGCGGGCGATGTGCGTCCCCGACGCCAGAACGCCGGTGCCGGCCGGCGGGTTCTGCTGGAAGGTGGTGCCGCTCTCGTCCACTCCGGTTGTGTTGGGGTTGTCCACCGTGATGTCGTAGAGGTTGGTGCTGGTCCACAGCGGCGTGCAGAAGTCGCTGATAGCTCCAGGCGCCTCATCCGCGCTGACCGGGTTGTTCAGCACGACAAGGCTGGGGTTTCCGACGCTGGAGTCCATCTGGGCGTAGACGCCGGGGAGCTGCGACAGCTGGCCGGGGCTGAACACCACAAGCTGGATCAGCACGTTCATGCTGGCCACGAAGTCGTGGCCGGCGTAGCGCGCAATCGGCTGCAGGGCCGGCAAGGGGCCAGCCCCGTCCGGGTCCAGCATGTCATTCAGGTAGAACGGGTAGGCCTCTAGGTAGTCCTCCAGCTCGGGGTCGTCCGCGGCTGTCGGGATGGGGAAGGCGTCCTTGTCCTTCAGCAGCCAGTACATCGCGGCTGCATCGAGCACGTCACTGGTGTCCGTCGTGGCCATGTACAGCGGGAAGATCGGCGGCAGAGCAGTGTTGCAGGGCCCGCCTACCAATCCGACGGTAGCACTGGAGCTGAGGTCGCCCACTCCTGCCCCGACCGGGATCCCGCCCGCAGTCTTAATCCCCAGCGGCGTGAAGCTGAACATCGAGGAGTCCTCGTAGTTGTAGTCGGGGGCGTTGATTTGGATGATGTTGTGGCTGGTCGAGTTGGCCCCCCCTGAGGTGTCGTCCAGCGTGTACCCAAGACTGGGCTTGTAGCTCTGAGCCTCGGTGCCGCTGGCAGCAAATAACCCGAGGGTTATCGCTGCTAGGGCTAAGAGACTGAATACGATGATGCGTTTGCCGGCCATGTGGCCCCTCCTGTTTTGAACAGCGGTTATCGTTGTGGAACGATCCGCTCACCCCTCCGCTCAAGCAGACAGCAAGGCGGCTGCCACCGCCTTTCGACTGCCAGCTCAGAAGCCCTATTCAGGTGCAGATACCATAACATAGCATCCGCCCCGCCCGCCCCCGGCCGGCAGGGAGCAGGGCTTATGTCTCCTGGTTATAGAGTCATTACAGATATACACCCACCGTATGATTCTGTCAAGACCCGACAGGCCGATCTTTGGGGAAAAACGAAATAAATTATTGAATTCTTGAATCATGAATTATATCTCTATGGATGCTCCCTGAAGGAGCTGACCGTTCGCGACCGAAGTAGTCCGTGTGCGCATTGCTCATGACCAGCGCGCCCACGCCCACGCGCGCTCGCTTCAGCGGCGCCATGCTCCCCTCTATCCTCTCTGTTGGCCTCCGGCGTAGGGAGCGGCGGGCGAGGCCCCCGCGCGGAGGGCCTCGCCCTTCTATCTTGCGCCTGGTGCGGGCGCTATGAACCGTCTAGCAGCCCGCTCCTATCTTACCCGAGTAGAGGAGCACGTCGCCCACCACAGTGATGAAGTTGTCCATGTTGAGGTCGAGGCGCCGCATCCAGGTCGGGCTGGGCGGCGGCCCGCCGCCCGCTCCGATGCGCCCCGAGTAGGCGAGGACGTCGCCCACCACGGTGACGAACGTGTCCATGTTGATGTCCAGCGGCCAAGCGTCGTGCATGCCCACAACGTCCGTGCAGTCGTCCGTCGGATCGGTCGGCAGGTAGCACTCGACGTCGTCCTTGAACGTGTCGCCGTCGCTGTCGATGCCCGTCTGACAGCTCCTGCACTCCACCAGCAGCTCCATCTCCAGCTCGTTGTCCCCCTGGTTGGGGTCGCTCCCCACCGCTGGCTGGACCTCGTTCTGGATGATGAACTTGTGCTCGCCGACCTCACCCTCGCAGGACAGGTCGAACTGGTGCTCCTTCAGCACCTTCTCGCTGGCCCAGATGTCGATCGCCACGTCCAGCACGTGCCAGTCGTGGACGCCTGTGTTGGGGCAGTCGAGGGTGATGGTGTCACACTCGCTCAGGTAGCCGTCGCCGTTGTCAACCCAGCCAAGGAAGGTGCAGTCCAGGCTCATCTCCGGCCACTTCTGGTGCCACGGCCCGGCGTACGGATCGTAGATGGACGCCGCCCCCATCGGCTCGATGCACAGCATCTCCAGGCCGAGAAGCAGCGGGTCGTCCAGGCAGACGGTCTCCGTGACCTCGTCCACGTGGAAGTAGGTCTTCTCGTCGAGTGCGTCGGTCATGTCGATGTCGTCGCTGGCGCTGAGGATGCCGTCGCCGTTGTCCGCCCACGAGGTTAAGATCCAGTTGAACGCCGGCGGTGGGCTGTAAGTCGGGTACAGCTCGCGCCAGGCGCTGCCGATCGGGTTACCCAAGATGACAGGGTCCCAGATGTCCGGCGGCACCTCTAGGTGCAGGTTGTACCGCTGGTAGGGCAGATCCACCTGCTGGTGCTCATCCAGCTCCTTGTACACCTCCGGCACGCTATCCACGGCGATGCACTCGCCCGGGCCCCAAACCAAGCCCTCACAGGTCGCGTCGACGGGGCCCACGCCCTGGTAGATCTTGCACGGCACGCACTTGTTAGAGTGCGCAGGGTCGTAGTACTGGCCGCAATCCGGGTGGCCGTCTAGCACCGGATTGTCGCTGCGTGGCTTGATGTACCAGGGTACGCCATCGGCGACAGTGATCCGGTCGCCCGCGTCCTCGCACTCCACCGACACCTCGGTGAGGGTCTCACAGTCGGGGTCCAGCTCGTCGATCAGGCCGTCCGGCACGGGCTCAAGGACGCTGCCGTTGTCCAGCCCGTCGTTGCAGGAGTGGAGGCCGGATTCCTCCTCCCCGATGTGCTCGTTCAGACACTGCGGGTCGGGCGCGCTGCCCGCCCAGCAGGCGTCGGCCATCGTATCGCAGTTGCCGTCCCCGTCGTTGTCTAGGGCGTCGTTGCAGGTGGTGTAGCCGTCCTCGAGGGCGTCCGCCCGCCACGCCGGAGCGTCGAGCTCCGTGGTGACGTCAGCCGTCACGCTGGCCGTCGGCCCAAGGTTCTGCAGTAGCTCCTTGACCAGGTAGTGCGGCTCGTGCGCCAGGAGTGGTTCGCCCACCGGGCTGTCCAGCGGGTCCTCGTCCACCTGCGTGTCGGCGTCGTCGTCCACGCCTTCCAGCTGGACCTCGTCGATGGTCGTGTCGCCGTCCCAGTCGAAGCGGCCGGAGCCGTCCTCGTCCACCCAGCCGTCGCGGTCGTTGTCGATGCCCATGAAGCCGTTGGCCGGGTCCTCATCGACCAGGGTGTCCGCGTCGTCGTCGGCGTTGTTCTTGGGGTCCTCATCGACCTCGAGGTCGCAGTCATCGTCGCCGTCCCACGGGCACGTCTGATGGGACGGCCATAACGGTGGATCCTCATCGAACAGCACGTCGCCGTCGTCGTCCGTCCCGTTGACCGGATCCTCATTGATGTACGGCTGGCAGTCCGGGTCCTGGCCGTCGGTGAGGGTGTCGCCGTCGTTGTCGGCGTTGTCGCAGCAGTCGCCCGTCCCCGGCGTGGTGCCGTCGGCGGCGCCGTAGTCCTCTAGGCCGTCCCTGTCGCTGTCGCCGCAGTAGAACGGCTTCACGTACAGGTCGTTCTTCGCCAGGTCCACCTCCGCCGCCACGCACTCCACGATGAGGTCGGTGGAAGCGAAGGCGCTGCCGCTGATGTGCGGGTCCTTGGACGTCACGTCGTTGTCCACGGTGTAGGTGTAGGTGCCTGGCGCGGAGCAGCTAATGGTGAAGTCCTCGTCATGGGTGACGGTATTGCTCTCGGCCAGATCCACCTGGGCGGTGGCGGTTGGCGGCGCGATCGTGGCGTTTGGCGAGTCCGTGTAAGCGCTCTTGGCGATGTACACCGTCACCGGCCCGTATGGGCCGTTGTTGTGGAGCTGCTTGCGCAGGGTGACCACCTGCGGCACGCCGACCGTTATCTGGCTCGGCGGGCTGAGGAAGGCCTGGCTGGTGATCTTGATGTCGCTGCTGGCCAAGCAGTCCACCGAGATCCATTCCATATGGTAGGCCCCATTGGGATCCGAGACGTGCGCATCCTTCACCGACGCCCAGTTCTCCACGACGAACCAGTGGGTGCTGGGTTCATAGCAGTGGATGGTGAACAACTCGTCGTGGGTGGTGGGGACGCTCATCGGCAGCGCGACCTGGTCGGTCGCCGTTGCGGGCAGGATCTCGGCCCCCGGGTACAAGGCGTAGGCGTCCTTGTCCAGGCGCACATTTACCACCCCCGCGCCGGGCCCGTTGTTGTGGAGGTGCTTCCTTAGGCAGATAACCGCGTCCTCGCTGACATCGATCTCCGTAGGCGGCGGGCCGTCGCAGGTCGCGTTCAGGGGCTCCTGGTCGGTGATCTTGACATCGACCTCGCCCAAGGCGTCGACCGTCATCATGCTCGACGCGGAGTTGTTCGTGAGGTCGGGGTCGGTCACCGTCGGGGTCGTGACGCTGATGGTAGTGTCGATGGTGAACGGCCCGTGGGTGCTGGCCTCATCGCAGTGGATGGTGAACAACCGCTGGTCGGTCACGTCCACCGACACGTCCAGCGTTGCGCCGCCCGGAAGACCGGGGTTTATGGTGCAACCCGGCGGGGCGGTAGCCGTATCGCTGATGCTCACCTGCACCGGCCCGTAGTCGCCGTTGTTGTGAAGGTCCCTCTCCACGCAGATGTACACGTCCTGGCTGACGGGTATCTCCGTGGGCGGCGGGCCGGTGCAGGTCTCATCCAGGATGCGCTGGTCGAGGATCTTCACGTCGGCCTCGGGCCAGATCTGCTCGGCCGGCACGCAGAGCTGATGGGCCCCAAGCACGTCCACTGCCGTCTCCGTGCCGAACTGGGTCTCCAGGTTGACCGACACGGGCGGGGCGTCGCCCCAGAGGTCGTAGCAGAGGAGGTGTGGCGCGTTCAGGTCTCCCTCCCCGTTCTTGAGGGCGGGCGCGAGCAGCCGATAGGCGTACTCTGCCTCGAGGCCCGGCTCGAGGCCGAACTGGGTCTCCACATCCACAGTGGAGACGGGCCCGGGTGATGCCACCAGGGAGTACACCACGTAGTGGGGCGCCGTGGGCAGCTCTCCCACCGGCGGGTCTGGGTAGATGCCCTTGAGGGCGGGCACGCACACCTCGAGAGCCTGCCCAACGTTCAGGCCCACGTGGGTGCGGAACTGGCTGGCGAAGCTCACAATGTCGGGCGGGTCGTGCCCCTGTAGTATATTGTAGCACTTGAGGTGGGGGGCGGCGAGGCCTCCCCCGAGGTAGTCGCCGCTGGCCGTATCGTACTTGATGGCCGGCGCCTTCAGGGACTGGGGATAGTCCACCTGCACGCTCTGGGTGCCGAACTGGGTCTCCAGGTTCACGGTCTCCCCCACGGGGGCCTCCGGCCATATGAGGTAGCTCCTGTAGTGGGGCGAGGCGCAGGTAACGTCGAGGTCGAGGTGTTGCCAGTTGTTGTCCAGGTTGGGGTCCACCCAAAACTCGTCCGGGTCATCGGGGTTGAAGGGGAACTCCTCGTTGTGCAGGGTGAGGGTGTAGGGGAGCGGATCCTCGACCTTGCAGTGCAGCTTCAGCGGGCGCTCCACGAGCTCGGGCGAGCTCACCGGCAGCCACACCGCGAACTGGATCTCGCCGATGTCCACCTGGCAATCCGGGTCAGGCATGCCGGGATGGGCGGTGCAGCCGGTTATGTCGCAGGTGCCGTCGCCGTCGTTATCGATGTCGTCCTGGCAGTTGTCGCCGGTGAGGGAGGGGTTGCCGTCGCCGCTGCCGCCGCTGCCGGGGCCGTCGCCCTCGCCGCAGGGCACAGGGCCGCCCAGGTAGGTGCAGAGGTCGCCTATCTGGGCCTCCCAGCGGACGTTGATGTCCGGGATGCCGTCCAGGTCCCTGTCCTCGATGGCGTCCATGTACCACCAGACGGAGGACCAGGCGTCCTGGGGCCCGTTGTTGTGCTTGTCCTCGATCAGGTTGATGACGTTGTAGGTGCTGGGCACGAACTGGAAGGGCCCCGGTGGGTCGCTGAAGAAGCTGAGCACCTTGATGTCGGCGTTGTGTATGGAGTTGACCACCAGGTCGAAGCACTGGAAGCTGTTGGTCAGGTCGGGGTCAACCTCCGGCGGCAGCACCTCCTGCTTGTTGCAGAAGGTGAAGGTGTGCAACCCCGGCTCGTAGCAGTGCAGCTCGAAGGGCTCGGTAACGGAAATAGGAACGCTGACCGGCTCGGGGAACACCCCGCTCTCAACCACGCTCTCCGCCGTGCCGGCGACGCCGTCGCCGGGGTCTTTGGTCGGAGTGGGGCCGGAGCCCACGTCCTGCTCCATCGGGTTGCCCGGCGTGTAGGTGCGCATGGTGTGCGTCTCGTTCAGCCACTGCCCCTCACAGCCGAGCGGTATGTCCGCCAGGAAGGTGATCTCCGAGTTGGCGTCCCCCGGCCCGTAGTTGTGCTCTATGGAGTAGATGTCGATGGTGATGTTGCTGCTCTTCAGGATGTCCAGCTCCGGGGTCCCCGGGTCGTAGTCCTGGCCTAGGTCGTCGTAGCCGGCTTCTGTGACCACGCTGTCCGCCTCCAGGAGCACGATCTCCTTCTCGGCGGGCACGCAGAGCTTTAGGGCCGGCCCAACCGCGACATCCGTCTCAGGGCCGAACTGGCTGTCCATGTTGACGGACTCGGGCGGGTCGTGGCCGTACTGTATGGAGTAGCAGAGGAGGTGCGGCGCGTTCAGGTCGCCCATGCCCCACTTGAGGGCGGGCGCCAGGAGCAGCTGGGGGTAGAACGGGTAGTTCGTCTCCGTGCCGAACTGGGTCTCCACGTCCACGGTGGCGGGTGTCTCCTGGATCGGCGGGAGCTCGTACACGACGTAGTGGGGCGACATGCCCGGCGGTTCTATCGGCAGGTCCGGGGAGATGGCCTTGGCCGCGGGTATGCACAGGCCCACCGCAGGCCCAACCTCCGCCCCCGCGTGGGTGCCGAACTGGGTGGTGAGGTTCACAAGGTCGGGCGGGTCGTGCCCCCCTACTATGTCGTAGCACTTGAGGTGGGTGGCGGCCAGGCTTCCGCCGAGGTAGTCGTCGGTCGTCGGATCGTACTTGATGGCCGGCGCCATCAGCCACCGGGGAACGTCGACGTCCGCGCTCTGGGTGCCGAACTGGTCCTCCAGGTCGACGTACCCCACGGGAGGCGCCCCCGCGTCCCATATGTCGTACGCCTTGTAGTGGGGCGAGGCGCAGATAACGTCCAGGTCAAGCACCTGGCTGTTGTTCATGGGGTCGGGGTCCACCCACCACTCGTCCGGGTTTTCGGGGTTGAAGGGCCACTCGTCGTTGAACAGGGTGAGGGTGTAGGGGATCGGGTCCTCGACCTTGCAGTGCAGCTTGAGGGGACGGCTCACCATCTCGAACGTGCTCACCGGCAGGTACACCGCGAACTGGATGTCGTCGACATCCCCGCAGTCGGGGTCGGGCATGCCGGGGTAGGCGGTGCAGCCGGTTATGTCGCAGGTGCCGTCGCCGTCGTTATCGATGTCGTCCTGACAGTTGTCGCCGGTGAGGGAGGGGTTGCCGTCGCCGCTGCCGCCGCTGCCGGGGCCGTCGCCCTCGCCGCAGGCGACGGGCAAGCCCTGGTAGGTGCACATGTCGCCTATTTGGGCCTCCCAGCGGACGTTAATGTCGGGGATGCCGTCCAGGTCCCTGTCCTCGATGGGGAGGATCGTCCAGAAGACGGAGGACCAGGCGTCCTGGGGCCCGTTGTTGTGCTTGTCCTCGATCAGGTTGATGACGTTGTAGGTGCTCGGCATGAACTGGTAGGAGGTCGCCCACGGGTCGGGGAAGAAGCTGAGCACCTTGATGTCGGCGCTGTGCAGGGTGTGGACGGTGAGGTCCTCGCACAGCAGGTTGTTGTCCGGGACAGGGTCGGTGTCGTACTTGACGTCGGCCCGGTTGCAGAACCGGAAGACGTAGTCGCCGACGTCGTAGCAGTGGATCTCGAAGAAGCGGGTGTAGCGCTGCGAGTCGCCCGCCGGCTCGGTCAACCCGTACTCGGCGGTCTGGAAGTGGAGGTCGAGGGTAACCGGCCCCGCCTCCTTGGCCGGCGGGAACCAGGGCGTGCCGCTGCTGGGCTGGGTGTAGTCGCCGCCGATGGTCTGGATGTCAAACGGGAAGAAACCGGCCGGGT
>CP070630.1:930251-935009 GCA_020356025.1 Dehalococcoidia bacterium | reverse complement strand
TCTCCGCCCAGGGCACGGTCAACTTCGACATTGACCCCGAGACCACGGGCAACGCAGCCGACAGCCTGGGAACGGTAGAGCAGGACTGCTACGAGATTACCTGCCCCAGCGCGGGCTGCACTTGGGACGGCAGCTCCACGTTCGACAATGTGAGTGACTACATCATCGACATCGTCGTAACCGGGGACACCGACCCGCCCGTCGCCTACGACGCGAGACTGACCTACGATCAGACCATAGTTCACATCGCAGCGCCCGGCACGGACGATCTCATAAAGCTGCCGGGAGGGTTCACGCTCAGCGAGGGGCTGCCCGGCACCGACGGTGTCCACGCTTTTGGCGCGCTGTACTTGACCGGCGGCCCGGGCATTCCGGGCAGCGGCACCATCGTCAGGGTGGGCCTGGACATCGGCGCGTCGGACGTGGTTACCTTCAGCCTCGTCGACCCTCCGGCAACGGCCTACGCGTCGACCGAGAGCGCTCAGCACCCGCTCACGCTGGACGGCGTCCAGCTGGCGATCAACACCACCTGCCCCCAGTACGCGGACGTGGCGATCACTAGCCAGCAGGTGAGGGCGAGCGACTGCACGAGCGCGCCGCCCGCCACCTTGACCGTGGGCACGGGCACAGACCTCTGCCTGCGCAAGAACATCACCAACTTCGGGCCCACGTCGCCGGTGGACGTGAGCATCGCGGTGACCCCTACCTTCCCGGGGTGCGCCGTCACTCCCAACCCCGCCAACCCCACGTCGTACTCCGGCCTGACCGGCGCAGGGGCCACCGTGGACGAGCTTTTCACCGTCAACTGCGGGAACACCAGCACCCACTCGTTCAGCTTCCTGAATGACATCGCTGTGACCAGCGCCCTGGTGACAGACCCGGACCTCACCAACAACACGCTGACGACGCCGTACGACGTGGCCGTCTGGGCCGACGCCGACCTCGGCATCAGCCAGACGGTGTACGCGAGCGACTGCAGCAGCGCCGCGCCGACCGAGCTGCCCCAGGGGACGGACGTCGACGTCTGCGTGCAGAAGACCATCAGCTCGGGCGGCCCCTACACCAGCGACGTGGGCTTCATGATAAACCAGTCGGCGACGCCGCCGGGCACCTGCACCGCTACCCCCGACCCCTCCAACCCCACCGCCGGCGTTGTGAACACATCTACCCCAGCGGTGCTGGACGAGATCTGGACACTCAATTGCCCGGATACGGCCACCGCCATCGACTTCCTGTTCAGTAACAGCGTCACGGTGACGACGACGCACGTCAGCGACCCTGCCAGCGGCAACAACACCGACGCCACTACCCTGACGGTGGACGTGACCGCCACAGCGGACGCCCAGATCGTGAGCTGGGTCTTCCCCGACGAGCTGCCAGCCATCGGCGGCAACCAGGTTGTGGTCGTGCCCGCCGTAGCCGAGAACCTGGTCTCAACGGAGACGCTGGACGTCGGCGGCGGCACATACGCGGGCGCCTCAATCGGCGTCAGCATCACCATCGGGGAGAGCCCAGGCGCTGGCTGCGCGGCGACGCCGGACGTAGGCAACTGGACCGCCGCTACGCTGCCGATGAACGGCACGGACGTGGTGGACAACCCTGAATGGGACGTGACCCTCACCTCAGGCGACTCCTGTACCATTGACTTCGATAAGACCATTGCCATCACCACCGCCGGGGTTAACGAAAGCGACCCGTCGGACAACACCGCAGCGCGTAGCGTCATCCTGGTGGCCGACACCGACGGTGATACCGTGCCCGACAACTACGGCGGCCTGGACGACAACTGCGACGATGACTACAACCCCGGCCAGGAGGACGCCGACGGCGACGACATTGGCGACGTCTGCGACCCCGATGACGACAATGACGGCGTCGACGACGGCAGCGACCTGTGTCCAGGCACCGCTGCCGCCGACCCCGTGGACGCCAACGGCTGCTCCGACGACCAGGTCGACGAGGACGGGGACGGCATCTGCGACCCAGGAGCACCCAGCGTCGGCCCCTCCGGCTGCACCGGCTCCGACAACTGCCCGCTGGTCCCCAACCCCCTCCAGGAGGACAGTGACGGGGACGGGATAGGCGATGCCTGCGAGGGTGACTGGGACGGTGACACCGTCGTCGACGACGACGACAACTGCCCCGATGTCGCCAATCCCGACCAGGCGGACGCCGACGGAGACGGACTCGGCGACGCATGCGACAATTGCCCCGACGACGCCAACGAAGACCAGGCCGACGAAGACGAGGACGGAGCCGGGGACGCCTGTGACAACTGCCCCGACGACGCCAACGAAGACCAGGCCGACGCAGACGAGGACGGCGTGGGCGACGTATGCGACAACTGCCCCGACGACGCCAACGAAGACCAGGCCGACGCAGACGATGATGGCGCGGGCGACGTATGCGACGAGGACGACGACAACGACGGCTTCACCGACGAAGAGGAGAAAGCCGCCGGCTCCGACCCTCTAGACTCCGGTAGCACGCCGGCAGCCATAGTCGAGACGCCTACACCGGAGGTTGTCGAGACGCCGGAGGCCACACCCACGGAGGTGCCCGAGACCTGCGCGCCCATCTTCCCGGGTACCTACCACGGCAGCCTCCGCCTCGATGGCGTACCGGCTCCGAGCGGCACGGCTATCGCGGCGCTGGTCGATGGCATAGAGTGGGCCAGCGGTCTCGCTGCTGGTGGTCTATACGTCCTTGACATACCGGAGACACTGCCGGCAACGCCTCCCTGCTTCGTGGGCGGAACGATCACCTTTGCGGTGGAGGGCTACGTCTGCTCGCCATCGCCAGATTGGGCGTCCGGGCTGCAAGCTGTGGACGTGAGCTGTGAGATGGCACCCATCACAACGCCCGAACCCACGCCCGCGGTCACACCGGAGCCGGGGGTAACGCCCACGCCCGTGGCGCCGCCGCCAACCGGCGGTAGCGGCCTGCTCGACGGCGGCAGCGCGCCGTGGACGACGGCTGCGGCAGCGGCAGGAGTTCTGGCCCTGCTGCTGACGGCGGTTGGCCTGTCCCGAGGCGTCAGGAGACGAGCTGAATAGAGAACACTAGACTCAACAGCGCTCAGCGTTAGTTCCATGGCCCCGGTGTGCAACCTACCCGGGGCCATGGTCTAATATCAGGAAGGGAACGTTCTCAAGTTCGGCCAGACGCCTGAGTGCCCCAGTGAACGGCCCGAAGGCTGCTCTGCAGCGAAAGAATCGGCCCCAAAAAAGTAGCCGCAAGGCCGTGACCGCAGGCGAATCTATGCGTTATGGATATTGCAGGTGGCTTGAATGACTCTTGGAGAAAGTTTTACCTTGATTTTCCCAGCGTCCTTCGATCACAGTATTGAGCAGCGTGTTATAATTGGTCTACCTCTGAACTGGGGTTGCACGGTAGCCGGCTGTTGGGCAACCTCCAAAGACATCGATGCAGGGGGTGCGTAATGGGGAAGCCAGCCTGGATCGGCCTCGTGAGCGCGATCGTCCTAGCCTTCATCTGCGGAGGAATCTACGCCTTCACTGAAGGCAGCCACGTTGCTGAGGCCCAGCCGGACACCGTCCTCGCCGTGGACACGAATCCCGCTGGCAACACCGCTACCTCCCTGGCCACCATCAACAGCTGCATATCCGTCAACTCCACGGACATCTTCTACATAGACGTGGTCGTCATGGACGTCACGGATCTCAACAGCTACGATGGCACCTTCCGGTTTGACGGCACGATCGTAGAGGTGACCGGCGTCGACGTCGAATACTTCCTGGCCACGGCCCCAGGCAGCAGCGTTACGTCTTACTCCGGCTCCGTACCCAACAACTCGGGTTCGTTCCAGGTCAGCGCCTACGACTATGGCGAGGCTCCCGAGAGCGGCGAAGGCGTACTGGCAAGGCTAGAGATCACGGCTATCGGCCCGGGTATCAGCAAGGCGAATTTCGACCTCCGGCCGGATGGGTATCCGATTTCGGGCGTTATCCTGTTGGATGGAACCGGCACTGCCATCGGAGACACCTCCGAGCCTCCAGACGACATGTTCGACGGCTCCATCTTGGAGGCCAAGATCGCCGTCGACCAGCCATGTCCAGGGGAGTGCCTGCCGGGCGTCGACACCGACGGCGATGGATTCGACGATGACATCGAATGCTACCTGCCGACCGACCAAAACGACGACTGCACGGACGAAATCGGGGTGCATGACGCCTGGCCGCTGGACATCAACATAGACAGGTCTGTCACAGTGGTTGGCGATGTCTTCTTCTACGCGGACAAGATCGGACTGCCGGTGGGCGGCGACCCACTCCTCCAGCGGCTGGACCTCAGCGCCGACGGCGACATCACAGTGGTCGGCGACGTCCTTCCGTTCAGCCAACACATAGGCGACGAGTGCTCCTGAACCCTGCGCGCTGACCAACAAGGCCTTGGGGAGAAAGCGTTGTAGGTCCGCCGACGGTCTGCATGCTGAGGCAACGGCAGTATCCGAACTTCAGGCTGTTCCCTTTTCTCCATGCCCCAACCCCAACCTTTCGATGAGGGCGCCAGCCCAATCGAGCGATTTCCGCGGCGAGCGCGTTGCAGGGGCGAGGGCACTGTGCTCTAATGTCTGCGGACATCCGCTCAGCGCCGGGCAGCGAGCGGCGCTGGAAGAAGGAAATTGAGACGGCAAACGCCCAGCTAGATATTGACAATAGGGTCAGAAACGGTATGATAGCGATGATTGTGCAAAATTGTATCAAGGTAAGCAATAGCAAGCAGGAGGAGACAAAT
>CP070630.1:926884-930151 GCA_020356025.1 Dehalococcoidia bacterium | reverse complement strand
GTGGACACCGCCGTCGCCTACGTGAACGCCAGCACCCAGTTCACCGACGGCGCCCAGTTCGGCCTGGGGGCGGAGATCATCGATTCTACTCAGAAGACCATCGCTCGCGGCCCGGTGGCCCTGCGGGAGATCACCACCTACAAGTGGATCGTTTTGGGCAGCGGCCAGACTCGCCCCTAGGATAGGAGGAGGAGATGAGGGATTACTACTTCGAGAGGGAGTGCCGCACTCCCTACTCCGAATGCTACGCCATCGAGGTGGACGGCAACGAAATCGGGCGGGTCGACATTCACTTCACCGCCAGCGTGGCCTATGCCACCCTCTGCGTGGGGGGAGACCTGTCCGAGGAGGAAATGCGGGACCTCATCGGCGAGATCGACGAGAAGCTGGTGCTAACCACTGACCCCTTTCGGGAGGACTTCGTGGTCACGGTCTGGGCCGGCCGCGAGGCGGCTGTCTACTCCGACGAGGACTTCGCAGAGGAGGAGGAAGAGGAAGAATCCGAGGAAGGGAACGGCCATCGGGCCTAGCGCTCGATGCGCTCCATAGGCCCTCGATAGCGACCGTCGTCGGGCTCGGGGTGGATGGTGACGATAGCGCCGGGCAGGCGCTTCTTGATATCGGCCTCAATCTGATCACTCAGGTCGTGCACCTCCTGGATGGTGCGAGCAGGATCCACCAGGAGGTGCAGCTCTATGTAGCGCAGGCGGCCAGAGCGGCGGGTGCGCAGATGGTGGAAGCCCCGCACCTCGGGGTGGCGCACGAGGATGCTCTGGTAGATCTGACTTTCGTCCTCTTCGGGCAGGCGCACATCCATGATCTCGCCCAGGGCGCCCCTGATCAGCCCGAAAGCCATCCACCACATGTAGCCAGCCAGGCCAAGGGCTACCAAGGGATCAAAAACCTCAGCGCCGGTGAAGCGCACCAGCAGCAGGCCGACGATGACCGCTGCCGCCTGAACGACGTTGGTCTGTAAGTGGCGGGCCTCGGCGGAAAGCGCCAGGGAGTCAGTGCGGCGAGCGGCCATCCGCATGTAGGCTGACACCACCACGTTGAGCAGACCGCTGGTCACCATCGCCGCCAGGCCCAGGTTCACATCGATGGTCTCGCCGCCGTCTATGATTCGTCGCAGGGCCTGATAGATGATGAAACCGCCACCCAAGCCGACCACCCCCGCCGACACCGTCGCCGAGAGGCCCTCAGCCTTGCCGTGGCCGTAGGGGTGCTCCCAGTCGGCCGGGCGAGCGGCGATGCGCACGCTGAACAGGGCAGCGGCGGCAGCCAAGAGATCCTCACCGCTGTCGAGGGCGTCGGAGAGGACGGCGATGCTGCCGCTGATGAGACCGAGGGTGAGCTTGAGGATGAGCAGGCCCAGGGTGACTATCAGGGAGAGGGCGGCGGCCCGAACGGCGATACTCATCTCGCTCCAGCGGCCGCGAGCGGAAGGCTTGGGCTAGCCTTTCTTGCGCGCTAGGACACTACGGGCCGCCTCGGCGATCTTCTCGGCGGTGAGGCCGTAGTGCTCCAGCAACTGATCCCAGCGCCCGGAAACGGCGTACTGGTCCTGCATGCCGATGAAGGCCATAGGGGCCGGCTGGTGCAGGGCCAGCGTCTGGGCCACAAGGCTAGCCAGACCGCCGTGCACCAGGTGATCCTCAGCGGTGACTATGGCGCCGGTCTCCCTGGCCGCTGCCAGCACCGCCTCCACATCCAGAGGCTTGAGGGATGCCATGTTGAGAACGCGGCAATCGATGCCCTGCTGAGCGAGAAGCTCGGCCGCCTCCAGGGCTTTCCAGACCATCACCCCGATAGCCATCACAGTCACGTCCTTGCCGGGACGCGTGAGATGAGCCTTGCCCAACTGGAATTCGTGGCTCTCGTCGTAGATGACGGGGATCTTGGGACGCACGCAGCGGACATAGAAGGGGCCAGAAGTGCGGGCAGCTACCTCGATGGCTTGCTCCGCCTCCACCACGTCGGCGGGCACAATAACCCGAAAGCCGGGAAGAGAGAGCATGAGGGAGAGATCGTCGATGGCGTGAGCGGAGGCACCGTCCTCGCCGGTGATGATGCCGGCGTGGCTGCCCACCAGCTTAACGTTCTGGCGAGGCTGGGCGATGCCCAGGCGGATCTGATCGAAGCAGCGACCGGGAGCAAAGACAGCGAAGGTGCTGATGAACACGGTCTTGCCCGTCGCCGCCAGACCAGCCGCCACGTTCACCATATTCTGCTCGGCCACGCCCACTGCGAAAAAGCGCTCAGGGAAGACCTTGCCGAACTCGCGGGCGGTAGTAGAACTGCCCAGGTCAGCATCCACAACCACGATGTCCAGCCCCTCGCGGCGCAGACGAACGAGGGTTGGCCCCAGGGCCTCGCGAGTGGCCGCAGCCTTGGTGGTCATGCTAAGCCAACTCCGCCAGGGCCTTCTCAGCCTGCTCCGGCGTGGGCGCCTTGCCGTGGAAGGCAGGGTTGTTCTCCATGAAGCTAACGCCCTTCCCCTTGACGGTGTGAGCGATGATTACTGTTGGCCGCCCTTTGGTCCCCTTCGCCTTCTCCAGCGTCTCAATGAGGGCCGAGAGGTCATGGCCGTCGGTCTCCAGCACCTGCCAGCCGAAGGCCCGCCACTTCTCCTCCAGAGGCTGAAGGGCCATGATGTTCACCGTGTGGCCTTCCTCGCTCACCCAGCCGGCTATGCGCTGGGGGCGGCTCTTGTCTTCGTAGCGGCTGTAATCGGAGAAGCCGTCGTTCTGGATGCGATTGTAATCGATGATGGCGATGAGGTTGTCCACCTGATGGTGGGCGGAAGCCATGGCAGCTTCCCAGGTCTGACCCTCGTTCAGGTCGCCATCGCCCAGGAGGCAGTAGACGCGATAGTCCTTTCCATCCAGGCGAGCCGCCAGCGCCTGACCAAGGCTGAAGGACAGGCCCATGCCCAGAGAGCCCGATGTCATCTCCACCCCTGGCGGGCTGTCGGCCACCAGGTGCCCTTCAAGGCAACTGCCCAGCTTGCGCAGGGTGATCAGTTCCTCTACCGGCAGATAGCCGCACTCAGCCATGACGGCATAGACGGCGGGCGCGGCGTGCCCCTTGCTCAGGATGAAGCGATCGCGGTCTGGCCACTGGGGGTTCTGGGGATCATGGCGGAGGGTGTGACAGTACAGGGCCACCAAGATGTCCGCACAAGACAGCGAGCCACCAGGGTGACCACAGCCGGCGGCAGCGGTCATCTCAACGATGTGACGTCGAACGCGCTTGGCTAGAGCTTCC
>CP070630.1:922380-926784 GCA_020356025.1 Dehalococcoidia bacterium | reverse complement strand
TTGACCACCGTCGACAAGTACGACAGTCTGCTCGTGCTCGTCACCGCCAGCGGGGCGCAGTGCACGGACATGCCCGTCGAGCCTTAGATAGCAAACATCGTCCGAGATAGCGGAGGGCGGCTTAGCCGCCCTCCGCTCTTAGTCCAAATCCTCGCCTTGTGTTGCGGTTGCCTCTTGCTGTCTATATAATTGACTGGCTCTTAGAGCAGGTTCATTTGGCTGTGGATGCGGTGGGTAGAAGAACTGCAAATGACGCTCAGTAACATCCTGGTGCCGGTCGATGGCTCGGACGCCAGCATGGAGGCCGTCTACAGAGCCTGTACGACGGCCAAACGCAACAAGGGCAAGGTCTACGTCGTCTATGTCATAGAGGTGCACCGCTCTCTGCCCTTGGATGCTGATCTGAGGCCTGAGGCTGTGAAGGGTGAAGAGATCCTGAACCGCGCTGAGCAGCGCGCCGAGGAAGTCGACTTTCCGGTGGAAGGAGAGCTTCTCCAGGCGCGAGACGCCGCCCACGCCATCGTCGATGAGGCCATCGAGCGGGGCGTCGACGGCATCATCCTCGGCGTCGGCTACAAGCGCTCCCTCGCAGAGGGTGCCGGCTTGGCCTGGCCGCGGGGCGGCAAGCCGGCGCCGCTGCCCGGCGAGTTCCGCCTCGGTAAGATCACTCAGTACGTGCTCGAAAACGCCCCTGGTGAAGTATGGCTTATTCGCCTGCCCATGGCTGAGTGAGATGAAGACTGTCATCATGGGCTGCGGTCGTGTGGGTGCCGAGCTCGCCATCCTCCTCGACCGTGAAGACCAGGAAGTCACCATCCTGGACATCGACCCCGATGCCTTTGGTAAGCTTCCCGCCGACTTCAAAGGTAGCTGCGTCGTCGGCAACGGCATCGACCAGGATGTCCTGCAGAGCATAGGTCTCGCCGACGCTGACGCTTTCGTGGCCGTGACCCCCGGCGACAACCGCAACGCCATGGCCTGCCAGATAGCCAAGCACATCTTTGACGTTCCCAAGGTGGTCTGCCGCATCTTCGATCCCATCCGACAGGAGCTCTATCGCAGCCTCGGCCTGGAGACCATCAGCCCCACTAAGGAAGTCGCGCGACTCCTCAAGCAGGCTCTAGAGAGAGAGCCGGCGGAAACGCCGAAGAGCGAGGGCTAGTCATGTATATAATCATCGTGGGCGGCGGCAAGATAGGCTACTATCTCGCCAAGCAACTCGTCGAGGACGGCAACGAAGTGCTGGTCATCGAGAAGGACGCTGCCAAGTGCCAGCAGATCGCTGACGACCTGGGCGACATCGTTCTCCGAGGCGACGGCTGCGAGGGTGTCACTCTCGAAGCCGCCGGCACCGGCCGCGCCGACCTGTTCATCGCCATCACCGGCGACGACGAGGACAACCTCGTGGCATGTCAGGTGGCCAAGTATAAGTTCAATGTCCGCCGCACCGTGGCCCTCCTCAACAACCCCAAGAACGAGCCTATATTCAAGAAGCTCGGCATCGACACCACCGTCAGCTCCACCGCCCTTGTTCTGGCCAACATCGAGCAGGAGCTTCCCTCCCACCCCCTCATCCCCCTCCTGACCATCAAGGGCGGCGGCCTGGAGATAGTCGAGGCCAAGGTACCACAGTACTCTGCCATCGTTGGCAAGCGCGTCAGCGAGCTGCTTCTGCCCCAGCAGTGCCTCATCACCGTCATCATCGACGAGGAAGGGGTGCCTCGTGTCCCCAACAGCGACACGCAGGTTCGCGCTGGCGACGAAGTCGTGGCGGTCTGCCGCCGCGAGAGTGAGGATGCCTTGAGAGCCATTCTCACCACCCCCGCTAGAGAGACGCAATGAGCACCAAGCGCCTCGCTTTTCTTGGACCAGCGGGCACCTTCAGCGAAGAGGCCGCCCTGTGCCACGACCCCACGGCCCAGCTCTTGCCCTTTGCCAGCGTCGCCGCTGTCGCCGCCGCCGTCGATTCGGGCATGGCCGACGAGGGAGTTGTGGCCATCGAGAACAGCATTGAGGGCTCAGTCACTGACACCCTCGACATCCTCATCCACGAGTCTCGCCTCTCCATCAGGCGCGAGCTCGTCCTGCCCGTCGGCCACTGCCTCCTGGTGCGCCCCGGCATGCAGGCCGCCGACGTCAAGCTGCTCTTGTCCCACCCTCAGGCCCTCGGCCAGTGTCGGCGCTTCGTGGAGCGTTGCTTCCCCAAGGCGGAGATAGTGGCCGCCCTGTCCACGGCCGCCGCCGTAGAGGAGATGATGGCGCGCGAGAACGCCGCCGCTATCGGCACCCGCCGCGCCGCCGACCTCTACGGCGCCGAGATCCTGGCCCGCGACATCCAGGACCGCTCCGACAACCTCACCCGCTTCGTCGTCCTCGCCGAAACCGATCACCCCTCCACGGGGAACGATAAGACCTCCCTCGCCTTCTCCTTCGCCGATGACCGGCCCGGCCTTCTGGTGAGCACCATGGAGGAATTCTCCAGACGCGACATCAATCTCACCAAGGTGGAATCGCGTCCCACCAAAGAGCGCCTCGGCGAGTACATCTTCCTCCTCGATCTGGCCGGCCATCGCACCGATGATGCCGTGGTTGAGGCCTTGAAGGCAGTCGAGGCCCAGGCCTCCTTCTTCCGCATCTTTGGCTCTTACCCCCGCTATGTGGAGAGTGACTAGTCCCTATGCCTGAACTGCCGGACCTCGAGGCCTATCGCGCGTTCTTCAATCGTCGCATCCCTGATGTAGCCATCAACGAGGTGACGGTCAGGATTCCCATCGTAGTGCGCGTCCCCAAGGACGACTTCATTTCCACCCTCACCGGCAACGTTTTCGGCGAGGTTGAACGCCGGGGCAAGTTCATCCTCTTCTCCCTGCGGAGCGGCGACTACCTCGCCATCCACCCCATGCTCACCGGTCGCTTGCAGTACCGCCAGCCCCAGGAGAAACGGCGGCCCAAGACCTGTTTCGTGCTCGCTCTAAACAACGGCCACGAGCTGCGCTACTTTGACGAAAGGCGGATGGGCAAGATCTACATAGTGAAGCAGGGGGACTTTGCTTCGCTGTCTCTCTTCGCGGACTTGGGCCCTGAGCCCCTGTCCGACGAGTTCACGGAGGAGGCCTTTCGAGAGCACCTCAGGCACTTCCGTGGCCAGATCAAGAGTGTGATCCGCACCGACAGCCTGGTGGCCGCCATCGGCAACGCCTACGCCGACGAGATCCTCTTCGCCGCCGGCATCCACCCCTACCGCAAGCGCATAGAGCTACCGCCGGAAGCCGAAGTTCGTCTCTATCAGGCCATCCGCTCTGTGCTGGGCGAAGCAGCCGCCATCGTTGCCGACCGCGTGGAGAACGAAGGCCTGCCCGTGGACGAGTACCGAGACCACCTCAAGGTGCACCGCCGCGGCGGCCAGCCCTGCCCCAAGTGCGGCTCCCCCATCACCGAGATCACCTCCAACCAGCGCATCACCAGCTTCTGTCGCCACTGCCAGAAATAGCGCCCCTGCCCGGTTCCCGCTCCGCCCTCGATCGCAGTCGATTCTCCTGAGCTTCTCGATCCTGCTGCTGAGCCAACTTGGAAGCCAGTCGAAACCGTGGGCTCCTGGGCTATCGAGCGCGGCGCAAAGAAAGCAAAGGCCAGCCTTTTCGGCTGGCCTCTCCATCTCGTAGCAGCGCCCTATGGCGGGCACTCCGGCTCGGGGATGCTGCCGGGCCCACAGGCATCCGGTGCCCAGTCACATGTGCCGTCATTGTCATTGTCAACGCCGTCCGTACAGGAGGTTTTGCCGAACTCAAGGTCGTAGAGCCAGTGCTCCGGCGTGCAATCTGGATCCAAAGGGCAGGAGCCGTAGGTAATCTCAACCTCGTCAGAGACACCGTCGCCGTCGCTGTCGTCGCAGGCATCGCCCGTCTCGTCTCCGTCCATGTCCTCCTGACCTGGATTGTAGTTATTGGGGCAGTTGTCCTCATCATCGGACACGCCGTCGCCGTCGCTGTCCGGCACAGGCGTTGGCGTCGGCGTGGGCGTTGGGGTTGGGGTTGGCGTGGGCGTGGGTGTCGGAGTCGGCGTCGGAGTTGGCGTCGGAGTGGGTGTGGGGGTTCCTGTCGCCGTCGGCGTAGGCGTCAGCTTCTTATCACGCTCGTCTTGGAACTTCTTGTTCTTTGCGTCCTTGCCCGAGTCCAGGCTGTCGTGGTCAGCATTTGTGCGGGTCTTGAAGATTTCAGCGTGGCGCATTTCGTGATGAACTGTGTCCGCCAGTTCCGCCGCACCACCTGTATCCCCCTTATTCAGCCTTATCTTTATCTTCGTCGGTTTCCCGGCCGCGTCCCGTCCCGTCACCTCACAGTCTCCGTAGGCGTCGCCCACAGTGTCACCGTCTGAGTCGAAGTCGGAGTCGGGAGCAACCTCTAT
>CP070630.1:917500-922280 GCA_020356025.1 Dehalococcoidia bacterium | reverse complement strand
TGCCGTGGCGAACAGGCAATCGCTTCATGATTCTCACCTCCTAGTACCATAGGCCCGAAAGGAGTGGGCCGAACACACAGTGCTTCGTATTGTAGTCGAGGGAATCAGAGTGTCAAGCGGGACAGGGGCGCGGGCGGGTTGGGGGCGGAGTCGGGTGCGGGTAGGATGGGGCAAACCGCAGTTCGTGGGGGTGAGGGCGCGCGCGGGTGCGGGTAGGATGGGGCGACGGTGTGGCCGACGGCGGGCGACGCTCTACTCGTCCTTGATGAGGGAGCGTACCTGGGCTGCCATCGCAGGCGTCACGTCGACGTTGTGGACCTTCTTGGCGTGCTCGGCCGCCTTCTGGAGCACTTCCTCCTCGGTCTGGCCGCGGACCTCCTCGCCGCAGTCGAACCCTGCGTCCTTGCAGCGGAGTATCTTGGCCATGTGGCTCCTCCCTACTACTAACTGCCGTTCGCCTATTATACATCGTCTGCGCGTGGTGGGTCGCGCCGGTTGCGGGCGGTGGCGGCTGCGGGTAGGATGGGGGCGGGCAGGGGCGGCGGGGGTGTTCCCGCGGTGGGCTTCGCCAGACGAGTAGCATGGTCTTACTGATTAGCGCTTGGCTGATAGCCGCCATCGTTTTGGTGGCAGTGGATGTGAGGGAGAGCGTGCGTAAGACTCAGGGGAAGAGAAACCCCTGGGGAAGGGCAATGATCTGGACGTTCGCTCTCGGTGTGACGGTATTCGCGATCTTCTGGTTCACCCGCTGAGGGAAGAGCTTGAACTGACCCGGGTGCTCGCCGAAGACGGAGGCTGGTCGCGGGCGGGTTGCGGGCGGTGGCGGGTGCGGGTAGGATGGGGCAAACCGCGATTCGTGGGGGTGAGCCATGAAGCGATTTGTCCTGGCCATCTTGCTCGTGACAGCGGTCGCAGCCTCGGTGTTCGTGGTGCTCAACCGGCCGGGTGCTGAGGCCAGCCCCGACGTCACCATCACCGTCGACAGCACCGCCGATACCAACACCCGCGACGCCAAGTTGACCCTCCGCGAGGCCATGATGCTGGCTACAGGGGCACTGCCCCTCGACGAACTCACGCAGGGGGAGTGCAATCAGGTGTCTGAGACACTCTGGACAGGTTTGAGCGGGTGCTTCAGCGGCACCGTACCTCCCGGCGTCGGCTCCGCTGACACCATCGTCTTCGACTCCAGCCTTTTTTCGCCCGGCATTGGAGCGTTCATACCGCTGGGCGACACCTTGCCCACCCTGGACACGGGCGACGACACGGTGGACGGCTCCACCACCGAAGTGACCATCCGGGGCGGAGCCACTGACACCTTCGGCTGCTTCGAGATCACCTCCGACTACAACAGTATCAAGGGGATGGAAATCTACAACTGCCGCACAGGCGTGACGGTTAAGGATGGAGCCCACTACAACACCATCGGCGGCAGCAGTCCCGGCGAGGGTAACGTGATATCCGGCAACGGCGGGAGCGGCGTGTCGATCATCGGCAGCGGCACAAACGGGAACGTGGTGATGGGTAACTTGATCGGCACCGACGCCTCAGGCACCGCCGCCATGGGCAATGGGCATTACGGCGTGGTGATCGAGGACGGTCCTGAGAACAACACCATCGGCGGCACAGGCAGCGGCGAGGGCAATATCATCGCCTTCAACCAGTGGCACGGCGTGGGAGTATACGACAGCGACACCACCGGCAACACCATCCGCGGCAACTCCATCCACTCCAACGGCGACATGGGCATCAGAACCAGCGAGGGCGGGAACGAAGGACTGGCCTGGCCCGCCATCACCGGGTTCACTCCCGTAGCGGGCACCGCCTGCCCCAACTGCATCATTGACATCTACTCCGACGAAGAGGACGAGGGCAGGGTCTACGAAGGCTCCACTACAGCGGACGGCGACGGCAACTGGAGCTTCCCCGGCTCACCCCAGGGCCCCAATGTCACCGCCACCGCCACCGACTCCTTTGGCAACACCTCCGAGTTCTCGGACCCGGTCCCCGTGCCCGAGGCGACGCCAACCCCATCCCCTACGCCAACGCCTACCGTCACGCCGACCCCTGGCGCGACCCGCACCCTGCAGTGGGGTTCCGGCTGGCACAACGTCACCTGGAGCGGGGCCTCCACCCCCGAGGAGGCCTTCGCCTGCGCGGCGGGCAACTATGCGGCAGCCTATCGGTTGGTCAGCGGAGGGTGGGAGCGGTACTTCCCCGACAGGCCAGACCTCTCCAACATGGCAGACCTGGAGCAGTATGACGCCTTCCTCATCCTGGTCACCGGCGACGTGACCTGCGAGATGGAGGTAGCTGACCCGCTGGGCACCGAACGCACGCTGGACTGGGGCGTGGGCTGGCAGAACGATGGGTGGAGCGGCGCCGACGGCACGACGCCGCAGGACGCCTTCGCCTGCGCGGAGGGCAGCTACGCGGCGGCCTATCGCTTGGTAGGCGGAGGCTGGGAAAGGCACTTCCCGGACCGGCCCGACCTGTCCAACATGGGGACGCTGGACGAGCACGATGCGTTCCTCATCCTGGTGACGGCACCAGTGAGCTGCAGCATGGCCGTCGGCCCGTAGGGAGCGTCGCGCGGCTTGCGGGCGGTGGCGGCTGCGGGTAGGATGGGGGCTTGAACCTCGTTGCCTTGACGCCTCCGAGACGTTCTGGCATGATGCGAGGGTCGGTCTAGACGTATTCGCGGTATCGATATGCCTTCAAGGGGGCTGTCATGAGTAGGAAGCGCATCGCTATTGTCCTTGCGGTGGTGATGACCGCCGCGCTTGCCCTGACCGGGGTGCTGCACGACTCCGGCACGGCGCGAGGCGAGCCCGAGCCTGAAGCATGCTGCTACCCGGATGACACCTGCGCGGATGTCGAGCCCTCGACCTGTACTGATGAGGGTGGCGTCGCTCAAGGTCCGGGAACAACCTGCGACGAGGTGGACTGCGAGGCGGCGCCCGCGGAAGCGTGCTGCTACGCGGACAGCACCTGCGCGGATGTCGACCCCTCGGCCTGTGCTGATGAGGGTGGCGTTGCCCAAGGTCCGGGAACAACCTGCGCCGACGTGGACTGCGAGGCGGCGGCCGCGGAAGCGTGCTGCTACGCGGACGGCACCTGCGCGGATGTCGACCCCTCGACCTGTGCTGATGAGGGTGGCGTCGCTCAAGGTGCGGGGACAACCTGCGCCGAGGTGGACTGCGAGGCCACAGCCACGCCGACCGCAACTGCGGAGCCGAGCCCTACGCCCAGTCCGACGCCGACAGAGGTGCCGCAGACCCCGACGCCAAGCCCAACGCCCACAGTCGCACCACCCCCGCCCACCGAGGTGATAGCAACACCGCCCCCTGAGACGCCAGTTGCGGAGACACCGGAGCCGCTGGCACCGCTACCCGAGGAGGGGACGCCGGAGGTTGTTATCGCGCCTGCACCCGGAACGCCGGAGGTTCTTATTGCGCCTCCAGCTACTGGGGCGGGCTCTCCAACGGGCGGGTCGTGGCCGTGGTGGCCGCTCGCGGTTGCAGGGGCTGCCGCCGCTGGAACGGCGGGTGTGCTGCTGGCCTACCAGAGCCGAAGAGCAAAGTCCTAGTACCACAAGCCCATTAGCCACGAGGCCAAGGCCGTCGTGAGGAAGAGGGCCACGGAGCTTCTGTGGCCCTCTCGCTTGCAGGTGGTGGCGGGTGCGGGTAGGGCAGCTTCTTGTCCGCCAAGAGAAGGGAGGAGAGCATCTGCCCTCTCCCCCTTCAGGTGGCGACCGATGGAGACGCCAGCTACGGCTCTACCGGCATCCCCAGGCACTGCACGCCGCTGGCCGTAACCAGCACCAGCAGGCTGTCGTATTTGTCCACGGTGGCCAGGGTGGTGATGGCCGGGTCACCGGGCACGTAGCGGAGCCAGCCCCCTGCCTCCAGCGCATAGGCGATGGCGAACTCGCCGGCGATGCAGTTCAAGGCCGTGTCCGCAGGCGTGGCGTCGGCTCCTGTCCAGACGAAGTTGTTCCAGCCCAGTTGCAGGTCGAAGTCACGGGTACCGGTAGGGGTCGGCGACGGGGAAGGCGCCGCCGCCACCACGTCGTGCTTGGTGCAGTCGTAGTTGTCGGGCTCAAGCTGGATGCCATCCAGCGTCAAGCTCATGTCCTCGTCTTCACCCACAAGGCTGCACTCGAGGGCCTCGTCATCTCCGAAATCCGCGCGACCGAACTCGCTCTCGCGCACGGCTCCGAAGGAGTGGTCGGGGGTAGGGGGGTCGACGTAGGCGCCGAGATAGACCGAGGTGCCTGAAGCAGCCGTCACCTGCATGTCCACCTCCAGCGTTACGGAGCTGTTGCCAGAGATGTCGGCCGTACACTCGGTGACGCCGGCGAAGCCCAGGCAAGTGCCCGGAAACGCTTGTACGTTGAGGGTACCGCCGACTACCTCAACCCGGATGGCGACGTCGGTGGCGTCAACATTGTTGATGTTGCTGGCCACTATCTGGTAATTTATGACGCTGCCATTCGCTACCTGCGTATCCACGCCCGGGTCAGAAGAGATAGTGACCACGAAGTCCGGCTCCAACGCGGCCGCAGCTCGTTCCTGGTGGAAAACGCCCAACCAGAGGGCCATCGCCGCCGCCAAAGCTACCAAAGCCAGGGCCAGCACGATGCCGTGGCGAACAGGCAATCGCTTCATGATTCTCACCTCCTAGTACCATAGGCCCGAAAGGAGTGGGCCGAACACACAGTGCTTCGTATTGTAGTCGAGGGAATCAGAGTGTCAAGCGGGACAGGGGCGCGGGCGGGTTG
>CP070630.1:910873-917400 GCA_020356025.1 Dehalococcoidia bacterium | reverse complement strand
GTGCGGTAGTCCTCCGGCTCGGTGAGAACGAGCTTGGCCTTGCCGCCGCCGAAGAAGGTGCTGAAGTAGTGGCTGAATCCCTGGGCTACCTGGTGGAAAGTGTCCTTGAAGCGCTGGCAAATGATCTCGTCCAGCTCTTCGATAGCCTCAAGGAGGGAACGTTCCCCTGCGGTCAGGTCGGCGAGCTGGGAGGTGAAGAAGGTGTGGCGCTCCTTGAGTTCGCTGTACTCGGCTTCGGCCTCGGGGTTGACCGGCCCCACGGTTCGGAGCTGGGAGCGCAGGCGCTGGATGCGCTCCTGCATGGTCTGGGGGTCGATGGTTGCCCCACCGGCCACTGGCGGCAGGCGGCTGATTCGGTCGCTAGCAGTGCTGTCGCTGTCAGCGGTAGGCAGCCAGGCAGGCGATTCAGGCGCGGGCATGGACGCCGGTGCCACCTCGCCGCCATCGGTCAGCGTCAGGCCGTCGGCCTCGATGCGCTGGCGCAAGCTATCGAGCTCGTCCAGGCAGCGACGCATGTCCGCCTCTGCTTCCAGGCGCTGGCGTTCCGCCGTCAGCAGACGGCTGCGAGCGGTGGTCTCTTTGGCCTGGTGCTCTCGCTCCTGGTTCTCTAGGGCAGCGATGGCTCGTTGGGTGGGCTCCACCTCCTCGCTGTAGATCTTCAGTTCACGCGTAAGCGTCTCCACCTGTCGTGAGTCGGCCTCGACGTTTCCGGTGAGAGAGGTGCTTTCCATCTCGATGCCGCGCAGCTCCGCCTGCTTGGTGGTCATCTCGCTGTCCAGCTTGGTGAGGGTGGCCTGGCGTGTCTCTTGTAGGGTGTTTAGGGAGCGCAGTTCTCCGTCTAGGGAGGCCACCTTAGTGCTGCACTCAGTGACCCTTTGCAGCAGGGTTTGTCGGCGCTCGCCGAACAGGCCAGCCGCCGAACGCAGATACTGCGTTACCTCTTGGGCCTCGGCGGATTGAGCCAGTAGCTGCTCCCGCTCCTCCTCCAAGCGCTGGCCTTGCTGGATCAGAGATGCCGCTTGCTTGGCCGACCGCCGTTGGCTGGTGATAAGCCAGCGCATCTCGCCTCGCTGTTGGGCCAGGAGGCGGCGGGCCTCGGCGATAGCATCCTGAGTTTGCATACGCTGCTCTTGGAGGGTGGCCAGCGTTTGGGCCACCTCCTGCAGGGCACTGTCATCCTCGGCGATGCGAGAGCGGAGTCGCTCCATCTCCTCCGCCGCTGCCTGACGGGCGCGAACTAGCCTCTCGATGGTTCGCGGTATAGAGGTCAACTCCTGCTGGCGGGCGAAGATGTTGCCCTCGCTGGTGGGACGGCCGGTGCTGATGGTGCCTATGGGATGAAGGAGGATGCCGTCGCGGGTCACCACGCTGCCCATCCCTCGCCGCAGGACACGCAGGGCCGTATCCAGGTCCTCCACGACGATGGTGCGGCCCAGGAGGGTGTCAACGATCTTGCGGTAGCGTCCGTCGCACTTCACCAGCCCGCTGGCGACGCCCACGACTCCCTGTTCCTTCGTGATGTTGAGGGGGTAGACCTCCTTGAGGCTGTCCAGAGGAAAGATGACTACTCGCCCCACCTCTTGGCTGGCCAACTCCTGCACAGCGGCCAGGGCGTCTTTCTGGCGCTCCACCAGCATCGCTTGGAGGTTCTCGGCCAAAGCGGCTTCGACGGCTCGTTCCAGACCTTTGGGCACGCGAATAAGGCTGCTCAGCACTCCCAGGAGGCCATGCATCTGCATATCGCCGGCCTCCAGGATGGGGGCGGCGGTGGCCCGTGCTCGGACATCGCAGGCCTGCTGGGCGTCTGTGAGGACGCCGAGGCGGGCCTCGAGGCGCTCTATCTCCAGGTCGCGCACACGGCAGCTCTCTTGCAGGGCCAGGAGGGAGGACTGGCTCTTCTCCAGGCGGCTCTTGAGGGCATCCTGCTCCTGAAGAGCGGCCACCAAGCCTTCATTCTGGCGTCTCTCCTCGGCCCGATAGCCGCTGAGGTTGCGCGCTGCCTCGCCCATCTGCGATACGAGCGCCCGGCGGCTTTCCTCCTGCTGGGAGATCTCCTCCTCCAGGCGCGATCGGTTGTCGGCCACACTGCGCAGGCGCGCTTCGACATCGCTTACTGCGGCGCGGCTGCGGGCGGCCTTCTCCTCGCCTGTCGCTGCCTGCCGCTGCATGCCGGACGACTCCTGTTCGAGGCCCTCCAACTCCTGCTGCGCCTGGCCGAGGGCGCGTCGGCCTGCCTCCAGTTCCTCCTCCAGGGCGTTCCTGCGGCGGCTGCTCTCCACCGAGGTTCGGGCCAGGTTGAGCATCTCCTTCTCTGTGGCTTCCAGCTCCAGCTTGAGTTGCTGACGCCGACCGATCACGCCGCTGTGCTGTTGATGGGCGGCGGCAATGCGCTCTTGCAGACGGTTCACTTGCTCGCTGAGGCGTTGGTGCTGCACGGCGCGGTCGGAGATGGCTGAGCGCCGTCTGGCCAGTTCTTCCCTTACTGCTGAGAGCTGCTCCTCCCAGGTCTTGATCTCCGCCTCGGCGCGAGCCTGCTCCTGCTGGCAGTCGTCGAGAGCCCCTCGGGCCCTTGTCAGGGCTTCCCTGCCCTCTTGCCAGAGGTGGCCGTACCAGGCTCGCAGGGCGTCTGTAAGCTCCTGCGATAGCTGCTCGTGGCGGCTGGCTCGTCGCGCCTGCCGTTCGAGCTGGGACAGGCGAGGGGCTATCTCATCGACGAGAAACTGGACACGCTCCATGTTGTCGCGAGTGGCCGCCAGGCGACTCTGGGCCTCCTCGATCTTAAGGCGATAGCGCTGAACGTCGGCGGCCTCCTCTAGGAGGAAACGGCGCTCATCAGGGCGAAGGTTGAGGACGGTCTCTACTAGGCCCTGGCCGATGATGGCGTAGCTGCTCTGGCTAGCGCTGGCCTGCATGAGGAGCTCAGTGATGTCCTTGAGGCGGACCCTCTTGCGATTGATGTAGTAGTCGCTGTCGCCAGAGCGGCGACCCTTGCGGGTGATGGCCATCTCGGCGAAATCGAGTGGAAGCCAGCCGTCGCTGTTGTCGAGAGTGATGGTCACCTCGGCTGCCTTGGCCGCTGACCGGCGAGAGCTGCCGCTGAAGATGACCTCTTCTAGCTTGCGAGCTCTGAGAAGGCGGCCGCTCGTCTCGCCCAGAACCCAGCGGAGGGCGTCGGCCACATTGCTCTTGCCGACGCCGTTGGGGCCGACAATGGTGGTGATGCCCGGCCCGAGCTCAAAAGCCGTGCGGGTGGCGAAGCTCTTGAATCCCTGGATTTCCAGTCGTTTTAGGTACATAGCTCACTTGCCTGGCAGGGAGCGGGCTCGTCAGTGTCGATAGTCTTTAGGGCCTGCTGGGCGGCCTTGCTCTCTGCCTCCTTCTTGCTTCTACCCTGGCCCTGACCCAGCGCTCGATCGTCCACCAGTACCTCCACGGTGAATACCTTGGCATGGTCTGGTCCCTCGGCGGCCACCGTCCGGTAAGAGGGCATTGCCTGCCAGCGGGCCTGCGCCATCTGCTGCAGCCGTGACTTGCTGTCCAGGGTCACTCTTCCAGCCGTCACTTGGGCAAACTCCGGCTTGAGGCAGCGGAGGACCAGAGCCTTGGCCTTGGCCAAGCCGCTGTCCAGCAGGACCGCTCCCACTATCGCCTCGAGGGCACAGGCCAGATTGGAGGGTCTATGCTGGCCGCCGGTCAGTTTCTCGCCCCGGCCCAAAAGGAGATAATCGCCCAGAGAGAGCCTTTCGGCAGCCCGAGCCAGGGTCTCCCAGCGGATGAGGGAGGTCTTGAGCTGGGTGAGGTCCCCTTCGTCCAGGAGAGGGAAGTCGCGATATAGTTTCTGGGAGACGATTAGCCCCAAAGCGGCATCGCCTAGAAACTCCAAGCGCTCGTTGGACTCTAGCCCTGGAGCGTGAGCCTCGTTAAGATATGACCCGTGGACTAGGGCCTGTCGGAGCAAGGAAAGGTTTTTGAACTTCAGGCCAAGAGCCGTTTCTAATTGTGATAGGGGTGGCCCCTGTTCTATGGCTACTTCTGTGTTAGATGCCAAACCTTAACCTTTAAAGACCTCCACTGAGCGCTCTCTTGCGTCCAGGGGACATCTCTCCGCCGCGTTCAGTCAGATGGGAAAGCATAGGGGCTTGCTGCGGGAAGAGTCCTACAAACGCAGGTAATGATAGGGGACTGCGGGGTCGTTGTCAAGAGCCTATAGTAGTGATGACAAGACAGAAGCGTAAGCGAGGCATGGCAGAGGAAACCCTAACCAAACCCGCAAACCTCCTTCCGCGGTTGCGCAGAGGGCTCGCCGACAGTGTCGGCGAGGCGCTCGAGGTTGTGCTGCGCTTGGCGGAGGAGGAAGGGCGCACGCTGTATCTGGTAGGCGGTGGTGTGCGAGATGTGGTGCTGCGGCGGGGCCACGTGGATATCGACCTGGTGGGCGAGGGGCCGATGGCGTCGCTGGCCGAAAAGGCTGCGTTGGTGCTGGGTGGACGCTGGGTTGAGCACCGGGCTTTCGGAACGGTAACGGTGGAGGGACAGGATTTCCGTCTGGACCTGGCGATGGCCCGCGCCGAGAAGTATGCGCGGCCAGGGGCTCTGCCTAAGGTCAGGCCGGCGTCCATTGACGAAGACCTGGACAGGCGCGATTTCACCATCAACGCGATGGCGCTGGCTTTGTGCGGCCGCGAGCGTGGACGGCTCCTCGATCGGTTCGACGGCATGGGTGATATCGCTGGCGGGCGCGTGCGCGTCCTGCATGATCGCAGCTTCATTGACGATGCCACCCGTATCCTGCGGGCCGTCCGCTACGAGACGCGCTTCGGCTTCGGCATCGAGGAGAAGACGCTGGCATTGCTCAAGCGGGACCTGGCCTACCTGGACACGATCAGCGGCGCGCGGGTCCGACACGAGTTCCTGCGCCTGCTGGCGGAGGACGAGCCGGAGCAGAGTCTCCTGCGCTGTCAGGAGCTAGGAGTGCTGGCGGCTATCCACGGCGCTCTGCGCTTCGATGATGAGCTGGCTGCGGCCTTCCGGCGGACGCGTCGCGCTGGCCGGGCCGCGCCGCAGCCCGAGGTCCACCTGGCCCTGCTGGGCACTCGACTGTCCCCTGCCGATGCCGAGGCGGTAGCTCTGAGGTTGGCCCTGTCGAAGCGGCAGCGGCAGGCGCTGGAAGGTGCGGCCGCGCTGGCCGAGCTCGTATCCTGGCTCTCGCGGGCGGATGCGCGCCCCAGCCAGGTGGTCGAGCGACTCGAGTCCTATCCCCTGGCGGCCGTTGAGGCCTGCGGCTTGCTGGCCCAGCAATCGACGGCCAAGCGAATGCTCAGGCGTTATCTGGGTAAGTGGCGTTATGTCAAGACTTCCCTCGATGGGAGAGCCCTGGCGCGTTTGGGTGTGGCACGGGGACCGGCCATGAAAGACGTGCTGCGGTTGCTGAAGGCGGCTCGGCTCGATGGTCAGGCGAGCAGTCGTGAGGAAGAGATGAAGCTGGTTCGGGGCGTTCTGGAGGGGACGGTTGAGCTGCCACGGACGGGTGGTGGAGAAGGGTGATCAGGTCTGTTCTGTGGCGAATCGCTGAAGGACCGTGGCTGTGTGTTTGGCACTGCGGAGGAGATCGGCCAGGCGGATGTTCTCGTCGGGGGCGTGCATGCGTGACTCCGGATAGCCGACGCCGAAATCGGTTGTGGGCAGGCCGAGCGTCTCGACGAAGGGGTAGAAGGGCCCGGTTCCGGCCATGCTGGGGATGAGGACGGGCTCCTGGCCGTAGACCTCCCGGGCCGCCTCGCACACCAGGCCGACGAATGGATGGTCGATGGGCGTGCGGGCCGGCCGCTCGGCTGACAAGCAGCGCACCTCCATATCGCCGTAGCCCTTCTGGTGAAGATGGCGCTGGAGCTTCTCCAGCACTTCCTCGGGCTCCTGGTCTGGCACCAGGCGGAATTCGAGCTTGGCCATGGCCCGCGCTGGCAGAACCGTCTTGGTTCCCGGGCCCTGGTAGCCGGAGTTGAGTCCGTCGATGTTGCAGGTGGGCTCGAACAGGTGGCGCAGGCGGTAGTCCAGCCCGCTGACGCCCTTTAGGAAACCGTCGATCCCCAGACTGCGTGCTCTGTGCATCTCTTCGGCAGGCATAGCCTCCACTGCTGCCCTCTCCTGAGGGCTGTTGGCTCGCACTCGCTCATGGAAGCCATCGATGAGGATGTTCTCCTGCGAGTCCTTGAGGGTGGCCAGGGCCCAGAGGAGGCGCCAGGCGGGGTTGGGCAGCACGGTCGCGTAGGACGAATGGGCATCGCGGTTGGCGCCGCGGGCCTCCAGCTCAAGGTAGAGCAGGCCCTTCCCTCCCAGGACGATCTGGGGCTGGCCTTGCCAGTTGACGCCGCCTCCTTCCCACAGGCAGGCGTCGGCGGCCAGAAGCAGACGCTGTTCCTCCACGAAAGGCTCGATGCCCGGGCTGCCGATCTCTTCGTCACCCTCGATGCAGAACTTGAGGGACAGGGGCACCTGCCCCCGCACCGCCTGGAAGGCGCGAACGACCG
>CP070630.1:896634-910773 GCA_020356025.1 Dehalococcoidia bacterium | reverse complement strand
GGCACACCTCCACGCAGGATGCCACACGGCAGTGCATGCACAGGAGCGGCAGGGAGAACCGCCGAACGTTGGGGAAGGCTCCCAACTCCTGCTTGAGCACCCGAGCCCATAGCGTGCCGGGGCGGGTGCCGTTCTTCGCCTTGCAGGCGATTTGGCAGGCATGGCAGCCGATACATCTCTTGAGGTCGATGACCATGCCGTATCGCACGGGTTGCTCCTCTAGGCCTTGTAGACTTTCACCCTGGCATCGCAGTCGACGGTCAGGGATACCAGGTCGATGTGCTCCAGATCGAGCGTCAGCAATGAGTTGAAGATGACGCCCCTATCCTTGGCGACAGGCATGCCCCGCGCCCAGTGACCGCCGTTGCCGACGATGGCCACCACCTCGGGGTGAATAGCCTCGGTCAGCCTGGCCCTGCCTCTGAGGCGACGGCCATCCGTCGATTCCACGCAGACCGGGTCGCCGTCGCTGATGCCCTCGGCGCCAGCGGTGCGCGAGTTCATGCAGATGAAGTCACTGTACGGCTCGCTGCGGCACACCTCCTTCAGCCAGGGGTTCTCCTGTGCCTGAGATAGGGCGTGCCAGGGTGCCTGGTAGTGGATGGCCTGTAGATCATATCCCGGCTGAGGCTGGAAGGCTTGGCAGGGACGCCAATCCGGTACGGGAAGGAAGCCGGACGTATCGATCTGGCCCATTCCCCGCTCCTCGGCGATTCGTCTGATCTGCTCGCCGAAGCGAGGGACCCACTCCTGATAAAGGGGTACGCGAGCCCGGCTAAAGGGCTTCCAGTAGGACTCCTCCACGCGCTTGGGCCAGGTTAGGACGCCGTTATCCTTGAACCACTCCAAACCGTGCTCTGGGCCAAACCAGCTCTTGTAGACGCTATCAGCTATCTGCTCCCAGGAATACTTACCCTCTGGATTCAGCGCGTATGGTGGCTTGAGGCCGTATAGGGCGTTGGCCCTGGCATTCATCCTCTCGGAGAGGCCTACCCTCTGGCCGATCTCGAGCAGCACTTCGCAGAAGTAGCGCCGCTCGTGCAGAGGCTCCACCGCTGGCTGGCAGATCTGATGGCCCCACTCGCTCATGCCCACCGTCAGGTCGTAGCCCGGCCAGTTGGGCAAGGGATCCAGTCGCTCCAGATAGGAAGCGTCGGGGAGAACGATGTCGGCCAGGGCCTCAGCGTTCTCGTCAGAGAAAAGGTTGAAGGAGACGACGAAGCAGTCCTTGAAAGCCTCGAAGGCCACTTTAGGATCGGTCAGGCTCACCAACAGGTTGGAGCCGCAGTTGATGAGCACCTCGGGCTGATGGCCAGAGGAAAACCCGTCGCAGATAGCTGCCGTGAGAGGCGTCAGGTAGGCGGTGACCGGCCAGCCAAGCATGTGGCGCCAGTGGAGGCCAGCGGCCTCGACAGGCTCGTCGGCCATCACCCCCTGGGTTTCGCTGAGCACGACAAGGCCGTCGCCATCGACCTGGGGCGCCCAACGGGGGACGCCTGTGTCAGGATGGCCGCAGGAAACGGGACTGCAGCCCACGAGGCCACCAGGCACGTCGCTGGCGCCCACGACCTCGTTCAATAGCTCGATGGCCAGGGATGTGAGCCAGGCATTATCGTGGCTGTGAGCCCCTCCAAGGTAGGTAGCGGCTGCCGGCCTATAGGGCAGCTCCTGCCCGTCGATGACGATAGTGCCGCCGATCGCCGCCGCCTCTCCGAACTCGTGAGCCACTCGGCGAATCGTCTCTGGCGGAATGGTGGTTACTTCCGAGGCGGCCTCGGGCGTCCACCTGCCGACCGAGTCCTTTAGCAGCTGAAAGACGGGCCTGCACTCCCCGCGCTCGAAAGTGTAGCTGCCATCTATGGCTGCGACCTCTACGTCGACGTCAAAAGGCTTCGCCTCGCCACCGGCGGCATCCCAGACCAGCGGCTTGGCGGAGGCCTGGTCGCGCGCATAGTGGCCGTCTGGCCCGACCAGGTAGGGGCCATCGGTGTGGCGGCGGATGTACTCCTCGTCGTAGAGGCCGTACTCATTGAGCAGAAGGTTCAGCAGAGCGCAGGCCAGCGCACCCTCGCTGCCCGGCCGGATAGGCAGCCATTCGTCGGCCTTCTCCGCCGCATGGCCCATGTAAGGCGCCACCGCCACCGTTCTCATCCCCCGCACACGGGCGTCGGCCACGTCCTGGGCCATGGTCGTGAAGGCGTGATAGTCGGCCAAACCGACCTCACAACCGAAGATGAGCAGATAGTCGCAATGGGCGAAATCAGGGCTCGTGGTGCTTGAGGCGTGGAGCCTGCGCGCCATGATATGTTGGGCGTTGCCACAGGGATGGTCATCGCAGATGAAGCTGTTGGGGCTGCCGAAGGCTGGCATGAACACGCCCGAAGCGAACGTCAGCGCCGACGGGGAGACGGGCGTTCCGCAGAGAAGGAGCGTGCGCGGGTCCTCAGCCCTCACGTTCTTCAGCTTCTCGACGACGGTGTTCAGGGCTTCCTCCCAGCCGATCTCCTGCCACCGGGGATCAACACCGATGCCCTTCTCCGGGTTGGTACGCTTCACCGGGTAGTTCATACGATGGGGATCGTATAGGAGCTGGATGCCGGCGGGGCCACCAGGACAGAGGCGACCTCTCCCCAGAGGGCTCTCGGGATTGCCCTCAATCATGCTGACGACCCCGTTCAGCCGATGAACGAGAATGCCACACTGGCTGGGACACATGCCGCAGGCGCTCGCCACCCATGTATCCTCGGAATGCGAAGCTCTGCCCTCTGCCTGAATCAAGGCCCTCCCTCTTCGACGCCCACAACCGAGAACTATCGGGCAGTCGCAGATCTAGGATACAGGGGGCAATGTGTGTCAGGCAAAGTAGCGGTTCTCGTTGGCCCGCAACTTGGCAGGGCAGACTCCAAGACGCCAGCCGGGCTGACCTTGAAGCTCTGGTCTTGCAGGGCCAGAGCAGGCAGCCTCGACGAACCTGCTCTGGGTCAGAGACGTCTGGTGAGATCTGGGCCGCGCATCAGAGACCGATCTGCCAGACCTCCTCGATGCCCAGAGCGCGCGCTACATACTTCAGCTCGGCGTCCCGCCAGGCAAGAGGGGCAGGCTCCTGAATCATCCTGGCCTGCTTCATTTCCTCCACGACCTGGGGGTCCTCCGCAAAGGTCTGGCCGTACTCCATTTCGAAGAAGAGCTCCTCGAAGGGATACTTCGGTGTCTGGCCGCCCGCCTCCCGCGACTCGGCCGGGTAGCCCACCGACATAATGCAGACCACGGCCGCCGTCTCCGGCAGCTTCAGGAGCTTGGTCAGTCTGTCAACCATTCTGGGGCTGCTCATCAGGCAGGTGCCAAGGCCCTCATCGTAGGCCACAAGAGTAGCCTGGGCCACGGCCTGCCCGAGGTCCATGAACGCCAGCGGTCCTACGGCCATCTGCTGCCAGATGGGGGTGAACAGCGGCCTGAGAAACCTCTCTATGATGTCCTTGGTGGCCTCAGCCTCCGTCCCCAGCCGCCTCAGGTCTGCCAGGTTCTTGAGATCGCCGACCCACTTGTCCACCTCATATGCCGCACTATCGGAGTACCATACAATGAAGCAGGGAGCCGTCTGCATCTGCTGGTAGCCCAGCGGCGGCGTCAGGGCGTGGATCAACTCATCCGAGGCCTGATCCTTCCAGACCACGACCGCGCGCGTATTGTTGACATTCCCCACGCAGGAGGCGCGACGAGCCGCCTCCAGCATCTTCTGAACCTTTTCTCGCTCCACCGGCCGGTGAGGCAGATAGAAGCGGATGCTGCGCCGCCAGCCGATGACCTCTTTCAGCTCCATGTGTCTCCTCCTCATGTGTCATTGACCTATCCCTTAAACGCCTTCCAGAGGGTGTCGTTAACCTCACCGTCGGCGGCCCGCACCGCAGATGGCTTGCCTCCCTCGGATCTTCGCGCGATCTAGTCAGCAACACTGGCCTGGTACCCGTTGCTCAACGAATCATTGCTCACTATACTAGTGATGCCCCAGGGCAGGAAGAGGAACAGCCTCTGATCGGCATCACGGCAAGCTATCGCCAGAAAATGGCGGTTTCCAGCCACGGATTTTGGGGCTTTGCGGCAGCGACAAGGGTTGAGCCATACTTGAGAAGCGCTTAAGATTAAAGATGGCCGAGCTTTAAACATTTATTGGACCAGCAACGTGCGTGTGAGCCGACAAGCTGATTATGCGATACGAGTAGTGTTGGACCTCTCCCTCCATCCGGAGGCGCGGATCAAGGAGATCGCCCGGCGTCAGCATCTTTCGCCGTCCTACGTGGGCAGAATCTCCCAACGCCTAGCCAAGACCGGCATCCTGGAGAACAAACGAGGCCGCTTAGGCTGCCTCGGCCTGGCCTGCTCGCCTGACCAGATTACCCTTCTGGATGTGATCGAGGCCGTCGACGGGCCAGTCAAAGTGGATCGCTGCCTGCTAGCCCCGGACGAGTGCGGCCGCGAGTTTTCCTGTCCGGTGTACAAGGTGGGCCAAGAGGTCCTTCTTCTGGGCGCGGCCAAGCTCAGCAGTATCACCTTTGCCGGCCTGCTGAACGGCGACCAAGCCAATACGATCGTGCCCGGCGAGCGTGCTCGCCACAACACGGACTGAGTTTGTGCGGAGGTAGCGAAAATGGCAGGAGTCCTAGTACGCCAGCCGCTGGATAAGGCAACCGTATCGATCCCGGTAGGACGGATATACATCATTCCCGAGCGGTGCAAGGGCTGCAAGTTCTGTATCGATTTCTGTCCCCGGGACGTCCTCGAGGAAACCTCCGCCATGAACGCCAAAGGCTACCACTATCCCGTCGTAGCCGAAGGCAAAGAAGAAGAATGCGTTGCCTGCCAGTTCTGCTCCATCCTCTGCCCTGAGTTTGCCATCTACACCGAGGAGGTCGCCGAATGAGTCCCGAAGAGCGTGTGCTAACCGGCAGCCACTTCTTACTGGGCGACCACGCCTGCGCCGAAGGAGGCTTGGCCGCCGGCTGCGATTTCTTTGCCGGTTACCCTATTACCCCCTCCACGGAGGTCGCCGAGAGGCTGGCCCGCCGCTTGCCAGCGGTAGGGTCCATCTTCATCCAGATGGAGGACGAGCTAGCCAGCATGGCCGCCCTGGTGGGGGCTTCCCTCTCCGGAGCCAGGGCCATGAGCGCCACATCCGGCCCCGGTTTCTCCCTGATGATGGAGAACATCGGGATGGCAGTCATGATGGAGGCTCCCTGCGTGGTCGTGAACATACAGCGAGGCGCGCCTTCCACCGGCCTTCCCACCCTGGTGGGTCAGTCCGACATGATGCAAGCTAGGTGGGGCTCCCACGGCGACTATGAGATCGCGGCCTACTCGCCCTCTTCGCCCCAGGAGTGTTTTGACCACGTGATCAAGGCCTTCAACACCGCCGACCGCTGGCGCATCCCTGTATTCGTCATGGCGGACGAGTTGATAGGCCACATGTCCGAGCGGGTAGTGATACCGCCCGCCGACCAGATCCCGCGGGTGGAACGAAAGCGGCCCAGGCATAAGCCAGACGACCCCGATTTTCTCCACTGTTTGGCGGAAGACGAAGACCTGGTGCCGCCGATTGTCCACGCCGGCGAGGGATACCGCGCCAACTTCGATAGCCTCACCCACGACGAAAAGGGCTATCCGGCCACCTTCCCCGAGCCCCATGACCGTCTGGTGCGCCGCCTCGTGGACAAGATACGTTTGCACACGGATCAAATCATCGAGTACGAAGAGATATTCATGGATGATGCCGAACTCGCGGTCATTGCCTACGGCTCCACAGCGCGCTCGGCCCGCCGGGCGATAAACGAGGCACGCCGAGAAGGTGTCCGGGTAGGGCTCCTGCGCCTCATCACTGTCTGGCCGTTCCCCGAGAACAAGGTGAAGGAGCTGAGCAACCAGGTCAAAGCGTTTGTCGTGCCAGAGCTGAACTTGGGCCAGATGTCCAGGGAGGTCGAGCGCTTCACCAGCCTACCGGTAATCGGCGTCAACCATGCCGGCGGGGTCATGATGGCACCGGACCCCATCCTGGACGCCATTAGAGAGGTGAAAAAGAATGCCTGAGATCGTAGTCGAAAGCCACCCCATCGACACCGTCTTCCGGACGGAGCGACTGCCTCACATCTTCTGCCCGGGCTGCGGCATCGGCCCCGCCGTGCACGCCTATGCTCAGGCCATCCTGGAGTCGGGCATCCCCAAGGAGCGCCACGCGTGTGTGTCCGGCATCGGCTGCTCGGCGCGGGTCCCTGGTTACATGGATGTGGACTCTTATCATACAACCCATGGCCGACCCATCCCCTTCGCCACGGCCATAGCCGTGGTGAAGCCGGAGATGGAGGTCACCGTATTCAGCGGCGACGGCGACCTCTTCGGCATCGGCGGCAACCACTTCATCCACGCTGCCCGCCGCAACGTAGACATCAACATCATCTGCATCAACAACTTCAACTACGGTATGACCGGCGGCCAGGTAGGGCCGACAACCCCCCTGGGAGCGAAAGCTAGCACCGCCCCCTACGGTAACACCGAGCCGGCCTTCAACCTGCCTTATCTGGCAGCGGCAACGGGGGCAGTGTTTGTGGCCCGCTGGACAGCCCTGCACGTCCGCCAGCTCAAGGAGGCCATCCTGCGGGCTATGCAGAAGAAGGGCTTCACCTTCATCGAGGTGCTAGCCCCCTGCCCGGTAGGCTTCGGCAGCCCCAACGACCTTGGTGACGCCATAGAGGAGGTGTGGCTCTACCGCGAGCGCTGCGTTGTGGACCACAGCGTCTATCTGCCGGACCTGGAGCTCGACCTGCGGCGCAAAGACAAGCCCTTCGTCATGGGCAACTTTGTGGACATCGAGAAAGAGCCCTTCGACCCCCTGGCGATGATGAAGAAGAAAGAAGGAGAGTAGGCGATGCGACACGACATCCGAGTCGCCGGCTTCGGCGGACAGGGTATGCTCCTGGCGGGCCTCCTTATCGGCAAAGCGGCGGCCCTCTACGACGGCAAGGAGGCCGTCCTCACCCAGTCCTACGGCCCTGAGGCCCGCGGCGGTGCCAGCAACGCCGACGTCATCATCGACGACGATCCCATCGACTACCCTCTGATAACGAATCCGGACCACTTCGTGCCTATGTTTCAGGAGGCCTACGAACGCTATCGCCCCAGCCTGGTGAAGGACGGCATCCTCCTTATCGAATCGGACCTGGTCAGGCCCTTTGCGGACGAGGGTCCCTACCGAGGGATTCCAGCCACACGCATAGCCGAGGAGCTGGGCAGGCGCATCGTGGCCAATGTGGTCATGGTGGGCTTCTTTAGCGGCGCCACCGGCCTGATAAGCCCCCAGGCAGGGGAGCAGGCGATCCGCAATACGCTGCGGCCCCGCCTGGTGGACCTGAACCTTAAGGCCTTCAACGCGGGCTACGACTATGCGAAGAAGCAGGAGGCGTCATGAAGGACACGGTGTTAATCATAGGCGGCGGCATCGCCGGCGTTCAGGCGGCCTTGGACCTGGCGGAGGCCGGCAGCAAGGTGGTTCTGGTAGAGAAGTCGCCCACCATCGGCGGCAAGATGGCCGCACTGGATAAGAACTTCCCCACCCTCGACTGCTCCATATGAATTGAGATGCCCAAACTCTCCGAGGTCGGAGAGCACGCGAACATCGAGGTCCTTTGCCCTGCCGAGGTTGAGTCGGTGGAGGGAGAGGCAGGCAGCTTTCGTGTGAGCATCAGGGAGCAATTGCGCTTCGTCACCGACGACTGCACGCGTTGCGACTTGTGCGTCGAGGTTTGCCCGCAGTGCGTACCGAACGAGTTCGATTCGGGCATGGCGTCTCGCAAGGCCATCTACACACCCATGGCCCAGGCCGTTCCCGAGCCCTACCTGATAGATATGGACCTCTGCCTGAACGAACCGCCCAACTATTTCCCCTGCGATCACTGTATTCAGGTTTGCGGACCCAAGTGCATCGACTTCTTCATGCCTAGTGAGCGGACGCTGACCAGAGAGGTGGCTTCGATCATCGTGGCCGTTGGCTACGACCTCATCGACCCGGCCCTGCTGCGCCACTACGGTTACGGCAAGCACCCCGACGTCCTCACGTCCATGGAGTTCGAGCGGATGCTCACGCCTATGGGACCCACCGGCGGTGAGATCATCAAGCCCTCCACCGGACGGCACCCCGATAACATCTTCTTCGTGCTCTGCGTGGGCTCCCGCGACCGCCACTTCTACCGCTACTGTTCTCGCTTTTGCTGCATGTACTCCATCAAGGAGACCTACCAGGCGCTCACTCACGGCGTGAATGACATCACCGTCCTCTATATGGACGTACGAGCATACGGCAAGGGCTTCGACGCATTCTTCGACCGTACGCGGGAGGAGGGCGCCAAGTTCGTTCGTGGCCACCCAGCGGACATCAGCCCCAACGGCAAGGGCCTCATCGTGCGCTACGAGAACACCGACACGAGCCGCCTGGAGACCGCCGAGGCCGACATGGTGGTCCTGGCCACAGCGGTGCGGCCTCCCGAGGGGCTGGAGAAGCTGGCCGAGGTGCTGGGGATAGAGCTGGAAGAGGACGGCTTCGTGAAGACGGTGGAGACTCAGGGAGGAGTAATCACCACCACCCGACCGGGCATCTTCACAGCCGGCTGCGCCAGTGGACCTAAGGACATCCCCGATAGTGTTGCCGAAGGGAGTGGAGCGGCCGCCACCGCCCTAACCGATATCGATCAAAGGGAGTGGCCCGAGCCGGAGATGGGCGAACCCATCGAGGACGTGGAGGAACCACGCATCGGCGTGTTCGTCTGCCACTGCGGCTCCAACATCGCCGCCGTCATCGACGTGGAGAAGTCGGTGGAATACGCCCTTACCCTGCCGGATGTCGTCCACGCCCAAAGCCAGATGTTTAGCTGCGCCGGCAGCCAGGTGGAGGAGATCGCCGAGGCCATCCGTGAGAAGAACATCACCCGGGCGGTCGTGGCGGCCTGCTCGCCCAAGACCCACGAGCCGACGTTCCGGCGCGCGTGCCGCCTGGCCGGCCTCAACCCCTACCTGCTGGAGATGGTCAACCTGAGGAACCAAGACTCGTGGGTGCACAGGGACTACCCAGACGAAGCGAACTTCAAGGGCCGCGACATGATCAAGATGGGGGTAGACAAGGCCCGCCTGCTCCAGCCACTGGAGATTACCCACGCGCCGGTAATTCAGAAGGCGCTGGTGATCGGCGGTGGCATCGCTGGCATGACCGCCGCTGCCAACCTGGCCCAGCAGGGCTACGAGACCCACCTTGTGGAGAAGGAACCGGAGTTGGGTGGTATGCTGCGGCGGTTGGGGCGGCTCTCGCCGGCTGGCCCGAATGCGAGCGACCTGATAGAGGAGAAGAAGAAAGAGGTAGAGAAAGCCGGCGTCCATCTACACCTCGGTACGGAGATCGAGGTCATCAGCGGCTTCGTGGGCAACTTCAGCGCTCGCCTGACCGATGGCGAAGAACTGCAGGCAGGCGCGATAGTTCTGGCCATGGGCTCCCAACCTTACGAGCCAACCGAATTCAACTACGGCAAGGACCCCCGCGTGGTGACCAACCTGGAACTGGCGGGCATGATGCCTGACGTGCCTGCTGAGCATGTCACCTTCATCGGCTGCGTGGGCGCTCGCACCGATAGCACTGGCTGCTGCCGCTACGGCTGTACAGCGATGATTGGCCAGGCGCTGAAGCTGCGCCGAGCCGGCAAGAAGGTGCGCGTCCTCTACCGCGATATCCGCACCTTCAGCCGCGAGGCCGAGGAGATGTATGAGGAGGCCCTAAGAGAGGGCGTCCAGTTCTTCCGCTACGAGCCCGACAGCACGCCAGACAAGGTCATCACCTATCCCGACGGTGCAGTGTCGATGAGTGATGAGCTCACGGGCGTGGAGATGAACATCCCCACCGATCTGCTAGTGCTGACGGTAGGGCTCAGGCCCCAGGAGGAAACCGTCGCTGAACAGCTTACGGTTGCCCGTAGCGAGGACGGCTTCCTGCTGGAGCGCCACCCCAAGCTGGGGCCGGCCGAGGCCCCCTCGCCGGGTATCTACCTGGCAGGGACGGTCCAGTACCCCAAGGATGTGCGGGAGAGCATCGCCCAGGCTCTGGCTGCGGCGTCCAATGCGGGAAAGATCCTGTGTCGAGACACCATCGATAAGGAGCCCATCACCGCCCAACTGGTCGAGGACAAGTGCATAAAGTGCGGCATCTGCGTTTCCGGCTGCCCCTTCGGAGCCATCGAGCTCATCGGCAAGGTGAAGGAAGGCCAAATCGTATTCCACGAGGCAGCCTGCACGGGTTGCGGCAACTGCGCCGCCGTCTGCAACTACGACGCGGTCATCATGCCGTACTTCACCAAGGAACAGATCCTCGCCCAGATCGACGCTGCTCTTGTTGAACGGCCTGAGGAGAAGGTGGTGGTCTTCACCTGCAACTGGTGCTCCTACCCCGGCGCCGACCAGGCGGGCATCGAGAAGCTCCAGTATCCGCCGTCGTCCCGCATCATCAGGATGATGTGCTCGGCCCGGATCGAGGAGGAGTTCATCGCTCACGCCTTCGAGAAGGGGGCAGGGGCAGTTCTGGTGACGGGCTGTCGGCTGACCGAGAAGGGATCCGACTGTCACTACAACTTCGCCAACCAGCAGACCGCGAAACGATTCCAGTTCTGGCATCGCAAGTTCACCCGCCAGGGTATCGAGCCTGAGCGTCTACAGCTTCACTGGAACTCGGCGTCCGAAGGCAAGGAGTGGGCCGCCAAGATGCGAGAGATGCACGAAGTGGTCCAGAACTATGCGCAGAAAGTAGCCGAAGGAGTGGCCAGCGGTGAGCCAGTCAGTTGATACCATATTGCTGCAAGACGAGACCTGGGAACGGGTCGATAAGGCCACGGGAGGAGCGGCAGCGCCTTGCTTCCAGTGCGGCGTCTGCACGGCCATCTGCCCGTTAGGGCTGGTGAAAGGCGAAACCATCAGCATTCGGAAGATGGTTCGCCAGGCCCAACTGGGGTTGCCCGGCTGGGCCGACGGCCTGTGGGAGTGCACCACCTGCCTGTGGTGCGAGAGCCGTTGCCCTCATGAAGTAGATATCACAAGGGCCATTCTGGGCTTGCGCCAGCTGGCCTGGAAGGAGCGGGAGGTCCCCGAAGGCCTTCCTACTCTGCTCTGGGACGTCTACTTCGATGGCAATACCTGGGGCCGCCCGCCGTCGGAGCGCCCTCTGTGGACGAAAGACGTCACCGTCAAGGAGTTCTCGTCCGATGACGAGATCCTTCTCTACGTGGGCGACGACGCTGCCTACGACAGGCGCATCCAGAAGGTGGGGCGCGCCCTGGTGTCAGTGCTCGAAGCGGCGGGGGTGACTTTCGGCACCTTGGGAGAGCACGAGCCGAGCTGCGGCGACGCAGTAAGGAGTGTGGGCCACGGGGAGTATGCGGCAGAGATCATCGACGCTAACGCCCGCCTGTTCCAGGAGGCAGGTGTGAAGACAGCGGTCACCGTCTCTCCCCACTCCTACGACATGTTCGCCAACCGCTACCCCAACCTCAGCGGCGACTTCCGGCCTCTGCACTACAGCCAGTACCTTCTGGAACTGATCGAGGGAGAGCGCCTGAAGTTCGAGAATGAGCTTCCATTGAAGGTAACCTACCACGACCCCTGCTACCTGAGTCGCCGCAACGGCATATGCGACGAGCCTCGCCAAGTCCTTCAGAGCATCCCCGGCCTCGAGCTGGTAGAGATGGAGCGCAGTCGCGAGGATACGCTCTGCTGCGGCGGTGGCGGCGGCCGGATGTGGATGGAGACGGCAGCCGGCGAGCGCTTCTCCGACCTGAGGGTACCGGAGGCCGCAGAGACGGGGGCGGAGGTGGTGGTCACCTGCTGTCCTTACTGCCTATCCTGCCTAGAGGACAGCCTGAACGTGATTGGCAAGGGGAAGCTGCGGGTGATGGAACTCGCCGAGGTAGCACATCTGGCTCTCCAAAGTGGAGCGGTGGCCAGCGACGCCGCCTCCGGGAGGTCGTAAGGCATGACCAAATCACTGTACGGTGCTAAGGAAGCCAGCGGCATCTGGATATACCTAGAACAGAGTCAGGGCCAGTTGGAGGGTGTATCCCTGGAGCTGGTGGGCAAGGCTCGCGAGTTGGCCGACGGCCGGGGCATCCCCATCGTGGGCGTTCTCCTGGGCGACCAGGTGGGCGACCTGGCCCAGGAGGCCATCGCTGCCGGTGCCGACGAGGTGCGGGTGGCTGACGATCCTCTGCTGCGCCAGTACACCACCGATGGCTACGCAAGAGTCGTCACGGAGATTATCCTCGAGGGGAAGCCGGACATCCTTCTCCTGGGGGCAACCCCCGACGGCCGCGACCTGGCCGGCCGGATAGCTGTGCGGCTGCGCACCGGCCTCACCGCCGACTGCACGGACCTGAAGCTGGAAGAGAAATCGGGCCTGCTGATCGGAGAGGTATGGGGCTTCGGCGGTGGTGTCATTGCCTACATCAAGTGCCCGGACAACCGACCGCAGATGGCGACCGTGCGCGCTGGCGTGTTCGCAGTGCCGAAGCCCGACGCCGCTCGCAAGGGCAAGGTCGTCAACGTACCAGTGAAACTGAGCGAGAAGGACATCAAGGTTCAGGTGCTGGAGCACGTTGTGGGCGGCGGGGTGGACATCACCAGGGCCGAGGTTCTGGTGGCCGCTGGCAGAGGCTGCCAGGGCGACTTCACCCTCGTCAATGAACTGGCCAGCCTCCTGGACGGCGAGGTGGGGTGGTCGCGTGTGCCCGTGGACGAGGGGTGGGTGTCGCGAGATGGCATGATAGGCCAGACCGGCTACACCACCCGCCCCAAGCTGGCCATCGTCTGCGGCATCAGCGGGGCTTTCCAGTTCACCGTAGGCGTCGAGAAGGCCGAGACCATCGTGGCAATCAACATCGATGCAGAGGCCCCGATCTTCGAGGCGGCGGACTACTGCATCGTCGATGACATGTTCAACGTTCTGCCGCCCCTTATCGAGGCTGTCAAGAAAGCCCGCGGCGGCAACGGTGGGAGGTAAGAGCGATGCGACCGCTCCAGATCATCGCCTGTGTGAAGGTGGTCCCTAAGCCGGAAGAGGTGAAGGTAGACACCAAGACCATGACCATCGAGCGGGGTGAGGTTCGCTCGGAGATCAACCCCCCCGACATGAACGTCCTGGAGATGGCCCTTACTCTGAAAGAGCAGCACGGCGGCAAGGTTACCGTCATAGCCATGGGACCGCCGCTGTTCGAGCCCTATATGCGCCTGGCGCTGGCCATGGGAGCTGACGAGGCCTACTTGCTGAGCGATAGGGCCTTCGCCGCCGCCGACACCCTGGCCACCTCCTATGCCTTGGCCCAAGGCATCCGCAAGATCGGCGACTACGACCTCATCCTCTGCGGCGAGGAGTCCTCCGACGGCGCCACGGCCCAGGTGCCCCCAGGCATCGCCGAGTGGCTGGAGACCTCGCAGATAACCTACGCAGAAGACCTAGAAGTACTGTCGGACTCGAAAATGGTGAAGGCCAAGCGAGAGCTGGCCGGCGGATACGAGGTCATCCAGGTGCCCCTGCCCTGCACAGTCTCGGTGAAGATAGGAGCCAACGAGCCGCGCTTCATGGACATGGAGCGCAAGGTCTGGGCGGAGGCCGACGGTCCAGTCACCGTCTGGGCCGCCAGCGACATAGACGTTGAGGCGGAGATGATAGGGCTGCCAGGCTCGCCGACCATCGTGGACGGCCTGGCCCAAGCCGAGTCTACGGAGAGAAAGCGCGAGTTCCTAGAGGGCACGCCGGAGGAGCAGGCGAAAGTCCTTGTTGAGCGCCTGCGGCCTTACCTATAGCCAACCAGACCATAGATAAGGAACCCCAAGCACAAGCCCCCGGCCGGGAGCGCCCACAGCCGGCAGCCTTCTTCCCTCATTCCCCTTGAGTGAGCCACTTGCTCAGCCACTGGCGGTCGTCCAGCACCTGAGCGCAGGCTGAATACGGGTCCAGTTCGCCTGCGGCTACTCGCTCGGTGAGGTCCTTCAGTTGGCCGTCCTTCTCGGCGAAATCCAGGAAACGCGCCCGCACCTTGCGCTGGAGCATCTCCAAGAACTCCTCGCGGCGGC
>CP070630.1:888243-896534 GCA_020356025.1 Dehalococcoidia bacterium | reverse complement strand
GAAGTTGGCTGATCCACGCATATTTACCCTACACGGCGGCTGTGAAGAACGCGTGAATATGCGAGCGGGCCGTGTGAAGAAGGCGTGAATGTTGGGGTTAAGGGAAAGGGCTACGTATAGCCAGAGGCCCGAAGGTGTCGGGCCACCCAACGCCCGTGATTGGCAAGATGCGACCCCTATAAAGAGAGAGCCTTCGGGGGTGCGACCTCAAAAGCTCTCTCCGCTCGGGACGGGAAATGGTTGATGTGCGAAATAACCTACGCCAACCAGCACCGGCCTGTCAAGCGTTGTAGGGAACAGCGGCCACGTTCATAGCGTGCTAAGGCTCGATGTGGACGAGTTACACGCGTGTTCCAGCGTTCTTGCGCTCTTTTCGGCCGTTAGTTCCCGAGAGATCCCTCATGTGTCCCCCGCTACGCATGCCAGGGTGACATTCAAAGCGAGAGCCTGGGCAAGAAGGCAGAACCGCATAGACGGCTACAATGAGCCAGGCACACACGCGAGGCTGTGGGGTGCGTCTAGACCACTTAACCCAATAGAAACCGCACCCTTTGTCGCCCTGCTCCTTACACGCATAGCAGGACATCAGGACGACATTGCAGGCCGTCGGCGGGTGCGTAGAAACCCCCCATATACATACTGAGGGTGCTGGCCCCCTTCGGTGTCACCCCCGTTTTGTTGCTCTGTTTGCCGTGCAGCCCCCTATGTGCAGCCCGCGCCTATGTTCCCGGCGAACGGGAGGACATCGCCCACCGTGGTGATGCTGCCGTCGGCATTGAGGTCCAGCCGCTGGAGGAGCGGGTCGCCACCCACCGGCACTCCGATGTTGCCCGCATAGTTGAGCACGTCCCCCACCACGGTGACATTCTTGTCGACGTTGTTGTCCAGCGGCCAGGCGTCGTGCCCGTCGCAGGTTGGGCCGGGGCAGAGGCCGGGAGTGCCGGTAGCATCGGGGCAGTCGTCGCACGAGTCGGTGGGCAGGTACCCCTCGACGTCGTCGTTGAACTCGTCGCCGTCGTCGTCCGGGTCATCCGGGTCAAGAATGGTGTCGTTGTCGCAGTCGTTGACGACCCGACAGCACACCTTGGTGCCGTAGTCGTCCGTCCCGTCGCAGTCGGCCACGTGCGCATTGTTGTCCCCCGACACGGTGGCCACGCACTCGTAGCCCTCAGCGCAGCTAGGGCCGTGGGTGCAGTCGGCTACCCCGTACGGCACGGACAGACACACCTGGGTGCCGTAGCTGCCGTCCGCGGCGACGTGGGCATTGTCGTCCGCCGACAGGGTGACTACTGTGTCGTTGACATCGCTGCAGTCCGTGCTCAGGTGGCAGACCTCGCCGCAGCAGACCGACCAGCCGTAGCCCGACCCGGCGGGCGTGCCCGCATGGGCGTTGGTGGTGGAGAACATGCGGAAGACCTCCACCTCCTCCGCGTCGCACGAGGCCTTGACGCTGCAGGTCAGATTGCCGGTGGGCGCAGCAGCGCTCGTCGTGTTGAGAGCCCAGCGCACACCGAGAGCAAGCGCCAGCGCCAGGAGCACCACCGTCACCAGCACCGTTGCCCGTGTCATCTTCTCTCTCATTGCCTTCCCACTTTCAGGTCTACGCCGCAGCCTCACCGCGGCCGGTGGTACGGCACGCAGAACCGGTTGGAGCAGTGGGCCACCTTCAGGTCGAAGTTGGTCACGTCGGAGTAGCTGATCACGGGCAGGCCGTCCACCCCCACCGTCACCGACGTGTACTCGCCGACGTTGCCAGCGCTGTCGACGGTGGTCTTTCTGCTGGAGGTGCAGGCGGCGTTGCTGCAGCGGGCCACCTTCAGCTCGTCGTTGGTGTTGTCGTAGTAGCTGATCACGGGCAGGCCGTCCGCGCCCACCGTCACCGACGTGTACTCGCCCACGTCATCGACGCTGTCCACGGTGGTGATGGTGTTGCCGGCGCTGCAGGCGGCGTTGCCGCAGTGGGCCACCTTCAGGTTCATGTTGGTGACGTCGTAGTAGCTGATCAGGGGCAGGCCATCCACCCCCACCGTCACCGACGTGTACTGGCCGACGTCGACGTAGCCGTCGTCGAGGACCCGGCAGTTGTTGCCGGCGGTGCAGGCGGCGTTGCCGCAGTGGCACACGCTCAGGTAGCCGTTGGTCGCGTTGTAATAGCTGATGAAGGGCAGGCCGTCCGCACCCACCGTCACCGAGTTGTACTGGCCGAGGTCGTTGGCGCCGTAGGAGACGTTGCCGGTGGTGGCGGAGGTGCAGGCGGCGTTGTCGCAATGCGCCGCCTTCAGGTGGTCGTTGGTGGCGTCGTAGTAGCTGATCAGGGGCAGGCCGTCTGTCCCCACCGTCACCGAGGTGTGCTCACCGACGTCGCCGTCGCTGTCGACGGTTGTGGTGCTGAACCCGGCGCGGCCAACCTGGATCTCGCTCGCGTGCAGGCCGTCCAGCAGGTCAGCGTCCAGCCCGCTGCCGCTGCCGTCGTTTAGCGACGTCCAGGCCGTGCCAAGGATCCTGTCCGGTGACATCGTTCCGGACACGATCTCGGACGCGTCGGTGGTCTTGGTGTGATGGGCGGCCGCATCGCCGGCGTGGGCCGCGATGTCGGCGTCTATTTCCGCCGACTCCTCCAGGGCGGCAGCCTCCGCCCCGTCCAGCAGGTCGGCGTCGAGGCCGCTGCCCGGCCCGTCGTTGTTGTCGTGCCACATCGTGCCCGGCAGGTCGCCGATGTCGCTCCAGCTATGCCCTGGGTTGGGCGCATCCGGGTCGGCCACCGCCGATTGCACCGCCAGGGCCACGAAGAAGACCGCGGCGAACACGGCAACCCCGCCGAGAACTGCGGCCGGTAGAAATAGCCGTCTGCTCATGTCAATGTTCATCCGAAGTACCTCCTCTCCTGAGAGAAAAAAAGCCAGCCTTTCCCAAGGCCGGCACTCGCATAATGGTGTATTCAGGCTAATCTGTCAAACGGGCACGCAAAGTCCCCCTGCTTTCTCTCCGTAGCCGATGCCCCTCTTCGGCGTTGCCCCCATTTTCTCTAGACGCCGGAAGACAAACAGAAGCCCCCGGGCCATCCGGCTCCGGGGCTGGCTCCTTCGGCTCGTCGGACGGAGGCACACCACCACAGTCACCCACTTGACAACCATCGCGATGATGGTATGATGCTTGCATGAACAAGAAGCACATTCAGGTCGCGCTTCGACTGCCTCCGGAGGTTCACCGAACTCTGAGGGAGTTGGCTGCCGAGAATCACCGTAGCCTCCACGGGGAAGTCGTCCATCGGCTCATGGAGAGCCTCAAGGCGGAGAAACGAGCGAAACCCCGTGGCAAGTGAAGGCGGAGGGCGGAAACAAACAGCGGAAATGTAGTAGAGTAGGGGCGATTGAGCGGGCGGTTTGTTCGGTTTTTTCAGGGCAAAGCCGCTGTAAGTGAATCTGGTTCGAGGCTCATAGCTCAACGGTAGAGCGGGCGGCTGTTAACCGCTAGGTTGTAGGTTCGAATCCTGCCCGGGGAGCCAATCTCTACTGCTACGCGCTCGGCCCGCTAGAGATCGAGGCCCGGCCTGGAGGAAGAGGGGTGTAACATGGCAGTTCGATCGCCTGAGGAATTCAGAGAGAGCCTAAGAGACGACCGTCGCGTCTTCATGAACGGCGAGTTGGTTGAGGACGTGACCACTCATCCTGTTCTCAAGATCAGCACCGAGACGGCGGCTGGAGACTACTTCCTCACTCACTCCGAGGATCCGGCTGTGCGTGACCTCTTCGTGGCACCCCACCCAGAGACTGGCGAGCCCATAAGCCGCTACTTTCTGCCTCCGCACACCCCGGAGGACCTGCAGAAGCGACTGGAGATGATCGGTCAGTCCATCCGCCTCACCGGTGGGCTCCCCTTCGGCAAGGACGTTGGCACCGACGTCATGTACGCCATAATGACGACGGCGCAGCGGATGGGGAAGCCAGAATATCTCGAGAGGGCCCAGAGCTACCTTGAGCAGCTGCGCAAGAACGACCTCAACCTGTGCGCCGCCATCACCGACGTCAAGGGCGACCGAGGCAAGCCGCCCGCCCAGCAGGCACACCCGGACTACTATCTACACATCGTCGACCAGAACAAGGACGGTATTATCGTCAAGGGCGCAAAAATTCACATCACCGGCGCTCCAGTGGCCAATGACATTCTGGTACTCCCGACCCGCCAGATGCGGGAGAACGAGAGCGAGTACTCGGTCGCCTTCGCCATCCCGGCCAACACCAAGGGCATCACGATGGTCTGCCGACCCAGTCGCGGCGAGCGCGGCCCCTCGGAGTTCCCGGCGGCCCTCCCGATACGCGGCCTGGTCGAGGCGATGATCATCTTCGACGATGTCTTTGTGCCTTGGGAACGAGTCTTCATGTGCGGCGAATGGCAGTTCTCTATGCTCCTGGCCTATACGTTCGCCACCTACCATCGTTTCACGGCCGTGAGCTACAAGATCCCCGCCGTAGAGATTCTCGCCGGCTGCGCTGTCGCCATGGCCGAAATGAACGGCGTCGAGCGCGCCGGGCACATTCGTGCCAAGCTGGTAGACATTGCTGCCTACGTGGAGACGCTAAAGGCCCTGGCCACCGCCGCCATCAAGTCGCCCGTCATGTACGGCGACCTGGCAGTGCCCAACCCCCTCATCACCAACATGGGGAAGCTTCACTTCGCCAGCCACTACCACGAGATCATCAAGCTGGTTCAGGACGTCTCAGGCGGCATCATCAGCACCATGCCCACCTACCAGGACTGGCAGAACGAGGAGCTACACAAGTCGCTGGAGCACTACCTGGGTGGCTCGTCCAGCTACACTACCGAGGAGCGCCTCAGAATGATCGCTCTGACACACCGCATGGTAGCCTCCGCTGAGAGCGCTCACATGGAAGTGGTCACGGTTCACGGTGAAGGCTCGATGGAGGCGCAGCGCATGATGATCTCCGTCGAGTCGCCTTTCAAGGAATACCGCAACCTCGCCCTGACCGCCGCCGGCATCCCGCCGCGCGGCTAAGATATCCAGTGTCCTACCGTGTTAGCGCGGGCCCGTAGGCTCGCGCTGAAGCCGCTCGCACCGCCACCGACCCTCCTCGCTCTTGACTATTTACGGCAGTTCTGGCATCATCCGAGAGCCGGCGACGTTAGTTATTGCAGTTAGGGAGGGACCATCATGAAGAAGTTGGCATGGATTGCGGCGGCCAGCGCCGTACTTGTGTTGACAGCTGTGCTTGGCGTTGGCCTTCTAGACGGGCTAAGAGCCTCCGCCCAGGGAACCGTCAACTTCGACATCGACCCCGAGACCAGCGGGAACACCGCGAGCACTCTGGGAACGGTAGAGGACTGCGTCGAGATTACCGTCCCTAGCCCGTCATTCGATGACGTCAGTGACTACATCATCGACATAGTCGTTACCGGCGACACCCAGGCGCCCATCGCCTACGACGCCTCGCTGGTGTACGATTCCTCGAAAGTCCACATCGCAGCGCCCGGCACCGACAGCCTTATCAAGCTGCCGAGCGCCATGCCCCTGAGCGACGCGGTGCCGGACAGCGACGGCGTCTTCGCCGCTGGTGCGCTCTACCTCTTCGGCGGCCCGGGCACAGCCGGCAACGGTACTCTCGTCAGGGTAGGCCTTGATATCGGCGGCTCAGGCGTCGTCACCTTCACTCTGAACGCGCCACCCCTGACTGCTTACGCCTCGGTTGCTGGCACCCACAGCGTGACAGTGGACAGCGGCCAATTGGCCATCAACACGAGCTGCGCAGCGGACGCGGACGGCGACGGCGTTCCCGACGCCACCGACAACTGCCCCGACACCTACAACCCCGGCCAGGAGGACTCAGTCCACCCAGGCGACGGCGGCGATGCCTGCGAAGACCCTGACTCCGACGGCGTCATGGACGCCACCGACAACTGCCCCGACACCTACAACCCCGGTCAGGAGGACTCAGTCCACCCAGGCAACGGCGGCGATGCCTGCGAAGACCCTGACTCCGACGGCGTCACGGACGCCACCGACAACTGCCCCGACACCTACAACCCCGGCCAGGAGGACTCAGTCCACCCAGGCAACGGCGGCGACGCCTGCGAAGACCCCGACGCCGACGGCGTCCCCGACGCCACCGACAACTGCCCCGATACCTACAACCCCGGCCAGGAGGACTCAGTTCACCCAGGCAACGGCGGCGACGCCTGCGAAGACCCTGACGGCGACGGCGTCATGGACGCCACCGATAACTGCCCCGACACCTACAACCCCGGCCAGGAGGACGGTGAGGGCGACGGCGTCGGTGATGCCTGCGATGCCTGCCCCAACGATCCCTACAACGACGCTGATGGCGACGGCATCTGCGGCGACGTCGACAACTGCCCCAATGACTACAACCCCGGCCAGCAAGACGCTGACGGGGATGGCATCGGTGACCCCTGCGACGCCGATGATGACGCCTGCTATAGCGACGATGACGGCGACACCATTCCTGACGCCGTGGACAACTGTCCCCTCGTGCCAAACCCGTCCCAGGACGATATCGACGGTGATTTCATCGGTGATGCCTGTGACGACAGCGACAGCGACGGCGTCCTAGACATCGTTGACAACTGCCCCTTCATCTACAACCCCGATCAGACCGACAGCGACGGCGACGGCCTCGGCGACGCTTGCGACATCGACGCTGACGGCGACGGCGTCGGTGATCCCTGTGACATCTGTCCCAACGATCCCGACAACGACATCGACGGCGATGGCATCTGCGGCGATGTCGACAACTGCCCCAACGACGACAACCTCGGCCAGGAAGACACTGACGGCGATGGCCTCGGCGATGTCTGCGACGCCTGTCCCAACGATCCCGACAACGACATCGACGGCGACGGCGTCTGCGGCGACGTCGACAACTGCCCCGGCACCTACAACCCCGGCCAGGAAGATGCTGACGGCGATGGCCTAGGCGACGCCTGTGACGACTGCGCCAACGACCCCGACAACGACATCGACGGCGATGGCGTCTGCGGCGACGTCGACAACTGCCCCGACACCTACAACCCCGGCCAGGAGGACGGCGACGGGGACGGCATTGGTGATGCCTGTGACGACTGCCCCAACGACCCCGACAACGACATCGACGGCGACGGCGTCTGCGGCGATGTCGACAACTGCCTCAACGACTACAACCCCGGCCAGGAGGACGGCGACGGGGACGGCCTCGGCGACGTCTGCGACGCCTGTCCCAACGACCCCAACAACGACGCTGACGGCGACGGCGTCTGCGGCGACGTCGACAACTGCCCCGACACCTACAACCCTGGACAGGAAGACGCTGACGGGGACGACGTCGGTGATGCCTGTGACGACTGCCCCGCCGACCCCGACAACGACGCTGACGGCGACGGTCTGTGCGGCGATGTCGACAACTGCCCCAACGACTACAACCCCGGTCAGGAAGACGGCGACGGTGACGGCGTCGGAGACGCCTGCGACAACTGTCCCACCGTCCCCAACCCCGACCAAACCGACACCGACGCTGACGGCATCGGCGACGCCTGCAACGCCGACCTCAAGCTCGTCGACCAGTATGTGGACAGCCCGCCGCTGGAGATCCTGGCTAGCGAGGATGTCGCCATCACCCTGACTGAGGTCGTCCACAACAATGGGCCTCTGGAACCTGTGGACGCCCTCACCGAAACGATCGTGACTGTACCGACTGGCTGCGAAGTCGAACCCGAGGCTCATGTTCAGCACTTCCACAATTTGCCGCTGAGCGTGAACGTCGTCTATCACGAACCGTTCGTCATCCATTGCTCCGAACTCGGCGAGCACACCTTCACCTTCGACGGCGAGATCGACCTGAATCAGCCATACTCCGGCGACCCCACGCCCGACAACAACACGGCCAGCACCGAGTTGACCGTGACCGCCGTTGGTCAAGCCGACATCAAGATCACCAGCGCAAGCTTCATCAACGCACCCACCAAGATCCCCCTGGCCCAAGACGTGGACATCACACTGGAGAAGGTGCTCCACAACAACGGCACCTGGGCGCCGGTGGACATCACCATCGACGCCACCGCCACCGCGCCTACCGGCTGCACGGTTGCTGAGAAGAATGTGCCCGATTCGGTCAATGGTGTGCCCATCAGCGTCGACCAGTTGGTGACCGAGATCTGGACCATCAACTGCACGGAGCAAGGCCTGAAGACCTTCGTCTTCGACAACGCCATCGACGTGGCCACACCCTATGTGTCCGACCCCGACCCTACCGACAATACCAGCCACAAGCTGCTGTCGGTCT
>CP070630.1:883901-888143 GCA_020356025.1 Dehalococcoidia bacterium | reverse complement strand
TCGTCCTGGGCGAGAACACCCTTGAAGCCAAGCTGGCATTGTGGCCACCAGGATGGCCTCCTCTGGCACAGCTCACCGCGACGAATCACCCGATCACGGGGCCGATCTTCTCCGGCCCCCTGCAGGACCCGTTCGTGTGCAGGACCGAGGCGTCAGGATTGGGCCAGCCCCTCATCGACAACTACGACCACATCGGATTCCCGGTCTATGCCGTTGACGAGTACGGCAACAAGATCGGCGACCCGATAGGCTGGAGCAAGGATTGCAGTGCCGAGACCCGCGTCGAATACTGGTACCGTACGAAAGGCGGGGAGTTCAAGCCCCTTCCGGCCGGCAAAGCGCCAAAGGACTTGGCCAAGACGAAGACCCTGGACGGCCGCAATGTACCCTACGTCGTGCGAGTGGAGCGGGGCACGATCAACCGCTTCATCTACGGCCTGGCCATGCTGGCACCCCTGGGCGAGGACCCGGAGCAGCCCGACGACTCAAACTGGAACGGGCGCCTGGTTTTCAACTTCGGCGGGGGCGTCGGGATCGGTCACTACCAGGGCGGCACGAGCGCCTCGGCTTCGCTGCGCCACGATGTGCTCTCGCTCGGCTATGCAGTGGCGAACTCGACGGGCCTCGTGACCGGCACCCACTACGACCTGCAGGTGGGCGGCGAGACGGCGCTCATGGTGAAGGAGCGCTTCATCGAGGGCCACGGCGTGCCCTACTACACCGTCAGCGTCGGCGGCTCAGGCGGCGGCATCCAGCAGTACGTCTACGGGCAGAACCATCCCGGCCTGCTCGATGCGGCCATCCCACAGGCCTCCTACCCGGACATGACAACCCAGACGATCCACATCGGCGACTGCGAGCTGCTGGAGTACTACATGGATGTCACCGATGGGGCCAATCCCAAGTGGCAGAACTGGGAGAACCGCACCTGGCTCGAGGGCCTGAACGCCAGCAACGACGTCTACAACCCGTACACCGGGAGTCTCGGGTCCAGTGAGTGCATCAACGGGTGGCGGGGGCTGACGCCGCTGTGCATGAACCCCCTCTGGCATCAGCCCTACCCCGGCGAGAATCTTATGGAACCCCCGGGGTCCATGGACGAGGTCCACTGGACTCACTTTGACGACGTGAGCCAGATCTACGGACTCGGCGACGACGGCTACGCGAAGGTCACCTGGGACAACGTCGGCGTCCAGTACGGGCTCCAGGCACTGCTCGACGGCAACATCACGCCGGAGGAGTTCCTCCACCTCAACGCTAACATCGGCGGGTGGAAGCAGACGAACGAGATGGTGCAGGAGGGCTGCCCATGGGTCCCGCCTCTGTGCGCCGTCCCTGGCCAGTGGGACCCCTGGAGCTCGCGCAACATGAACCTGAGTCCGGACGGCGGCATCACCCCCGCCCCACGGACCGAGGGCGACATCGAGGCCATGAACGCCGCCTACGAGTCGGGCCTGGTCTTCGACGGCAAGATCGACATCCCCATCATCGATGGCCGCGTGTACCTCGAGGACTTTCTGGACATGCACAACACCCACCAGTCGTTCGCCGAACGGCAGCGGATGATCGAGGGCCAGGGTCACGCCGATAACCAGGTGATCTGGTTCACCGACGTTCCCCCCGCCTTCGATCTGACGGCCGAGGCGTTCCGGGTCATCGACGAGTGGATGGAGAACATCAAGGCGAACCCCGACAAGAGCGTGGCCGAGAACAAGCCGACGGACGCCGTCGACCGGTGCTTCGACACCTCTGGCGATGAGATCGCCAGAGGCGACGAGGTGTGGGACGGCATCCTGAACGACAACCCGGCGGGGGCCTGCACCGAGGAGTTCCAGATCTACTCGACCTCCCGCATTGTGGCCGACGGGCCGCTCAAGGGCGGCATCTATAAGTGCCAGCTCCAGTCGGTGGAGGACGCGATCGACGCCGGGACGTACGGCTCGTGGGTGCCCACGGAGGCCGAGGAGCAGCGCCTCGAGGAGATCTTCCCCACCGGTGTGTGCGACTACAGCCTCCCCGACGCTGGGCGGCCAGCAGACTGACGCGCAGGCGCATCGCAGCGAGAACCCGGACGACACGGTCGGGGCGTTCCGCTCCGGCCGTGTCGCTTTGTGTCGTGCCGTGTCACCTCTCACAAACGCGTTCCGCGCGTAGTATGAGCCGACACTATGACTTCATGGGGTTACCGTGGATTCTTCCCTTGCCAATGCTCGCGGCTGCGGGTAGGATGGAGGCCGAACCGCGGTTCGTAGGAGGTGAATCATGAGGTCGTCAGGGCGCTATTTGCTGGTCGTTGCGGCGCTGATGGCAGTTCTCCTGCTGGCAGTGGCGTGCGAGGAGGGGGAAGAGGAGACCCCCACGCCGGGGGACACGCCGGCGGCTACGGTGGTCGACACTCCTACGGCCGCCGCAGCGGAGTCACCGGGCATTACGGATACGGAGATACTTCTGGGAGCCGATGTCCCCCTTAGCGGCGCCTTCGGGGCGGTGTACGCGACGATCCCCCAGGCGACGGGGGCCTACTTCAAGTACATCAACGAGACGCAGGGGGGCGTCTGTGGTCGCGAGATCGTCTACAAGGTGGAGGACAACCAGGACGACCCGGCCAAGGCGATGGAGGTGGTGCGCAAGCTGGTGGAGCAGGACGAGGTGTTCGCCATGGTCGGCTCCCTGGGTGATTCTCCCCATCCCGCCACCTGGGACTACCTGAACGAGAACGACGTGCCCGACATCCTGGTATCCGTCGGGTCTCACATGTTCGGTGATGACCCCGAGGGGCATCCATGGACGGTACAGATGATCCCCAGCTTGAGGACCGAGGGGATGTTCTTCGGCCAGTACATCTCGGAGAACCTGCCCGGCAAGAAGGTGGGCGTCCTCATACCGAATCTGATCATGGGCACCGACCACCTGGAAGGGCTGAAGGAGGGCCTGGATCCAGATAAGAACGAGATCGTCTCTGAGCAACTCTATGAGATCACGGCGGTCTCCATCAGCTCTCAGGTGACCAATCTGAAAAACGCTGGTGCCGAGGTGATCACCACCAATGCCACTCCCGGCTTCAGCGCTCAGGCCATCAAACAGGCCGACCGCATGGGTTGGCATCCCCAGTGGATGCTGTGCTACAACAATTCCGACGAAATGATGTTTCAGTTCGTCTCGCCCGAGATCCTGGAGGGTGCTATTAGCTTCCAAGCGCTCAAGCTGGCGGCCTGGACCGACGACCCGGCGGTGGCTCAGCACTATGAGATCATGGATCAATACGGCGGGCCCACGCCCACGAACTTCACCGTCTACGCCCAGACTCTGGGAGAGGTGGCGGTGGAGGCGCTGAGCAGGTCGTGCGATAACCTCACGCGAGAGGGGCTCATGGACGGCTTGGAGTCCATCGAGGAGTGGCACAGCGACCTGCTCATCGACGAGGTGAACATCACCTTCTCCGACACCGACCACACGGCCCTGCAGACCGGCAAGATGCTGCGGGCTGCCGTGGAGGACGGGAAGGGCAAGTGGGAGTACTTCGGCCCGCTTGTTGAGTTCAGGTAGAAACTAGAATAGGGCCCGCGCGGCTGGCGAGGGTCAACGGCACGCCTCCACTCGTCCTCAAGTGGGCGTGAGAAGCTGGCACTCCTGTAATGCAGCCGAGCCATGAGGGCGCACCGTCTTGTCCTGAGCGCATCGCTGCTCTTCGCCGGGCTGGTCGCGGCCTGCGGGTGGGACGGGGGCCGAACCGCGGTTCGTGGGAGGTTAATCATGAGGTCGTCGTGGCGCTATCTGCTGATCGTTGCGGCGCTGATGGCAGGTCTCCTGCTGACAGTGGCGTGCGAGGAGGGGGAAGAGGAGACGCCCACCCCCGGGGCCTCGCCGGCGGCCACGGTGACCGACAGCGCCACGCCAGCGGCGGAGGTGCCGGGCATCACGGACACGGAGATAGTCCTGGGAGCTAGTGTCGTCCTTGGCGGGGTTTTCGGCGCCGCCTTCCGCATGATCCCTGACGCTACGGAAGCCTACTTCAAGTACATCAACGAGACTCAGGGGGGCGTCTGCGGTCGCGAGATCGTCTACAAGCTGGAAGACAACGAGAACGACGCCGCGCAGGGCCTCGAGGCCGTACGCAAGCTGATAGAGCGAGACGAAGTCTTCGCCCTGGTCGGCTCTCTGGGCGACGACCCTGAGGCCGCCGCCTGGGATTATATCAATGAGAAGGGCGTGCCCGATATATTGTTGTCGGCAGGAACCCAC
>CP070630.1:878155-883801 GCA_020356025.1 Dehalococcoidia bacterium | reverse complement strand
TGTCGGTGTAGATCTCGATGTAGTGAGAGAAGGGGGCGCCCGACATGCCGAGGATGATCCAGAACATGTAGGGCACCGGCGCTGTATGGGCGTAGTGCAGGTTGGGGTGGGCGTCACAGGCGTCGCCGTAGCCGTCAAGGTCGGTGTCCACCTGGGTGGCGTTGGCCTTGGTGACGCAGTTCTCCAGGTAGTCAGGCACTGTGTCGCCGTCAGAGTCGCGATCGTCGACTCCGCCGGGGGTCGCGTCGTCGATGTCGCAGGCGTCGCCGATGCCGTCGCTGTCGGCGTCCACCTGGGTGTCGTTGGCCTTGAGCACACAGTTGTCGCTGGCGTTCAGGACGGTATCGCCGTCGATGTCGGGGTCGCAGGCGTCGCCAACGTCGTCGCTGTCCAGGTCGCCGTTGGTCGGGTCGAAGTCGGCCGGGCAGAGGTCATCGGCGTTGCAGATCAGTGTGTCGGCGTCAGAGACGCCGTCGCCATCGCCGTCGGGACATCCCGGCATGTTCCAGCTAGCCCAGTCGTAGCCGCCGTCGTTGACCATGGCCGGGATGGCCCAGTGGGACGGGATCATGATGCTGTGGTAGTCGTTTGTGTTGCCGTAGACGACGCCCTTGAGGGCCTCCTTGAGGAAGCCGGCGTCGCCGTCGGCGATGCGGGCCCTGATCTTCAGAGGCGGCATGATGGCGTCAGCCTCGGTGATAGCGCCGTCGGGAACCACCGTCTTGTAGTCATAGAGCCAGGGCCGGAGCACGCTGTCGTGGCTGTCCAGGGTGCTCTTGGGACCGATCGCGGCGGTCTTGGCGTCATCCGGTTCGCTCATCACGTCCCAGTTGGGGCGGGTGTTGATGGCGTTGGGGCCGGCCAGCGCCTCCAGGTCATCGGGCAGCACCCAATGGCCATGGTCGACGATCTCGTCGTCCAGGTCAGTGCAACCCTCTTCGTAAGACACGAGCGGGTAGGGCTCGCCAGGCGGCGAGCCGGCTTCATCGCCGTCGCCGTCGAGGTCAACACAGACGACGCCGCGGCTGCTGTTGTTGCCGCCTTCGAACCAGCCCTTGACCCTCACCCGCACCAGGGCGTCGGAGGAGACGTTGCGCTCTTCGGCAACAACGTCGCTGGAGGTGTCCCAGGGGCCGGCCGGGCTCCAGTTGCCAGTGTTCTGGAACTCGCGCTCGCCCTCCACGTTGGTGAGCTTGACCTGATAGATCTTCAGCCACCACACCAGGAAGGCGTGCCTGTTGAGAGCGCCGAACAAGTTGAAGCCGTCGGGGTCAAGGTACGTCTCGATGAGCCACTCCGTCTCGTAGTACGCGTTGTGGACGTCTGCTATGCACTGCGCGCGGGTCGCGTCTCCGTCCTCGATAGCAGCATTGCACTGTTCGAGGTAGCCCTGAAGGTACATCCGCAGGTCGTAACTGGAGGCAAAAGAAGGAACAGGAGGCTCCTCGTGGACCCACTCGTGGCCGGTAACCTCGAAGTCCCCCTCTCCCTGGTCCTCGCTGGAGGCGAGGGCTGCGGAGATGCAGTCCGCGTCGACGATGGTGTACAGGCGGTCAGGCTCGGCGTAGGGCGCGAGCATCTCGGGAAGGCCAACAACCAGGTCGCCGGCGGTGGAGAAGCTAAGACGGTTGTAGCGGGCAATGTTGAAGACGTGGGGGCAGATGTCCTTGAGGGTGCCGTCCGCGTTCACGTTGGGGAACCAGTCATCGGGCAGGGCCCAGCGCCTCTCCAGGACGATCTCCTCGCCGGCCCAGCGGATCTGCGGCTGCTTGGCCAACTCGACGGTGGTCCAGTTGATGCCGATCCACTCGTGCAGGCCCTCACGCACGGAGTCAGGTAGGTGCGGGAACTGGGCGTAGAAGTGAATGATGGCCTGCTCCTCGCAGACGGTGTCCATGTACACGGTCAGGCGACCCAGGTTATCGGAAACCTCGTTGGGGAGGATCGTGCCGTAGTCCGCACTGCCATCCTCGTCGGTGAAGTAGGTGCAGTTCCTCTCGGACTCGATCTCGGCTAGGACCAGCGCGCCCTGGGTGGGGTGGTGGGTGACGAGGGGCACGGCGTCGATCAGCACCTCGTGCTCGCCGTGGACGATCTCGGTGATCTCCACCGGCACTGGCGACTTGACGCGCTTCAGGGCCTCGTCCCAGATAACCTCGTGGTCCTGCCAGGTGCTCTGCCTGTCGAGCTCATGCTCGTCCTCGGCGTTGCGCACGCCGTCGTCGTTCACATCCTTGGGCAGGTACCAGTCGCCAACCTCCTCCAGGTCACCGTAGTTGAGGATGACGCTGCCGGCCAGGCTGTCCCACTCCTTGACGGCGGGCGGCGTGATGATGACGACGCCATCTTCTTCATAGGTGAGGGTGACGCGCGTCTCGCCCGGTGTGGAGGAGTGAATGACCAGGCACTGCTCATCATCATTGGCTGCGTCCCAGTCGGGTCGGCCCGTCACCTCGAGAATCGTACCGCATTCGCCTTGAGCCAGGATGGTGGCGCTGGCACCCGAGAAGTTCTCCAAGTTCCAGCTCCAGAGCCAGTGGTGGGCAGGATCCCAACCGTCAGTGCGGATGACGTGGTTCTGGCTGGTGATGTTGTTGCAGTCGTGCCAGGGGTTGACGACCGGCGCGTTCTTGCCACCGCTCCAGTCAGTGTCAGGGCAGTACGGGTTGCCGGTGTAGTCGCTGCCGTCGGGGCTGACGTGGAGCAGTGGGCCGGGCCCCGCCTCAATGATCTCGATGTCGGTCTCGAGCCACGCTACCCGAGCCTCGCCGTCGGGCGTGTTCGGGTTGGGGTCGCAGGCGTCGCCTATGAGGTCACCGTCGGCGTCAGCGTTGTCGGAGTTGGCCACCAAGGGGCAGTTGTCGCCGCGGTTCAGATAGACGTCATTGTCGTAATCGGTGTCGGCCACGTCCGGCTCGGGGTCGCACGCGTTGTCCATGCCGTCGTTGTCGGGGTCGCCATCACCCGCCACGCGGGGGTCGCCCTCGTTGATATCGAAGGGACAAGTGTCCAGGTCATTCTCGATGCAGTCGCCATCGGCATCCCCCAGGCTGGTGGTATAGGTGGTGAACGTGTAGTCGCCAGCCGTTGTAGGGTTATGGCTCACCACGTAGCCGCTTTCATCCGCGGCGGTGGCTGGGTTGTTCCTGCTGACCCCGAAGATTGTGCTGGCGGCGGACAGAGGCGTGCAGAAGTCGGTTATGGAGCCGGGTGCCGGTGGAGCGGTCGGGTCGTTCAGGACCTGCACCGAGGGGCGCCCCAGGGCGGGATCAAACGCTATCCCATACAAGGCCGTTCCCGGGGCGAACTCGACCATGTTCATGCTGATCGGCGTGCCGGCCACACTGGTCACGCTGAACATGCGCAGCGAGGGAGTCAAACCGGGGAAGAGAGTGTTCAGGAAGTCTGGGTACTTGTCCACACCGTCGGGAAGGGTGTTGCCGTCCATGTCGACAAGGCTGTCCTCAAAGCTCACTGTGTCTGACGTGTCCACACTGGCGTTGAGCATCTCGAAAGAGACGGGCAAGGCAGTGATGCAGACGTTATTAAGAAGCCCCAGAGTGCTGACCGTGTCTAGGTCGGCCACATAGGCGCCGATGGGTATGCCAGTTCCGCGGTCAAACTCAGCAGGGACAAAGTGAATGTGTCGGTCGAAATTGTAGTCGCCGGTTGGTATGTCGTGGCTGGTAGTGATGTCAGCGTTGGCGTTGCTCTCGTTGCTGCTGAGGCTTACGTCTGCAACGGGGTTAAAGGCGCAAGCCGCTGGCCCGTCGATCGCGATGTCGTTCTCAAGCCACGCTTCTGCCATGTCGCCATCGGGCGTGTCGGGATCGAACCCCGTCGGCTCGCCGGGGTCGTCGATATCTCCATCGTCGTTCCAGTCGTCCTGGTCACAGGCGTCGCCGATGCCGTCGTAGTCGCTATCCAGCTGGTCGTCGTTCCACACCAGCGGGCAGTTGTCCTGGCGGTTGGGGTAAGCGTCGCCGTCGAGCGAGAACTTCTCTGGCGGCATGTCAGGGAGAGGGTCGCAGTCGTTGTCGAGGCCGTCGCCGTCATCGTCGCCGCCGAGGCTCTTCGGGTCACACTGGTCAGGGTCGCTGCAGGGGATGTGGGGGCAGGTATCCAGTTCGTTGTCTATGCCGTCGCCGTCAGCGTCGCGGATGGAGTTGGCGTAATCGTAGAAGGGGTAGATGCCGGGCCACAGAGGGTTGACGCGCCAGACATGATCGGATTCGTCCTCGACGGTGCTCGGGTTGTCGTGGGTCGAGCCGTAGACGGTAGTGGCGCTTAGCATAGGTAGGCAAGAGTCGGTTATCAAGTCGGGGGCCAGGGGAGCGCCGGGGTCGTTGAAGACGGACACCGCGATGTAACCGTAGTCAGGGGAGAAAGAGGGCAGGTCAATCAGGGGCAGGAAAGTGCCCGGCTCGAAGATGAGGATGTTCAGCGACACGTCGACGCCGCTGATGCTTGTGAAGCCGCCCATGCGTGCAATGGGGGTCAAGCCGGGGAACAGGTCGTCCAGGAACATGGGCCACCTGTCGCAGCCGTCTGGAATACCGTTGGCCGGGTTAAAATCGAAGAACTGGTCGTCGAAGGAGAGCGTATGGTACGGGTCTACGGTGCAGTTCAGCAGGGTGAAGCTGGGGCTAAGGATCGAGGTGCAGGGACTGTTGATGAGGCCCAGGGTGGTGATACGTTCTTGTTGCCCCACTAGAGCTCCTATGGGAGCATCGTCCGCCTCCGCCACATACCACTCGTTGGGAGTGAAGCTAACGTGGTTCTGGTACATGGCGGCTGGCCAGGGGTCGTCGAGCACGCCGAATGTCCTCTCGATATCGGAAAGGAACATACAGCCAGTGTTGTCGACGTCAACGCTGGCGAAGACAGGGAAAGGCGGAGGGTCAGCCTTGACGCTGCTACCCAGGAGGAGCAGGGTCAGTAGCGTCAGTCCGGCCACGGCCACAAAGAGAAGTCCACGCAGACACATCTTCCGTTCGTTCATTGGCGCACCCCCCCTGTCTCCAGGCCAGCACAGAGGGTGAATTCTTTTCAGGGGAGAGACGTAGGCATTGTGTCTCGTCCAGGATATTTTGTCAAGTCATTCATGCGCCTACGCGCTGCTCAGGATGATAGATGGTAGGGGCGGGGGCGGGTACGGAGTAGAAATCTGGGGACTGACTGTTCGCCGTACAAGGCTAGAGGTCGTAGCGGTGAGGCCTGCCAAGGGAAGGGCAGGGACAGGCGCGATGGCGGGACGGCGGACTAGCAAAAGCCGGTTATCTGCTTTTCGATAGCGGGTCTGAACAGCGGATAACTTTGGGGTTTACGCTTGGGGGTCAGGTATTGGTGGCACAGCGCTTAAGCACAAATGGTTAAGAGTCAGCTGCTCTTCCAATTGAGCTAGCGGCCCACGATTTTCGGCCCATTTCGTATCTGGCTACAGCGGATAACTCGAAATTTCGGGCCAGACTGCTTGACGCACAGCGCTAGGAGCCAGATAGTTGGGAAGCAGGCACTCTGCCAACTGAGTTACACCCGCTCCCCAGATACGATCCTAGGCTTCCGCCGCGCCGTTGTCAACGGTGGACGCAGCCGGGGCCGTCCTCAGCTTTCCCGCACGACGCAGCACCCTACGTGCAGCTCTCT
>CP070630.1:875295-878055 GCA_020356025.1 Dehalococcoidia bacterium | reverse complement strand
CGCGGTTCACCGTGTGCAACGTGTGAAGAACGCCACGGCCATACGGTTGGGCGGAGGAGTCCCACATGTCCCGCCGCTAGACTCGCGGCGCACGTCCCTTTAACCCGGTCCAGCGAGGCCGGAAAGGAGACGGATGACGACCGACCTGCCACGCGCCCAGCCGGCGAGGGTGCTCCTCGCCGGACGGGTTCACTTTCTGCGGAGGTGCCAAAAATGGCGGCAGTCCTGTCACGCCAACCGCTGGACAAGGCAACCGTATCGATCCCGCTAGGACGAATATACATCATTCCCGAGCGGTGCAAGGGTTGCAGGTTCTGCATCGATTTCTGTCCCCGAGATGTCCTTGTAGAAACCACTGAAATGAACGCCAAAGGGTACCACTATCCCATCGTGGCCGAGGGCAAGGAAGACGAATGCATTGCCTGCCAGTTCTGCTCCATCCTCTGCCCGGAGTTCGCTATTTACACCGAAGAGATCGTCGAAGAGGAGACCGCCAAATGAGTGCTGAAGAGCGTGTGCTAACCGGCAGCCACTTCCTGCTGGGCGACCACGCCTGCGCCGAGGGAGGCATGGCGGCCGGCTGCGATTTTTTTGCCGGCTACCCTATCACCCCCTCCACAGAGACGGCTGAAAGACTGGCCCTCCGTATGCCACCGGTGGGGGCCATCTTCGTCCAGATGGAGGACGAGCTGGCCAGCATGTCGGCTCTGGTGGGGGCTTCTCTCTCCGGAGCCAGAGCCATGAGCGCCACATCCGGCCCCGGTTTCTCCCTGATGATGGAGAACATAGGGATGGCGGCCATGATGGAGGCCCCCTGCGTGATCGTGAACATACAAAGAGGCGCGCCATCCACCGGGCTCCCCACACTGGTAGGCCAGTCCGACATGATGCAGGCCAAGTGGGGCTCCCACGGCGACTACGAGATCGTGGCCTACGCGCCCTCCTCGCCGCAGGAGTGCTTCGACTATGTGATCAAGGCCTTCAACACCGCCGACCGCTGGCGCATTCCCGTGTTCGTCATGGCCGATGAGCTGATAGGCCACATGACAGAGCGAGTGGTAATACCACCGGCCGATCAGATCCCGCGAGTGGAGCGAAAGCGGCCTCGCCATAAGCCAGGCGATGAGTCTTTTCTCCACTGTCTAGCTGAAGACGAGGACCTGGTGCCGCCTATTGTCCATGCAGGCGAGGGCTACCGCGTGAACTTCGACAGCCTCACCCACGACGAAAAGGGCTATCCGGCCACCTTCGCTGAGCCCCATGACCGCCTGGTGCGCCGGCTAGTGGACAAGATCCGCTTGCACGTCGACCAGATCATCGAGTACGAGGAAATATTCCTGGATGATGCCGAGATAGCGATTATTGCCTACGGCTCCACAGCCCGCTCGGCTCGCCGGGCGGTAAACGACGCACGCAAGGAAGGTATCCGGGTGGGTCTCCTGCGCCTCATCACCGTCTGGCCGTTCCCCGAGAACAAGGTGAGGGAGCTGAGCAAACAGGTCAAGGCGTTTGTGGTGCCAGAGCTGAATTTGGGCCAGATATCCAGAGAGGTCGAGCGCTTCACCAGTCTGCCGGTGGTCGGCGTCAACCATGCCGGCGGGGTCATGATGGCACCAGACCCCATTCTGGACACTATTAAAGAGGTGGTAAAGAATGCCTGAGATCGTAGTCGAAAGTCACCCTATCGACACCGTCTTCCGGACGGACCGACTGCCCCACATCTTTTGCCCCGGCTGTGGCATCGGCCCCGCGACCCACGCCTATGCTCAGGCCATCCTGGAGTCGGGCATCCCCAAGGATCAGCACGCGTGCGTGTCCGGCATCGGCTGTACAGCACGGGTCCCCGGCTACATGGATGTCGACTCCTACCACACCACCCACGGCAGGTCTATCCCCTTTGCCCTGGCGATAGCCCTGGTGAAGCCAGAGATGGAGGTGACCGTGTTCAGTGGCGACGGCGACCTCTTCGGCATCGGTGGCAACCACTTCATCCACGCCGCCCGCCGCAACGTAGACATAAATATCATTTGCATCAACAACTTCAACTACGGCATGACCGGCGGCCAGGCAGGTCCGACCCTGCCCCTGGGAGCACGAGCTACCACTGCCCCCTATGGCAACACCGAGCCGCCCTTCAACCTGCCCTATCTAGCAGCGGCAACGGGGGCAGTGTTTGTGGCCCGCTGGACAGCTCTCCACGTCCGCCAGCTCAAGGAGGCCATGCTGCGGGCAATGCAGAAAAAGGGCTTCACCTTCATCGAGGTGTTGTCCCCCTGCCCGGTGGGCTTCGGCAGCCCCAACGACATTGGTGACGCCATAGAGGAGGTGTGGCTGTACCGCGAGCGCTGCGTGGTGAACCATGACGCCTATCTGCCAGACTTGGAGATCGACCTGCGGCGCAAGGATGTTCCCTTCGTCATGGGCAACTTTCTGGATATCGAGAAAGAACCGTTCGACCCCCTGGCGATGATGAAGAACAAAGGAGAGTAGGCCATGCGGCACGAGATCAGAGTGGCCGGCTTCGGCGGGCAGGGCATGATCCTGGCGGGCCTCCTTATTGGCAAGGCGGCGGCCCTCTACGACGGCAAGGAGGCTGTCTTCACCCAGTCCTACGGCCCTGAGGCCCGCGGCGGTGCCAGCAACGCGGACGTCATCATCGACGACGATCCCATCGACTACCCTCTGGTAACGCACCCCGATCACTTCGTGGCTATGTTCCAGGAGGCGTACGAACGCTACCGCCCCAAGATGGTGAAGGAT
>CP070630.1:870815-875195 GCA_020356025.1 Dehalococcoidia bacterium | reverse complement strand
TAGGGTTCTCGGCCAGCGAGCAGGGGATGCCGATCTCCTGGACGATCAGGCGGTCCAGGTTACGGATGAGAGCACCACCCCCTGAAAGGACGACGCCCCTGTCTACTACGTCGGAAGCCAGTTCCGGTGGCGTCCGCTCCAGCACGCCCCGGATGGCTCCCAGGATGCTGGCCAGGGGATCCTGAATGGCCTGGGTAATCTCCTGGGAGGTCACGGTGATGTTCTTGGGCAAACCACTGATCTGGTCACGGCCGCGCACGTCTGTGGTCAATTCCTCCTCCACGGGGAGAGCGCTACCGACGGCGATCTTGACCTCCTCGGCGGTGCGGTCACCGATGATCAGGTTGTGGCGACGCTTGATGTAGGTGGCGATGGCATCGTCCAAGCGATCGCCGGCCACTCGCACTGACTCACTGGTGACGATGCCGTACATGGATATGACGGCAGCCTCGGTGCGGCCGCCGCCGACATCCACCACCATGTGGCCTCGGGGGGTGTCCACAGGCATACGAGCACCGATGGCAGCGGCCAGGGGCTCAGGCACCAGATTGGCTGGCCGGCGAGCGCCGGCTGCTTCGGCGGCATCACGCACCGCTCGTTGCTCCACACTGGTCACCCCTGCGGGTATGCAGACCATGACCTCTGGCCTGATAACATTGAACCGCCCCACCACCTTGCCGATGAAGTAGCGCAGCATGGCCTCGGTGGTCAGGTAGTCAGCTATGACACCCTCGCGCATGGGACGGATCACGGCGATAGGCCCCGGCGTACGTCCCAACATGTCGCGGGCCTCGGCTCCGACGGCTACGATGCTGTTGTCCCGCTGAGCCACCGCCACCACTGATGGCTCCTTGATGACGATGCCCTTGCCTCTCACGTAGACCAACACGTTGGCCGTGCCCAGGTCCACGCCTATTCTCCTGCCGAACATGCTCCCCACCCCCAGCCCAAGAATCGGTCGACGGGGGAATCGCTATACGCTTTGAATGTTTGCTCCCAGTGACCGCAGCTTGTCGTCGAGGCACTGGTAGCCGCGGTTCAGGTGATAGATATCGAAGATCTCTGTCCTGCCGTGGGCGGCCAGCCCCGCCAGCACAAGCGCCGCCCCGGCTCGGATGTCGAGTGCGCGAACGCTGGTACCAACAAGGGAGGTAGGCCCACTAATAATAGCTGTATTGCCGGTGGAGACCACCTCTGCCCCCATCTTTCGCAGCTCGCTGACGTAGAGCAGACGATTGTCGAAAACCCTCTCGTGGACGTAGCTCACGCCCTGCGCCTGGGTGAGAAGAGCAGCCATAGGCGCCTGAAGGTCGGTGGCCAGGCCGGGATAGGGCACCGCCTGAATGGTCACGGCCGTCAGTTGGCCATCGCCGCGCACATGCAGGACATCCTCGCCCTCATCTACCTTGACCCCCGCCTCCCTGAGCTTGGCCACCAGCGAGTACAGACGCTGAGGCTCCAGCCCGCAGATGCGCACGTCACCGCCGGTGATGGCGGCGGCGATGGCGAAGGTTCCCGCCTCGATGCGGTCGGGGATAATGCGCTGACTGGTGCCATGAAGCGCGTCCACCCCTTCGATCTCTATCGTGTGGGAGCCCGCTCCCTGGATGCGGGCGCCCATCTTGTTCAACATCTCTGCCAGGCTGGCGATCTCCGGCTCGGCGGCTGCGTTGACGATGACGGTAGTGCCTTTGGCGAGAGTGGCAGCCATCGTAAGGTTCTGTGTGCCCAGGACGCTGGGGTAATCCATGAAGATGCGAGCGCCCCGCAGCCTCTTGGCCTCGGCCAAGAACTTCTCCCCCTGGCGACGAATATCCGCGCCCATGGCAGCAAAGCCGGCCAGGTGGACATCAATGGGCCTCTGACCGATGACGTCGCCGCCGGGCGGGCTGCAGGCCGCCTGGCCGAAGCGGGCCAACAGGGGGCCCATGACCATGAAGCTGGCCCGCAGGTTCACCACCTGCTCCGTGGGTGGGGAGAAGGCCGTGATGCGAGCGGCCCTGAGGCGCAGCGTTGATGACGATGGCCTTTCGACCTCTGCCCCCAAGCTCTCCAGAACCTCGGCCATGAAGCTGACGTCACCGATGGCGGGGACGTTCTCCAGATGGCACTCTTCGGGCACCAGGAGAGAAGCAGCCATGGCGGCCACGGCGGCGTTCTTGGAGCCGCTTACCTCCGCCGTGCCCTGGAGCCTACGGCCGCCTTCGATGATGTAACGTTCGCCTGCCATGGGCCTATCCCATGCCGGAAGAAGAGTGCCAGGCCTAGCCCGGCGGTGGCGGGGCGCCGCGGCGACGCCGCCGGATCTGCTCGGCCGCCTTGAGGCGCACCAGGGCCCGCTTGAGAGCCATTTCCGCCTTCACAATATCGACGGTCGCCTCCCGCGAGGCCAGTCGCTCCTCGGCGCGTCGGCGGGCCTCCTCCACCCGCGCCACGTCGATCTCTTCCCCCCTCTCGGCGGCATCGGCCAGGATGGTGATGCGGTTCTCCCGCACCTCGATGAAGCCGCCTGTGATAGCCATGGTCGTCTCTTCCTCGCCCTTGACAACGCGCAGGACCCCCGGCTGGATCGAGGTCAAAAGGGGCGCGTGCAGGGGCAGAACCCCCAGCTCCCCCTCGATGCCGGGGACGATCAGCCGGTCGACGTCCTCTTCGGAGAAGACGACCCTCTCGGCAGTGACGATGTCAACTCTTAGATTCGGCACCGGTTGATGCCTCCTTGGGCCCTGCCTCCGCCGCTTCCTTCTCCATTTCCTCGGCCTGCTCGACCGCCTCCTCGATGGTGCCGACCATGTAGAAGGCCTGCTCCGGCAGGTGGTCCCACTTGCCCTCCAGGATCTCCTTGAAGCCCCGCACCGTCTCGCGGACGGGCACGTACTTGCCGGCGCGGCCGGTGAAAGCCTCGGCCACGAACATGGGCTGGGAGAGGAAACGCTGGATCTTGCGGGCGCGCATCACCGTCAGCTTGTCCTCCTCCGACAGCTCCTCCATGCCCAGGATGGCGATGATGTCCTGCAGCTCCCGGTAGCGCTGGAGCACGGCCTGCACGCCGCGGGCCGTCTGGTAGTGATCCTCCCCCACGACGCGCGGGTCGAGGATGCGGGAGAAGGAGGTGAGGGGGTCGACGGCAGGATAGATCCCCTGCTCGGAGATGGCTCGGTCCAGGGCGACGACAGCGTCCAGGTGGCCGAAGGTGGTGACGATGCCCGGGTCGGTGTAGTCGTCTGCCGGCACGTAGATGGCTTGGAAGGAGGTGATGGAGCCCCGCTTGGTGGAGGTTATGCGCTCCTCCAGGGCGCCGACGTCGGTGGAGAGGGTGGGCTGATAGCCCACAGCGGAGGGCATCCGCCCCAGCAGAGCGGAGACCTCCATGTTGGCCAGGATGTAGCGATAGATGTTATCGATGAACAGGAGAACGTCCTGCCCCTCCACATCGCGGAAGTACTCGGCCATGGTGACGCCGGTGAGGCCGACACGGGCCCGCACGCCCGGCGGCTCGTTCATCTGGCCGAAGACGAGGACGGTCTTGTCGATGACGCCCGACTCTTTCATCTCGGACCAGAGGTCGTTGCCCTCGCGGGAGCGCTCGCCGACGCCGGCAAAGACGGAGGTGCCGCCGTGCTCGCGAGCGATGTTGCGGATAAGTTCCATGATGATGACGGTCTTGCCCACGCCGGCGCCGCCGTAGGCGCCCACCTTACCGCCCCTGGGGAAGGGGCAGATGAGATCCATGACCTTGAGACCCGTCTCCAACACCGTGGTCGTCGTTTCCTGCTCCTCCATAGAGGGCGGCGGACGGTGGATGGGCCATTGATCTGCGGCCTCAACATCGCCCAGGTTGTCGATGGCCTCCCCCAACACATTGAACAGGCGCCCCATGGTGCCCGGCCCTACCGGCACCTTGATGGGGCCGCCCAGATGGACCGCCTCGGCACCGCGACGGAGGCCGTCGGTGGTACCCATAGCCAGGCAGCGCACCCAGTTGTTGCCCAGGTGCTGCTGCACCTCGGCCAGCAGCTTGCCGCCGTCAATGGCTATCTCGATGGCGTCGTTGACCGGCGGCAGTTCCTCCACCGGGAACTCCCCGTCCACCACAGTGCCCATTACCTGAACTATTTTTCCCTTGGCCATAGCATCACCATCTCATAAGCTTCCGGCCCTGTCGGGCCTGCCACCTCTGCCCTGAATTATTCCCTCTATTACACCCTTCGTCCACAGTCCAACGACCTAGCGTTCCTCTCTAAGCACCTCGGCGCCGCCCGTCAGCTCCAAGAGCTCCTTGGTGATGCTCTCCTGGCGGGCCTTATTATACGTGAGAGTAAGCTCGCGGATCATGTCGTTGGCGTTGTCGGTAGCGCTGCGCATAGCCACCATGCGCGC
>CP070630.1:866637-870715 GCA_020356025.1 Dehalococcoidia bacterium | reverse complement strand
GACGCCCAGGTCGACGCCGACTCCGACGGCATCTGCGACCCCGGCGCCCCCAGCTCCGGCCCCTCCGCCTGCACCGGCTCCGACAACTGCCCCAGCACACCCAACCCAGGCCAGGAGGACGCCGACTCAGACGGCCTCGGCGATGTCTGTGACGACGACGATGACAACGACGGCGTTCTCGATGCCTCCGACCTCTGCCCCAACACCGCTCCCGCCGACCCCGTCGACGCCAACGGCTGCTCAGACGCTCAGGTCGACGCCGACTCCGACGGCATCTGCGACCCCGGCGCCCCCAGCTCCGGCCCCTCCGCCTGCACTGGCTCCGACAACTGCCCCAATACTCCCAATACTGACCAACTGGACACCGACGGCGATGCCATGGGCAATGTCTGCGACCCCGATGACGACGACGACGGCATCCTGGACGATGGAGACGGTAGCGGTACAGAGGGCGATTACCCCTGCCCGCACCTGCAGACCACGGATTGCGATGACAACTGCCCCCTCGTCCCTAACCCCACCCAGGCCGACTCGAACGGCGACGGCATCGGCGACGCCTGCAACCCAGACACGGACGGCGACGGCATCGAGGATGGCCTTGACAACTGCGAACTGGTCGTCAACCCCGACCAGACCGATACTGACGGCGATGGCCTCGGCGACGCCTGCGACCCAGATGATGACGGCGACACCGTCCTCGACACAGCCGACAACTGTCGCACAGTTGTCAATTCTGACCAGCTAGATAGCGATGGTGATGGGGTCGGTAACCTCTGCGACAACTGCGCCAACACACCCAACTCGGGTCAGGAAGACCTGGACAGCGACGGCGTCGGCGATGCCTGTGATGACAGCGACGGCGACGGCGTTGTCGATGCCACAGACAACTGCCCGCTGGTAGCTAATGCTGATCAGGCCGATTACGACGGCGACGGACTGGGCGATGCCTGTGATGACTTCACCGACAGCGACAACGATGGGTTCGAAGACAGCATTGAGCTGTACCTGGGCACCGACCCCCTGGCCGCCTGCCCCGCTGACGCATCCCATTCCGCCTGGCCTCTGGATATCAACAACGACGGAGTAATTACAGTCACCGGCGACGCCCTGAACTTCAGCGACCGCATCGGCGCGGCGCCCGGCGAGCCCAACTGGTGGCAGCGCATGGACCTCAATGGCGACGGAATGATCACCGTTGCTGGCGATGCACTCCTGTACAGGGACATGATCGGCCAGACGTGCGCATAGGCGCTGACCTGCCCACTTTTTCGCCACATCGCGGGGAAACGAAGCTACCCTGAAGGCTAGCGCGACTCGCGCCCTGCCGGAGGGGGACTATGCGGCGGATAAGGGCGTGTGATGGAGCCAATCACCCCGACACATGGGCGTGTCGGCGACGCCGATGATGAAGCTGTCTATTCTTGGGCTTCGCGCGCACCCACGGATTGGCACCAAGCGGCCCGTTAGGGGTCAAACGTCCAGGTGGTGCCGCCCTCTTGGCTCACCAACATCAGGACGGTGTCGTACTGGCTGAGCTGGTCGATGTTGCTCAGCTCGGGCCTGCCAGGGGCGTAGCGGCTCCAGCCCTGTCCACCGTCCAATCTATACATGATGACGAACCCATCGGCCACGCCGGTTGTGGCGTCTTCCGCTGACTTCGTCGGGCCCGTGTAGCAGACGTTGTTCCAGCCGGGGACAAGAGAGACGGAGGCAGAAGGCGTACCCGACGGTTCGTGTGGCCAAAAGCCATACTGGCTCATGAGGATGAGCAGAGGCTGGTAAGGGCTGACGGCAGTAATGGTGCTGGCTTCAGGCCTGTTGGGAAACCAGCGGTCGAAGCCCTGGTCGGCCCTCATTCGATACACAGCCACGACCTGAGCGGCTATGTCAGCCAAGGCATCTTCGACGGGCTGCTCAGAACCGACGTAGCAGGGATTAGACCAGCCGCTCAGCAGCAGAATTGTGCCGGGAGGCGGCGTGGGCAGCGGTGTCGGGGTCGAGGGCGTGGGCGTGGAGGGTGTGGGCGAGGATGTGGGAGTGGGTGAGGGACCAGGCGGTACCGCAGGACAGTCCTGATTAATGGCCAACTGGGCGGACACAAAGGTAAGGCTGTGCTGGCCTGCCTGGGAGGCGTAGGCGCTGAGGGGCGACGGGTTCAGGGCAAACGTGACCAGGCCGGAGCCGCCGATGTCCAGGCCCAGCCTCACCAGGACGCCGTCGCCGGCTGTGCCTGGGCCACCGGATAGATAGAGCACGCCAGCGGAGAAAACCGCGTCGCTGTCAGGTGGTTTGTCGCCTAGATCGAATCCTCCTGGCATCTTGATGAGGGTGTTGGTGCCGGGGGCAGTGACGTGGACGATGCCGTCTCCGTCGTCGTCGCCGTTGTTAAGGCACTCTGCCCCCGACTCAGCGGTGGCACCGACCTGAGGGCAGCCGTCGTTCGTTGCGTCGTCGCCGTCGTCGTCAACGCTGTTGAAGCACTGGTCACCGGTCTCAGGGTCGGCCAGCGTGGCTGGGTCGGCCACCACCGGGCAGCCATCGTTGATCGCAACATAGACCACCGAGGCGTCATAGGCGGTGGGCGCCTGAGTATCCCCCTTGACGTAGACGTCGATGTTGTAGTCGCTGACGCCGTCGAAAGCTGGGCTCGGCACGTCCACCCTAACGCAGGACTCCAGCGTTCCCAGCGTAGTAGCGGTGTTACCCGTGGTGTCAGGGTCGATGCCCATTTCGATGGTCCCCGCCGCGGCTGCGCCGATCCTCTCCGCTTCCGCCCGTCCACCACAAGCTACTATCGAAAGCGAGGCCAGCCCCGCGGTGGCCAGGAGGCAGATTGCCAATAGACGCGTCATCACTACTCCTATCGAGAAAGGCTAGCCAGCGCGGTAGCAGGAATGAAACATGGCATCAGGTGAGGAAGCGACCATCACTGGGGACAGTCTTGATTAATCGCCAACTGGGCCGATGCAAGCTCAACAGTGTGAACGCCAGCGACTGATGCGTAGGCGCTGAGGGGCGGCGGGCTCAAGTCGAACGTGACCACCCCAGAGCCGCCGATGTCCAGGCCCAGCCTCACCAGAACGCCGTCGCCAGCAATGCCTGGGCCGCCGGCAAAGTAGATTACACCAGCGGTGAAAATCCCGTCGCTGTCGGGCACAACTTCCGAAGTGAGCGTCGTGGCGCCAGGCATCTTGATGAGGTCATCAGTGCCGGGGGCAGCCACGTGGACTACGGTCTGGTCATAGATCACCGAGGCGTCGTAGGCGACGGGCGCCTGGATATCACCCTTGACGTAGAGGTCGATGTTGTGATCGCTGACGCCATCGAAGGCTGGGCTGGGGATGTCCACTCGGACGCAGGGCTCCAGTGTTCCCAACGTGCTGGCGGTGTTACCCGTGGTTTCGGGGTCGATGCCCATTTCGATGGATGGCCCCGCGGCGGGGACGATCGTCGGAGGAGGGGTAACCTGTGCGGCGGGCGGCGTCTCCCCCGCGGTCGGCGTCCCCTGGCCCACCGCGGGCGGCGACGGCTCCTCGCCTCCGTCGTCACCACAAGCCACGATCGCCAGCAGACTCAGCAGTGCCACAACCAAAGTGAAGGCTCGCAATAGACGCGTCATGGTCGCTCCTTTCCAAAGGACCCGAACTGGAGGCCCAGGAAATGGTACAGCCCGGTGGGTGTTGCTTCAAGGCATCGTACGGCCGTCATGAGTCGTTGCTCAGATTTCCCTCACTGCAAGCACGGCTCTCACTTCGCCCTTGGCGTACGAGCGCCCATACTGTGCAGCACCGCGTGGAAGCCCTACGCTGCGCCAATGGGAGTGCTGCAATTTTAACATTACTTTACCCAAAAGTTTACCCGAATGTACCCCCTTCCCACAACCGCCACAATTTAACAGAATGTTATAATTATGTCGCTTTCACCACTCAGGCGGCCTTATCTCGAAGGTTGGGAGCCACAGAGGCGCCGTAACCGCTTAGCGCACGCCAGGCACACCGCGAAGAGGGGGCAAACGCGACGTGCGCATTCTTTTAGGCGGCGACTGAACGGAGCAAGCGAGTGGGCAACTTGAACGGTG
>CP070630.1:861992-866537 GCA_020356025.1 Dehalococcoidia bacterium | reverse complement strand
AGGAGGGATGGCGATGTCTATCCGAAAGGGTACAAGGGGCGCTCCCCTGGGCCGCGGCATCGGTGGAACGATGGTGTGCCGCTGCCCCAAGTGCGGGCACAGCGAGCCGCACAGGAAAGGCGTGCCTTGCACCTCGTTTTCCTGCCCCAAGTGTGGCACGCGCATGCGCGGCGAGCATTGTCGATGAAGGGCGAATTGACGAATCTTGGGAAGAGGAGGTAGAGCAAGATGGGTAGAGGATACCGCTGGATGTACCATCTTACCGGGCTTCCCGGCTGGATGAGAGGTCGCGGCTGGGGAGAGCCTCACGCTGGCTGCCGGCACGGCGCTGGGCCCTACTGGCCCGGCCCCTGGGGAGGAATGCCAACCGTTGAGGAGGAGGTGGCTTTCCTCAAGGACGAGGCAGAGGCCCTCAGGAATCACCTGGAAGGGGTCGAGCGCCGGATCAGCGATCTGGAGAAGACGGATAAGTAAGGAATCTGCTTGGTGCAGGGGCAGTTCCTCGCCAGGTTGGCCAGAAGGATGGGGATAGGAGTAGCGTAGTGAAGATCGCAGCTGTATCCGAGGACGAGGTCAACATCAGCCAGCACTTCGGCAGGGCACCCTACTATGTGGTTCTGACGGTCGAAGGGAATGAGATCGTGGACAGCGAGACGCGCCCCAAGGTCGGTCACCACACCTTCGCCGCACATGAACACCCGAGGCCGGGGCGCGGCCAGCGGCACGGCTGCGACGCTGGCTCCCAACCCAAGCATCGGAGGATGGCGGAGACCATCGCTGACTGCGATGTTCTCATCGCCGGGGGCATGGGCCAGGGAGCCTATGAAAGCCTGAAGGACTATGGCATTCGGCCGATCGTCACCGAGATCGGTGACATCCGTGAGGCCATCCTCCGATACCTGGAGGGCAACTTGCCCAACCTTAGGGAGCGTCTGCACTGACCAAACGGCAAGAAACAACTGGAGCGAGACCGCGTGAAGATCCTGAATGATGTGATAGCTGGCCTGAAGGAAGACGCTCCGGTGCAGGAGGTGCGGGTCGGCCCCTTCTGGACGGCGGTTGTGAGCCGAGGGTGCGGTCTGGCATCGACGGTGGGGCCCGAGGAGCACAAGCACGGTGCCGTCTACGTGGAGGAGGCCGGGAAGCTGGCCGGCAGAAGCGCGCTGGAGCTGACGGGGCTGGCGCACTCGGAGACTACGCTGGAGGCAGGCATCGGGCTGGCGGCGATCAACTCGCTGCTCGATGTGGATGAGGCGCGGTGCGTGGAGCTGAACGCGGGCGAGCTGCTGGTCGAGCGAGGCCGGGGCAAGAAGGTGGCGTTGGTGGGGCACTTCCCCTTTGTGCCAGCGCTGCGAGAGGCGGCCGGGCGACTGTGGGTAATAGAGCTGCATCCGCAGGCGGGAGACGTGGGCGCACAGGAGGCCGAGGCCATTCTGCCAGAGGTGGACATCGCCGCCATCACGGGCAGCGCGTTCATCAACCACACGATGGAGCGTCTGCTAAGGCTGTGCCGACCGGAGACTCTGGTGGTCGTCCTCGGGCCGAGCACGCCGCTGTCGGCGGTTCTGTTCGAGTACGGCGTGGACGTGATCTCGGGGACGCGAGTGGTCGAGCCGGGTCTGGCCCTGCGCTGCCTGAGCGAAGGGGCTACCTTTCGCCAGATAAGGGGCGCGCGCCTACTCACGATGGAGCGGAAGGGGGCCGATCGGGCCAGCGGATAGGCTCCATCATCCAGGGCTCGGTGCCATCAGGGCGGATGGTGGAACAGGGGAGACCAAAACCACGCGGCCGGAGGAAACCAGACCGCCCGGCCGCGCGGCGCTATGAAGACAGGGGGTGCGGCCCTGTCCTATGTGAGAACGCCGTGTAAGCACCAAAAGTTACCTACGCGACAAAGGTAAATATTAGAATGCCAATGTTTGGGTGAAAGACAAATACATGAGCCGGTTGAGAGGGGAGACTGTGGGGATTTTGGGGAGACTAGGAGAAGCCTAAGTCGGGCTGCCAGCCGGGGATGAACTTGCGCCACTCCACCTGCTCCTCCAGGTAGTGGTAGAAGGGCCGATAGGGGTTGAAGGAGGGACGAACGGGCTGGCGGATGAGGTGCATGTGTGCTTCCTGAGGGGTGCGACCGGCCTTGCGGTGGTTGCAGTCCTTGCAGGCAGCGACGACGTTCTCCCAGTCGTGCTTGCCGCCGCGATTGCGGGGGATGACGTGGTCAAGGGTGAGGTCACGCGTACGACGTCCGCAGTACTGGCAGGTGTGGCGGTCGCGCAGGAAGACATCGCGGCGGCAGAGGCGGCCGCGAGGCCGAGGGCGTCGGATTATGTAGACGAGGCGAATAACGGAGGGTATCTCAAAAACGATGGTGGGGCTACGCAGGTAGCCCCGACCGTTCTCCAGAACCTCGGCTTTGCCTCGGTCCACGAGGACGAAGGCACGGCGAGGATTGCAGACGTTGAGCGGCTCGTAGTTCTGATTAAGAACCAGAACGGCTGTATCTGTCATAGCGGCATGATAGCAAAAACGATTCTGTGATGCAATTCGGGTCTGGGGTGAGAGAAGAGTCTGAGCGATTGAACCCCCTTGACAACGATTCTTCGAAGCGGTGAGAATGGGCCATATTCTTGAGCGAGCTCGGACATGGGCAGAGACCAGCAGGTCAAGCGGTTTAGCTTTGTCGTCGGTTCGCTGCTGTTCCTGCTAGCGGCTAGCGCCATGGTGGCGCTAGTTCTGGTGAACGGCAACCGGGGCAGCGCGCTGGAGGAAGGTAGCCTGACGGTCTGTCCAGGGCCCGGCAAGTGGGCGATCTCGGTCTGGACAGGGGACGACAGTGCGGCCGCCGAAGATGCTCTGGCGAGCTGTGCGGATATTAGAGCCAGCTACTGGCTGAATCCCGACAGTCAGCTCTTCCTGCGCAATTTCGGGGCCGAGCGGCCTGAGCTGAACACACTGTTGAGCATAGATAACCTGCAAGCGCTGTTCGTTCAGGGAGGGCCGACTGCGCCCGCGGCTGGCTCTACCGGTGAGCCGGTGCTCGCCTCTCAGGACGAAGGCTTGGTTCCCTGCCCATGGCCAAGCAAGTGGGCACTATCGGTCTGGACGGGAGACGATGATACGACCGCGGAAGACGCTCTGGCCAGCTGCCCGGATATAAGGGCTGCCTACTGGCTAGACCCGGAGAACCAGCTTTTCCTGCGCAACTTCGGGGCCGAGCGCTCCGAGCTGAACACCTTACTGACTGTGGATAATCTGCAGGGGCTTTTGGTGATGGGAGGGCCGCCGCCCGTGGAAGCGACTCTATTATCGGCCGAGACGACTTTGGGACTGGGTGAGGCTATCGAGCTGACGTTCAGACTTACCAATCGTAGTGACGATCCTGTGACTGTGGTGAAGCCCTTTGTTTCGCCGAACCTGGTGTTCTTCGAGGTGGTAGACGCGAGCGGGGCGCCGCTGCTCTTCGATGGGCCCTGGGCCAAACTGAAGCCTTTCCTCGCGGACTCCTTCGTAAGCCTTGAGGTGGGCGAATCCGTGGAGCAGGTCTTCGATCTGACCCAGCTCTATGAGATCAGTGAGGCAGGATCCTACACTGTGACAGGAAACTACAGGAATTGGGATGACGGGAGCCGTTTCGGTTTCTCTGCTTTCATCACCGACGGACTGCGGAGCAATGAACTCACCATCGAGATCACGGAGTAGGGCAGGGACTCATGCGCGGTAAGCTTATCCTTGCGTTGGTCGCAGCGATCCTTGCTTCTCTCGCTGTCGCGGGCGGTGTTCTGGCTGGCGTTACTTACACCAACGATGCGGAGAAAGAGTTCAAAGACAACGCTGAGTTTAAACAGGCACGGGAGGTGCTCCGCGGCACAGACGAAGGAAAGCGCATCGAGAAGTACCTGGACGAGAACGGCGCGGAAGTGACGATAGAGGTTGCTCCCGACTCCGACTTCGACTCAGACGGTGACACTGTGGGCGACGCCTACGGAGACTGTCAGGTGACGGGACGGGACGCGGCCGGGAAGCCGACGAATATAAAGATAAGGCTGAATAAGGGGGATACAGGTGGTGCGGCGGAGCTGGCGGACACAGTTCATCACGAAATGCGCCACGCTGAAATCTTCAAGACTGGCACAAATGCTGACCACGACAGCCTGGACTCGGGCAAGGACGCCAAGAACAAGAAGTTCCAGGAGGAGCGTGATAAGAAGCTGACGCCTACGCCGACGGCGACAGGGACCCCCACACCCACTCCGACCCCAACGCCGACGCCAACTCCGACGCCGACTCCGACACCCACGCCCACGCCGACTCCAACGCCCACGCCAACTCCAGCGGACAGCGACGGCGACGGCGTCTCCGATGATGAAGACAACTGCCCCAGCGTGCCCAATCCGGGTCAGGAGAACATGGACGGAGACGAGACGGGGGACGCCTGCGACGAGGACATCGACGGGGACGGCGTCGACAACGTCGTCGAAGAGACCTATGGCTCCTGCCCTTTGGATCCAGATTGCACGCCGGAGCACTGGCTCTACGACCTTGAGT
>CP070630.1:854674-861892 GCA_020356025.1 Dehalococcoidia bacterium | reverse complement strand
CCCTGTTTCACCTTGCCCTTGGCCACGGATGCTATTCGATTCTCATAGCCATGCCAGAAACCGTGGGAATGGTCTGCCGACTGCTCGGACCACACATCCTCCTTGACATTGCAGGGACCCAAATAGAAGGTTCCGTAGTATCCGGGCTTTGCTGGCGGATTCTTCAGGTCTATAGTGATCTCACAATCAGGGTCGGTATACATGAACTTGATGACAACCCCGACCCTGGCCATTTTGGCACCTATCTTGTCATCCTTCAGCAGCCGGTCCAGGAAGTGGCCATATATTTCGTAGAGCTGATCGGCATCTTTGTAGTACCTGCCCATAACGCGCCCCTGAGTGTTATCCTACCACCGGCTGATGCCTTAAGTGTATCGCATCAACACTCTTGGCGTTCTTCCCACATCCTCCAACGAACACCTCCGCGGCAGGCGGGTGTCACCCCGTCGCTGCCCACGTTGACAACGCCGCTACTCTTGCACACTATTGTCTTGTTCTGATGCGCGGAGATTGGGGAGGCGATGAGATGGACAGTGAATCCTTCCGGCTCGATGGGTACAGGCTGATCGATTGGATTGCAGAGTACCTAGAGCATCCGGAGCGCTATCCGGTGCTGGCTCAAGTCGAGCCTGGCCAGGTCGAGCGGGCTTTGCCCAAAGAGCCGCCGGAAGAACCTGAGCCCTTAGAAGCCATCCTCCAAGATGTGGAGAAGATCATCGCGCCTGGGCTAACACACTGGAACCACCCCGGCTTCTTTGCATACTTCGCAATCACCGGCAGTGGGCCCGGCATTCTAGGAGAACTGCTGAGCGCGGCCTTCAACGTCAACGCCATGCTCTGGCGCACGGCGCCCGCAGCCACCGAGCTGGAAGAGCTTGTACTGGGCTGGCTCCGCCAATTGCTGGGGCTACCGCCGGAGTTCATGGGCCTCATCAACGACACGGCCTCCGTCTCGAGCCTGTGCGCGATCGCCGCCGCGCGCGAGGCTCTGGGTCTCCGCATTCGAGAGGAGGGTCTGGCCGGGCGGGCGGATCTGCCTCGCCTCCGCCTCTACACCTCCGAGCAGGCACACTCTTCCATCGAGAAGGCGGCTATCGTACTTGGCCTCGGCCAGGCCGGCGTCAAGAAGATTGCGGTCGATGAAGAATTCCGCCTGCGCTCACGAGACCTTGAAGCTGCCATTAAGAAAGACCTGAAGGCAGGCTGCAAGCCCTTCTGCGTCGTGGCCACTGTGGGTACGACTTCCACAACGAGCGTCGACCCCGTGCCGGAGATCGCTGATATCTGCAGGCGGTACAATCTCTGGCTCCACGTGGACGCAGCCTACGCTGGGGCGGCCGCCATCCTGCCGGAGAAGCGCTGGGCGTTGGCCGGCTGCAAGCGCGCCGACTCGATCGTCGTCAACCCCCACAAGTGGCTCTTCGTACCCATCGACTGCAGCGCCTTCTACTGCCGCCACCCCAGCATCTTGAGGCAGGCTTTCAGCCTTGTTCCTGAGTATCTGCGCACTTCTGAGGAAGACCGCGTCCGCAACTTCATGGACTACGGCATCCAGCTCGGGCGACGCTTCCGAGCGCTGAAGCTCTGGATGGTGCTGCGAGCCTTCGGCGCAGAGGGCTTGCGCCAGCGCCTGCGGGACCACGTTGCCCTGGCCGAGCGCTTCCAGGGCTGGATCGAAGCGAGTCCGGACTTTGAGCCGCTGGCGCCCGTGCCGTTCAGCGTCGTCTGTTTCCGCAGCCGTCCTCAGGACCTCTCAGCGTGTCCTGAAACGGAAGCCTACTTGAACCTGCTCAACGAGAGAATGCTCGAGGCTGTCAATGGGACAGGGGATGTCTTCCTGTCGCACACGAAAATCAACGAGAAGTTCGCGCTCAGGCTGGCTATTGGCAATTTGGGCACGACCGAAGCTCATGTGCGCCGTGCCTGGGAGCTCTTGCAGGAGCACGCGATGCGCCTCGACGCGGAACTGCGTCCGGCCACGCTCAAAGATTGACGGCATGTACCCGATACCTGGGCGGTACCCTCCTTACACCGTCCGGCCGACGCGAAGTCCGTCCAGGGTGGAGTCCAGCATCTTGCGGGGGGCAAGAGCCTGCCCGACAAGGTAGAGTTCTCGCACCTTGCCCTTGAGAGCCCTGTACAGGCTATCGTTGGCCACGCTTCCCAGGGCCAGCACAACGGTGTCCACGTCTTCGATGGTGCGCTCCTGGCGAGAGCGAATGTAGGTCGCCACCACAGTGCTCTCCCGCACCGCCCTTATCTGCATACTATTGGTCAGAACAACCCCCTTGGTGTATAGCCGCGATAGCACAAAGGCGAGGGTCAGAGGTTCCACCTGGAAGCCCGCTATCGCCCCCCACGGTATGAGTACCTCCACCTCACAACCGCGGTCGGACAGGAAATCGGCCGTGGTTAGGGCTTCCATTCCCCGATCCAGAGCCAGGAGGACGACCTTCTTGCCGGCCTCGGTCTTGCCCACCAGCACGTCTCGTGCCTGCACTACGTTGGGCTGATCCGCGCCGGAGAAGGTGGCTGCGGCCGGCAGTCCGCCGGTGGCCACGATGACCGCATCCGGGTTGACCTCTTCGATGGTCTTCTCATCCACTGTACAGCCCAGGTGGACATCGACCCCCAGCACCCTAAACTGGTACTCGTAGTAGCGCACCGGCTCGGCCATGTCCTGCCTGCCGGGGGCCTTGGCAGCGATCTGGAGCTGGCCCCCCAACTGCTCATCCTTTTCGTACAGGGAGACGGAGTGGCCTCGCAGTGCCGCCACCCGTGCCGCCTCCATGCCGGCGATGCCCGCGCCGATGACCATCACCTTTTTCTTCACCGAAGCGGGGGTGATCTCCAGTTCCTTTTCCCGTCCGGCGCTGGGATTGAGGGCGCAGGTGATGGGGAGGGTCTCAGCATTGCGGCCCCAGCAGCCCTCGTTGCAGCCGATACAGCGGCGAATCTCGTCCAGCCTTCCCTCCCGCGCCTTGTTGGGCAGCTCAGGGTCACACAGGTTGGCGCGAGTCATCCCGACCATGTCTGCCTGATTCTTGGCCAGGATGTCCTCGGCCACCACTGGGTCAGTGATGCGGCCGACGCAGAAAACCGGCACGTCCACTACCTCCTTGATCCCAGCCGCCAGGTAGACGAAGGGGCTGCCGGGCATGTACATGGGAGGGATGGGAGCGCCGCCGGCACCGACGGTGACGCTAACGTAGTCCAGCTTGCCTGCGGCCGTCAGCTTGGGCATGATTCTTCTCATGTCCTGGAGGCCCAAGCCACCTCCCTGGAACTGGTCGCCGCTAGTCCGCAAGCCGACGGTGAAGTCGGAGCCGACAGCGGCCCGCACCGCATCGATCACCTCCAGGATGAAGCGAAGGCGGTTCTCCTCGTCTCCGCCGTATTCATCGCTGCGCTTGTTGGTGCGAGGGGACATGAACTGCTCGATCAAGAAGCCGTGAGTGCCCATGAGCTCTACGCCGTCGAGGCCGGCCTCCCGCATTCGCCGCGCCGAGTCGCCAAACGCCTGGATTATCTCCTTGACCTCTTCAACCTCCATGGCATGAGCGGTCTCGGCGTGGAAGGAGCCGGGGTTAGCCCCACTGGACCACAGGGGCAGGCTGCCCTCTCGCGCCTCGAACCAAAGGCTGCCCGGATGCCATAGCTGGGCTACTAGCTTGGCCCCGTGCTCATGCACAGCAGAGACGATCCGCCTGAAGGGCTCGATGCATGCGTCCTTGTAGGCGTGGATGACGAAGGGCTCGGTGGCAGCGGTGGGGTGAACGGCCTGATCCTCGGTGATGATGAGGCCGATGCCCCCTTTGGCTTTGGAGACCCAGTAATTCAGGTGCCGTTCCGACGGAACGCCCCCCTCGGCGAAGTCGGTAAGGTGGGCGGTGCTGACGATGCGGTTGCGGACGGTGAATGTGCCGATCTTCAGTGGTGTGAAGAGATGCTTGAACTGTAATTGGGAGCTCTCTGGTGTGGTGGTCACTGCCCTCTCCCCCTTTCTTGCTGGCTGGCCATCACCCAAGTGGCCGATGATTCCGAAGGTGGTCGTGGAGCCGCGAGGCCGTGTTTGCGACGGCAATTTACCACGAAGCTTGAGCCCCTTCAAGGATAATAGGGCACGCCGCGACAGGGATCGAGCAGGCTGCACCCCCTTGCGATCCTCAATGTCTGTGGTAGTCTATGAGGGCACCGCTGATATGAGGGTCTGAGCCAGGGAGGCGCACCATGGCAGAGCCGCAGCTCCTTGCAAGCATGTACCACGCCGTCATAAGCGGCATGGTCCGCGACGGACGAGCGCCGCACTATACGGAACTCGCCACGGAGTTAGGCCTCTCCCCGGATCAAGCCCGGGAAGCACTCCACGAAGTCGGTGACGGAAGGGTGCCGGGTTTCTGGCTTAGTTCGGGCACCGACTATGTCGCGTCCGCCGCGCCATTCTCCAACATCCCCACTCAGTACCTGATCTCCGTAGAGGGCGAGCAGAAATGGTACGGGCAGTGAGGATTTGAATCGCTAGCGGTCAGCTGGCTTTTCCCCGGCAAGGAAGTCCAGATCGACTGTCCGTGTCTGGACTGCAACGAGCCAATAAGGGTGCGGATGCGCGATGGGGAGGTTCTGGAGGCCTCGCCGCCCAGCATCGTCGGCCACGTGAATGTTCCCTTCTCACGCTGGCGCGACGACATCGCCAGGGCTTGAAGCCTCATGAACCTCTTCCGGTCGGAAGAGCATGTCCGCAACTGGTCTCTGTATGATCCCGAGAGCACCGACGGCACCATGCCCCTCGCTGACTATGTCACCCTCTTCAGTACGAGCCTGTTTCGGGAGCGCCTCCAGCCTGACTATCTGCTCCGGCTCCCCCAGTTCTTCCCCGAGTTGATGGCCACTTTGGCGAAGCTGGGCAAGGCGGTGCCCTTCTGGAGCCCCAGCGGGAGCTAGGCTGTGATAGGGTTGAGGGAACACAGACCGGCGATGACCTGTTAGGGCGGCGACCGCGTCCGCGCTATGGGAGAAGGATCGACGGGCGGTGTGTGGGTTATCGTCGACCACAGCGGCGACGAGGTAGAAGATGTCAGCCTGGAGCTCCTTGGGCAGGCCCGCGATCTGGCCGATCGGCTGGGCCTGTCAGCGACGGCGGTGCTTCTGGGCGATGGCGTTCGTGGCCTGGCCCCCCTTCTCGGTCAGTGCGGCGCCGATACGGTCTATCTAGCCGAGAGCCCTCTCCTGAGCGCCTACAATCCCGATGCCTATGCTCCCGTACTCACCGGCCTCACCCGTCGCCAGCAGCCCTCTATCATCCTCTGGGGTGCCACCGATCAAGGGCGCGACCTGGCCCCGCGGGTAGCCGCCCGCCTGGGCACAGGCCTGTCCTCCAATTGCACCCGCGTCGACCTAAGCGAGGACGGTCTGCTGGTGATGACTCGCCCCGTCTACGGCGGCAAGGCCTCCTGCAACGTCGTGTGTTCTCAGGCCAGGCCCCAGATGGCCACCCTTCAACCGGGGGCGCTGCCCGTTAGACGGCCGGACACCGGCCGTCAGGCACAGGTGATTGCAGTGAACGTGAGCCTATCGGCCCAGAACCTGCGCCTGCGCTTGGAGGAGGTCATCAAGATTCCTCCCTCAGACCTGGACGTGACCGAGGCGGAGGTCATCGTCGCTGGCGGGCGGGGGGTGGGTAGCAAGGAGGGCTTCCACTTGATCGAGCAGCTGGCCCACCTTGTGGGCGCCGCCGTGGCCGCTTCTAGGCCGGCAGTGGACGCCGGCTGGGCTCCCTATGAGCGGCAGGTGGGACTCAGCGGCAAGACCGTCGCGCCCAGGCTATACATTGCCTGCGGCATCTCCGGTGTGAATCACCATGTCGTGGGGATGAGGGATTCCAGAGCGGTGGTCGCCATAGACCAGGATGCCCAGGCGCCTATCTTCCAGATGGCCGACCTGAAGATAGTGGGCGATCTGCATGAGCTGCTGCCCTCGCTGATCGAGCGGCTGCGCCGATTGCGGCAGGAGCGGGGGTCAGCCGAGGACGAGGAGATCCTGCGGACGCTGGCCAACGTGCCTAGCGCCAGGCAGGTCTCGTGAAGGTGCCAGACTCGATGAAGGTGGTTGTTTGCGTCGCCAGGGTTGTGGATACCAGAGAGCCGCTGCCGCTGAGGTCGGGACAGACCGTTCTACAGGAAGAGGGCCTGAGGCACACCCTCAACCCGGCCGACGATTATGCCCTGGAGGAGAGCCTGCGGCTCAAGGACCGGTCCCCCGACAGTGACGTGACGGCCATCAGCATGGGCCCACCCGGAAGCGAGTCGGCCCTGCGGCGCTGCCTGGCCGTGGGGGCGGACGAGGCCCTGCTCCTGTGGGACGAAGCCTTCCGCGACTCCGACACTTTGGCTACCGCTCGCATTCTGGCCGCCGCTATCAGGCAAGTGGGCGCCGATGTAGTGCTCTGCGGCAAGCGGGCCAGCGACGGCGATACGGGACAGGTCGGCGCTCAGCTAGCCGAACTTCTCGACCTGCCGGTCGTCACCAGCGTTCTCCGGCTGGAGGTGCAGGACGGTGAAGCGTTGGTTCATCGCCGCCTGGAGCGAGGCCGGCGAGAGGTGCTTCGCTGTCCTCTGCCCGCCCTGTTCGCCGTCGACGAAGGGATGAACCGCCCTCGGTACCCGAAGCTGCGCGCCCTCCTTCAATCGCTGGCTGCGGAGATCCCCCGCCGCAGCCTCGCCGACCTGGGCCTCCGCGCTGACGAAGTAGGCGAGGCGGGCTCCCACGCTCAGGTAGTGAGCCTGTCGCCGCCCAAGCCGATCACGAAAGGCTTGTTCATCCCCGATAGCAGCCTCTCGCCGGAGGAACGCTGGCAACAGATCGTCTCCGGTGGGATGGAGGAGCGGCACGGTGATGTCATCGAGGGGCCGCCGGATACGATGGCCGAGCGGTTGCTTCAGTTCCTGACCGAGAACAACTTCGTCTAAGAGTTCAACCTTCGCTGGCCAAAACCTGCCAGCGCTACGGGCAGCCCAGACCGCCAAACAGCGCAAGCTCTTGACCCGCACCTTACAAGCATGTTAGTGGTAAGGGCCAGGCCACGTAGCTTTGCTGCGCTGCCTGCATCACAGGAGGTATTCGCATGGAGTTCCGCTCGCTGGGCCGCACCGGCCTAAAGGTCAGCGAAATCTGCCTCGGCACCATGACCTTTGGCAACCAGGCCGATGAACGCGAGTCGTT
>CP070630.1:845725-854574 GCA_020356025.1 Dehalococcoidia bacterium | reverse complement strand
GTATGTGGAGAAGTTTCGCCTTCTAGAGCAGCCGCCCCACACCGAAAGGCTCTGTCGACTCATGGCCGATCACTTTCGCCCCCAGGGGGTGCAACTGATAGCGGCACCCACCACCGGCGGGATCATCCTTGGCTACGAGGTAGCCCGCCAGTTGGGCATCAGGGGCATCTTCGCCGAGAAGGTGGAGAGGGGACGGCGCTTCGGCCGCGGCTTTCGGGTGATCCCAGGCGAGCGCACTCTGGTGGTGGACGATATTCTCACCACCGGCGGCAGCATCCGCGACGTTCTGGATGCGGTACGAGCCGAAGGAGGCGAGCCCATTGGGGTGGCTGTCCTGGTAGACCGCACCGCCGGTCGCTCAGACTTCGGCCTGCCCTTCTTCGCCTGCCTAACCCTCGAGCTGCCCAGCTACGACCCCGCCGAATGCCCTCTCTGCGCTCAGCAGGTCGCCCTCACGAAGACCTAAGGGACGATCCCTAGCGACCCGTCAACTGCTCCCGCAGGTGTTGAGGGAGCCTGCGAGTCGCCTCGCGAAGAGTAACGCCGGACATCCTGGCCCTGTTCTCAGCTACGAAGCGGAAGACTTCCTCCGGACCCACCTTGGACATCTCCCGCAAGACCCAACCGATCGCCTTGCGGATGAAGAACTCCTTCTCCTCCATCATCTCGTCGGCGAACGAGTAGAACAGCCCCTTGTCTCCCTTCCCTTCGCGAAAGAGCAGTAGCTGTGAGAGCAGAGCCGCCCTCCGCATCCAGAAGTTCGGCTCTCTGCTCCATCTCTTCAGATACTCCAGCGCCCGCTGGTCCTTCTGGAGCACGGAGCCCATCAGGTGGACTGAGATCTCGTCTACCTGGTCCCAGTTGACAGACTCACGCAGCATTCTTTCCAACGAGGGGATGTCTGAGTAGTCGAGGAGGGTCCGGTGTTCCTCCAGCAGGAACATCGCTAGTGCCCGCTCTTCGTGGAATTCGCCCTGCCACAAAGCCTGGCAAATACCCCACAACGCCTCCTTGGAGATATCCCTGTTCTCGCGCCTGAACTGCCTGGCCACGGCCCTGATCTTCGGAACGGAGACACCGTAGAACTTGAAAGGACTCTTGAGATAGCGCTTCTCCTGCGCTGCCCTCTCCGGGTCGGCCAACTCCTTGAACTGCTGGCGAAAGCGGGAGATCGTTTTCTCGAGCATGGGGAGCCTGTCAGTCGGTTCTGGCATCATGGGACGTTCGCCGGCTCCGTTTGTGCCCTTTCTGCCATCAGCACAGCGGGGACAGCCGCCAGAACGGCCAGGGCAAGTATCAGGAAGGCCAGCCGATAGCTATCCAGTGCGTCGTAGATCGCCCCAGCGAAGATGGGGCCAGTGAAGCTTCCCACACTGCCTACGAAGAACATCAGCCCCTGGATGCCGCCAAAGGCTCGCAGGCCAAAGTATTCCGCCTGAAGAGCGGGCCGCACGGAGATAGAGCCGCCCCAGCCCGGCGCGAAGAACATCAAATACAGGGGAACCTGCCACGCACTCTGAACCGTGGCCATCAGAACGATGCCCACGACAATGAAGAGGTAGGCTACAGCCAGCACCTTTCGCTTGTCCACATAGTCGGCCAGCCAGCCGAAGCCCAGCCGGCCCGCCAGGCTCACTATCGGCACGGCCATCTGCGCCACCGAGGCCACCAGCGGGGGAAAGTCCATTTCTTCTTCCAGGAAAGCGACCTGATGGGCAATGACAGCCACGCTGCCCAAGCCGATCAGGCTCATGCCAGAGGCCAGCAACCAGAAGGAGCGATTCCGTAGCGCCTGGCTCATGGTGAGGCCCTCATCCTGACGAGCAGCCACTTCCACCCTCGGGCCCGAGCGCTCATCGGCGGCCACCTGTTGCTCGTCCGGCAGAGCAGGCTCGCCATCCGGCAGAAGGCCCAGGTCCTGAGGCCGGTTGCGCACGATCAGGGCCAGAGGGATGCAGATGGCCCACTGGGTGAGACCCATGATGAGCAGCGCCGTGCGCCAGTCGAAGGCAGCTATCAGCGAGGCCAGCACAACCACCATCACACCGCTGCTGCCACCGCCCACCGTCATCAAGGCCAGAGCCCGGCCCCGTCTCTTCTGGAACCAGTGAGCGACCGCCGCCATCGCTACCGGGCCGGCGGTGGCACCTATGCCTATGGCGATCAGCGCTGCCACGGCGTACAAGTGCCACAACGCCTGGATACGACTGAGGAGAATGAAACCTGTTCCGACTAGGAACACCCCCATCAGCAGCAAGCGCCGAGGCCCCACCCGATCGACCAGATAGCCGACGACAGGGGCCCACACTCCCCCAAGCTCTGTCCTGAGAGAGAAGGCGCCGGCTATGGAGGCCCGCGACCAGCCGAACTCCTTGGTCAGGGGCGTGATCAGGGTGCCAAAGCCGTAGAAGAAGGTGCCGCCGGTCAGAAAGATGATGCCGGCGGAGCCGAAGACCACCCACCACCCGTAAAACAAGGCTGCTCCTTAACTTGGTCAGAGAGCCGGCGTCCGCCAGCTCCCAACATTGGTCAGATGATAGCCGCCCCGTCTCTAGGCCGCAGGCGCGCCGGCCAACTCCCCCGCCGGGGCACGTGGTCTGCCCATCATCTGGATCAGTACGACGGCAGTGAAGGCAGCCAGCGCCATTACGAAAAAGGCAGGCCGATAGCTATCCATCCCATCGTAGACCACCCCAGCTAGGATCGGCCCAAGAAAGCCGCCAAGCGTACCCGAGCCCCAAAGCAGCCCCTGGATGCCGCCAAGGGCCCGCAGCCCGAAATAATCTGACAGGAGAGCGGGCAACATGGTAATGGCACCACCGTAGCCAGGGGTGAACAGAACCAGGAATATGACGGCCTGCCAGGGGCTCTGAACAGCAGCGAAGACAAGGATGCCCGAACCCTGCAGGACCCAGGCCGCCGTCAGCAGCCAGTGCTTGCCTAGGTAGTCGGCCAGCCAGCCAAAGCCCAACCTCCCCACCAAGCTGCCGAAGGGGATGCCCATCGCGATCACGGCAGCCCCTTCCTCTGTGAAGCCCCCCGATTCATCAAGGTAAGGTATCAAGTGGACGATGACCGCCAAGCTGCCTATCCAGGTCAGGATCAGGGCCGGCGACAGCAGCCAGAAAGAGCGCGCGTGCAGCGCCTGGCCTACGGTAAGCCCCTGCGGCTGCTCCGTGCCGCTGTGCCCACCTTCCGTCTCCACCGCCTCCGGCTGCGAGCTCGCCGATGTCCCGCCTGGAGTAGCAGGCTCACCGTCGGGCAGAAGGCCGATCTCCTCCGGCCGGTGGCGCACTGTCAAGGCGAGAGGAATGCAGATGGCCAACTGGATGAGGCCCAGCGCCATCACGCCAGCGCGACCGTCGAAGAGAGCTACCAGCAAGGGAGTCAGTACCACCATGATCCCGGTTGCGCCAGCACCAGCGCTCACGATGCCCAGAGCGCGCCCCCGCCTCTTCGCAAACCAGTGAGCGACGGCTACTGCGCACACCGGCAGGCCAGCCAGGCTCATGCCGACGCCAATAAGCGTCACGGCGATGTAGAAGTGCCAGAGGGCCTGAATCTGGCTGATGAGAATATTGCCACCACCCACCAGCAGCACGCCCACCACCAGCAGGCGGCGCACACCGATACGATCCACCAGATAGCCGGCGATGGGGGTAGTTATCCCCCACATCACCGCGCCGATGGAGGGGCCGGCCCCGATAGCCGCTCGCGACCAGCCGAACTCGTCTTCCAGGGGCTCGATCAGGGCGCTGAAAACGTACAGCGGCGAGGCGCTGGCGACCATTATGATGATACCCGCGGCGATGGCCACCCACCAGCCGTAGTAGAAGGGCACCATCCGAATCAGCGCAGAAGTTGACCGCTCCATGCTCATAATACAGCCTAGATAATAACCGCCTCACTTCTCTCAGCCAACCCTCGTCCTGTTTCAGACGCGATGCCACTTTGCCCGTTTTAACTTTTCGGCCGTAACAAGCAAGGCCAACCTACCGTCATTCTTACTAGTTGGGCTTTCGGCCAATCATGACCTCAGCCTCTGCCTGCACAGAGGCCCGCTACAAGGAGGGCTGCGATTACCTTGGCTGATCACATGGGAAGGAAAGAAATTGCGTACCTACACAGGATCTACAGGCAGAGCGAACGGGCCAACAAGGGAGCGATCTTAGATGCCATCGAGCCCCGCGCCCACGGCCGCCTTCTCGACTGCGGTTGCGGCGATGGCGAGTTCACCGTCCAGGTTGCCTGCCGTGCCCGCGTGTCGGAGGCCTACGGCATCGACTGCGCCTACGACCGCATCGACGACGCCACCGATCGAGGGGTAATCGTCACCAAGAGCGACCTTAACGCCCCGCTGCCCTACAAGAACTGTTTCTTCAATATCGTTCACGCCGACCAGATCATCGAGCACCTAGTCAACATCGATCTCTTCCTTGAAGAAGTCAGACGGGTGCTGCGTCCCGACGGCTACGCTATCCTCTCCATCAACAACTTGGCCAGTTGGCACAGCCGCTTCTCCCTGACCCTGGGGATGGAGGCCGTGCCAGCGCACGTATCGAACGAAGCCAAGATGGACGACGCCTCCGAGCCACTGCAGGAGGTGCACCATCCCTCTCAGAGCGATAGCCGTCTGCTCCTCTTCAGCTTTCAGGGCTTGGCAGAACTATGCGACTATCACGGCTTTTGGATGGAACGCCTGACATTCGCCGGCTACTACCCCCTCCCACCCCACCTACCCCACCTCACGTGCAAGCTGGACACCGTCCACGCTGCCTTCTTGATCGCCAAGCTTCGCCCCAGGTCTTAAGAGAAGCAAAAGCTAGAGCCCGGGCCATCACTGAGCAAAAGAGTATCTGCCGGCGGGGTATCCCACCGGCAGATACTTTTTCCCCGGCCAAGGGAAGGGGACCCGACGTTATGGCTGAAACAGTTTCTGCCTGCAATGAAAGACGGACGACGCTAGAGAACGTTACAGAGTTTTCGGGGGATTATTCGACTAATATAGCCCCATCCCCTGCGCCGCAGGGCCTTGCACCTGTGCCCACCATCGCGTCAAGGTCGATCAGATAACCAGCACCAGTCCATACCAGGAGACGCAGGGTACCGACTGCTCGGGGTACTCAGGCAGCACGAGGTAAGTGGTCCACCCCACCTTCTTGCCTGTGGCGAAGACATCCACGCCACAAGCCTCCAACGCTGGTCGGGCCTTTAGGTAATAGTGGCACAGGTTACCTTCCAGCACTGGGCAACGGGGCACGTTCTTGCCCTGGAACCAATCGGCCGAATGCTTTGCCGTCCACCTGCCGCACAGACAGCAGGGTCCGCCTTTGAAGCCCATCGCCAGGTGAAAGCCTCTATAGCCTGCCTCCGCTTCCACCATCCCCACGATTTCGTTCAGCTCGTTTACCCGCGCCGACGACTCGGTAACGAACTGCGGGTAGACATGCGATTCCACCGGCGGCATGTAACGAAGGTAGACGCCGTACTGATACTTGGAAACGATCACCCGCATCTCCTCCGTGGTGGGCGAGTAGGGAGGGCACATGGGGCTGGAACCATAGCCGAAACAGAGGGGGATGATGCATTTCCAGCGCGCTCGCTCGTCCAACACGATATCCTCGGCAGCGATGGCGCAAGCCTCCGTGCGGGCGTCCACGTGGTGCCGCTCGGCCACTTCAGCACCGGCCTGGCAGGCGAACTCGGCCAGCGACTCCACATCTGCTCGCTCAGCCACCCACTTGATCTCCGGCGCCGGCGGGCGATCCTGCTTGTTCGGCAGCGGCATCCGCCGACCGAGCAACGAGTCGCTCATCTCTCGTGTCGCCTCGGTAAGTCGCTTCTCCCGCGGTTCCATATTGATTGACCTCCCTCTTAGATTCCTGGATCGTCCCGGTTCGAATATCAGTCCTTCGCATCACCCCTCGCCTCCCTCTAGGCGACGACCCTCCCCTCTCTGAGGCGCGCTATCTCTTTCTGGTCGTAGCCCAACTCCGTCAGCACCTCGTCGGTATGCTGGCTCAGGTTGGGCGATGGCCCCTGGAGACAACCGGGCGTACGGGAAAGCTTGACCAGCACCCCTGTCTGGCGGATCAGGCCCCACTGAGCGTGCTTGTGGTCGGTGATGAGGTCGTTGGCCACCAGATGCTCGTCGGTCAGGAGATCCAGCGGGCCGAGAATGGGAGCGCAGGGCACGCCGGCGCTATCCAGGCGAGCGAGCCATTTATCCACCGTATCGGCGCCAAAGATGCCCTCCAGCACCCGGCCCAGGCCATCCTGGGCGGGGGCGGAGGCCGCCGTCTGCCACGAGTGAGGCTGCGCCAACTCCGGTCGCCCGACAGCGTAGGCCAGCGCTTGCCACTGCTCTTCGCTGCGGCAGGCCAGAAACAGCCAGCCGTCGGCAGCCTGATAGCAGCGACAGGCAGCGGAAGGCCCGAGGAAGTCGGGACCGCCCTCCGGTTCCTCCGGCTTACCCTCGTAGAAGATGAAGCTTCCCGACTGGCCAGCGATGGTAGCCGCAGTGAGAGAGGTGACCACCCGCTGGCCCTCGCCGCTGCGCTCCCGCTCGTAGAGGGCGGCAGCGATGCCATAGGAGCCCAGCAGGGCAGCCGAGTAGTCAGTAATGGCCACGTCCAGATAGACCGGCGGCTGACCGTGTCCCCCCTGGGCGGCCATTGCCCCCGAGCGGGCCTGCAACAGCGGGTCGAAGGCAGGTCTGGCGGCACGAGGGCCGGTCTCGCCGTGGCCAGCTATCGAGCAGTAAATGATGTCGGATTTGACCTGGGCCAGCGTCTCGTAGTCGGCCCCCAGGCGCTGGGCCACCCCCGGCCGGAAGTTCTCCACCACCACGTCGGCTTGACCAACCAGCTCGCGCAGGAGGCGTTGGCCCTCCCGCTGCGTCAGATCGAGGGTGACAGACCGCTTTCCCCTGTTCCAGCCCATGAAGCCCAACCCGAACATGCGGAAGGAATCGCCCTGCAGCGGCTCCACCTTGGTCACCTGGGCACCGTAGTCGGCCAGGAACATCGGGCAGAGGGAGCCGGCGATGTAGTTGGTCAGGTCGACCACCCGCACGCCCTCCAGGGCGAAGTCGCCATGGCCCCTCGCGGTCGCGGCCGAGCGCGGCTCTTGTCTGGCCGGAAGCTCCCGCAGAACCTCCTCGCTGTGCTGGCCCAGGAGAGGCGCCGCCTCCCGAATCGACCCCGGCGTCCGGGCGAACTTCAGAGGAATGCCCATCTGAACCGTGTGCCCCAGGGTCGGGTCGTCCAGCTCCACCCGCATGCCGTTGTGCACCACCTGGGGGTCGTCGATGAACTCGGCTCGGGTGAGAACAGGCGCTGCCGGCACGTCCGATCTCTCGAAGTGCTCTAGCCAGTAGGAGCGCGGCTTCTCAGCCAGGATTGGAGCGATGATGTTGTACAGCGCCTCGCGGTCGGGTGCGTTGACGACACCCCAGGGGGCATTCTCGAAGCGCGGGTCGGCCACCAACTCCGGTTTATCCAGAGCAATGCAGAGCTTGGCCCAGAAGGTCGGGTTGCCGCAGGCCAGGAACAGCCAGTCGTCCTGCGCCTTGTACAGCCGATATACGGGCACAACGCCCTGAGGCTGATGCAAAAGGGGAGCCAGGCCCAGCGGGCTCAGCCACTCCTGCGCTCCCACCAGGCTGCCCGTCTGCATGGCCAGCGCGCCGGCCACCCACGAGACCGTCACCTTCTGACCGCGGCCGCTCCTTTCCTGCACCCGCAGGGCAACGCCTATGGCGCTGGCGGCCAGCATGGCGGCTCCATAGCTGGACGCAGGGATCGTCACGAACACGGGAGCGCCGCTATGAGACGGCTGACGGCCGGTCACGCCGCCCACGGCGGCCACCAGGGCATCGTCAGAGCAGCGGCCAGCGTGCGGCCCCTTGTCGCCGAAAGGGGGCATATGGCAGTAGACCAGCGCAGGGTTCTCCCCGGCCAGTGTCTCGTAGTCCAGACCCACGGCCTCCCCTTGGCCGGGCGGCAAGTCGGCGATAACGACGTGCGAGCCGCCGGCCAGGCGGCGGATAGTGCGGCGATCCTCCTCGCTCTGCGCGTCGGCGATGACGCTGCGCTTGCCCCGATTCCACACGTGGAAGGCCGGCGAGCCGCGGGCAGGGTCGCCGTGAGGCGGTTCTGCCTTTGTGACATCGGCTCCCAGATCGGCCAGAAGCATGCCGCAGTAGGGCCCGGCAATACCGCTGGCCAACTCCAGGACGCTGACGCCTTGGAAGGGACCTGTCATGACTTTATGACTACAGCAGTGGTGTAGACCACAGTATAGCTGTGGGGCGTCAACATTGCATCCCGCAAAGAGACGATCACGATGCGCGAGTGCGCTCGCCCAGGAGACTCACCTTGTAGCGCCGAATCTCGTCCGGCGGGATGCGGCGGCCGCTCCTGTCCACGAAGGCCAGGGCGTCCTCAGGGCACTGCACGATGCAGGCCCCGCACTGCACGCACTCGTTCTCGCTGATGATGCTGGCTTTGTGCGCTTTGCTGTCAAGCCCCAACCGGCCCTTGGGGCACACTTCGCGGCAGATCGCTCGCCCTTCGCACTTGTCCGAGTCCAGTTCCACCGTCAGCAAGCGGTCTTCGTGCAGACCGCTCTTGTGGAGGGGCGTGCTTCCGCTCAGGTCGAGGCTGATCAGGACGGCTACTGCCAGGGATGCCAGGATCCAGCCGAGGATGGTCATCCACCCCCAGTCGGCAACCAGGCCGCCGTAGATCACCAGCCCCACGATGGCCGCCGCCCAGACAGCAAGGATCTTCTGACTCCGCGGATCGACTACCACGAGGTACTTGGTCCAGCCGGGGAGAGTCTTGTCG
>CP070630.1:838401-845625 GCA_020356025.1 Dehalococcoidia bacterium | reverse complement strand
TCCTTCCAGTTGTCGGGCACGTCGTCCTCGGCGAAGATGGCGGTCACGGGGCAGGCGGGCTCGCAGGCGCCGCAGTCGATGCACTCGGCGGGGTCGATGTAGAGGGTGCGGTCCTTCCCCTCCTCGTAGTGGATGCAATCGACGGGGCAGACCTCGACACAGGCCTTGTCCATGACATCGATGCAGGGCTCACAGATCGTGTAGGTCACTCAGCCACCTCCTTTTGGCAGAAAAAGCTGGAGAAATTGGGCCAATTCCCTCTCCGCAGCGATGTTAGCCAAAAGGGGGGTAGCAAGTCAAGGGGGTGGGGAGGGGAAGTTGGGAGGAGTTGGAACGGGGGGCAGCCGGGCGAGGGGAAACAGCGGAACTTCCGCGCTCGCTTGATCGCCCGGCAAATCGTAGCCGCTCCGGACTTGGGCGAAAAAAATGAGCGGTTGCCGACATTGGCCGTATGTCTCGTAGCGGTACAAAATGGAAGGAGAAAAGAACAAGAGCCAATCCAGGGGATCGAGGGAGGAAGGAGAACGAAATGGCAACTCAAGCTGAAGAGCGAGCGAAGGTTGAAGGGCAGGCGAGAGGTATGGCCGAGTGGGATACCCTCTACCAGACCCATAATGCCATCTTCAAGCTGACCGAACTGGCCCTGCTGCCTGAGAATCTGTCGCTTCCGCAGCTACAGCTGTTGTCCGTTCTGAAGCAGAACGGGGGCATCTGCACTACCGGCGAGGTTGCCCGGGCACTGGTCAAGGCGAGTCAAACCATGACCGGCGTGGTCGACCGACTGGAGGCCCAAGGGTTGGTGGAGAGGCATTACGAGCGGAGTGACCGCCGCAAGGTCTGGGTACGCCTAACCGAGAAGGGTGAGCGCAAGTGGGAGGACGCTATGCCGGGCGTGAATCGGCTGGTCGAAGAGGTCTTCTCCGTTCTCACGGACGAGCAACTGCGAGAGCTGCAGGCGCAAACCGACAAACTGCGGAAGGCAGCGATGGGAAGGCTTGCCGAAGCCCTTGAGCGGCCGGGCTTCTGACATGTCAGCGGCACGATCCCAGTGCCGCGAGCACAAGGACGCCAGCCTCTATTGTCCCACGAAGCTGGCGGAGCGCTGCCGGCGCGAGTGGAGGAGCAAGGTGTGGTAGACGAGCGGCGCTGACGCCAGTAGGCAGAGCCCCTGGGTTGGATGGCCCAGGGGCTTCTGCTTGTCTGCTGGTGCGTGGAGAACACGGGGGTGGGGAGGAGAAGTTGGGGGGAGTTGGGGCGGGAAGCGGAGGGAGAGAACTCACCACTGGCCTCCGTCCACGATCTTCCCTTGATTGGCTGTGTAACTGCCACTCTTGCTGTAGCCAGCCACGCAGGGGGTTGACATTCTGGAAAGGATGTGTATCATTTTTATGTTTCCTTATAAGAGCAACATAACGACGCGCATCCCTGGGGCGCTACTGCACTGCCGGCCTGTAGTGGCATGTTCTGCCCAGAAAGGAGATTGCCATGACCAGGAAGCAAATCAGCGCGGTACTGGGCGCGGTAGTTCTGGCGGTAGCAGCCCCCATTCTCACTCTCGCCCTGCTGAACGGCCTGGACGGAAAGTCCGAGGCCGCCCCCCTCCAACCCCCTCCCATCGGCGCCTGCTGCCATGGCGGTCCGCCAGACTGCCTGTGCGTGGTTACCGACGACCTCGATTGCATGGAGCTTATCGGCGGCGTCTATCTGGGAGACGGCACGTCGTGCGGTGGGGTCGAGGCCTGTTGTGAGCCTGGCGGAACCTGCTACGACTGCGATTCCGCCTGCTGCGCCGCTTTAGTCGGCGTAGACCAAGGCCCAGCCACAATGTGCACCGCGACTGAGGCCTGTTGCTATCCCGATAACAGCTGCACAGACACGGATGTCATATGCTGTGATGATCTCGGCGGCGTAGCCCAGGGCACAGGCACAACGTGCAGCCCGAACCCCTGCGGGGCGGCGATGACGGACCCCCACTACAAGTGCTACGACATATATCTCCAGAGCCCTCCCGTAAACGAGGTCGTGACCCTGGAGGACCAGTTCGGCACGCAGGTGGTGATGGTCACGGATCCCTTCGACCTGTGCGCGCCCGCCGTCAAGTACCAGGACGGCTCGCCCGCCGGCGGAAGCCTGACCAACCCGCACCTCAAGTCCTACCTAATTTCGGGCGGGCACGACCCGGACGAGCTTGTGAACCTCACGAGCCAGTTCGGCAGCTGGGAGCACGTGGAGGTCGAGAATGCCGTGACGCTCTGGGTGCCCACCCTCAAGGAGGTAGTGTCCCCCGACCCGGTGGAGCCACCACCGGGGCCGGTGCCGACCGAGCCTCACTACGTGTGCTACAACATAACGGTAACCGACATACCCACAGGCCTCGACCTTGAGCTGGACACGCAGTTCGGGCGCGAGGCTTGGGAGCTTGGCGCCGGCTGGCAGCTGTGCGCGCCCGCCCTCAAGAACGAGCAGGGCAACCTGGATGAACCCCACCTCATGTGCTTCAACGATACGGTGCGCGACTTTCCGCCCCATGTTGTGAACCTGGAGACCCAGTTCCCCTACGAGGCAGACCTGGCGATCGGGGCGGGCTTGGGCGGCTACATGGGCTGCGTGCCCGTGGACAAGGAGCCCGTCGCCACCGCTGACGTGAAAATCATCAGCCAGCAGATCCTGGCCGAGGACTGCGCCAGCCCGCCGCCCACGGAGATCCCCGTTGGTGAGGACGTGGTGATCTGCGTGGAGAAGCTTCTCCATAACAACGGGCCAGCCGGGCCGGCGCCCACCAATATCGACAAGAGCAGTGACCCGGTCGGTCCTTGCACGATCGATCCCCCCTACCATTCCGACCAGGTACTGCTACCGACCTCCGTGCAGTTCGTGCACACCGAGTACTTCACCATCAACTGCTCAGAGGTCGGGGCGGGCTACGCGTTCTACATTACCAACGACATCGACGTCAAGCCCCCGGACTGGATCGACCCCGACTTGGTGGACAACTACGCGTGGAGTGAGCTAATCGTCGACACCCTGCCCGCGGCCGATCTGGAGAAGGCCGACCTGTACGTGAAGCCCTTCTACTGCGGCGACACCGACATGGACAGCGACGAGGCCACCGCCGCCAGGGTGCCGGCGGGGCTGGGCACCTGCTGCGACGGCATCGACAACGACGGCAACACAGCCACCGACGGGCTGGACCCCAAGTGCCACCCCCATATCAATGAGGACCCGCCGGGCGACGGCGACAACGACGGAGACGGCTACGACGGCGAGGACCCGCCGTCCTACGGCGCCCAGTCCTATCCCTGGAACGGCGACGACGACGGCGACACGCTAATTGATGAGGACCCCAAGAACGACATCGACGACGACGGCGACTACCTGCTGGTGCCGTACGGCGCTTGTGTTCCGGGCTACGGGGCCGAATACGGCTGCGATGAGGACCCGGCCAACGGTTTCCTGGGCATCGACAACGACCGCGACGGAGCCGTGGACGAGGACGGCTCCGGCCGCTTCGACTGGAACGGCGACACGGTGATCGACGAGGTCCAGGAGGAGGGCATCGACGACGACGGCGACACTTCAGTGGACGAGGACCCCCTGGACAGCCCGCTGATCAGCGAGGAAACGGGGAAGATTCACGAGCCTCACTACCTGATCAAGGAACTGCTGCTCAACCACGGGCCCACCTCCCAGGTGGTCGCCGAGGACATCACCGAGGTGGACGCCCCCGCCTGGCTGGCCAACGCCAAGGAGGACGGCTTCACCACCTGCACCGACAATCTGGACAACGACGGGGATTTCCGGATCGACGCCCTCGATGATGACTGCCTCGACCCCCACATCGGGGAAGAGGCCGCCGGCCTCCACGCCTGCAACGACGGCCTGGACAACGGCGACGGCTGGGACCTGGGAGGCGGCCAGAACATGGGGGACGACCTCATCGACGAGGGGGACGACGACTGCGGAACAGAGACCGAGGTGTCGGTAGAGTGCGAGTCGCCGGACGACGTCATCACCATCAAGGACGGTGTCTTCTGGTTCTTCAAGCCGCCCCAGAACAGCCCCCTGGTGGAGACCTACTGTCCGGAGATGTACTCGGACGACCCAAGCCACAGCAACAAGTGCGTGCCCTGCTTGATCTACGGCGGCGTCGGGCCGGTGGCGGACACCTGCGGCAACCTGCTGCTGCCTCACACCCCCTACGGGCCGGGGCACTGCATCGTCGCGTTCAGCGCGCCGGGAGTGATGAAGGAGCTCGATCTCCACAAGTACGTCTCGCTGAACAACGTGCCGGGCTATCTGATGACGCCCATCAGCCCGTGGCCGCCGGGCGACCCCACCGGCACGCTCTGGCAAGATGCGATGGGCCCGGTGTGGCAGGTCACGGGTTGGGACGACAACGGAGACGGCGTGCTAAGCATGAGCGACGAGATCGGCATGATCGACACAGCCACGCTACAGGTTGTGTTGTTCCACGTCGACGGCACCGTCCCGCCTGATCTTATGGGGCTGACGGAGAACGGGATCCTGACGGAGCACCAGTACGACCTGGCCTGCTCCACGTACCCCAGCCTGCACAAGTTCACCATCCAGAACGAGATCGTGGTGCCGGACGGGATCGCCGACCCCGTCCCCGAGAACAACGCGCTGGAGATGGAGATGGCCGTGGCCTGCACGGCCTACACCGACGGCATCCTGACCGACCTGACGGGGCCGAGTACCCCCTGGAACGTCGATGTGAGCAGCGGCGTCATGCAGCCGGTGACCGTGAACGCCACCAACAGCGGATCGACGACTGTCGACTTCACCGTCACCCTGGAGGCGCAGTCGCCAGGACTGGGCATCGATGGCCCCAGTGGCATGGCCGACACGGACGGCGACGGCTGGGCGGACAACGTGGAGGGCATGCTGGCGAGCAACAAAGACGCGGACTGGATCACGCCGGAGGGCCTGCATACCGAACCGGACACCTGCAACGATGGCGTGGACAACGACGACGCGTGGGGAACGGACGCCGCCGACATCAAGTGCAAGGACACCGACGGCGACGGCTTCTCCGACGGTGAGGAGCTTATATACGGCCCGCCCTGGCTCCCAGCAGAGGTTCCCATGTTCCTGGACCCCAACAGGACGCCCGAGCACATGCAGTTCCCCTGGACCTGCGACGACGACGTGGACAACGACGGCGATGCCCGGTGCGACGACGCCGGCTGCACGGCCTATCCGGGTCTCGCCGAGGGCGACTCATACGACACCGACACCGAGGATGACTGCGACATCCACCAGCTTGGCGGCGTGCGGCCGCCGGCGATGTGCGCCTCCGGCTGGCAGTCGTCGCCGGGCGCCACCTACGACGTTCAGGTGGCCGGCAACGGCGACCTGCGCGTGGCCATCAATCTCCCCGTGACCTCGATGGTGGCCGGCGAGACCCGCGGGGTCGCCGACAACCTGGTCTTCCACTGCTTCGCGCCCGCGGCGCCGTACCCGACGCAGGCTATCTCGGCCAGCATCGAGCCGACGAACCCCCACGTGATCGACCTGCTCGACAGCGCCCCGCTTCTGCACGAGTTCGACGGCAATGCCACCTGCGCGGCCAACGCCGACCTGGTGGTGGAGGACTGGGTGTTCACTCCCGTCCCCTCCCCCATCCTGCCCCTCGACGAGTGGGAGGGTTGGTCCACGGACAAGGTCATCTTGAACAACGGGCCAAGCGACGCCCCCAACGTGCGCGTGCGGAAGTGGATGAACGTGCCAGAGGATTGCCAGGGCTACGTGCGCGTCGCCTACGCGGGGGAGAAGGTCGAAATAGCCCAGTTGACGGAGTATCAGATCAACGCTACTGGCTGGTTGGTGGGGCCGGTGACGCTCGTCGAGCCCACGGACGTGTCCATCGATGACTACGTCTACGTCAAGGGGTCGTCCAGCCTGGACGAAACGACGAGCGAGGTCTTGGCTGTCATCGACCTGCCCGATCCCATACTGAGCGGGGCGTACGGGCATGCCTATGAGGACTTCGGCGTCATGTGCGAGGCGGCAGGCGACCATCCCTTCTTCTTCGGCAACCAGGTGACCCACGCCGACTACCCCGCCACCTGCGACCCCACCCTCGCCAACATCAACATGGACATCGTGGTACAAGCGCGGGCGCGGGACTGCACAGTGACCACCGACACGGACCTCGACACCTTCCCCGACGACGTGGAGTGCTACCTGCCCACTGACCCATTAGACGACTGCACTGACCTGCCCGGCGACGTCGACGCCTGGCCGCTGGACAACAACGTGGACACGTTCGTCACCGTGGTGGGGGATGTCCTGACGTACTCGGGCAACATCGGACTGCCGGTGACCAACCCGACCCTCCAGCGGCTGGACCTCAACGCCGATGGCAGCATCACGGTGGTTGGCGACGTGCTCGCCTTCTCAGGGATGATCGGAGCGAGCTGCCCGTAGGAGGTTACCGAGCGAGCGCATGGAGCCCCTGGGTCGGATGGCCCAGGGGCTTCTGCTTGTCTGCTGACGCACGGAGAAGAGGGAGTAGCAAGTCAAGGGGGTGGCGAGGGGAAGTTGGGACGAGTTGGGGACCTGAGCGGCTGGCTCCCCTGGTTCGACCCCTCGCTCTCTCCGGCCGACGCCATCGCAAGGCTTGTGGCGGCGATCGGGTAGGAGCCGAGCACGCTCTCCTCGGCTACTCTCTCTTGGCCAAGGCAGACTCCTGAGATTTCCTCTACTGAAAGCTTCAGGAAGTATTGACAGGCAACGCTCTATGCGTATAATTTGGGCACTTATGTATAGAGTTTCCGAGGAGAGGAGGTACTCCAGATGAAGATTCAGATGAGCAGACGGCTATTTCTACCGGCCGCGGTGCTCGGCGGGGTTGCCGTGTTCGCCGCGGTCTTCTTGGTGGGCCTGACGGTGCGCTCGGTCGTGGCCGGGCCCGACTCCGGTCCGGCAACCGCACCGCCGAACCCCGGCCACACCTACGCCCAGATCGAATTGCCAGCGGGCACATGGCCCGGCCTGGACGCCGACACAGTGGACGGCCTGCACGCGAACGAGATCGTCAGGCGCCTGGGCTTCAGCACCACCACCCTCGACAGCACCGGCACCGTCGGCACGTACAACTCGGTGACGGTGGGGGTGGACGGCCTGCCCCTGATCAGCTACTTCTACAACTTTTACCTGCAGGTGGCCCACTGCGACAACCCCGCCTGCACCTCCGCCACC
>CP070630.1:831233-838301 GCA_020356025.1 Dehalococcoidia bacterium | reverse complement strand
TGGCTTCCGCACCTGTTTTCAGGGGGTGGACCACCTTCTCATCGCCGAAACCTACGCCGCCCGCGAGGAGCCCTCGGCGGGCATGAGCGCCCAGGAGCTTGCCGAGGTCATTGACAGCCCGCCCGCCAGTTACGCCGGCGGCCTGGAAGACGCGCCGTCAAAGGTGATGGAGGCGCTGCGGCCGGGCGATGTCTTCTTCACCATCGGTGCTGGTGACATCGATCAGGTGGGACCGCAGGTTCTGGAAGCACTGAGAAAAGGACCATGAACAGCCAGTTCCTAGCAGAGCTGCGCAAGGCAGCAACCGTTCGCCTGGACGAGCCAATGTCCGATCACACCACCTTCGGCATTGGCGGGCCGGCCGACGCCTATGCCATCGCCGAATCGGAGGAGCAACTGAGGGCGCTGGCTGATACGGCCCACCATCACGCTGTGCCCTTCTTCATCCTCGGCGCAGGCAGCAACGTCCTCGTGGGCGATGGTGGCATCCGCGGGCTGGTCATCGAGAATCGCAGCGACCGCGTCGACCAGCCCGTCAGCCAGAGCAACGGCAGCCTGCTCGTGCGGGCTCAGTCGGGGGCCAGCCTCGCTGGCCTGGCGCGGCGGCTCTCCCAGGCCGGCCAGGCCGGCCTGGAGTGGGCCTGCGGCATCCCTGGCAGCCTGGGCGGAGCGGTAATCTACAACGCGGGGGCCTATGGGGGTTGCCTGGCCGACTGCCTGCGCACTGTGCGCGTCGCTAACAATAGTACTGAAGTGGCAGAATTGCCGGCCAGCGAACTGGCTCTGGGCTATCGCGGCAGCGCCTTCACCCGCGGCGTACTCCAGGGAAAGGTCGTCCTTTCCGTCGACCTGATTCTACACGAGGGTGACCCCCAGGCCTTGACCGCACGAGTGGCCGAACTGGACGCCCGCCGCCAAGCGGCCCAGCCGCGAGAGCGCAACGCCGGCTCGGTGTTCAAGAACACCCCCGAGCGTCCCGCCTGGTGGCTCATCGATCAGGTGCACCTGCGGGGCCACCGCATCGGCGACGCCCAGATCTCGCCTAAACATACCAACTTCATCGTCAACTGTGGCCATGCCAGCGCCAGCGACGTCAAAGCACTAATGGCCTTAGCACAGGAGAAGGTGGAAGAACGCTTTGGCCTTTGCCTGGAGCCGGAGGTAACGCTTGTGGGAGAGGGATTCGATGGCTAGGGAGAGGCCCGGGCTGATAGGCATCCTCTTCGGCGGCCGCTCCGCCGAGCATGAGGTCTCCGTCGTCTCCGCCCAGGGGGTGATGGACGCCATCGACCAGGAGCGCTTCCAGGCGGTGCCAATCGGCGTCACCAAGGACGGCACCTGGCTCACCCCCCGCGAGACGCAGACCGCCCTGACCGCCATCAAGGGCGAGCGCATGGCCAGCCTGCCTGCTGGCAGACAGACTGCGGAGAAGCATCCTGGCCGCGGCTTCACCGGCCGGTCCCTGACCGTCCTGCACAAGCTGGATGTGCTGTTTCCGCTGGTGCACGGCACCTATGGCGAGGACGGCTCCCTCCAGGGTCTCCTGGAGATGGTGGGCATTCCCTACGTGGGAGCCGGTGTAGCCGCCAGCGCCGTAGGCATGGACAAGGCCCTCCAGCAGATGGTCTTCCGCCAGGCGGGCCTCCCCATACCCCCCTCCCTCGTCGTCACCTGGCCTCAGTGGAAGAACGAGATGACCGCTGTGGTTGGCCAGGTAGAGAGCGATCTGGGCTATCCCTGCTTCGTCAAGCCAGCGAACGGCGGCAGCAGCATCGGCACCGTCAAGGCCCGCTCCCGAGAGGATCTAACTGACGGCCTGGCCGAAGCCCTCCACTACGACCGCAAGGCCGTGGTGGAGCAGGCCATCGAGGGCCGCCACATCGAATGCAGCGTCCTGGGCAACGATGATCCCCAGGCCTCACCCCTGGGAGAGATAGTGTTCAGTCGTGAATTCTATGACTACGTGGCCAAGTACGAAGATCCCAACACCCGCCTCATCATCCCCGCCGACCTCCCGCCGGAGGTGAGCGACCGACTGCGGACCATGGCCATCGTTGTGTTCAAGGCCATCGATTGCGCCGGCATGGGGCGAGTCGACTTCTTCCTCACTCAAAACGGCCAGCCCTACGTCAACGAGATCAACACAATACCCGGCTTCACGCCTATGAGCATGTATCCCAAGCTGTGGGAGGCCGCCGGCCTGTCCTACAGCGACCTGATAACCCGCCTTATCGAGCTGGCCCTGGAGCGCCATCAGGAGAAGCAAACGCGTGAGTAGAGACGACTGGCAGACCCTGTCGGAGCGTCCTCTGCGGGGCCACGTCCTCCTGAGGGAGGACGAGGAGCCCGGCGGCCCGCGGCTGTGGCGACGGCTGCTGATGCTGCTCTTGGTGGCAGGCTTGATCGGCGGCGGCCTGGCCCTTTACTTCACCCCCATCCTTCGAGTGCAGGAAGTTCAGGTCACGGGAGCTCAGACCCTCGATACTCACTCCCTGGCGGAGCTCGCCGACCTGAAGGGCGCCAGCATGTTCACCGTCCCCCTGGACGACGCCCAGGAGCGGCTGGCTGCCCTGCCCATGATCAAGTCGGTCAAGGCCGAGCGCCACTGGCCCCACACCATCCGCCTAGTCGTCGAGGAGAGACAGCCCTGGGCCTACTGGTACACCCAGGAGGACGAGTACGTCGTGGACGCTGACGGCGTCGTCCTGGAAGGCACCATGCCCGCACCGGACGCACTCATCATCTACCACCAGGACAGCTCAGCCCAGTTCCAACCGGGAGACATCATCGACGCCGATGCTGTGCAACTGGCCCGACAGCTTTGGGATTCTTTGCCCGTCACTCTGGATACGGGGCTGGTGCGGCTTGAATACAATGGCCGCGAGGGTCTGTCCCTCATAACCGACGCCGGTTATCGCGTGATCGTGGGCGATGGCCACGGCCTGGAATACAAGCTCGCCGTGTGGCAAGCCCTCGAGCGCAAGCTCGGCCGCCAGCAGATGCAGGGACAAGTACTCGACTTGAGGTTCGGCGATAGACCCTCCCTTCGCTGAAAGGGGAGAGAGAAATGTATCGCAACGGCAACTTCGCAGCCATCGATGTGGGCAGCACCAAGGTGTGCACTCTGGTGGGTGAGCTGGCGCCCGAGGACGAGATGCGCATCGTGGGAGTCGGCATCTCTCCCACCGCCGGCATAAACAGAGGCATGGTCGACAACATCCAGCAGGCCACCGAGTCCATCCTCAACTCGGTGGAGAAGGCCGAGAAGTCCAGCGGCACCCGCATCGTCTCAGCCCAGATCAGCATCAGCGGCAGCCACATCAGCTCCATGAGCAACCGCGCCGTTGTTGCCATCCCCGGCCGCAACCGACCCATCGGCCCAGAGGACGTAACCCGCGTCATGGAGGCGGCGGAGTCCGTCAGCATCCCCAGCGACCGTCAGATCCTGCACGTCATCCCCCGCTGCTTCGTGGTGGACAGTCAGGAGCGCGTCAGCGATCCCGTGGGCATGCACGGCCAGCGTCTGGACGTAGAGACAATCATCGTCACTGGTAGCGTGGCAGCCATCCAGAACCTCACCAAGTGCGTGGAGGGAGCGGGCGTTCAGGTGGAAGACCTCGTGCTCAGCTCTCTGGCCAGCGCCGAGGCCGTGCTCGAAGAAGAAGAGAAGCGACAGGGCGTGGTGCTGGCCGATGTCGGCGGTGGCACCACCGGCGTTTGCGTGTTTGCCGAAGGGAGCCCCTTCCACACCGCCATCCTGCCCGTGGGCGGCTATCACCTCACCCACGACCTCGTGGCCGGCCTCAGGGCACCCTTCGATGCCGCAGAGGAGGCCAAGACCCTCTACGGCCACGCCATCCCCAGCACGATCGATTCCGAGGAAATGGTAGAGATAGACACCTTCGGTGCCGATAGGCGAAAGGCCGTCTCCCGCCGTCGCCTCGCCGAGATCCTCCAGGCCCGCGTAGAGGAAGTACTGGAGATGATCTACATGGACGTGCGCCGCGCCGGCTACGACGAGATGCTAGCCGCCGGCCTCGTCCTGAGCGGCGGCTCGGCCAACCTGCCCGGCATGGACCTCCTGGCCGAACAGGTGCTGCGGATGCCGGCTCGCATCGGTGTACCGCACGGTCTCTACGGCCTATCGGACATCTTGGCCAACCCGGCCTACGCCACCAGCGTGGGGCTCCTCCACTGGGCCCTGCGCGATCAGCAGCCAAACGGCCACAGGCGTAGGCTGGGCGAAAAGGCGCAGGTCTCCCCTTTGGGGTGGCTGCGCGGCATTGGTCGCTGGTTCAGGTTCCTTTTGCCTCAATAGCGACCGCAACAGACAGGTAGGACAGGACAAAAGGGGAAAGGAGGCAAAGGTGGCGAACAGGGCAGACACTGAAGGCCTGCCACCCATCAAGGTGGTGGGCGTGGGTGGCGCCGGTTGTAACGCCGTAAACCGAATGATCGATGCCGGCGTGAAGGGCGTCCAGTTCGTGGGCATTAACACCGATACCCAGGCCCTGATGCGCTGCGAGGCCGAGTCGCGCCTGCGCGTCGGCGATCGCTTAACCAGGGGCCTCGGCGTGGGCGGCGACGCCGACAAGGGCCAGCGAGCCGCCGAAGAGAGCAGGGATGAGATCCTCGAGTGCATACGCGATTCCGAGATGGTGTTCATCACCGCTGGCATGGGCGGTGGTACCGGCACCGGCGCCGCTCCCATCGTGGCCGAGGCAGCTAAGGAGGTGGGTGCCCTGACCGTGGCCGTGGTCACCAAGCCCTTCTCCTTCGAGGGCTCGCGCCGCCGCTTCCAGGCTGAGAACGGCATCTCCACGCTGCGTGACCGTGTCGACACTCTCATCGTCATCCCCAACGACCGCCTGCTCTCCATTTGCGACCAGAAGACCACCCTCGCCGAGTCCTTCCGGGTGGCCGACGACGTCCTCCGTCAGGGCATCCAGGGCATCTCCGAACTCATCACCACCTCCGGAGACATCAACCTGGACTTCGCCGACGTCCGCGGCATCATGAAGGAAGCCGGCCCCGCCCTGATGGCCATTGGCCGCGCCTCTGGCGAGAACCGAGCGGTGGAGGCGGCCAAGGCGGCCATCAACAGCCCTCTGCTCGACGTCAGTATCAACGGAGCCCGCGGCGTGTTGTTCAACTTCACCGCCTCCAAGAACCTCGCTCTGCACGAGGTGAACATGGCCGCCCAGGTTATCGCCGAGGTGGTGGACCCTGACGCCGAGATCATCTTCGGCACCGCCACCGACCCCGGCATGGGCGATGAGGTTCAGGTCACTCTCATCGCTGTCGGCTTCGTCACGCCGGAGCTCTACGAGGAACCTACGCGAGAGGAGAGGTTGCGTCGGCTCAGAGACGAATCTCTGCAGCCAGGCATAGTCGACACGGAACTACCAAGTTTTTTGCGGCGCCCGGTAGTCAACCGCTAAGAGGCAACGGCTCACCGGGCGACCGAAACTGAATATCTCGGGGGCTTCTACCACCTCCTCCTGGGCAGCGGGCCTGGCCGGGGCGAAACCAGCCCGCTGCCCCTTTTTCACCTACCACGTTTTAGCCACAATATGTTGACCTAAATCCCTTGACATCCCCAACATCTTGTGGTATCCTATCCCTCGCCCCTCTAACGGGTGATCGACAAATGAAGTGCCCTTACTGCGGCTTTGAGGACTCTAAGGTGACCGACTCGCGCGCCATGGAGGGCGGCATCCGCCGCCGCCGCGAGTGCCTCTCCTGCGGCCAGCGCTTCACCACCGCCGAGCGCGTCGAGCTCGCCGGCCTGGTGGTGGTGAAGAAGGACGGCCGCCGCGAGGAGTTCTCGCGCGACAAGCTCCTCCTCGGCGTCCGCAAGGCCTGCGAGAAGCGCCCCATACCGCAGGGCGCCGTCGAGGCCCTGGTGGACGACGTGGAGACGCAGGTGCACGCCCAGGGCAAGGCCGAGGTGCCCACCACCTTCGTCGGCGAGCTCGTCATCGACCGCCTGCGCGACCTGGACGAGGTGGCCTACATCCGCTTCGCCAGCGTCTACCGCGCCTTCCGCGACGTGGACGACCTGAAGGAGGAGCTGGCCGTCCTGGAGCGAAACCGCTCCCAGCCGGCGGTCGCCACCGCCCAGCTACCGCTGCTACCCGCCGAGGCCCTGGAGGGGCTTTCCACCCGCCTCCAGCGCAGGCGAGCGCGGCGCAGCCAGGCACGAGCAAGCAAGGCCACCGCCGCCAGTGGTGACGGACGAGGACGCCGAACGCGATAGGATATCGACTAGACAACGAGAGCAAGAGGGAGAACTCGCCATGACCGTCACATCCGGACGCAGCCAGATCGACAGGCAGCGCAGACCCGTCGCCCTTTCCCAGAACGCCCGCCTGGTCGTGGAGCGGCGCTACCTGGCCAAGGACGACGCCGGCAAGCCCATCGAGTCGCCGGAGCAGATGTTTGCCCGCGTGGCCCACAGCGTCGCCCAGGCCGAGCTCCGCTACAAGGCCCTGCGCGACCCCCTGGACGTCGCCCTCTGGGAGGAGCGCTTCTACGACCTCATGGCCTCCCTCGAGTTCCTCCCCAACTCCCCCACCCTGATGAACGCCGGCCGCGAGCTCCAGCAGCTCTCCGCCTGCTTCGTCCTGCCGGTGACCGACTCCATCGACGGCATCTTCGAGAGCATCAGGCACACCGCCCTCATCCATAAGTCCGGCGGCGGCACCGGCTTCTCCTTCAGTCGCCTCCGCCCCGAGGGCGACCGCGTGCAGAGCACCATGGGCGTCGCTTCCGGGCCCGTCTCCTTCATGAAGGTCTTCGACGCCGCCACCGAGGCCATCAAGCAGGGCGGAACCCGCCGCGGCGCCAACATGGCCATCCTCTCCGTCACCCACCCCGACATCGAGCGGTTCATCGAGATGAAGAAGGACATGGTCACCCTCACCAACTTCAACATCTCCGTGGCGCTCACCGAGAACTTCATGGAGGCCGTTGAGAATGACCGCGACTACGAGCTCACCACCCCTCGCACCGGCCAGGTGGTCGGCAAGCGCAGCGCCCGCCGCATCTTCCAGATGATGGTCGAGA
>CP070630.1:827996-831133 GCA_020356025.1 Dehalococcoidia bacterium | reverse complement strand
TCGGTCTGGCGGGCGACGGAGGAGAGGGTGAGCTCCATGTGGGCGCCGGTGGAGTCGCCGCCGGCGTGGAGGATGCGGGGCACGGAGTGGGCGCCCTCGAGGCCCAGGGCGATCTCGCCGTGGAGGGTGTCGAAGGGGACGCCGAAGCGTACGAGGTCATCGATGCGGTCGGCGGCCTCCTCGGCCAGGACACGGGCGGCCTCGCGGTCGACGAGGCCGGCGCCGGCAGCGATGGTGTCGTCCAGGTGGCGCTCGGGGGAGTCGTCGGGACCAATGGGAGCGGCGATGCCGCCCTGGGCAAAGCGGGTGTTGCAGTCGTCGATGGAGCCCTTGGTGAGGACGAGGACGGAGCCCAGGTCGCGGGCGAGGAGGGCGGCGTACAGGCCGGCGATGCCGGAGCCAACGATGATGTAGTCGAAGTGCCGTGCAGGGGTGGTCATGAGCCAGTCCTTATGAGATCCACGAAGGAGGCTTTGCCTACGTCCACCAGGCCCTTATCGGTGAGCTTGAGTTCGGGGATGACCGGCAGGGCCAGGAAGGAGAGGACGGCGAAGGGAGCGGCAACGCTGGCTCCCAGCGAGGCGGCGGCTCCTTCGACCGCCTCCAGTTGGGCCGCTACCGTCTCCAGCGGCTCGGGCGACATGAGGCCGGCGAGCGGCAGCGCCAGGGAGGCCAGCGCCTGCCCTTCTGCCACCGCCGTCAGGCCGCCCTGCATCCGCTCTACCTCACGGACGGCGGCGTACATGTCGCGATCGTTGGTGCCAACCACGATCACGTTGTGCGAATCGTGGGCGACGGAGGAGGCCAGGGCCCCTCGCTTGAGGCCGAAGCCCTTCACCAGGCCCAGGCCGATGTTGCCCGTCGCGCGATGGCGCTCTACCACCGCTAGCTTGAGGATGTCGCGCTCACTGTCGGCGATAACGCGGCCGCCTTCCACCTTCACCTCCTCCACTAGCTTCTTGGTGATGATCTGGCCGGGGACGATCCCGATGACGGGCAGACGGCGCTCGGACGTCCTGAGGGCGAAGGCGTCTTCGCTGAAGGGGGCGATGTGGAAGGTGCGCATGAGTCGTCGCTGGATAGGGAGGGCGCCTGAGAACAGGGCGCGTCCCTCGTTGGCCACCAGGCGGCTGCCGCAGTATACCTGCCGCGGCTGGAGGTCCGACAGGTCGTCGGCGACGATGAGGTCGGCCACGAATCCCGGCGCGATGGCCCCGCGGTCGCTCAGGCCGAAGTAGGTGGCGGGGTTGATGGTGGCAAGCTGGATGGCCCGAATCGGACTCAGCCCGAGGCGAACCGCCTTGCGGACCACGGCGTCGATGTCGCCGTCGTTGAGGAGATCCTTGCAGGAGCGGTCGTCAACCACCAGCAGGCAGCGGGGGTAAGTATCGTCGGTCACCAGGGGCAGGAGCTCTTCCAGATTCTTCTCGCTGGTGCCCTCGCGGATCATGAGGTGCATGCCCCGTCGTAGCTTGTCGCGACCTTCCTCCAGGCTGGTCGACTCGTGGTCGGAGCGGGGTCCGGCGGCCAGATAGGCATTGAGGCCCTTGCCCATGAGGCCGGGGGCATGGCCGTCGATGGGTCTGTCCCTGGCAGCGAGAACCTTGTCAAGGCAGTGGGGGTCGCCGGATACGACGCCGGGGAAGTTCATGACTTCCCCCAGGCCCAGCGCGTTCCGCCAGCGCAGGGCGGCGGCGATATCGCGTGGCTCCAGGGAGGCGCCGGCGGTTTCCAGATCCGTGGCGGGCACGCAGGAGGGCGCCATCAGGAAGACGTCCAGCGGTAAACGGGCGGCGTCTCGGAGCAGACGGCGCAGGGCCGACAGGCCGGCTACGTTGGCCAGTTCGTGCAGGTCGGTGATAACAGAGGTGGTGCCGCGGGCGACAACCGCCCGAGCGTACTGGCCGATGCTGAGCATGGAGCTCTCGATGTGGGTGTGGCTGTTGATGAAGCCGGGCAGAAGATAGGCGCCGCGGAGGTCCACCGTCTCGCGTGCCTTGTATCCCTGGCCGATGCCCGCGATGCGGCCCTCGCAGAGGACGACGTCGCCCTCCTCGACCTCCGACGTGAAGACGTTGACGATGCGCCCGTTGGCCAGCAGCGTATCGCCGGGGACGTCCCCGCGGGCGACGGCGATGAGTTGCTCCAGGCTTGCGCTATTCATCCTCTATCACGTAGATGTCCGGCAGTTCGCGATGCTGCTCGGCGTAGTCGATGCCGTAGCCGACCACGAAGCCCTCGGGCACGGAAAAGCCCAGGTATTCGACGACCGTGCCGGACTCCAGCACCCGCTCGCGGGCCAGGAGGGCGCACAGCCGCAGGCTGGCCGGGCGGCGGTTGGTCAGGTGCTCGCGCAGGTGCTGGATAGTGAGGCCGCTGTCGATGATATCGTCCACCAGGATGACGTGGCGGCCGGAGATGTCGGTGGTGATGTCCTTGAGGACAGTGATCTGTCCCTTGCTGGTCTTCCCCATGCCGTAGCTCGATGCCACTATGAAATCCATCTCCAGCGGCAGATCGACTTGGCGCACTAGGTCGGCCAGGAAGACGAAAGCTCCCTTGAGCACGCAGACGAAGACGGGGCGCTGGCCGGAGTAGTCGGCCCGGATGTTGGCCGCCAGTTCCTTGAGGCGCCGCCGAATCTGGCCGCGGGAGATGATGCGTCGAAGGGACATCTTACGTGCCGCCGGGTCTATTGTAGGTGGCAAGGCGAGAGGCGGCAAACGGCCTACACCGCCGCGAGCATGCGGTCGAGGGCGATCTTGGCGTAGCGGGCCGTCTCTGCATCCACCTGCACGCGGTTGACGATCTGGCCCTGCACCAGCTTCTCCAGCACCCAGCACAGATAGGCCGGGTGGATGCGGTACATGGTTGAGCAAGGGCAGACCACCGGGTCCAGGCAGAGCACCAGCTTGTTGGGGTTCTCACGGGCCAGGCGGGAGACCAGGTTTATCTCCGTGCCCACCGCCCACTTGCTGCCTGCGGGCGCCTCGGCGATGGTGCGGACGATGAACTCGGTCGAGCCGTCGAAATCGGCTGCCTGCACCACCTCCAGCGTGCACTCAGGGTGGACGATCACCTGGATGTCGGGGTACTTTTGGAGAGCTGCTCGTATCTGCTTCACTGTGAAGCGCTGG
>CP070630.1:823957-827896 GCA_020356025.1 Dehalococcoidia bacterium | reverse complement strand
GCCAGCTTCCTGTGCTACGTGACAGCCAAGGAGCACCTGGGCCTACCCGACCTGGACGACGTCAGGGAAGGGGTTGTCACCTATAAGCTCGCCGCCCACGCTGCCGACGTGGCCCGCAAGCATCCGGGGGCGCGGGCGCGGGACGACGAGATGTCGCGGGCGCGCTACGACTTCGACTGGGAGAAGCAGTTCGCTCTCTCGCTGGACCCCGAGACGGCCCGCAGCATGCACGATGAGACTCTGGGTGCCGACATCTTCAAGGAGGCCGAGTTCTGCTCGATGTGCGGGCCCAAGTTCTGCGCCATGCAGATCTCGCGCCACTTGGGGGAGGAGACGGCGAGGCAAGTGCAAGCCGAGCAGGAGAAGCTGGCCAAAAAGCACGCCAAGTAAGGTCGGTCAGAAAGGGAACCGTCGCCATGGAAGACTATCTGGAGATCGCCGGCAAGAAGTTTCGCTCTCGCCTGATGGCGGGCACGGGAAAGTACCGCAGCACCGAGGAGATGCTGGGCGCGCTCGAGGCCTCGGGGACAGAGATCGTGACGGTGGCCATCCGCCGTTTGAACCTGGACAACCCCAAGGAGAAGACCCTCCTGGACCTCATCGACTGGAGCAAGTACACGATCCTGCCCAATACCGCCGGTTGTCGCACGGTGGAGGAGGCCCTGCTGACGGCTCGTCTGGCGCGCGAGGTTACCGGCTCCGACTGGATCAAGCTGGAGGTGATCCCCGACCCCAAGTACCTCCTTCCCGACGCGGCGGGCACGCTGGAGGCCGCCAAGGTGCTGGTCGGCGAGGGCTTCGCCGTCCTGCCCTACATCCACGCCGACCCCATACTGGCGCGTCGGCTGGAGGAGGTGGGTTGCTCGACCGTCATGCCGCTGGGCTCGCCCATCGGCTCGGGGCGGGGCATATTCACGCTGGAAGAGATCCAGATAATCGTGGAGGAGGCGAAGGTGCCGGTGGTGGTGGACGCTGGCCTGGGGGTGCCGTCCGACGTCTCTCTGGCCATGGAGGTTGGGGCCGACGCGGTGCTGGTCAATACGGCTATCGCCGAGGCGAAAGACCCTGCCCTGATGGCCGAGGCCTTCCGCCTGGGGGCGGAGGCCGGACGGCGGGCGTATCTGGCGGGACGCATCGCCAAGAAGGCTTACGCCTCGGCCAGCAGCCCGATCGAGGGCGTGGCGCGGCCGGCCGCTGGTTCCTGATGAAGCTGTCCATACCCTGCCTGACCCTTATCACCGACCGCCGCCTGTGCGAACGCCCATCGCTGGAGGAGGCGGTGGCTCGAGCCATCGGCGGGGGGATCAACGTGGTGCAACTGCGGGAGAAGGACCTGGCCGCGGCTGAGCTCGTCCCTCTGGCCGATCGCCTGCGGGCGATAACGCGGGACAAGGCCCTTCTGATCGTGAACAGCCATCTGGATGTAGCGCTGATCTGCGGCGCCGACGGCGTTCATCTGCCGGAAAGGGGACCGTCGGTGGCGGCGACGCGTCGCCTGGCGGGGGGCGGTCTCATCATCGGGCGCTCCGTGCATAGTGTGGAGGAGGCGGTGAAAGCCGAGGAGGAGGGCGCGGACTACGTGCAGGTGGGGGCCATCTTCCCCACTCGCTCCCATCCCGGCCCTCCCGCTGGGCTGGGGCTCGTGGAAAGCGTAGCCGCCAGGGTGAGCATCCCCATCGTGGCCGTGGGCGGCATCACCGCCCGCAATGTGGGCCAGGTGATGCAGGCGGGGGCCAGGGGCGCCGCGGTCATCTCGGCTGTCCTGGGCTCGCCCTCGCCCGGAGCGGCGGCCCGACGACTGGCTGAGGCGATGGTCGAAGCGGCGGCAGTGCCTGCCCGGAGGATGAGGACGTGATCACCCTCACTGTGAACGGCGAGAAGCGAAAGCTGGAGGGGCCGGTCAGGCTCACCGCCTTCCTGGAGACTCTCGACTTCAATCCCCGCTACGTGGCCGTGGCCCACAACGGAACGGTGCTCCAGCGCAAGAAGTGGGCGGGGGTCGTCCTTCAGGACGGCGACGTTCTGGAGATCGTGCGCATGGTAGGGGGAGGCTAGGACTTCTTCCATGGCAGCTCGCGACGTGATCATCGTTGGCGGTGGCGTCATTGGCTGCGCCATCGCCTACTATTTGACCGATGCAGGCGTACAGGTGACCATCCTTGAGCGGGGGGAGATCGGCGGCGAGGCGTCGGGGGCGTCGGCGGGCATCTTGGCCCCGCTGGAGCTGTCCGTGGAGCAAGGCCCTCTCCTAAACCTTTGCCTGGCCGGCATGCAACTCCATCCCTCGCTCGCCGACAGCCTGCGCGAGCAGACGGACATCGACGTCGAGTACCTGCGTTCGGGCATCCTACGGGTGGCCCTCAGCGACGAGGAAGCGGACGATCTGCATACTCTCGTGGAACGCCAACGGCCTCAGGGCGCGATGCAGTGGGTGGATGCAGAGGCGCTGCGGCGGCTGGAGCCGCGACTGGCGGCGGCCCGTGGTGGCGTGTACTCGCCTCACCTCCACCAGGTGAACGCCCATCGTCTGACACAGGCCCTGGCCCAGGCGTCGGTCGCTCGCGGCGCGACGCTACGCCAGGGTGTGGCGGTGAGAGGATTTGTGACCAACGGTTCGCGGGTGAGCGGCGTGCGAATCGACGATGGGAGAATGACGGCGGGGCAGGTGATTCTGGCCGCTGGCGCCTGGACGGCGGCCCTCGGGCGGCGATTGGGCGTGGCCCTGCCGGTGAAGCCGATGCGGGGGCAGATGCTGGCCTTTGCCGACTTCTCGTCGCCGCTGAGGCACATCCTGTTGGGGGAGGATCGCGGTTACCTGGCGCCCAAAGTCAACGGCTTCCTCTTCGTCGGGTCGACGGTAGAGGACGTGGGCTTCCGCAAGAACACCACCGCGAAGGGCCTCGCCAGCCTGCGAAGGATGGCCGCGAGTCTGGTGCCCAGTCTGGCCTACGCCGAGGTGGCCTCGGACTGGGCGGGCCTGCGGCCGGGCTCCCCCGATGACCTGCCCATCCTCGGGCCTGTCCCCGGCTGGGAAGGGTTGAGCGTGGCCAGCGGCCATTTCCGTAAGGGCATCCTGCTGGCGCCCATCACGGGCCGATTGATGGCCCAGTGGCTGACGCAGGGGAAGAGCGAGATCTCGCTAGAGCCGTTCAGGCCCGACCGGTTTGCTGCCGGTGGTTCCCAAAACCCGGCAAGTCGTCCGAAAGATGAAGCCTTATGACACGGGTGATTGTCGCCCGCAGAACGCGTTCGGGGGTGGACGACATGAAGGAACTCAGGCTGGCTATAGACGTAGTACCCAGCCCCCTGTGGGGGGCGAATCCCCGACGTGCGATGGAACGGACAAAGTGGGATAAGCTGCGCAAGCGGGTTTGTGCTGACTGTGGCTACAGGTGCGGAATCTGCGGTGCCGAAGGCCCTCTGGAAGTACACGAGCGGTGGGAGTACGACGACGACGCCTTGGTTCAGTGTCTTGTGGGCTTCATAGCGTTGTGTCGCCCATGCCACCAGATAAAGCATCTGGGCCGTAGTGAATTACTCGCCCAAGAAGGCAAAGTCGATGTGGAAGCCCTGCGCCGCCACTTCATGGCGGTGAACGGCTGCACGGGGCAGGAGTTCGCTGAGCACCGCCAGGCAGCGTTTCGGGTATGGCGTCGACGTTCGGCGCAGGGCGGATGGACTGTGAATTGGGGGCCTTACTCGGATCTGATCACTGTCGGTAGCGGTTGATCCTCACCGCCAGCCGCCGCGCCGCCTCTCGCACGTCGGGGGCGGCCACTACCGCCCCGATAACCGCAATCAGGTCGGCGCCCGCCTCCAGGACGGCGTCGATGTTGTCCTCGCTGATGCCGCCGATGGCCGCCACGGGGATGTTGACGGCTTGCTTGACGGCGCGGAGCGTCTCGAGGGTGGCCGGGCGGGTGTCCGCCTTGGAGTCGG
>CP070630.1:820248-823857 GCA_020356025.1 Dehalococcoidia bacterium | reverse complement strand
TTTTATGTCATACTTCGCGAGGTGTCAATCGCGCCGCTGGCTGGGCGCAGGCAAAACCATGCCGGATGTGATCGTCATTGCCCGATCGACCCGCCGACGCCTGCTCATTGCAGCACCGAAGGTATTGAGCCCTCTCTCGGCGAGTACGTGGGACGAAAAGTCCCGTATCGCCTGCTCAAGGTACATAATGCCCTCCTGAGCATGACGACACGGGCAAGTCGCGGCCCAGCAGGCCTATAAGCCGAGTTCTGTGCCTCCCCGCCTAGGGCAGGGAGCGGTGACCATCAATCTAGGATGGCGGTTGCCCACCACCTCCAGCGGCCAACCCGAGGACAGGCCGGGCGTCCTTGTGTCCTCCTATTTGGCCTTGCTCCGCGTGGGGTTTGCCCAGCCGACCGGTCACCCGGCCGCTGGTGAGCTCTTACCTCACCATTTCACCCTTACCCCGAGAATCGGGGCGGTGTGTTTCTGTGGCACTTTCCGTCGGGTTGCCCCGCCTGGGCGTTACCCAGCACGCTGCCCGGTAGAGCTCGGACTTTCCTCACCCCGACACCTTAAATGCCAGAGCGCGGTCACCCAGCCCACTGAGCCAACTCTATTGTAAGGCGGAACGGTCCGCCTGCCAAGCTAAGCGCCCGCTCGATCCAGGGCCTGGTTGGCCAGCTTGTCAGCCAGGGCATTGTCTCCGCGAGGGATGGCAGCCGCTCTGAAGGAAGCGAAGCGCCATCGCAGGTCTCTCACCCGCCCGAACAGGCGCTTCAGACCGGGGTTGCGCACCTTGTACCGACTGTCCAGCTGGCGCACCACCAGCTCGGAGTCCATACGCAGCTCGACGTGTTGCGCCCCCAGAGCGAGGGCTGCCTCCAGGCCAGCGATGGCCGCCCGGTATTCGGCCTGGTTGTTGGTTGCCTGGCCGATAGGCTCAGAGATGCGGTGGCGCTCCCTATTCTTATCGTCAAAAATGACCGCGCCGATAGCCGCTGGCCCGGGGTTCCCCCGCGAAGCGCCGTCGGCGTAGACCACCCAGGACCCTTCGGCCGTGACCACACTCCCTACAGACGCAACAGAACGCGGATGCTATCGTCCCACACCACCACCCGCTCCAACAGTTCCCCCAACAGCGACTGCTGCCCAAGTGGAGCGAGCTGGTCCCATTCATCCCTGAGGCGAGCCAGTGCCCGCTCCTTCTGCTGCTGCCTCTCAGCCGCCGACGCTTGCTGCTTGATGAATCGCTCCGCCTCTGCCAGGCTCTCTTCCAGCGACAGCCCCTCCGCCGCAACATCCACGCTAAGGGACCGCATTCGCTCGCCACTGATCCGCCCCCGAGCCGCCTCGTTCATGTACTCTTCCAACCGCTTGTCCAGACGGCGCAGGCGACCGCGCAGGCGACGACAGCGCGCCTCCGCCTCCTTTAGCAGCGCCGCATCATCGCCTGCCTTGGGAACAGCCACCACAGCCGACGACTTGTTGCCCAAAAGGGCCTGGCGCACCTCTTCCTCCAGTTGCCCTGCCCGCCGCGTGTGGTAGTCGCACAGGCTACGGTTGGTGCGCGACTCGCACTGATAGTAGCGGTACTCAGCACCCTTCTCGGTACCATCACGCCGGCGCCAGCGCTGGCGACGGCTCACCCCTATCATCTTATTGTCGCAGTATCCACAATAGGCCAGCCCCGATAGCAGAAAGAGCGAGGTCTGCCGCTTGGCCTTCTCCTGACGGCGGGAGCTCAGGCGCTCCTGTACCCGCCGAAAGTCATCGCTCGAGATAAGGGCGGGATGACTGGCGGGGACACGTACTCCGAATCGACTGTAGGTACCCAGGTAGCTGCGATTCCGCAGGATATCGCGGACGGTCACCATGCTCCAGAGGCCGTCGCGGTGGGTGCGTACCCCCTCCTCGTTGAGACGGCGAGCGATGAGGCGAATGCCGAGGCCGTCCCGCAGATAGAGACGAAAGATGTAGCGCACGACCGCGGCTTCCTCCGGCAGTATCTCCAGACGCCTCCGTGGGCCCACTCGATAGCCGAAGGGCGGCCGCCCAAGCACCTCACCTTTCACCGCCTTGCGCCTCATGGCCGCCTGCACCTTCTGTCCCAGCCGCTCGTCCTTCTTTTCCGACCAGAGGGAAAGCAGCGTGGCCCCGGGGTCGGCACCGTCCTCCAGACACATCACCTTCACACCCAGGCTGACCAGCTGGAAGTAACGCCTGGCCGCCTCCCACAGGTCGCTCCCCAGGCTGGTCAGAGAGGGGATAACGACCACAGTGAATCCACGGTCGGAGCGCTGCTTGAGGAACTCGATGAGCTGGCGATAGCCGGTGCAGTCGTCACCGGCGGCGGGATCCAGAAAGGTAGCCGCCGCTTCATAGCCATTCTGACGGCAGAAATCCAGGAAGGCACGGCTCTGCTCAGCCAATGGCTGGCTGCCGCTTGTCTCCCGGAAGTAGCCTACCGCCCTCACAGCTTAGCTCACATACAGGATCCGCTCGCAGCTAACGCATTGCACCACGTCCATGCCAGAGCGAGCCTTTTGCAGTACAGTCATGGGCAGGCTGATGCGGCAACCCCCGCACATGCCTCGCTCCACCTTGACCACAGCCCTGCCCTGTCGTCTCTCCCACAAGTTATCATAGAGGGCCAGCACCCTCGCATCTATCAGGCCCGACTGCTGCCCTCGCTTCTCCTCCAGCCCAGCCAGCTCGCCTTCCAGCTTCCCCTTCTCGCTGGTCAGCTCCCTCTGGTCCTGCCGCCACCTCTCTTCCACCTCAGTCAGGGATTCCTCCGCCTCTCGTAGGGCCGCCTGTGTCTCTTCCACCCGCACCATCAGATCTAGGAGTTCATCCTCTCGCCGTCGCAATTGGCCCCTTAGGATGTTCGCCTCATCCTGCATGCTCCCTAGCTCCTTGGGGTTGCGCACCGAGCCGCCGTACAGCTTGCCCTCCACGTCCGAGAGGCGTGAGCGAAGGTCATCCACCTGCCACTCCAACTCTCGTTGCTGCTTGCCGACGTCCTCAAGGGCATCTCGCCCCTCTTCGACCGCCTGGCGACCGGCGATGAGCTCCTCGCTCTCCCCCAACTGCTCCTCCACCGCTGTCAGCGAAGCCTTGGTGGCCTCGACAGCCGAATCGATCTCCTGAAGAGCGTAAAGGTCGGCCGCTATCGTCATTACCAGCGAGGGCATGAGGCTACCGAACCAACTACGGGGTAGACAATGCTCGTGGCAGGATTATAGACTTAGGGAGAGGCCCCTGACAAGACGACAGCCAATCTGATGAAGCATTCCACCGCATTTTTTGGGGACAGATTTTCATGCAATTCGTCGTAGGCCAGCAACTGCGCGAGCCCGTTGGCAGCGTCACTCACTACGAGATCAGGGAGAGCAACCTCTTGCCCCAGGGGGAAGACTCTAACAGCGAGCGGACGGGCAGCGTCGACTTCCTACGCACAGACGAGGGGATATTGGTCTCTGCCACCCTTCACTGCACCATCGCCGCCAGGTGCAGCCGCTGCCTGAGCGACATATCGTTCCCCCTCACCCTTACGTTCCAGGAGGAGTACCTGCCCACGGTGGACGCCTCCACCGGCGAGCTCTTGCCCTTGCCCGCCGACACCGA
>CP070630.1:811336-820148 GCA_020356025.1 Dehalococcoidia bacterium | reverse complement strand
CCTGGTGGACTACGGCTTCCGCCTGCCCTCGGCCCTGGACAACCGTCCCCTGAACTTCTCCGAGTTCGACAGCCACATCAACCAGGTGGTCTTCGTCTCGGCCACGCCCGGCCCTTACGAGTACGAGCACAGCGAGCAGGTGGTGGAGCAGATCATCCGCCCCACCGGCCTTCTCGATCCCTCCATCGAGGTGAAGCCCACCCAGGGGCAAGTGGACGACCTCATCGAGCAGATCCGCCAGCGGGTGGAGCGAGGCGAGCGGGTGCTGGTGACCACCCTCACCAAGAAGATGGCTGAGGACCTGGCGGACTACCTTGCGGAGATGGGAGTCAAGACCCACTACCTGCACTCGGAGATCGACACGCTGAACCGAGTGGAGATCCTGCGCGACCTGCGCCTGGGCGTCTACGACGTGGTGGTGGGCATCAACCTCTTGCGGGAGGGCCTGGACCTGCCGGAGGTGAGCCTGGTGGCGATCCTGGACGCCGACAAGGAGGGTTACCTGCGCTCCGAGTGGTCGCTCATCCAGACCATGGGGCGAGCCGCCCGCCACGTGGACGGTCGGGTCATGATGTACGCCGATACCATGACCGAATCGATGCGTAGGGCCATCGACGAGACGAATCGGCGGCGGCGCATCCAGACGAGCTACAACCAGGAGCACGGCATCCAGCCGGAGGGCATCCGCAAGGCCATCCGCGACCTCACCGACCGGGTGCGCAAGGTGGCCGAGGAACGGGCCGTGTATCGCACCGGCCCCATCCCCAAGGACGAGATCGCTCGCCTGATCAAGGACCTGGAGTCGCAGATGAAGAAGGCGGCTCAGAACCTGGAGTTCGAGCGGGCGGCTCTCCTGCGTGACCAGATCGTCGAGCTGCGGCGGGAGCTGGTTGGCGACGAAGAAGGGCTGAAAGAGCTGTCGATTATGCGTCGGCGCGGCTGGTAATGTGCGCGCTGGTTGTCGTATGATAGCTCGTTAGAAATTGGAGGAAGCGTGAGGATACTGCTCGTCAAGCCGGACATATCCGAGTTCTCGGTCGGCTTCACGTCGCTGGCCAGGACACCTCCGATGGAGCTGCTGACGGTGGCCGCCTCCGTGGCTGACCATGAGTGCCGGATTCTTGACATGCGTCTGGAGAAGGACAGCGCCTTTGAGGAAGAGCTGTCGAAGTTCAAGCCCGAGCTGATTGGCCTGACAGCCTATACTGCCGAGGCAGAGGTGGCCAAAACGCTGGCTCGTAGAGCGAAGAGGGTGCTGCCCGACGTGCCGATCGTCTGGGGCGGGTATCACGCCACCATGGCCCTGGACGATGCGCTGGACGAAGCATCTGTTGACATCGCCGTTCTCGCGGAAGGCGACGTGACCTTCCCGGAGTTGGTGCGGGCGTTCGCTCGGGGTGATCCTTTCGATGCTATTCCTGGTATCGCCTTCAGAAAAAGTGGGCATCAGGTGGTCACGCCAGCCAGGGCCCAGGTTGATGACTTGGACAGTCTCTCCTTTCTCGATTGGGAGCTGGTCAGTCGTTATCAGCCGCACTACTACTTGGGCGTCATGGGGGTGGTCGGCGGCGTCGAGACTACTCGTGGGTGCCCGTACGACTGCGATTTCTGTTCGGTCTGGGTGTTCAATCAGCGTCGATATCGCAAGAAGAGCCCAGCTCGCGTAGTCGCCGATCTGGAGGGGCTGCCAGATGGGATTCAGGTCGCTGCTTTCGTTGATGACGAGTTCTGGGTCGATGACCAGCGCTCGCTGGAGATCGCTGCCCTCATCAACGAGCGCAATCGGGCAGGCTGGAAAGGCAGCGGCTGGACGTACTGGGCGCAGGTGCGCACCAGCGACGTCGCTCGCCGGCCGGAGCTGGTGGAGCAGTGGGCGAAGGCTGGTCTAAAGGTCTTGCTTCTCGGGATTGAGTCGCACAAGGACCAGGAGGTCGCGGAGCTGCATCACAAACGCACCACCGTCAGTCAGGCAACTCAGGCTTTGCGGACGATGCGCCAGCACGGGGTGGAAGCCTGGGGCTGCTTCGTCGTCAACCCTGCCTGGGAGGAAGGCGATTTCTACGATCTGATGGAATTTGTGAACAAGTGTGAAATTGCTTTCCCCCAGTTCACTGTGCTTACGCCTCTTCCGGGGACGGTGCTGACCAACAAACTGGTTGATGCCGGGGAAGTGCGGGCGTCTGACATCCCTCATAGTCTCCTTGACTTCCTGCATGTAACATATCCAAAACCGCGGCTGCCCTTGCGGCGATTCTACGAATTGCTGGCCGACCTGTACCGAACGACGTCGATGGGAGCCAACATCCGCATGTACCGCAGACTGGTTCGCAACGGCGTGATCGCCAGGGGCTGGCTGCACTCGGATATGGGGCGGAAAGTCACCAGCTTCCTTGGGCAGCTGACAAATGCGGAATCTTATCTCAAGGCGCATTGGCTTCTGGGAGAGAACGTATAGGCTGTAGTGGGGCCGTTGGCAGCCAGGATGATAGGAAGAGGCTCATTAGCAGGGAGACGCTGAAGGCAAGTTCGTAACGGGAGGGGTCATGAACCTTCGGGACAAACTGACGGCGTTTGTCAAGGGAATCCGGACTCGTTACTTGCGTCGGGGGAGGGGAGCGCCGCTCCTCGTTCTCCCCGGCTTGCTGGGAAGGCGAGCTGATTCGGTGGTTGAGGCCACCGAGTCCACCCACGAAGGCTATGTGCCGGACCCGCCGGGATTCTGGGAGTCCGACGCGCCCAGGGAGGCGTTGACCGTAGCCTGGCTCGGCGAGTGGTCGGGCGAGTTCCATGGCGGGGTGATCGGCCAGCGACCGGTGACCGCTGTGGCTTTCTCTGCCGGAGCTACCTCTCTAATCCGCTACGCTGCCACCCACCCCGGAGCGATAGAGCGGTTGGTGCTCTTCGAGCCGGTCATAAGGGGGCGGGAGCTGCCCGCCTGGCTGCAGGCGCTCATGGCCGCATCCGCTATTCCCGGCACGCCCCAGTTGATCTTGAAGTGGGCACCTCAACTGGTTCCCCTGTTGCCCGGGCTAGGCCATATCGGCTGGAAGAAGCGCTTTCGCCTGGTGGAAGGGATCAATTCGCCGCGGAGCGCCTGCGAGTTTGCCCGTTCTCTCCGGCGGTGGGATGCTACAGATGATCTACGCTCTCTGGATATCCCCGTGTTGCTGGTGAGGGGGAGCCAGGAGAGCATTGTGCCTCACCATACCATCGCTTCCTTCCGCGGCCAGAATATCTCCCACCTCGAACTGCCCGGCGTTGGTCATTTCCTCAACCGTGCAGGGCAGGAGCAGGTAATCGAGGCGGTGAGGGACTTCATTAAGCCGCGCCGATTCTCTTGGAGTTGGTGATCGCGCTGGCAGGGAGGCCAGCTTGATCAGATCAGCGGCTCTTCCTCTCGAGGGTTCACCACGCGCCGCGATTGCCCACCTTCGGCGGCATTGACGACTCCCTCCGCCTCCAACTGGTCGATGAGTCGGGCCGCCCGCGGATAGCCGATGTGCAGTCGCCGCTGCAGGAGGGACGTCGAGATGCGGGAGTGCTCTTGGGCAAGTTCTCGTGCCTGCTCCAGCAGTGGGTCTGCCTCTTCGTCCACGTCTGGCACTCCCTTCACCTCCTGAAGGAGGTGGTCGGCCACCTCCGGCCGTATGTGGCGGAAGCGGTCGTCTGTCCAGAAGCGGACGATGCGCTCGATCTCCTGGTCGGACACGTAGGATCCCTGAAGTCGCTTGGGCTTGGCGGCGTCGGTGGGCTGGAAGAGCATGTCGCCGCGGCCCAGCAGCTTCTCGGCGCCCGCCCCGTCTAGAATGGTGCGGGAGTCCACCTGTGAGCTGACGGCGAAGGCGATGCGGGTGGGGAAGTTGGCCTTGATGAGGCCAGTCACCACGTCCACGGACGGCCGCTGGGTGGCGATGATGAGGTGGATGCCGGTGGCCCGGGATAGCTGGGCCAGGCGGCAGATCTGGCGCTCCACGTGGTAGGGGGCGGCGAGCATCAGGTCAGCCAGCTCGTCGATGATCACCACCCAGTAGGGCATCTTGTGGACGGCCCGTGGGCTGCGGTTGTAGGCCTCGATGTTGCGCACACTCACCGCAGCAAAGCGCCGATAACGGCTTTCCATCTCGTGGATGACGGCCTGAAGGGTGCTCACCACATCCTCTGGATCTATCACGATGCGTGAGAAGGCCAGGTGGGGGATGGCTGCGAACGCGGCCAGCTCTACCCGCTTGGGGTCGATGAGCACGAAGCGCAGGTCCTCAGCGGTGTTGTGCATCAGCAGACAGGCGATGATGGAGTTGATGCAGACGCTCTTGCCGCTACCGGTGGCGCCAGCGACCAGGAGATGGGGCATGCGGCCCAGGTCGGCGGCCACCGTCTCGCCGGACACACCCTTGCCCAGGCCCAGGGCCAGCTTGGAGCGAGCGGCGATGCGCTGGAAGGCGGTAGTCTCGATGACGCTGCGCAGGGTGACCAGCGAGGGGGCGCTGTTGGGGACCTCGATGCCTACCACCGGCTTGCCGGGTACCGGCGCCTCGATGCGGATGGTGGGAGCAGCCAGGGCCAGGGCCACGTCGTTGGCGAGAGAGGTGATCTGGCTTACCCGCACCCGTGTCTTGGATACGACCTCCGTCTTGTACTTGGGGTTGCCATCCTTGTCGTAGATCGGCCGCCCGCGGCTGTCCCGGTCGATGACCGTGCGGGTCTTCACCTCCCAGCCGGGCTCTATGCCGAACTGGGTGATGGTGGGCCCCTGGTTTATCTGGATAACGCGGGCGTCGACGCCGAAGCTGGCCAGAGTCTCCTCGATGAGCTGGGCCCGCGCGGTGTTGTCCATGTGCTTGACTTCGATCTCTTGCGGCGGCTGAAGGATGTCCAGGAGGGGCAACTCCCAGCCGTGAGCGGCCGGCCGTCCGGTCACGGAGGGCTCGGCGGTGGCAGTTGCTGGCTCCGTGGGCGAGGCGGCTTCCTCTGCCTCCTGGGCAGGTGCCTCCTGGACGGGAACCTCCTCCTGCACGACGGTCTCCGGCGTCGTGGCGGTCGGCTCCTCTTCCCACCCTTCGGGCAGGGCAGGGAAGGGCTCTGAGCTGCTGGGCTCCGCTTTGGGCAAGAAGATCGAGCCCAACGATTGCAGGCCGGACGCGACCTCTTCGGGTAGACGCATCTGCACCAGCGACCGCCAGAGGTCAGGCAGGTGCTGTGTTAGCCAGACCACCTGGCGTGGCCAGAGCAGGACGATCCCCAGGGAGGTAAGGCTCAGCCAGACGAGGATGCCGATGGGGCTGCCCATCATGGCATGGCCCAAGTCGCCGCCAGCGGTGACCTCGGACATGGAGGTGCTGCCCACCGACCAGTCGGGGCGGAAGAGGGCCATGATGCCGCAGACGCTGACGGCCAGGAGGACGCTGCCCACCCAGCGGCGCCAGAAGGTACGCGATAGGGTGAAGCGGCGGGCCAACGCCAGCCAGCCGTTCACCGCCAGGCCAATCACCAGCAGGAGTACGGCCAGCCCCAACCGGGTCACCAGGGCGTCGCGGAAGTCCAGGATGGCCTCGCCGATGGTGGGGCCCACGAAAGGAATGAGGATGAGGACGAAGACGACAGCAGCGACGATCAGCCAGCGGCTGACCTTTCGCCTGTCGGCGAGGGTCGGGTAGCCGGGGGAGCCGCGACGTGCCGCCGTCGAGCGGCGGTAGGTTGATCGTCGCGCCTTTGCCCTGGCCATAGTCTCCCTACACCTCCACTATCAGGGGCAGGATCATCGGCCGTGTGCGGGTCTCCCGATAGAGGTATTTGGCCAGCGCATCCCTGACGCGGGCATTCACCTCGGCCCACTCAGAGTGGTGGTCCGCGCCTTTCAGGGCTCGCGCCACCTGTTCTCGGGAGTTGACCAGTATCTCCTCGGCCCCCTCGGTGTCCATGAATCCCTTGGCCACAACATCCGGCTGGCCTACCAGGCGGCCGGTGTGATTGTCCACGGTCAGGATGACCACGATGATGCCGTCGCTGGCCAGGCGCTGGCGGTCGCGCAGCACCACCTGGTTCACCCCCACAGCCAGCCCGTCCACGTAGATGTGGTCGGCCGCCACCCGACCGACCACCTTGCCGCCCTTGCCGTCCAACTCCAGGATGTCGCCGTCTTCCAGGATGAAGGCATTGTCCTGGGCTAGGCCCATGGTCTGGGCCAGGCGGGCGTGGGTCATCAGGTGGCGGTATTCTCCATGGATGGGGACGAAGAACCGGGGGTTCACCAGGCTCAGGAGCATCTTCAGTTCTTCCTGGGCGGCGTGCCCGCGTACATGAACATCGGCGATGCGGGTATATAGGATGTGGGCTCCCAGGCGACCGAGGTTGTCGAGGGTACGGTTGATGAGCATCTCGTTGCCTGGAATGGGGCTGGCCGACATGACCACGGTATCGCCGGGGGCGATCTGGATGTGGCGGTGGTCGCGGCTGGCCATGCGCACCAGGGCGGAGGTGGGCTCTCCCTGGGAGCCGGTCGTCATGATGGCAACTTTCTGGGGCCGCATACGGGAAAGCTGGTCGATGGGAGTCAGCACATTCTCGGGCGCGCTGAGGTAGCCCAGCTCCAGGGCCATCTGCACGTTGTCCACCATGCTGCGGCCGGTGACGAACACGCGGCGGTCGTTGCGATAGGCGGCGTCGATGACCTGCTGCACGCGCGATATGAGGGATGCGAAGGTGGACACGATGACCCGTCCGGGTGCGGTGGCCATGATGCGGTCCAGGGACTCGCCCACCACTTGTTCCGAGGGGGTGTAGCCGGGGCTCTCAGCGTAGGTGGAGTCGGATAGGAGCAGGAGAACGCCTTGGTTGCCCAGCTCGGCCCAGCGGGGTAGGTCGGTGGGCTCGCCCATCACCGGCGTGTGGTCCAGCTTGAAGTCGCCGCTGTGGATTACGGTGCCTATGGGTGTGCGAATGGCCAGGCCGCAGGAGTCGGGAATGCTGTGGGTGACCCGCACGAACTCCACCTGGAAGGCCCCGAGGCGAATCTTCTCGCCGGGGCTCACCGTCCGCAGGTCGGCCTCCTTGAGGAGCTTGTGCTCCTTGAGCTTGACCGATATGAGGCCGTGGGTGAGCCTGGTGCAGTAGATGGGCGCTCGGAGGTCTCGCAGGACATAAGGCAGCGCACCCGTGTGGTCCTCGTGGCCGTGGGTGATGATGATGGCCCGCAGCTTCTTCTTCCGCTCGCGGACGTAGGAGATGTCGGGGATCACGAGGTCGACTCCCAGCATCTCTTCCTTGGGGAACATGAGGCCGGCGTCGATGATGATCATGTCATTGGGGAGCTCCATCACCATCATGTTCTTGCCGATCTCCCCCAGGCCGCCCAGGGGGATTAGCCGCAGTTTGTTTTTAGCCATGGCTCAGCAAACTAGAAGAGGCGCATCTGTTGGGGCTCCGGCACTTCTTCCTTGGGCCCCTTGCGTGCCTCCTCGAGGACGGGCGGGAGCTTGTGGAAGTCTTCCTGTATGGATCGGCGCATATTGGCGGCGTGCAGGGCGGCTGCAGGGTGGTACATGGGCAGATAGTAGATGCCGTCGCGGCAGCGGGCGTGGCCGTGCGTCCGGCCGATGGACTCGTTCGGGAAGAACCAGCCCAGGGAGAAGCGCCCCAGGGGCACAACAACCTTCGGTTTGATCAGCTCGATCTGGCGCGCGAGCCACTTGCGACAGGCCTCGACCTCTTTGGGTAGGGGATCTCGATTCTCGGGCGGGCGGCACTTGATGACGTTGCCGATGTAGACCTGGTCGCGGCTAAGGCCGATGGAGGCCAGGAGCTCTTCCAGAAGGCGGCCGGCGGCGCCGACGAAGGGGCGACCCTGCTGGTCCTCGTAGAAGCCCGGTGCCTCCCCGACGAACATGATCTCGGCGTCCTCCGGCCCCTCACCGGGGACAGCACGATTGCGGCTGCGGCTCAGGTCACAGTCGGGGCAGGCGGCTATCTTATCGTAGAGCTCTGTGAGAGCCGACATTTTCTAAGCCGTAAACGGTAAAGAACTCCCTAAATACACAATTGCCCGCACCCTGGAAGGGGCGGTCAAGAACAACCTTTCGAATGGATATTAGCACGAAGGGGCAAGGTCGTCAAATGCGGGGGTCTACCCCCGCCGCGGCTCGACTAGGCGGGCCAGGACAACGCCCAGCCCGTACAGCACGATGATCGGGCCGGCCACGAACGACTGGGTGACGGGGTCGATGCTGGGGGTGACGATGGCCGCTAGGACGAAGGCTCCGACGATGGCGTAGCGCCAGAAGCGCAGAAGCTGGCGGGAGCTCACCACGCCGAAGCGGGCCAGGCCCATGATCACGAGGGGCGTCTCGAAGACGATGCCCGTCCAGAGGAGAAGGCGGGTCACGAAGTCGACGTAGCTGCCGATCTTGATGTGGGGCTCGGCGACGTCTTCGGGGTAGTTGAGGAGAAAGCCGAGGGCCGGCGGCAGGGCGACGTAGAAGGCGAAGGCCACTCCGGCGGCGAAGGCCAGGGTGGCGCCGAAGACGATGGCGTACACCCAGCGCTTCTCCTTGCTGGTGAGGGCGGGGGTGACGAACATCAGCGTCTGGTAGATGAGCATGGGCATGGCGAAGGTGATGCCAGCCATGAGGGCGATCCGGAAGTGGGCAACCAGGCCCTCCATGGGCTCGGTGAATATGGGGAAGAACGCGTCGCTGCGGTCCTCGGCGGGCTGCTTGAGGAAGTTGAGCATGCGGCCGGCGAAATAGAGGGAGGCGCCGGTGGTGGCGACAACGGAAAGGGCCGAGACGATGAGGCGATAGCGGAGCTCGCCGAGGTG
>CP070630.1:776068-811236 GCA_020356025.1 Dehalococcoidia bacterium | reverse complement strand
GCGAGCGGGTTGACGGCCTTCCCCCTCACAAGGTATTCAGGAAGGGGATCGTCCGCACATTCCAGGTGCCGCGGGAACTCAAATGGATGACCGTTCTCGAGAACCTGATGCTGGTGCCCGGCGAGCAGCTAGGCGAGAAGCTCTGGGGCCCCTGGTTGCTGCCCTTCCTAGTGCGCAGGCAGGAGCGGGCAATCCAGGAGAAGGCCCTGGAGGTGCTGGACTTCGTCGACCTGTGGCATCTGCGCAACGAGTTCGCTGGAAACCTCTCCTCGGGGCAGAAGAAGCTTCTGGAGCTGGCCCGCACCCTCATGTGCGACCCCCAGTTGGTTCTCCTGGACGAGCCGGGAGCAGGAGTCAACCCCACCCTCATGAAGCGCCTGGTGGCCGCCATCGAGGAGTTGTGCTATGAGAAGGGGATCACCTTCTTCATCATCGAGCACGACATGGACCTGGTGACTCGCTTGTGCAACCCGGTCATAGTCTTGGGCGAGGGTGAAAAGATCGCCGAAGGCATGCCTGAAGAGATCAAGGCTGACGAACGCGTCCTCGAGGCGTATCTAGGAGGGCAATACCAGTGACCGTGCTGGAAGCCCGCGAAGTGGTGTCAGGCTACGGCGAGGTGGAAATCCTGCATGGTGTCTCCATTAAGGTGGAAGAGGGAGAGATTGTTACCATCATCGGGCCCAACGGGGCAGGCAAGTCCACCCTCCTTAAGACCGTCTTCGGCCTGCTTCCCTGCAAGCGCGGCAAGGTCTTCTTCGGCGGCGAGGACGTAACCGGTAAGTCTCCCCAAGTCATGGCGCGTAAAGGCATGTGCTACGTGCCTCAGTCCGACAACGTCTTCCCTTCGCTCACCGTCCAGGAGAACCTGGAGATGGGCGCATTCATCCGCCGCGACGACTACCGCCCAAAGATCGAAGAAGTCTTGGCTCTCTTCCCCGATGTGCTCGAACGGCGCTATACCCGAGCAGGAAAGCTATCGGGAGGGCAGCGGCAAATGCTGGCCCTGGCCCGCGCCCTGATGCTTGAGCCTAGCATTCTCCTGCTTGATGAGCCCTCGGCCAGCCTCGCGCCCAACATGGTGGAGTTGGTCTTCTCCAAGATCCTGGATATAAATCGCTCCGGAGTGGCAATCGTTATGGTGGAGCAAAACGCTAGAGAGTCGTTGAAGCTGTCCCACAGGGGATACATTCTAGCCATGGGCCAGAACCGTCTGGAAGGTACCGGCGAAAGCCTGCTGGACAACGAAGAGATGGGTAAGGCCTACCTAGGGGGCTAGGGAGCAGGCTCTTGGTCCAAGCTATCGTACAGATCCTCATCACCACCTTCGTTGAACCGCTGACCAAGGCCCTACGGAACGCCCGCGAAAGATATCCTGCGCTATTCGACATACTGGGCGCAGCCGCCATATGGCTGATCTTCGCTGCCCTGGTACTATGGGCGATCACCTCTGAGGCCCAACTTGTTGTAATAGGGATCATCGTGGGCAGCATCCTGGCCCTGGGCGCCATTGGTCTTACCCTCATCTACGGGATCATGAAATTCGCCAACTTCGCTCACGGCGACACGATGATGCTCGGCGCCTACGTCGCTTTCTTTGTCTTGACCGGCACGGTTGCCCGCACCGCTAGGGAAGATACCGAGCTTCCCTGGAGCATAGGCTCCCTGCCCGGCGCCCTCGAACCCATTGGCAAGCTCACTTTCGGCTACGGCCTCATTATCGGCACCCTCGTTGCCGCAGTGGTCATCGCCTTATTCCTTGTAGCATTGAATCACCTCGTCTACCGCCCCCTACGCAAGCGGGGCAGTAGCATCGTCGTCTTTGCCGTCACCTCCCTGGGCCTAGCCATGGTCACCCGTGCCCTCATGCTCATCATCTGGGGACCGGACCCGCGCGTGTACGTGTCGGGCATCCACATCGCTGACAAGTACGACCTGGGCTTCACCACCATCACCCTCAAGGCGGACCAGATCTTCATGTTTGCGGTGGCCATCGTCCTGACGGTTCTTGTCTATTTCCTCCTGTTCCGCACCAAGCTGGGCAAGGCCATGCGCGCCGTAACCGATAACCCCGACCTGGCGCGTGTCTCCGGCATCGATACGGAGCAGGTGTTCACCTGGACTTGGGTCATAGGTGGCGCCCTGGTGGCGGTAGCCGGGGTGCTCCTGGCTCTCCAGACCCAGCTTAACCCCATCCTGGGCTTCGTCCTCCTCCTGCCCCTGTTTGCCTCAACTATCCTGGGGGGAATCGGCAGCCCCCAGGGCGCCCTGGCAGGGGCGATGATCATAGGCATAAGTCAGGAGGTGTCTGTCGGGATAGACCTCTCCATAGGCGGGCTAGAAATCCTGCCGCTGGCCCCCGCCTATAAGTTCTCAGTGGCCGTGGTGATCATGATCTTCACGCTCTTGGTGCGGCCTCAGGGCCTGTTTGGAGCTAAGGCGTGATGAAGGCTGAGAGGCTCTTGACCCCGCTCTCGTTCCTGGCGATAACGGCTGCCGTAATCATAATGCCGGCGGAGCGCTCGGGCTGGAACTTCGACAGCGTTATCAGCTTCCTGACCGCATTCGCCACAACCGTCGCCATCTTCGCCGTGATTACCCTGGGCCTCAACGTCCAGTGGGGCTACACCGGCGTTTTCAACTTCGGCATCGCCGGCTTCTTCATGGTCGGCGCCTACACGGCCGCCGTCTTCACCAAATCTCCCGCTGAGAGCGAATTCGTCCGGTACATCGGCGGCTTCGGCGACAGCCTCGCCTTCCTCCCCTTCCTTGACAGCGGCCAATGGCTGCCCTTCGTGTTCGGCAGCGTCGCCGCCGCCTTAATGGCCGGGGCACTGGCCTTTGCCCTCTCCATTCCCACCCTGCGACTGCGTGCGGACTACCTGGCCATCAGCACCATTGGCATCGCCGAGCTGCTGCGCGCCGTCGTCCTTGAGGAGCGAGGCTTGGTCAACAGCGCCCGCGGACTCATCGGCATCCCTCGCCCCTTCCACGACTTCTTTGAACCCGACGACTACAAGTTCGTCTACTTCGGAATCGCCGTCCTTGTCCTCATCGTCGTCTTCGTTGCCGTCGAGAGAGGCATTCGCTCGCCCTGGGGACGCGTCCTCAGGGCCCTGCGCGAGGACGAACTGACCACCGCCGCCAGCGGCAAGAACGTGTTCGGCTTCAAGATGCAGGGTTTCATCTTCGGCGCCATGATCATGGGCATCGGCGGCTCCATATACGCCTACGAGCGCGGCTCCGTTTCTCCCGACACCTTTACCCCCTTCTTCGCCACCTTCATTTTCTGGGTCATGCTCATGGTCGGCGGCAGCGGCAACAACAGGGGAGCCATCCTGGGCGCCTACATTGTCTGGGGAATCTGGACTATCTCCCTCCAGCTTCAAGGCTACGACATGCCGGAGTTCGTGAGGAGCCGCATCTTCTTCGTCCGCGACCTGCTCATCGGCAGCCTCATCGTTATTGTTCTCCTGTTGCGACCCGCTGGCCTCATCCCCGAGGAGCGAAAGGTATCGCTGTTCATTGGACGCGATACCGGACCACGGCCCCGCGGGCCAACGGCAGAGCCACAGCCCCCAGACGAGCCCCCGCCTGACTGACGCTGACGGCCAGCAGTGAGTGACAAGGATAGCCCGGAAGACGTGGTCTTCCGGGCTATCGCTTAAGACCTTGGGCGCCGCTGCAACTAGTCTTCGATGGGAGTGAGCACCCCCGTGGTCAGGTCTACCTGTACGCGCGAGTCAGTGACGAGCGTCTCGCTGGCCGCGTCCACCCGCCAGATCTCGATGGCTCCTACCAGGATATCCCCGTTCTCATCGAATTCGATGGAGCCGGCTGCACCCTGGTAGTCGATGTCGGTGCCGGCCTGCACCGCCGCCAGGGCATTGGCAACGCCATCAACACCCGGTCCGGCCGCCTCGCCCGGAGCGTTGGCGACATCCCGCAGAGCGTCGCGGATGGCCGTGGGGTCCGTGGAGCCAGCCTTCTCCGCCGCCAGAGCGATCGTGACTATCGCGTCGTAGGCCTCGCGGTTGAAGGGAGTCTGGTAGATGTATCCGTATTTTGCCTCAAAGGCGTCATCGAAGGTCGAGCCAAACTCGGTCTCCAGGGCGCCAGGGGCCGTGCCCTGCATCCCATCGAAGAACTCCCAGCCCAGCTCGTTGAACAACACATCGCTCTTGGTGCCATCACAGAACACGAACTGGTCGATGATCGCCCCTTCAATGGCCTCTTTCAGATAGACGTCGGCCTGCCCCGTGGGATAGCTGAGGGCCAGGAGCGCCTCGGGATCGCCCTCAACGCACTGGGCCAGCTCCGACGCGTAGGTAGTGGCGGTCTCGGCGGTGTGGGACACCTGCGCTGTGACCGTGCCGGTGTACGCCGCCGCGAAGTTCTCGCTCAACCCCTGGCCGTAGGCGTTGTTAACGTACATCGTGCAGACACTGGTGAAGCCCAGGTCCTCCACCAGATCGGCCAGAACTACGCCCTGGGCTGCGTCGGAGATCGGCGTGCGGAACAGGTAATCGTCGTCTGCGACGTCGGTCAGAGCCGGCGAAGTCGAAGCGTTGGATATCTGGAGGATCTTGTTGGGTACGGTGACTGATTCCGCTATCGGAAGGGTCACACCGCTGGCCGCCGCCCCCACGATGGCGTGTACGCCAGCAATGTCCACCAGTCGCCGTGCCTCGGCCACGCCCTGCTCCGGCGCCGTCCCCGTGTCTCCGACGACTAACTCAACGTCCTGACCCAGCACACCGCCGGCGGCATTGATGTGGTCAAGTGCCAGGTTGGCCGTGTTCACATAGTCCGGCCCAAAGGGCGCAAGAGCTCCCGTGAGCGGCCCCAACAGGCCGATCTTCAGGGGCCCTCCCACCGTCGGAGTAACCGCCGGAGTCTCACCCGGAGTCACTTCTGGGCTGGCCGCCGGCGTCGGAGTCTCCTCCTCCTCGTCCTCGCAAGCGGGAAGAAGAGCCAGCGACGCAACTGCAAGCAGTATCGCTAGCGCGAGCAGCCAGTACCGCGCTACTCGAAACATCCGCATGTATGCCTCCTTTGATCGCGGGCCCCCGCTGTCCCGCAACTAATTGCCTAGCCCATGCACCACGGGCACGGGCGAAACGCTCACTTATCGCGCGGATTCTACATCCTAACACCCTATCCGTCAAGCGTTTTTGCCCCGCGTTGACGAACCTTTCAAAACAATGCAACACTAGAAAGGATGTCCGCAGCAGCCCTAGCAGCCATTTTCGTTACTTCCTTCGGCGTGGGTTTCACTGGCGCGCTGATGCCCGGCCCGCTCACTACCGTGGCCGTCCGCGAAAGCATGCAGCGCGGCTTCTGGGCCGGGCCGCTGCTGGCCGCCGGCCACTGCCTGATCGAGTTGGCGCTGGTAATCGCGCTGGCCCTGGGCCTCAGCCGCTTCCTGGTTGAGGATCCGGTTAAGGCTGGCGTTGGCATTGCCGGCGGGCTATTCCTCCTCTGGATGGGACTATACATTCTCAGCAGGCCACCCGAACAGCCAGCCCCCCTCGGCCATTCGCCCTCGCCGAACAACCCCGGCCCCGTCGCCTATAGCAACTCCTGGCGGCGGCGCTGGCTGCTTCCCCTGACTGGCGGCCGCTCCGCCAGCGAATCCCTACCGAGAGTGGCGGCGGTGCTGATGTCTGCCGCCATCCTAGTGAGCGTCTTCAACCCGGGCTGGGTGGCCTGGTGGGCCAGTGTGGGCTCTGCCTTCATCAGCCAATCCCTGGAGCAAGGTGCTGCCGGGGTAGTCTCCTTCTACGTCGGTCACATCCTGTCGGACATACTCTGGCTCACTCTGCTGGCCTTCATCCTGGCCAGCGGTAGACGCATGATGAGCGGACTTGTCTACCGGGGCATCATCGTTGTCTGCGGCCTCTTTATCCTGGGGTTGGGCGCCTACTTCTTGGCCTCGGGCCTGGTCCTCGCTACCTGACCATCGCATCGGCGAGATATGGCGCAATTGCTGCCAACCTGCTAGAGTAAGCTGTTACGATGCCCAGCCTTGGCCCTGACGTTTACGTTCTCGTCTTCGTGCTGGCCGCGGCAGGCGCCTGGGGCCTGACAGCCCTTCTTCCCCTCCACCGCCTGGCTCGGCCGGCTGAAGCCCGCCTGGGCAGGCGGCGGGCGGGCGGCCTGGCTATCTTCGCTGCCTTCCTCCTCGCGCCCCTCCTGGTCTGTCTGGTCTCGTCCGACCTCTCCGACCTGCTGGCCTCCCAGAAGGGGGAGACGGCTGGCCTGCTGGGTGCCGCCTTGATGATCCTCCTCCTGGGCCTCCTAGACGACTTCCGGGAGGTGGATTTCAAGATCAAGTTCCTGGTGCAGATAGCAGCCGCTTCCCTAGTATTCGTCATCGGCTACCGCATCGAGGATGTCTCCCTGCCCTGGGGCGCCACCTTTTCCCTGGGGTGGACGGCTCCCGCGCTGACCATCCTCTGGCTGGTGTTCCTCACCAACGCCATGAACCTCATCGATGGCAAGGACGGGATAGCGGCTGGTGTAGCGATCATAGTGGCCGTTCCCCTGGCCTTCATCACCGCCAATGTGGACAACCCGCTGGTGGCCGCTCAGCTGGTGGCGGTAGCGGGAGCCTGCGCTGGCTTCCTCCCCCTCAACCTGCCGCCGGCCTCGCGCCTCCTGGGTGACTCAGGGGCGTTGCTGCTGGGCTTCCTGCTGGCGGCCCTGGCCATCGAGGGCTCCGTCGGTGTCACCGGCAGCATGTTCATCAGCGTGCCCATTGTCGCCCTGGGCTTCCCCATCCTGGACACACTGCTCGCTTTCGTGAGACGGCTGGCGGACCTGCGACACCCCTTCGTTCGTGACCTGGACCACATCCAGCATCGGCTGGAGCAAAGGGGACTCAGCGATAGAGCGGTCGTCCTCTCCCTTTATGCCCTCTGCATCCTTTTCTCGGGGGCAGCGCTCACGATCCACTATCTCGAAGCAACCGCAGCCGAGTTCCTGGCCTTCTTTGCCTTCGGCGCTGCTATCACTGCTGTCCTCTTCCGGCTTGGCTACGCCAGCTCTTTGTGGAACAGCGCCTCGCTGACATTCCTGCGAGGTGCCCTCGCCTCCGCCGTCGGTATCCGGCGCCAGCCCCCGCCACCAGAGTCGGACGAGCCGGAGATACCCTACGAGGATCGTCCCCTGCCCGCCAGCAAGCGCCGCCCGTTCTGAAGCACCAGTTGATAGCCACAGCGGGCGCCAATGCCCGCCAGGGTCAGCCCGTCCACCAGAGGATTGCTGCGCATGTGCTTGCGGTAGTAGCGCCACATGCTGCGGTGCCACTGGAGAATGCTCCTGTTAGGCAGAGTGTCGCTGCTCCTGCCGATGTGGTGGGTCACCACTGCCTGGGGGAAGTAGACCACCCGATAGCCGCCCTGATGAGCCCGATAGCAGATGTCTACGTCCTCGATGTACATGAAGAAGCCCTCGTCCAGGAAGCCGATGTCCGCCAGCATCTGGTGGCGGAGGAGCGTGCAGGCTCCTGACAGCCAGTCCACCTCCGCGATGCTGTCGTGGTTCCAGTCGGACATCAGATAGCGGCTGGAGAATCGATTGCGGGGGAAGAGGCGGGTGAGGATGGACTGGCGATTGAACAGGCCGGTCAGATGGCTGGGGAAGCGCCGGCAGGAGAGCTGTAACGAGCCGTCGCTGTTGAGCAGCTTGGGGCCGAGGATACCCACCTGCGGCTCTTGGCGACAGTAGGCGACCATCGGAGCGAAAGCGTTCTCGGCGATCTCTGTGTCGGGGTTCAGGAGCAGGATAAACTCGCCCTTGCTCTGCGCGATGCCCCGATTGCAGGCGGCGGCGAAGCCCACGTTGGCGGGGCAACGGATGAGGCTCGCCTGGGAGAACTCGTTCTCCACCATCTGGGCGCTGTCGTCCCAGGAGGCGTTGTCCACCACGATCACCTCATAGGCGATGCCTTCCGTGTGTTCGTACAGCGAGCCCAGACAGCGCCGCAGATAGTCCCTAGCGTTGAAGCTGACGATGACGACAGATAGGTCCACCAGCTAGTCCCTTGTTGAGCTTAGGGCCGCTTCATAGGCGGCTACCGTCCCGCGCGCCGTTCGCTCCCACGAGAACTGGCTGGCCCGCTTCAGGCCCTGCCTGCGCAGACGGGAGCGTAAGCGCTTGTCCTTCAACGCCTTGGCCGATGCCTCGGCCAAAGCGCTCGCATCGCAGGCATCCACCAGCAGAGCGGCGCCGTCGAGCACCTCGGCCAGGGCCGGCGCGCTCGAGGCCACCACCGGCAGGCCGCAGGCCATCGCCTCCAGCGGCGGCAGACCGAAGCCTTCGTACAGCGACGGGAAGACGAACAGGTCGGCCATGTTGTAGACCGCCGCGAGATCGTCCTCGGGCAGGTGGCCGACGAAGCGCACGTCATCCCGCAGACCCAGGCCATCCACCAGCCGAAACAGCTTCTCGTACATCCAACCCTTCTGCCCCGCGATGACCAGCCCCTGCTCCAGACCCTCACCCTTGAGCCTAGGGAAAGCGCGCACCAGCGTCGCCTGATTCTTGCCCGGCTCCAGCGTGCCTACGTTGAGGATGAACCTGGGCGGCAGCCCATACCTGCTGCGAACCGCCTCCATCCTAGCCGAATCCTCCAGCGGCTGGAAGCCGGGCCCCGGCGCCAGCGGCACCGTCCGTACCGTTTCGGCCGGCAGGCCCAGATGACGCACGACATCGCCCCTCACTGTCTCGGAGACAGCGATGGCGAGATCGGCCAGGCGCGCGCCAGCGCGGCTCGCCCCCTGAAAGTAGAGTCGACGCAGGACAGGATAGCGGCGGGGCAGGAGGAAGAACGTAACGTCGTGGAAGGTGACCACCCGTCGACAGCCAGCGGACGCCAGCGGCGTCGTGTAGTGGGGCGAGTGGAGGACATCTACGCCCAGGCGGCTAAGATGCAGCGGCAGCATCGCCTGCTCCCACAGCATCCTGGCCAGCCGCGAGGGCAGCCGTACGGGCACCAGTCGGAAACCATCTCTCTGCAGGCTGCGGCCATCGAAGGTCTCACGCTTGGCGAAGACAAAGTACGTGTTCTCCCTGTCCACCTGCGCCAGGGCCTGCACCAGATTGCAGATGTAGGTGCCGGCACCCGCTCTCTGGCGGGGAACCGAAGTGGCGTCAATGGCGATACGCACTTTCGAATGCCCCCTAACGAAAATGGGCCAGTTCGCGCGTCCGCCCCAGGCGGCCGCGGAAGAAATCGGCGATGCCCATCAGCATGGCTTTCAGTTGCCGTCCCTGACCCCTAGCGAGATACGACACGAAGTAGCCAACACGAGTCCCCAGGAAGTAGCCCAGGAATAGCGAAAAGCGCAGGCGGGAGGAGTGCTTCCTCATAAGGTAGAGACGATTGCGGCTGGCATAGTAGACCTTGAACGGCGATTCCACACCGCCGCTGGAGGCTGCCTTGCGATGGTGGATGACCGCCGCCGGATTGAGGCGAAGGCGATAGCCTGCTGCCTTGGCCCGCGCTACGAAGTCGAAATCCTCGTAGTACATGAAGAAGCGCTCGTCCATGAGGCCCGCGTCGCGGAAGACAGCCGCGGGAACCAGCAGGCAGCACAGGCTGGCCATGCTCACCTCTCGCGGCCGCTCGAACCCAGGGGGCTCTGGCTTGCCGTAGAGCCAACCCCGCCAGACACCTCGCCGCCAGTCGAAGTCGCCCACCGTATCGTCGAGCAAGCCCGGCTGGCCGTGGAGATAGGTCTTGGGCGCCACCATCGTCCGCTCGTCGGCGCTCTCCACCAGGCGATCCAGAAAGTCCTGGCTCACCACCGTATCGTTGTTCAGGAAGAGAATGTAGTCGAAGCCCTGCTCCAGGCAGTGGTGGATGCCCACGTTGTGGCCGCCGCTAACCCCCAGGTTCTCCCCGTTGCGCATCAGCGCCGCCTGCGGGCACAGCCGCGATATCTCCTCGGGCGAGCCGTCGCTGGAGGCGTTGTCCACCACCACCAGCCGGTAGTTGGGATAGGCGACCGCCTGCAACGATGCCAGAAAGCCCTCGATGTAGAGCGTGCTGTTGTAGTTGATGGTGACGATGGCTACGGAGGGAAGAACCCTGTCCTGAGCAGCCACGGACGGCCCCCTAGCGACCCGACCCGGCCGGGGCGGTGAGGAAGTACTCCTGGAGAGCCTCCTGCCAGGGCCGCAAGACGATGCCCAGGGCAGCCGCCGCCCGATTGGCCAGCTCTGAATAGGGCGGCTTGCGATAGGGCAGATCGCACTCGGCCTGGACGACCGGCCGCAGCGCGACATCGCCGCGGCCCGCCAGCTCCAGGATCCGCTCGGCCCACTGATAGCGAGAGCAACTGCCGCTATTGGTCAGGTGATAGATGCCGTAGGTCGGCCGACCGATGAGCCTGGCGATGGCTTGAGCCAGGTCGCGGGCCCAGGTGGGTGAGGCGACTTCATCAGTCACGAAGCGCAACTCGCCTTCGTTGGCAACAGCGCGCAGTACCTTGGCTGGGAAGTTGTTGCCCCCGGCGGCGTATAGCCAGGCGGTGCGCAAGATGTAGAAGCGATCGAGGATGGATTGGACGTGTCGCTCTCCCGCCAGCTTCGACCGGCCGTAGGCGTTGATGGGCTTGGGCTCGTCCGATTCCAGGTAGGGCTCGCTCTTCTGGCCATCGAAGACCTCGTTGGTGCTCACGTACAGCATAGCGGCCCAGTTCTTGCGACACGCAAGAGCCACCTGCCGGCTGCCCTCGCCGTTGACCCGCATGGCCAGCTCGGGATCTGCCTCGCAGCCTGCCGTATCGGTGTGGGCGGCGGCGTGGACGACCACGTGCGGCCGAAACTGGCGAACGGCCCTGCCAACCGCCGCCGCATCGGTGATGTCCAGCTCCGGCAGGTCCTGGGCCAGCACCGTCTCCGCAGATAGCGCCTGCTGGAGCTCGCGGCCCAGCTGGCCGCGACCACCAGTGATGAGGATGCGCACACCACCACCTCCTCAGCCCATCTTGATGGCCCAATCGTACGGTATCTGATCGGTGTCCCAGGGGAGCCGGTATTCGTCCGGCTGCTGCGGGTCGTAAGGCTCGCTGGGGAAGTTGATAAGGAGGGAGGGCTCGGTGCTCACCGTCTTGTAGCCGTGCATGACCCCCACCGGAATCTTCAGCAGGATGCTGTTCTGCTCTCCCAGGAAGAACTCGTCCACCTGGCCCTGCGTGGGCGAACCCTCGCGGGCGTCGTACAAGGCCACTTTGACCATGCCCTTCACCACCGCGAAGTGGTCGTCCTGCTTCTTGTGGTAGTGCCAGCCCCGCACCACGCCCGGGTAGTTCAAGCTCACGTAGGCCTGCCCGAACCTACGGAAGATGGCATCGTCGCAGCGCAAAAGCTCCATCAAGTAGCCCCGCTCGTCCGCGTGCTTGGTGAGCTGCTTGATCTCCACGCCCTCGATCACTGTTCTCCCTCCTGACGAGCAGCCGCCTCCAGCCGCCAGCCGTACTGGCGCTGATAGTATTCCTGATAGGCACCCGAGCGCGCCTTCTGCCACCACGACTCGTTGTCCCCGTACCAGGCGACCGTCTTGGCCAGGGCCTCATCGAAGCCACAGCGAGGAGCCCAGCCCAGGGCCCTTATCTTCGACCAGTCCAGACTGTAGCGTCTGTCATGCCCTGGGCGATCCTCCACGTGGCGGATCAGGCTGTGCGGCTTGTCCAGCAGTTCGAGAATGGCCTCGGCCACCTGGATGTTGTGCCGATAGTTGTCGGCAGCGACGTTGTACACTTCCCCCACTGCCCCTTTATGCAGGAGCAGGTCGAGGGCCTCACAGTGGTCCTCCACAAAGAGCCAGTCGCGCACCTGGCGGCCGTCGCCATACAGAGGCAGAGGCTCGTCGCGCAGGGCATTGGTGACAAATAGGGGGATCATCTTCTCTGGGTACTGACAAGGCCCCAAGGTGTTAGAGCCGCGGCTGACAACGACCGGCAGGCCGTAGGAGGCGAAGAAGGCCAGGCAGAGCATATCGGCGGCCGCCTTGCTGGCAGCGTAGGGGTTGCGGGGCTGAAGAGGGTCCGTTTCGCTAGACGAGTAGCCCTCAGGCGCCTCGCCGTAGACCTCATCGGTAGAGACGTACACGAAGCGCTCGATGCCATGCTCCCGGGCAGCGCAAAGCAGCACGTAGGTACCATGAACATCGGTCCTGATGAAGGCGTCCGCTCCCAAGAGCGAGCGGTCAACATGGGTCTCGGCGGCCAGGCTGACGATGGCGTCGACCTCCCTCACCAGTTCATCCATAAGCTGGCGATCGCAGATGTCGCCTAGGACGAACCGATAACGGGGTTCGCCCTCTACGTCGCGCAGATTGTCGCGGTTGCCGGCGTAAGTAAGCTTGTCGACGTTGATGACCTCATATTCAGAGTACTCTCGCAGAAGGCGGCGCACGAAGTGACTGCCGATGAACCCTGCCCCACCAGTGACCAGAATCCTGCGCATGAGAAGCCCTTAAGCCGCCGTAATCTGGCTGTGGTCGCCCAGGGTGAGGACGCAACGGCGCTCCTCCGCCCCACCCTCCCCTCTCAGTTCCACATAGCGACCGATGAGGCTGTCCTCGATCCGGTAGCTCACGCGCTCGATCAGTGTGTGCTCCATCACCACGCTGTTGGCGATGCGGCTGCCCTCCACCTGGCAGTGATGATAGATGGACGTGCGGGGCCCTATTTGCGAATCGACGATCCGGCTCTCCTCACCAATGATGAGTGGGCCCTCCAGGACGCTGTTGGTCACCTGGACGCCGTGCTCGAGGATCACCTTGCCCCGCACCCGCGAGGCGCTGTCGATGCTGCCCTCCCTCCGCGCTGGCAAAGCATCGAGGACGACCGCGTTAGCCTCTAAGATATCGCCCATCTTGCCGGTGTCCATCCAGTATCGGTCTAGCTCCTGAGCCTGGACGGACAGCCCTTTGTCGATAAGATACTGGATGGTGTCCGTGATCTCCAGCTCGCCCCGCGCCGAAGGCCGTAGCTGCTGCACCGCCTCGAACACATGCTGGTCGAAGATGTAGACGCCGATGACCGCCAGATCACTGGGCGGTTGGCGTGGCTTCTCCACCACCCGCGCCACCCTGCCATCCACCAACTCAGCCACACCGAAGCTCTGAGGCGTGTCCACCCGTCTCAGAAGAATCTGGCAGTTACTGGAGTCGCTCCGAAAGCGCTCCACGAAGGGGGCTACACCGCCCAGCACCAGGTTGTCGCCCAGGTAGAGGACGAAGGGATGGCCAGCCAGGAAATCGGCGGCGATCTTCACAGCGTGGGCGATGCCCAGAGGGGCCTCCTGCTGGATGTAGGTCACCCTGGCACCGAAGCGATTGCCGTCGTCCACCGCTTCCTCCACATGCGCCCGCGTATCGCCTACCACGATGCCGATGTCGGTGATGCCGCAGCCCACCAGGTCCTCGATGGCGTAGAAGAGGACAGGCTTGTTAGCGATAGGCACCAGCTGCTTGGCGCCGGAATAAGTGAAGGGGCGCAAACGTTCGCCTTTGCCGCCGCTGAGGATGAGGCCCTTGAGCTTGTCCTTTGCCATAGACCTCGGCCTGAACTAGGCTACGGGTATTCTACCTTCCCCTAGTATCGAACGCAACCGAGCCTGGAGACGGCCGGTCGTTCCTTGATTTGTGACTTCTGGCCTGCTAGGCTACGGTCTGGAATTGTGACGGTTTTGGAGGGAATTCTGTGCGAGCAGTGTCTGTGGCTGCGCCGCGCGGTTTCGATCTGTCCCAGCTAGCCCGCACCTGGGAGCTATTGCTGCTCCTAACTGCGCGAGATGTGAAGCTGCGCTATGAGGGTACCATCCTGGGCTTCCTGTGGACCCTTGCCAAGCCCCTACTCCTGGCGCTGGTCTTCTCCTTCGCCCTGAGTAAGGTGCTGCGGATAGACGTAGGAGACGCTCCCTATGTCCTGTTCCTGCTGTCGGCTTTGTTCCCCTGGACCTGGTTCCAGTCCTCGGTCCAGTTCTCCGCTGGCTCCTTCTCCAATAACGCCGCCCTGCTCAAGAAGGTCTACTTCCCCCGTTTCGTCTTGCCTTTCTCGGCCATTACCAGCCAGCTTATCCACTTTCTCCTCTCGATTCCGATACTGGCGCTGCTTCTGTTGGCTGCGGATTTTAGCCCCGGCCCGGAGTGGCTGCTCGGCGTGCCCCTGCTCATGGCCATCCAGCTTCTGATGCTAGCTGGGGCCGTCCTGTTGGTGGCCTCCTTCAACGTCTTCCTGCGCGACCTAGAGCACTTGGTGGAGGTCCTGATGCTCCTTTGGTTGTACCTCACCCCTATTCTGTATCCGCTCTCCCTGGTGAAGGAGAGGATCGGGTCAGTCATATATCTCAACCCGATGGCCTCGCTCATTCAGGCCTGGCGAGACCTGTTTCTGTACGACCAACTTCCTGGCGTAGACATCTGGCCGGCCCTACTCTTCGCCGGCATCGCTCTGGTGGCCGGCAGCATCGCATTCAAGACTCTCGAGGGACAGTTTGAAGTCGCCCTATAACGGCCAAGAGGTCATCACCCTGGACAACGTCTCCAAGCGCTATTACCTCTACCCGCAGCGCGTGAGGGAGTTGAAGAAGGCCATTCTGCACCTGCCGACCTTCTTGAAGGACAGCCGAGCCAGGCAGCCCTTCTGGGCGCTGAGGGACGTCTCTCTTACGGTCCGCCGGGGCGAGAGTGTGGGGATCATCGGCCCCAACGGCGCCGGCAAGAGCACCCTGCTGCGCATCGTCTCCCGCCTTGCGCCTCTGACGAAGGGAAAGCTCACGGTGCGGGGGCGCGTCTCGCCCCTACTGGAGCTGGGGGCTGGTTTCCATCCTCAGATCAGCGGGCGGGAGAATGCCGTGCTCAACGCCGTTCTCCTGGGCCTGTCACATAAGGAGGCCCAGGAGAAGCTACCGGAGATTGTGGAGTTCTCGGAGCTGGGGAACTTCATCGACCAGCCCATGCGCACCTATTCGTCCGGAATGTACGTGCGCCTGGGCTTCGCCGTGGCCGTCCACGTTAGGCCGGAGATCCTGCTCGTCGACGAAGTGCTAGCGGTGGGCGACGCCGAATTCCAGCGAAAGTGCTTCGACCACATCGAGAAGCTGCGTCAGGAGCAGGTGACCATAGTCCTGGTCACGCACGACCTGGAGAGCGTGAAACGCTTCTGCGACCGGGCTGTCCTCCTCAACCACGGGGTCATCGCCGTCGAGGGGGAGCCGCAGGAGGTAGTGGACGAATACCTGTCGAGCCACTTCGAGTTCTCAGCAGGCCCGACGGATGGGGGCGATTCCTAGCGAACGATGGCCAAGCCGGTCTTCTGCCCCACTGAACTCATCCAGACGAAGGGACGGTTCGGACAGTCTGTGACGCCAGAGACTAGAGGAAGCCGGAGATGCGTGAAGTAGGACTACCCGACGCTGGCGAGCGGATGATACCTGCTTCTCACCACGAAGCGGTGGTCTATGCCGAACACATTGTCCGCTATCTGTTCGCTACTCGGTTCGTCAGAGGCAAGCGAGTCCTGGATGTGGCCAGCGGAGTTGGCTACGGAGCCGATATCTTGAAGTCGGCTGGGGCAGCCGAAGTTGTGGCCATAGATCGGTCACCGGAAGCGGTGAAATACGGAAAGAAGCACCATTCCAGGTACCAACCAGCCTATGTGGTGGGAGATGCCGAATCGCTGCCTGTTCGGAGTAGCCAATTTGACGTCGTCGTATCCTTTGAAACAATCGAGCACGTCCCTGATTATCAGCGTTTCTTGGCCGAAGTGAAGCGCGCTCTGCGCCAGGACGGCTTGTGCATCGTTTCCACTCCCAATAGGGACGTCTACGTGGAGGGAAACCCGTTTCATACAAAGGAGTTTACGTTCGCCGAGTTTGAGCAAACCCTGACGGGCTATTTCCAATATGTAGAGACCCTCTCACAAGATGACTGGATAGCGAGCACCGTCTTCTTTCCCGAGGAGATGGAAGGAGCCGATAAGCCGTTGGGGAGGCAGCCAAGCATCTTCAAAGCTGTCGGCAAATCGCCATCAGAAACACTATACTTGGTGAGTCTGTGTTCTGACGCACGTTTACCCGAGGCAGGTCAAGAAGTGGTACTGACGAGTCTCTACGAGATGCGTTACTATCTTCAAGAGATAGCTCAACGTGATGCGGAGATCGAAAGGCTCAAGACCGACCTATCTGAGGGGGCGGCTACGCTAGCCCAGCGCGACGCTGACCTCGCCGAGCGTGATGTGTCACTGGCGGAAAAGGACGCCGCCATCATGGAGTTGAGGGAAGCCTACCAGGACATCTGGCGACAAATGGGATCTCTTCAACGGTCCTTCGGCTATCGCCTTTTGGAGAGGTACCGGCGGGGGATACGCCGGCTGTTCCCGCCGAACTCACTGAGGAGCCGTACGTATCGAAGGTTCGTACAAGGGTTGGAGGCCATTGTGCAGCAATTCGGATATCTGCCCCGCCCACGGAGGCCACAGCGGTAGCCTAGGGGGATATGTCTATGCCTCAGCAGCGGCGTTCGCTCCCAGGCCACGCCAACTCACCTGATTCTACCCGGCAGCCGGCGGCGGATTCCCAGGCCTCCAAAGACCGGCCGAGGACAGATTCCCGCGATGTGAGTCGCGCGGAACTGACCCGGCTTCGACGGGGAATACGGCTTAGGCAAGAAGAGATCGAGAGCCTGCGGCGCCGCCTAAAAGACGTCGAGAGCTCGACGAGCTGGCGGCTGGTCCAGAGCATCCGGTCGTTGGTTTGGTTTTTCGCGCCACCCGGTAGCTTACGCTACCGCGTGGCGATCCGAATAGTGAAGTGGACGTATTCGGCTCTGAGTACCCCGCCCAGTAGGCTAATAAAGCAGCCGCTGCACTGGGCAACGCGAGTAGTGCGCGGCCGTCCGGCGCCTCGGGCGGAGAAATCGATCTTCGCGGCACCGCGAGTGCAGAAGCTACGAGTAGGCTGCTACGGCGAGCATTCCTGGTCAGTGGGAGGAGGCGCGGTGCATGTGCTGAAGTTCCTGCTGGCTCTCTCCGACTTCTACGACGTGGACCTGCTGCTTCCTCCTGGGACACCTCTGCGAGACAAGCGATGGTACCGGCAGAATTTGAACATCGATATCGGAACCGTTGAAGTTAAGAGGTACGCTGCGGGTGCGGAGGACAACTACGATATCTGGCTCTCGGCGGCCAATGAGAGCATCGTGCTTGCCAGAACGCCGAAAAGCTTCAACATAGTGTTCTTCCCCTTCGTTGCTCAGGATGGCAGCGGTATCACGCACATCGCCAACAGCAACTACACCGCTTCCCACGTTAGAGAGCGTTACGGAACTCAGGACGTGATGGTGATCTACCCCTCCATCGCTCCTGACGAGCTACCCCCCGGCATAAAGGAGCCTATGATCCTACACGTCAGCCGTTTCACGCTCCCTTCCGCGTTTGCAGACAAGGCTCATTTGGCGATGATACAGGCGTTTAAGCGGTTGTGCAGTCGAGGGCTCGAAGGATGGCGCCTGGTTCTCGTGGGAGCTACTTTGGATGAGGGCGAGGCGGTGTACGCTTCCCATCTTGCCCGCCATGCCAGCGGCTCCCCCATTGACATCAGGCCCAACCTATCGGCCGCAGAGCTACGTGACCTGTATTCGAGGGCTTCGATCTACTGGCATGCTACAGGATTGTCGCTGTCGGAACCGGCGGCTCAGGAACACTTCGGGCTGACTATTCTAGAGGGGATGGCCGCCGGAGCGGTCCCGATCGTCTTCAACTCTGGAGGACCGCCGGAGATTGTGACCCACGGAGAGCATGGTTTTCTCTTCAGTTCAGTTGAGGAGCTTGTGAACCTAACGTGGGAAGTGGCGACACAACCTGCCCTCTGGAAGAAGCTCTCTCAACAAGCCAGCCGACGCTCCTATGACTTCAGTGATGAGGTGATGAAGGATAAGCTGCTGTCCACGGTAGCTAAGTCGGAGAAGGTATCCATTATCATCGGTACTCACAACAATTGCCAATATCTGAGGGGGACGCTAGACACTCTCTTTCGCGACACGCCACCTGGATTTGAGCTCATCATAGTGAACAACGCTAGTGAGGATGGGACGAACATCCTTCTGCAATCTCTCAACTATCCCCACCTGAAGATAGTCAACAACAAGGCAAATCGTGGCTTTGCCGCATTCAATAATCAGGGTCTGCGCCTCGCCACAAGGCCATACGTTCTCTTCCTCAATGACGATATGGAGCTTACGCCGGGGTGGCTGGAGCCGTTGGTTGAGATGCTAGACCTGCATCCCGAAGTTGGTGCTGTCGGGTCACGCCTTTTGTACCCGGACGGTCGGATTCAGCATGATGGGAAGATGTTTCTTGCAAAGGACCTCCTGCCGTACCACGTCAACATCGGTGGACGCCCTGGGGAGGACGAAAGACCGGTGGAGGTGGATACGCTGACGGCAGCTTGCCTCCTTGGGCGCAGCGAACTGGTCGGATTCCGCGAGGACTACCGGCGCGGATACTATGAGGATACCGACATGTGTCTTCGGATCAAAGAGCAAGGGTATGGCTTGGTCCTACATCGTGGAAGCGTTGTTATACACCACCATGGGATATCGATGGGCAAGAATCAGAGCGCCACAGAGCGGGCTCAGGCCAGGAACCAACGCCTCTTATTGAAGCAATGGTCCGCCAAACTCCCGTCGTTGGTCTATTTGGCTACGGAAAAGGAATTCGCCAGCGGCAAAGTGCGCAGCCGACGGATACTGCCCGCTGATGTTTTCTCTCAGAGCTGGCCACTTTCCCACCGCTTGGGACACTGACAAGGAGTGGCCACCGCCACGCCGACCGCAGCGGCGTTCGGCCGCCAGGATTGACGGGAGGGCAGCGTGAGGCTCTGCTTCCTGATGTATCACGGCAGCATGTACTCTGGCGGGCAGGGCATCTATCTTCATTACCTGACCCGCGAACTGGCCCACTTAGGCCACGAGGTGCACGTCATCGCCGGTCCTCCCTATCCCATCATGGCCGAGGGTGTTCAGGTACACCGCCTGGAGAGCTTTAGCTGGCTCCGCTACCTGGAAGCGCGCCAGGAGTTCCTGAACAGGCCCAATCCCCTGGAGTTCTTCTATCCGCTGAACCTGATCGAGTTCACCACCACCCGCGTCGGCATTGTGCCCCTGATGTTCACCTTCAGCCTGCGAGCGGTGGCCAAGTTCCAGGAGCTGCACCGACATAAGCCCTTCGACTTGGTTCACGACAACCAGGGCCTGGGCATCGGCCTGCTGCTGATGAAGAGCTTCGGCGTGCCGCTCGTGGCCACCATCCACCAGCCCTTGTCAGTGGACATGCGCAACGCAGTCGCCCAAGCCGAGGGCTCGATCGAGAAGATCCGTCGCGTGATCTACCACTACCCTCTCTTCATGCAGGAGTTCGTCGCCCGCCGCCTGGATGCGATCATCACCGTATCGGAGGCCTCAGCCGGCATGGTGGAACTCGCCTTCGACATCCCTAGAGCACAGATGAAGGTGATATACAACGGCATCGACACTGAGATGTTCCGCCCCTTGAAGATGTCAAAGGAGCACAATAGCATCATCTACGTGGGCAATTCGGAGGACCGCAACAAGGGCGCCGTCTATCTCCTCCAAGCATTGCGCCACCTGCGCGACAGCACCGACTACCACCTGATCCTTGTCGATCGGCCGCGCCAGCAGCTGAAGCTGGTTCCCCGCCTGTCGCGCCGCTACGGCCTGGACACCCGCGTTCGTTTCACCGGGCGCCTTACCACGCCCCAACTGGTGCGCCACTACTGCCGCGCCCAGATGAGCGTCTGCCCTTCCCTGTACGAGGGGTTTGGCCTGCCCGCCGCCGAGGCCATGGCCTGCGGCCTGCCGGTAGTAGCCACCTCCGGCGGGGCGCTGCCCGAGGTGGTGGAGGACGGCGTCACCGGCATCCTCGTGCCGCCAGCCGATTCCCGCGCCCTGGCCGAGGCCATGGACAACCTCATGAGAGACGCCCAGCTGCGGCGGCGAATGGGGCACGCGGGCAGGCAGAGGATCCTGGAGAAGTTCAGTTGGCGGAAGGCCGCTTTGCAGACCGAAGCCGTCTACCAGCAGGTGTGCCAGCCGAATCCGGCTGCGGCGTCAGAGCCTGTAGCCGCGTCATAGCAAGGACCCATCCGATCCAGAAGGCCACCGAAAGAACCCCCAGGCTACCCACCAGAAGAGGGGCAGCCAGCGCCCAGTAGCTGCGCCTTCGCACCCCCTCCAGCAAAGTGGCTGCGATAGCCAGAGTAGTCCCGCAGATGACGACCCCGTACAGGCGCGATCTGTCCGGCCTCGACCTTCGCCCTATCCTCTCCGCCATAGCACCCTAAGGTAGAAAAAGCTAGCGCCCCCGGCAGGACTCGAACCCACAACCGCCTGGTCCGAAGTAGGGTTGCTAGCCAAATTGGCTGGCAAAATGTTAGCAACTTCAAGGCGAAACCGCAAGGCGAAAACCTACCACCGTCCCCCCCGCGAGCCACACGATGGCGCCTGGCCGCGGAGAGGGCAACCTCTCTCCTTTTGCGCTATACTTGGGGGGCCATCGGCACCCACGGCTCTGGCGAGACGTAGTTGGAGACTGACCGCCTGAGGAGAAGACAATGAAGCTGCCATCCTTCTTGCGCCGCGCCCGGAGAGCTACCCAGGGCCCTCCCGTGCATCCAGATTCCCCCTTGGACATCGACATCAAGACCGAGGCCTCGAAACTGCACTGGTACCACTGCATCAAGCTCGCGCCGGACTACACAACGCCGGGGATAGTTGGCTGGTCAGCGGATACGCCCGACTGGGAAAAGAAGTATCTGTTTCCCTCTGCCGAGGAGCTGCGCGGCAAATCTTTGCTGGACATCGGCACCATGAACGGGTTCTTCGCCTTTGAAGCGGAGAGGCGAGGCGCCTCCCCTGTGATGGCTATGGATCGGGATCCTCCCGGCTTCCCTGACGCAAGAGAGGCCTTCAATTTCGCCGCCCGAACTCTCGGATCCCGCGTCACCTATCGGGTCCGCTCCGTCTACGACCTCGAACCTACAGATTCTGGCACCTTCGATTTCGTCCTGATGTACGGAGTCCTGTACCACTTGAAGTTCCCGTTCTATGGCCTGTATCGGGCGGCCAGCGTATGCCGTGATGTCTTTCTCCTCGAGACTCACGTCACTTTGAAGGATGAGCACTCATGGCCGATGATGCTCTTCTATCCCGGCAATGAGCTTAACGATGAGCCGACAAACTGGTGGGGACCAAACACACGCTGCGTCGATGCCTTCGTGGAGCATCTGGGATTCCGCATGGAGAAGCGCCTGACTCATCAGCAGAATGTCACTGGCCTCGCGCCGGCTCGCTACACTGTCTGCTGTCGCCGTGTCCGACCGACCCCTCCACCCTTCAGCGAACTCTAGCCTCGCTACCGGAACGGTCTCTCCCCGGTGGAAGGCTCGGCGCCGAAACCCCAGCGCCTATGGCTCGTCTTGGTCCAACTGAGGAGGCATTCCCGGGATCGAGGTGGATCTGCCGGCCCCAATCCTCAGCAAAATGAAGCCGCCTTGCGGCGGCAAACCCGTATCCGAAACCTGGCGCCCCCGGCAGGACTCGAACCCACAACCGCCTGGTCCGAAGCCAGGCGCTCTATCCAATTGAGCTACGGGGGCACCTTCGACCTATTGACTGCGTTAAACCAAGCTACGGAGTGTTCAACAAGCCCTAGAAAGTTTATCATAGGCCTCGTACGGCCTCAACCGCGCTTGTCTGTCGACAAGCACGCTAGCTCACAACCGCCTGGGGGAGCCAACGTGGAGCAAGACGCCGAGGTCATGACCAAGACGGTGGAGGATCTCCTACGGGGCGAGGCTCTGGAGGAGGCCGTCGACCTAGTATCCTCCATCCACCCAGCCGACCAAGCCGAGCTCTTCTGGCACCTGGAGCCGGATCTGCGGGAGGCCTTTCTGGCCCTCCTGTCGGCGGAGGGCCTCGCTCACCTGCTGGAGTACCTGGACGACGACCAGCGCGCGGTAGTAGTGGAGAAGATGCCACGGGCGTCCCTGGCCCGCGTCTTGGACAGGATCGACAACGATGTCGCCGCCGACATCCTCCGTACGCTGCCCTCGGCGGAGGGCACGCGGGTGCTCTCCACCATGAGCACGGCCTCGGAGGTGGCTCCCCTTCTGGCGCATGCCGACGAGAGCGCCGGCGGCATCATGACCCGCGGCTTCGTATCCCTCCACAGCGAGATGACCACCCAGGACGCCATCAAGTACCTGCGCCTTCGCAAGCCCAACGTCGAGGAGGCCTACTACCTGTACGTCCTAGACGCCTCCAATCGCCTGGAGGGCGTGCTGAGCCTGCGCGAGCTGGTGGTGGCCCCCGCCGCAACCCCCATCCACGAAGTCATGAGCCGAGATGTGATCGCCGTTGGGCCGGAGACGGATCAAGAGGAAGTAGCTCGTGTGGTTCAGCGCTATCGTCTGCGGGCCCTCCCGGTGATAGACGAGGAGCGCCACTTGCTGGGCATCACCACCATGGACGACGCCATGACAGTCGCCTCCGAGGAGGCCACCGAGGACATGTATGGCATCGTCGGCCTGCCCGCCGAAGAGAGCGGCTACGACCCCATCAGTGTTTCGGCCCGCAGACGGTTGCCCTGGTTGGCAGTGAACCTCGCCCTGGTCTTCATAGCCGCTGGCGTCGTCAGTCGCTTTGTAGACACCATCGAACAGATAGCGGCCCTGGCCGTGTTCATGCCCATCGTGGCCGCCCAGGGGGGCAATGCTGGCATTCAGACCATCACCCTGGTGGTACGCGAGATCGCCCTGGGAGAGGTAGAGCTCAAAGACGCCAGACGTGTCCTGATCAAGGAGGTGTCCGTGGGCTTGCTGCAGGGCGTCGCTCTGGGGCTATTCGTCGGCCTGATAGCCTGGCTATGGTGGAACAACGCCTGGCTGGGTCTGGTCGTCGGTCTGGCTATACTGCTGAATCTGGTCGTGGCCGGCTTCTGGGGAGCGATAATACCACTGGGCCTACGCTGGCTCCGCCTCGATCCCGCTGTCGCCTCGGGCGTCTTCCTGACCGGCTTTACCGATGTGCTGGGCTTCTTCTTCCTGCTGGGCCTGGCGACCCTTCTGCTCTCCCAGCTCACATAGCTACTGGGGAAGGTTGAGGGAAATACCGATCGTGGCGTGTTGTCCGTTCTCCCGCACGATGGCGATAGCTACGGTCCCCCATTCCCCATCGTCACCCACGCGGGTGAACTCGATGACAACGATCTTGTCCTCCTCGCCGGGGACCTCCACCTCGTCCACGTTGTCCACCTGCCAGGGGTCCTCATTCAGCTCCCTCTCATAGAAAGCCTGCACCTGATCACGGTCGTGCTCCGTGTCAATGCTCACCAGGAACGTGCCTTCCTTGGGGGAAAGGCTGTCCACCCGGATGACGGCTTCCTCGTAGATGGGGAAGTCCCGAGGGAAGCCCTCCGGCAGCTCGATGCCGCTTGGCCCAGCTTCCTCGCCGTCACCACAGGCACCGGCCAGCGCAAGGGCCACAAGAAGGCCAAGGCCGATAAGCATACCCACCCGACTCATCTCGTTACCACCAGACTCTCACGAAAAGCACCGCATGCAACGACGCCTTCAGATTAGCAGGTCGATGGAGAGCGGGCAAGGAATTGGGGTGGACGGAGGGATTTGAACCCTCGATCTCCAGGGCCACAACCTGGCGCGTTGACCGCTACGCTACGCCCACCACGACAGGACAGCAGAAATGCTGGCATCGTCGCAATGCCAGCGCCTGGAGTATATCACGTTTGCCTAGATACGGTCAAGAATGATGTGCTGAACTGCAGAATCCGCTCAGTCGTCGTCCTGTATCTCTCCTTCATCTTGGACAGGCTGATCCTTGATTAGATTCTGCCACTGCTCAATGTGTATGTGGAGGTCGGGTTTGCCTTCTTTGAGATTCTGCTTTTGTGTCTCCACCCAGAGTGGAACCTCCTCGTATCGAATGGATGGCCATCTTGCATCAGCGAGCTCATCGCTTCTGCCCCAATCGAAGTAGTGGTGCACATTGAGTAGAGCCACAAGAGCCACCGCCACCAAGATGATCGCCCGGCCTAAGTTGCCAGCCCAGGGGAGCGACCAAGCCTTGTCTATAAGGAGGCCCACGAGCAGGTAAATAAAAGGCAACAGAAACAGGCCACGAGCATAATTCGGGGGCAGGGTAACAATGATTTGCAGGCCAACGATCATGCCGAGAAGGGCGATGGTGGGTTGAACGATATCACGGCGATGGACGAAAAGAACCGTGGCCATCCCCAGGAAAAAGAGAATCCGCGTCACCACATCCACTGGTGCTTCGTCTATGGGACCATAGCGGGCATTCTCCCGCCCCTCGCCACCCACGGCTGGGTCCAGGAAGACGAAACCCCGTATGGAGTATGTGACCTGGTGCCAAAGAATGCCTTTCATGTCGGTCTCGCCGTAGTAGGGCTCCTCGAAGTCCTTGCCAAGGAGGAGACTGGCGACACCGCGGCCCCATTCGTCGCCGATAAAAGTAGTCCGGCCACGCATCGTATATCGCTCGAAATCTTGTGAGATCGCCACCAGTTGGGGCAAGAAGACTATGAGCAGGACGACATTGAAGACAAGACCATGAGCTAGGGCTGTTCTCCAATGAAGGCGTCTGCGCAGCCCGAGGTATCCCAAGTAAGCCAGCGAGGCGAGAGGGAAAACCCTGCCCGCCGCATATCCATAAACCGCGCATGCTGCGGCGAAACCGGCGGCTCCCGATAGCCACAGTCTTCTCTTGGCCAGCGCCAGCTCGAGGAGAAAAAAGGAAAGGATGCCGAAGAAGAGGGTCCCAGCGTTTAGCCAAGAGCCACGCGAGAAGTTCAAGAAGACGAAATTGGTGCCCAGAAGGCCAGCCGCCAACAGGCTGGGCCAAGGTCCCGCTTTGAGTCGAAGGTAGAAGTAGAAGGCAACGATAGCGGCAAGGCTCATGACACCTGAGGAAAGCCGCATCGCTACTATGGCATTGTCCTCTCCCAGCAGCTTCACAAAGCCGGCCATATAGTAGAAATTGACAGCGGGTTGACTCCCATCGCCGGCCAAAGCAAAGAAGCCCATCCCCTTATGGAGTATTCGGAGGACATCGTTCAGGTATTCAACCTCGTCCCCCGTGACGTTGGATGGCACCTCTTCCAGAAGCCACAAGCGGATAAAGGCGAGGGGTATCAGCAGGCCCAGCAGCGGGATTAGCTCTCGCCAGGAGATGGCGCTGGGTTCTTCGTCCGCAGAACCCCGCTGGAGCGCGTGCCTGAGCCAATTAGCCGCCCGACGAAGTCGCGACCGGATAGAGCCAATATATTCCATTTCGCCTATATGCTGGTGCCCCGGCTACCGCATTCCCATCGTTGACATCTCGCTGTACCGTTACTGCTATCCCACAAATCGTCTGCACTGACAGGCTCAGCTGTGCTATCTCTATGTTTCGTATCTCTGACGGGGCGTTCGTCTCCCTCGACGATGGGACGATATTCTTCGGGCCTCGACCTTACGGGAGAAAAGGCTCACCCAGACTTGCCGCTCGCCCTCGAAATCTATGCCTTCTTACGCCGCCAAATGAAGCGAGTGTCCCAGAGCCAGTTCCAGGTCACGCCAAGCATGATTCCAATCGAGTTGGCTACCAGATAGTGGACGCCAAAGTGTGGTGTCAGAATGTTGAGCGTAGTGGTTGAGATAATCGGACTGCCAAGAGAAGTCGTGTTGAACTGAGCGAATCGAAGGTACAGCGGCTTCTTGACTCGATCCTGAAACGTCCAGCGGTCATGCCACAGGAAGTTGGAAACGATGGAGATTTCTACGGCCGCGATGGAGGCGATGAGGAGGCGTGAATCGCCTATGGTCAGCAGCCCGATGTCGCTTTGGACATCCTTCTCTGGCAGAAACCACAAGAAATGCGTGTCATAGAAGAGAAAAAGGCAAAACTGATTTACCAGATAGCCGATTGTGCCAACCAGAAGGAATCTTCCCAGCGTGAAGGAGCCAGGAGTCCAGATTCCCAACCTGTCGAGCAGAGCGATCACGCCGCGTCTTAGGAGGAGTTTACTGGGGCTCAACGCCATTTTCCCCACGTGGCAGCATCGAACAGCCAAAGTCTAGGGGGAAAGTTCAACGCTGGCAAGTAGACGACCCGAGTGGCGGCCTGGGGCGAAGCCGTAATCCAGAAGCATCGTCGCCTGATCGGGCACAGCCGGGCACCTGCTGGCAGCCCCGCGATCGTATCGCCAGCTAGCCCACCGCCGCCGCGACGACTAGAATGCCTATGGGAGCGGTCCAAGGGCTGATTCCTCTTCCCCGCGCCGACAGCCTAGGGGGCAGCTTGTAGAATCGGAGGGCCGACGTTTGCAGCAAAAGATTACCGCATAGTAAAATTAACTTGCCGGAGACCTTCATGCATGAGCTAGCGGCAGCCCAAGATGTTGTCAAGACTGCCCTGGCAGCCGCCGAGGCGGAGGGCGCTCAGAAAATCGTGGCCATTGTCCTCAAGATCGGCAGCCTCTACGGGGCTGACCAGATGCGAGAACTCATCGCCATGGAGGCCAAGGGGACCATAGCCGAGGGAGCTCGCTTAGATATCGAATCCATGGCTGGTCCCAACATCCAGGTTGAGAGCATAGAGGTAGAGTAGTAGGTTGCCGTGGCTATCAGGGCGCAGGTCGTGGTGCGAGGGATCGTTCAGGGAGTTGGCTTCCGTCCTTTCGTTTATCGCCTCGCTCAGGAGCACCAGCTTAACGGCTGGGTTCTCAACTCCACCCAGGGCGTCGTCATCGAGGTTGAGGGGCCACAGCAACGAATTGATGGCTTCATCGCCGAGCTCAAGGCCGATCCCCCTCCGCAGGCTGTCATCGAAAAGGTAGAGGTCAACCTCCTCCCGCCTGTTGGCTACTCGTCCTTCATCGTCGAGGCCAGCCGCGAGGGCAATGAGTTCGTCCTCATCTCCCCCGACATTTGCATCTGCGCTGACTGCCTCAATGAACTCCGGAGTGCCCATGACCGCCGTTGGGCCTATCCCTTCATAAACTGCACCAACTGCGGCCCCCGCTTCACCATCATCAGCGATATCCCCTACGACCGACCCAAGACGACAATGAGCGCCTTCACCATGTGTCCTCGCTGCGATGAGGAGTACCACAACCCCGCTGACAGGCGCTTCCACGCTCAGCCCAACGCCTGCCCTCTGTGCGGGCCCCAACTGGAGCTCGCAACGAATGGGACTCGCCCCGCTGAGGCGCCGCTCCGAAAGGAGCCCATCGAAGGTATCCGTCGCCTGCTGGCCGAGGGAGCGATCGTAGCGGTGAAGGGGCTGGGGGGCTTCCACCTGGCCTGCGATGCCACCAACGCGGGCGCGGTGGCGACCCTCCGCGAGCGCAAGCAGCGCGTGGACAAGCCCTTCGCCGTCATGTCCCTGGACGTGGACACCGTCCGCCGCTACTGCCAGGTGAGCGAAGGCGAGGCCCAGCTCCTTGAGTCGCCGGCGCGGCCCATCGTCCTCCTGCGGCGCAAGCCGGACTCGTCCATCGCCGCTGAGGCAGCCCCCGCCAACAATAACCTGGGGGTCATGCTGCCCTACACGCCCTTGCACTACCTCCTGTTGAGCGATGGAGCGACACCTGCGCCTCTGGCCCTGGTGATGACCAGCGGCAACATGAGTGAGGAGCCCATCGCCATTGGCAACCAGGAGGCCCTGGAGCGCCTGAGCCCCCTGGCCGACTACTTCCTTCTCCACGACCGCGATATCTACGTCCGCTGCGACGACTCAGTCACCCGCCTGTTTCGAGGCAGGGAGGCCATGCTCCGCCGCTCCCGCGGCTACGCGCCCTTCCCCGTCCGCCTGAACCTGGAGCTGAAGGAGATCCTGGCCTGCGGAGCCGAGCTTAAGAACACCTTCTGCCTCACTAAGGGCACCTATGCCTTCCTTAGTCAGCACATCGGCGACATGGAGAACTACGAGACCCTCGCCAGCTATCAGGCATCCGTCGAGCACTTCCAGAAGCTCTTTCGGGTGAATCCGCAGGCGGTGGCCTACGACCTTCACCCCGATTATCTGGCCACCCGCTACGCCCTGGAACTCGCGGATGCCCAGGGCTTGCGGCGGGTGCCCGTGCAGCACCACCATGCCCACGTGGTGAGCTGTATGGCCGAGAACGGTGCGGACGGAGAGGTCATCGGCGTAGCCCTCGACGGCACCGGCTACGGCACGGACGGACACATCTGGGGCGGCGAGTTCCTCCTGGCCGACTGCCGCCGCTTTCGCCGCCTGGGTCACCTCAAGTACGTGCCCCTGCCCGGCGGCGAGGCGGCCATCAAACGACCCTATCGGATAGCGGTAAGCCATCTTCTGAGCGCCTTCGGTGAGGAAGCCCTGGACCTGCCCCTGGAGCTGTGGACGCAGATTGAACCGACAGAGCTGGCCCTGGTGCGCCGCATGTTGGCGGCGAAGGTGAACTGCCCCCTCACCTCCAGCTGCGGCCGCCTGTTCGACGCCGTATCGGCCCTGCTGGGCGTGCGCGGCGTGGTCAACTACGAGGGGCAGGCGGCCATCGAGCTGGAGATGCTGGCCGCCGAGGGGGTGGATGAGGTCTACGACTGGAGCCCACCTTCAAGCTATCCTATAATTATTGATCCGGCGCCTGTGCTGCGGGGAGCGGTGTCGGACCTGAGACGAGGGGTGGATCGAGCTGTGATCTCGGCCAAGTTCCACAACACCATCGCCGACGTCATTGTCGGCGTGAGCCGGGTTGCCAGGGAAAGGACGGGCATCAACCGAGTGGCCCTTAGCGGCGGCGTCTTCCAGAATATGTACCTTCTTGGCCACACCCTGGACGGACTGGAGAGCCAGGGCTTCGAGGCCCTCATCCATCACCAGGTGCCCACCAACGATGGTGGCATTGCCCTCGGCCAAGCGGTGATTGCCAACGCTCGCCTGTCGCGGAGGAAGGAGCGCTAGCCATGTGCCTGGCCATACCGGCGCGGGTTACCCAGATCGACCAAGGCCTAGGCCTGGTGGAGGTGGGGGGAGTCGTGCGTGAAGCGAGCTTCATGCTCCTGCCTGATGCCCAGGTGGGCGACTACGTTCTCCTCCACGCTGGCTACGCCCTCCAGAAAGTGGACGAGGCGGAGGCCGAGGAGACCATCCGTCTGTTGGCCGAGCTGGCCGAGGCCGGCAGGGCGGAAGCATAGTGGTGCGCTACGTGCGCGAGTTCCACGACGCCGCCGCTGCCCGCGGCCTGGCGGCGACGATCGAGCGCATCACCAGCCGCTCGGTGAACCTCATGGAGGTGTGTGGCACCCACACCGTGGCCATCTTCCGCCACGGCATTCGCGACCTCCTGCCACCACCGTTGAGCATGCTTTCGGGGCCCGGCTGCCCCGTCTGTGTCACCACCAACGGAGATATCGACAAGGCCATCGCCCTGGCAGAGCAGCCGGGGCTAACCCTGGCCACCTTCGGCGACATGATGAAGGTGCCAGGGAGCTACCAGAGCCTTCAGCAGGTAAAGGCCGATGGCAGCGACGTGCGCGTGGTCTATTCCCCTCGCGATGCCGTCTGTATGGCCCGCGACAATCCCCAACGGCCTGTCGTATTCTTCGCCGTGGGATTCGAGACCACCGTCCCCACCATCGCCGCCTCGCTCCTGGAGGCCGAGGCACTGGGGCTAAAGAACTTCTACCTGATCTCCGTGCACAAGCTGATCCCGCCCGCCATGCTCGCTCTGCTGGAGGCGGGGGACGTGCGCATCGACGGCTTCATCTGCCCCGGCCACGTGAGTGTGGTCATCGGCTCCCAGCCCTACCAGTTCATCCCCCAACAGTACGGCGTTCCCTGCGTGATCACCGGCTTCGAGCCGTTGGACGTCCTCCAGGGCATCGAGATGCTGCTGCGCCAGATCGCCGAAAACAGAGCCGAGGTGGAGATCCAGTATCGCCGAGGGGTGCGGCCGGAGGGTAACCCCCTGGCGCGCGAGCTAGTATCGCGAGTGTTCGAGACCAGCGACGCCGACTGGCGCGGGCTGGGATGCATCCCCGCCAGCGGGCTAAAGCTGCGGCCGGAGTACAGCCGCTTCGACGCCGAGGAGGCCTTTGCTATCAAGCCTCCGCCCACCAAGGAGCACAAGGGCTGCCTGTGCGGCGATATCCTGCGAGGAGTCAAGACGCCGCCGGAGTGCCCCCTGTTCGCCGGGACCTGCACCCCCGAGAGACCGGTAGGCCCCTGCATGGTCTCCAGCGAGGGCACCTGCGCCGGCTGGTATCAATACGGGTCGCGCTAAGGAAGGCTATGGCAAAGAGAAACGTAGCCCGAACCGGCAAGATCCTCCTGGCCCATGGCAGCGGCGGCCGCCTCAGCCACGAGTTGGTGGCCAAAGAGTTCGTTCCGCCCTGGGCCAACCCCATCCTCGACCAGCTCAACGACTCGGCCGTGTTCGCCCTGAGCACGGACGGCACTGGCCCACGCCTGGCTTTCACCACCGACTCCTACGTGGTGAAGCCCCTCTTCTTCAAAGGGGGCGACATCGGCCGCCTAGCGGTCTGCGGCACGGTCAACGACCTGGCGATGGTGGGAGCGAAGCCCCTGTACCTTTCGGCCAGTTTCGTCATCGAGGAGGGGCTGTCCCTGGCCAACATGAGAGCGGTGGTGAAGTCGATGCGCCAGGCGGCGGCTGAGGCGGACGTGCAGATCGTGACCGGCGATACGAAGGTGGTGGAGGGAGGTGCCGCCGACGGGCTCTTCGTCAACACGGCCGGCCTCGGCCTGGTGCCGCCGGGGCTCGACATCGGCGGCGGCAGGGCCCGCGTGGGCGACGCGATCATCCTCTCGGGCAGCATCGGCGACCACGGCATCGCCGTGATCTCCCAGCGGGAGGGGCTGGAGTTTGAGGCGCCGGTGGCCAGCGACGTCGCCCCATTGAATGACCTGGTGGCGGCGATGCTGACGACCAGCGCCAACGTCCGCGTCCTGCGCGACCCCACTCGTGGCGGCCTGGCAACATCCCTCAACGAGATAGCCCAGCAGTCGGGGGTTGGCATCCAGATCGATGAGCCAAAGATACCCATCAAGGATGGCGTATGGGGTGCCTGCGAGATGCTGGGCTTCGACCCCCTGTACGTGGCCAACGAGGGCAAGCTGATCACTATCGTCGGGCCCGAAGACGCTGAAAAGGTCCTGAGCGTTATGCGAAAGACAAGGTATGGTGAAGAGGCGGCGATCATCGGCGAGGTAGTCGCCGAGCCGCAGGGAAAGGTTCTGATGAAGACAACTATCGGCGGCACGCGCATCGTCCACATGCTGGTGGGCGAGATGCTGCCGCGTATCTGCTAAGGAGCGGCGATGACAACGCGCGAGAGGGGGAACCGGGCCGATACGGCCAGGCAGGGCACGCAAGAGCTAGCCGCCCTGCTGGACATATCCATGGCCTTCGCCCAGGCTACCGACCTGGACAGGCTGCTGGAGACCGTTCTTGCCCGCAGCACCGCTCTCTATGACGCAGCCGATGCCGGCGCTCTTTTCCTCTACAATCCTGACGAGGACTGCCTGGTGGCCAGGGCCTCCATTGGCTACGAGACAGAGCCCCTCTCCCGTGTGCGCCTGAAGCCGGGAGAGGCTATCGTGGGCAAGGTCTTCAAGCAGAGACGAGGCCTGCTGTGCGCCACTCCGGAGCAGATAGCGCTCAACATGGCCAACCTGCGCAAGGAAAACGAAGCCCACTTCGAAGGGGCCCGCTCCGGCGTGAGCCAGCCCCGCAGCGCCATGTGCGCTCCCCTGATCGCTAAGGAATCTGTCCTGGGAGCCCTGATCCTGGTGAACCTTCGTCGCCGGGAAGCGTCTTCTCACTGCCAGGAAGTGTTTTCTGCCGCCGACCTTCACTTTCTCCAGGGGGTGGCCAACCAGATCGCCATTGCTCTGGAGAACGCCCGCCTCTGGTCGGAGGTCAGCCGCGCTCAGGCCCTGGCCGAAGCAAACCGCTTCAAAGATGAGTTTCTGGCCAGCATCTCTCACCAGCTTCTCACCCCCATCACCTCCATCAGGGCTGCCGCCGACCTGCTAACGGCCTCGCCGGCCAAGGAGGGCAAGGCAGCGGACAGCCTGATAAGCAGCATCGCTCGCAACACCCAGCGCCTGCAGGGCCTGGTGCAGGAACTGCTTGACCTGGCCCGTTTACAGAGGGGCGAGGCCACACTCTCGCGCGAGCCCTGGGACCTGAAGACGATCGTAAGGGAGAGCGTAGCAGCCATCGAGCCACTGGCAGGAGGCAAAGAACAGGCGCTGGAGGTGGAAACCCCCTCTTCCCCCTGCCCGGTGCTCGCCGACCGGGGGCGCCTGGAGCAAGTGCTCATGAATCTGCTCTCCAACTCCTGCAAATTTACCCCTCGCCACGGTCACATTAAGGCTACCCTTCAGGACGAGGAGCGAGAGTATGTGGTGAGCGTCACCGACGATGGTCCCGGCATCCCCCTGGCGGAGCAGAGCCAGATCTTCGAGCGCTTCTATTCCAACGCCCGCGCGTCAGGGGAGAAGACAGGCGCTGGCTTGGGCTTGGCCATCGCCAAGACGGTGGTGGAGCTGCACGGAGGGCGGATCTGGGTGGAGAGCCAGGGCGGCCACGGCAGCACCTTCTTTTTCACTCTTCCCAAGGGAGAACGATCTTGAGGATTCTGGTCGTCGATGACGAGCCCGACGTGGTAGAGGTCATCGAGCTCACCTTCAGCCTTCAGTGGCCGGGGAGCGAGGTGATAGCGGCCGCCGATGGCGAGTCGGCTCTGAAGCTCTTCCAGACAGGACAGCCGGACGTGGTTGTCTTGGACGTGGGCCTACCAGGCATGACCGGCTTCGAGGTCTGCCGCCGCCTGCGGGCGATCTCCGACGTGCCTATCCTCATGCTCACCGTCAGGGGCGAGGAACTGGATCGCCTCAAGGGCCTCGAGCTCGGCGCCGACGACTACATCGTCAAGCCCTTCAGCCCTCTGGAGCTGGTGGCACGCACCCGAGCCGTGCTGCGCCGCTCCCAGGTAGGACCCCTGGCAACCGTCTCCCGCGTCATCGTCGATGAGGAGCTTACCCTGGATCTGGACAACCGCGAGGTTATCCTCCGTGGCCAGCCGGTGAAGCTGACGCCCACCGAGGGCCGCATCCTCTCTCAGCTTGTAGCCAACGCCGGCCACGTCGTCACTCAGAAGACGCTCCTCGCCAAGGTGTGGGGATGGGAAAGCGAGGATGATATGCTCATGCTCAAGGTGCATATCGCCCGCTTGCGCGACAAATTGGGCGACGACGCTCACAACCCCCGCTACATCTTCACCGAACGAGGTCTGGGCTACCGCTTCGTCAAACCAGCCACAGTCCCCTTCCCTCCTCCTTCCTCCCCATAACGCCTTACCCCTCGGTTGACAGAATGTAACCTTTCTGTTACCTGATGTAACCCGCCCTGTTACCTGTTTCGTGTAGCATTTCATACGGGAACCCTTAGTGAAGGTTCAGCCGGCTTCTGTCGGCTGGAGCGGAAATGGACGGCGACAAATGGTAAGACAAATTGCTAACCCCTACAAAGAGGCGGTAGACATTGTCAGGGAGATGGGGGGTGAGGCCCTTAGGCTGTGCTATCAGTGCGGCCTCTGTACTGGTGCCTGCCCCTGGAATGCCTTGAAGAGCTTTCCAGTCCGCAAGCTGATCCACGAGGTGCAACTGGGGCTTGTCGACTTCGAGAGCGAGGACATGTGGACGTGCGTCACCTGTGGCAACTGTGTCCAGCAATGTCCCCGCGGCGTAGAGATCATCGACGTGATGAGAGCCATGCGCCGCACCATTGTTGGCATGGGCGTCGGGCCAGTTCCCGACTCCCTGCGCGTCACTATGAAAAACCTCGCTGGCACGGGCAATCCCTGGGGTGAACCCGTAGAGAAGCGAGCTGACTGGGGTCAAGCCCTGAATGTCAAACCGTTCAGCAACGGCACTCAGCTACTGTACTTCCCCTGCTGCACCACCGCCTATGACGCCAGCGTCAGCCGTATAGGCAAGGCTACGGCGACCGTTTTTCAGAAGGCAGGGGTGGACTTCGGCATCCTGGGCTCAAAGGAGGCCTGCTGCGGCGAGAGCGCGCGCAAGGCGGGCGATGAGGAGCTATTCCAACGGCTCGTCCAGGAGAACACCGCCGCCTTCGCCGAAAACGGTATCAAGAACATAGTCGTTTCCTCGCCCCACTGCTACTACACCTTCAGGAACGAATACCCCATGGCGCAGAACGGCCTCCAGGTCACGCATTCCACTCAGTTCCTGGCCGGACTCATCCGGGACGGCAAGCTGAAATTCAGCAAAGAGGTGAAGAAGCGGGTCGCCTATCACGACCCCTGTTACCTGGGACGTCACAGCGGCGTCTTTGACGAGCCGCGGGAGATCCTGAGCAGCATTCCCGGCGTGGAGCTGGTGGAGATGGCCAACCATCACCAGGACAGCATCTGCTGCGGTGGCGGCGGCGGCCAGGTATGGATGGACACTAAGCCGGGCGAGAGGCTGGGCGAGTTGCGCGCGGCGCAAGCTCTGGACGTGGGCGCCGACGTGCTGGCTCTGGCCTGTCCCTACTGCATGCTCATGTTTGAAGGCTGCTTGACGCAGGACGTGCTGGATCGGCTGGCGCTGAAGGATATCACCGAGTTGGTTGCGGAGGCCATATAGTCATGGAAGATCCAAGGATCGGCGTATTCATCTGCCACTGCGGGACGAACATCGCGGGCACCGTAGATATTGACGAGGTGAGAGACTTTGTCAGCGGGCTGCCCGGTGTGGTGTCAGCCCGCGACTACAAGTTCACCTGCTCCGAGCCAGGGCAGCAGCAGATCAAGGACGATGTGAAAAACCTGAACCTCAACCGGGTGGTGGTCGCTGCCTGTTCACCCCGCATGCACGAGATCACCTTCCGGAAAGCTGCGGTTGAGGCGGGCTTGAACCCCTATCTCGTTCAGATCGCCAACATCCGCGAGCAGGATTCCTGGGTCCACAAGAACGGTAACACTGCGAAGGCCAAGGCCCTGATCCATGCCGCCGTCCAGAGAGCCAACCTGCTGGAGGCCCTGGACAGAAAAGAGGT
>CP070630.1:768086-775968 GCA_020356025.1 Dehalococcoidia bacterium | reverse complement strand
GCGGTTGACGATCTGGCCCTGCACCAGCTTCTCCAGCACCCAGCACAGATAGGCCGGGTGGATGCGGTACATGGTTGAGCAAGGGCAGACCACCGGGTCCAGGCAGAGCACCAGCTTGTCGGGGTTCTCGCGGGCCAGGCGGGAGACCAGGTTTATCTCCGTGCCCACTGCCCACTTGCTGCCTGCGGGTGCCTCGGCGATGGTGCGGACGATGAACTCGGTCGAGCCGTCGAAGTCGGCTGCTTGCACCACCTCCAGCGTGCACTCGGGGTGGACGATCACCTTGATGTCGGGGTGCTTCTGGCGGGCTGCACGTATCTGCTTGACTGTGAAGCGCTGGTGCACAGAGCAGTGGCCCTTCCAGAGGATGATGCGGGCTCGCTGGAGCTTCTCGGGGGTGTTGCCGCCCAGGCTACCAGCCGGCAGGGTGTAGTCCCAGACTGCGGTCTCCTCCAGGGGGATGCCCATCTTGACGGCGGTGTTGCGGCCCAGGTGCTGGTCAGGGAAGAAGAGGACTCGCTTGGCTCGCTGGAGGGCCCACTTGGTCACCATGCGGGCGTTGGAGGAGGTGCAGACGATGCCGTCGTGGCGGCCGCAGAAGGCCTTGAGGCTGGCCGCCGAGTTGATGTAGGTGACGGGCAGGATGCCCTCGACGCCCGCGTCCGCCAGTTCCTGCCAGCAGGCGTAGACGTCATCGGGTTCGGCCATGTCGGCCAGGGAGCAACCGGCGGCCATGTTGGGCAGCATCACTGTCTGGTGATCGCCGGAGAGGATGTCTGCGGCTTCGGCCATGAAGTGGACGCCACAGAAGACGATATACTCCTTCTCCCGCTGTTCGGCGGCCCAGGCGGCCAGCTTGAAGGAATCGCCGCGGTAATCGGCGAACTGGATGATATCCTCCCGCTGGTAATGGTGGCCGAGGATGACCAGCCTATCGCTCAGCTTGGCCTTGGCCGCCTGCACACGTTGCAGCAGTTCATCAGCGGTGAGAGCCCAGTACTCGGAGGGGATGTCTTGCTGCCAGGCAGCGAATGCCTCTTCCTCGGCCAAGGGGATCGTCTGGAGAGGACGGTCGGTGGTGCACTCCATGGCCTCTGCTAGGAGAAGCTCTTCGTTAATGAGGGGCCGTTCGGGGGTCCTCGCCCTGGCAGCCATAGTGCTCATCCTTTCGAGTAAGGCTAGTTAGTGTATCATCTACACTTATTATAGCGAGAGTAGCACACTGTGGCAATAGTGTCAAGAGCACACGAAGGGGGATCAGAAGATCACTGGCCGCCGCTCGCGGAAGGCATAGAGTTGGGCTGGCCGGTGGGCCCCCTCCGTAGCGGTGCGCCCTGTGGGTTCGATGATCCCCAGCGAGAGCATGCGCTTGCGGAAGTTACGCTTGTCCAGGGGGCGGAAGAGGATCGCCTCGTGCACCCGCTGGAGTTGGCTGAGAGTGAAGTAGGGGGGCAGGAGGCTGTAGGCCACGTTCGAGTAGTCCAGCTTGGCGCGAAGGCGCTGGAGGGCGTAGTCGATGACCCCGTTGTTGTCGAAAGCCAGGCGCGGCAGGCCGGCAATAGGGAACCAGGCGGGTCGCCAGGTGCGGCGATGGGCGAGCTGGGCCTGGCGGCTGTCTACAAGGGCGAAGTAGGCGACGGCGACGGAGCGCTGGTCGTCCAGGTTGTGGAAGGTGTAGAGCTGCTCGAGATAGACATCGGTGACGCCCGTTTCGTCTCGTAGCTTGTGGCTCGCGGCCTCGTCCAGCGACTCGTCGTGGGCGAGGATGCCCCCTGGGAGGCTCCACAGGCCGCGAGAGGGCTCGGCGCTGCGGGAGATAAGAAGCACCTTCAGCTCGCCGTCATCTACGGTGAAGATAACGACGATGACGGCGACGGTGGGTGAGACGTCGGTCAGGCGTGTCGATCTGGTGCGAGCGCTCTCGTTAGCGGCCATCGGTTGAACTAAGTAGGGTAGGCCAGCGCCACTTGCTGGCCCTGGAAGGACCAGGCGCTGGTCTTCTCTATGCGTACGCTCACCAGATCGCCGGGGCGTGCCTGGCCGTGGAAGTGGACGATCTTGTCGCTGCGAGTGCGGCCGTTGAGCTTATCGCCCTTCTCGCCCTCAACCAGCACTTCCTGGAGCGTGTCCTGAAGGCGAGTGTTGATTTCGGCGGCGATGCCCTCCTGTATCTCCTCGATGATGTGCAGGCGCTCCATCTTCACCTGCTGGGGCACGTCGTCGGCCAGGGTGCGCCAGGCGATGGTGCCCGGTCGCGGCGAGTAGGCGGCCACGTGCACCTTGTCGAAGCGTAGCTCCGCCAGCAGGTCGTGGGTGCGGCGGAACTGCTCGTCGGTCTCGCCGCAGAAGCCGACGATGACGTCGGTGCTGATGGCGGCGGCGGGCAGCCAGCGGCGGATCTTGTCGACCACGTCCCGGTATTCGCTCAGGGTGTAGCCGCGACGCATGCGGGCCAGGATCGTGTCGTCGCCTGACTGGATGGGGATGTTGAAGTATTCGCACACCTTGGGCAGCTCGGCCACCGTGCGGATGATGTCGTCGGTCATGTCCTTGGGGTAGGAGGTGAGGAAGCGAATGCGCTCCAAGCCCTCGATGTCGTGGATGGCGCGGAAGAGGTCGGCGAGGCTGGGCCTGTGGGGCAGGTCGTGGCCATAGGCCTCCACCGTCTGGCCGAGAAGGGTTACCTCCTTCACACCGCGGGCGACCAGCACCTCCACCTCGTGAGCTACCTCGGCGATGGGGCGGCTGCGCTCGCGGCCGCGGCGGTAAGGGACGATGCAAAAGGTGCAGAACTTGTTGCAGCCGTGGATGACCGGCACGTAGGCTGTGGGGCCAGGGGTCTGAGGGAAGGACTCCGGCCAGAACTCCCCGCCTGTGGCCTCCTGAGGCATCACGGCCGTCAGGACATCGCTGAAGGCCTGGGGGCGGGCGAAGACATCGACGAATGGGAAGCGCTTGAGCAGGCCGTCCGTGCGCAGGCCGACCATGCAGCCCATCACGGCAATCTTCGGACGGCGGCCGTTGGAACGCTCTTTCAGGTGCCGCAGCGCGCCGAGCTTGCTGATGCCTCGCTGCTCGGCCTTCTGGCGGACGACGCAGGTGTTGAGGACAACGAGATCAGCCTCCTCGGGCCGAGGTGTCTCCTCCCAGCCCAGGCGCTGAAGGCCGGCCGCCAGCTTGGCCGAGTCGGCCTCGTTCATCTGACAGCCCACGGTCCAGATGTGGTATCGCGGCATGGCCAATCGGTCCAAAATAGGCCCCGCTGAGGCCATCTAGTCGGCTTCGGAACCCCGAACGCCTGCGATCAGATGGACTATGGCGGTGTGCGTTCGACCAAACTTCCTTGAGAATTGGCCCGGCGGGCGGAATTCTCCCCGGACCCCCTTCGGCCCACTTCGATTGGAAGCGGAAACGAAGAGAGCGATTTCAAGTTTTTCTTTCTCACTTCATTAGACACTGTTTTCTGGCTGGTCATCAAAATTAATTCCTCTAGTTTCTACTAGGTTCTTGAATGCTTCCAGGTCCTTTTTCGCTTGCTTCACAAGCTTGCCGCGAAGTAGTGGTAGCAATAATCTCGGGAAGAATGTTTTTCCTCTTCCTGACCATAATAAGCTCATTTCGGTCTTACTACCCAATGAATGAAGCTTTGTCTCAACTTGGGCAGTTAGGACATCTCCTGAAACTTGGGATACATATTTTTTCCCTGGTTCACAGTATACTAATTTGTCTTCCATTATATATGAACGACCTTTTTGGGAATAATGCAAGTGGGCGATAGAGCCGACTTCACCCGGTTTTCGTTCTATTACTTCAAATTTCGTCAAATCAGTTGTCCAATAGAGGAAATTATCAGGATTCATCAAAGCTTTGGTTACAATGTCGATTGGCTGATTGATAGTGGTACTTATTTTGAATTTGGTCATATCCTTGTAGATGTGTTTGATCGCAGAGGACGGGGCATTTCCTAACTGGCGGAGGGAATGGGATTCGAACCCATGAGGGGGCTATTCACCCCCTACCCGCTTAGCAGGCGGGCGCACTCAGCCTCTATGCGATCCCTCCACCCACCAATCGGTGTCTGTATTGTAGCATACGGGCCGCAGAGGTCATCAAGCTCGCGGGCTGGTGGCTGCTTCCTCCAGGGAGTCCTTCAGGCGCTGGAGAGAACGGCGTAGGTTGCGAGCATAGAAGAGCCGAAGAATGGGCGCTGCGACAAGCCCCGTGAGCCCCGCGGCCTCGATGCGGAAGACCACCCGCGAGTCGCCGCTCACCGGTTCCACCATGTGGGCGAATGACATGCGTGAGCCGAATATGCTGGCGTCCCAGGTGAAGGAGCGGCCGGGGCTGAACTCGGTCACCTCCCAGGTGGAGGAGAGGCCTGTCTTCAGAACGATGCAGGCGCGGCTGTCCATGGAGAGAGGGACGTCTGTGAGGAGTTGGACCTCCCGCATGTGGTGATTCCAGACTGGCCACTCGCCCAGGTTGACGAAAGCCTCCCAGACGCGCTCGGTGGGAACGTTTATGATAATGCTCCGCTCTACGGCAGGCATAGCTTCCCCTTTAGAGCAATCCACGCTCCTTGAGCACCCGCTCGGTGGTGGCACCGATATCGGCGGGGCTGTCGACGATGACGGCGCCGGCGGTGGCGAGTGCTTCCTTCTTGGCTTGGGCGGTGCCGCTGGCGCCGGCGATGATCGCTCCGGCGTGGCCCATGCGTCGCCCGGGCGGGGCTGTGCTCCCGGCCACGAAGGCGACGACCGGCTTGGTCATGGTGCTGGCGATGTAGTCGGCGGCCTCCTGCTCGGAGACGCCGCCGATCTCCCCCACGAAGACCACTGCCACCGTGTCGGGGTCGGCGTCGAACAGGCGCAGGACCTCCACGGGCGTCGTGCCCACGATGGAGTCGCCGCCTGCGCCCACACAAGTGCTCTGGCCGATGCCTCGCTCGGTGAGCTGGGCTACCACTTCGTAGACCAGCGTGCCGCTGCGGGAAACGACGCCCACGCGGCCGGGCGAGAACACATCGCCGGGCATGATGCCCACGCGCGCCTGGCCGGGGGTGATGACGCCGGGGCAGTTGGGCCCGACCACACGGATTCCCTGGGGCTTAAGATGATTGCGCACCATCACCATGTCCTGAGCGGGGATGCCCTCGGTGATGCAGACGATGACGGGCAAGCCGGCAGTGGCTGCTTCCAGGACGGCGTCGGCGGAGAAGGCAGCGGGCACGAAGATCAGCGAGCAGTTGGCGCCGGTCTTGTCCACCGCCTCTTGGACGGTGTTGAATACGGGCACCTTCTCATCGAAGGTCTCGCCGCCGCGGCCGGGGGTGACGCCGGCCACCACATTGGTGCCGTACTCGATGCAGCGGCGGGTCTGGAAGCCGCCCTCGCGGCCGGTGATGCCCTGAACGACGAGTCGGGTGTTCTTGTCGACTAGGATGCTCACGTTTCTCTACTCCTTCCGGGGGCTCCCCTGGATCAGTTTCGTATGAATAACTCCTTCGGATACTCGGTGATGCTTTGCCAGCCGGTGGCGGTGACTGAACCCGTGTCCTCCAGGCGGACGCCGCCGATGCCGGGCACCGCCAGGATGGGGTGCCCAACGGCAATGGTCATTCCTTCCTGTAGCTCCACCGAGGCATGCTTGGGCTGGATCGTGGGGGCGGGCGTCTCTTCGAATCGGAGACCGATGCCATGGCTCATCCCTTTGACGTAGTGCTCGCCGAAGCCCGCGTCTTTCACCACTGCCTCGGCCGCCCTATCAAGCTCGGAGACAGGCACACCCGGTCTGACGGCCTCAAGGGCGGCCCGCTGGGCAGCGACGTAGGTATCGAACAGGCGTCGCTGGTCGTCTGTGGGCTGGCCAGCGACTGCCATCCTGGTCAGGTCGACGCAGTAGCCTTCGAAGACGGGAACAAGCGTTATCACGACGAAATCGCCCTGCTCGATGGTCTTGGCGGTGGCCGTGCCGTGGAGCCATAGCGAGCGAACGCCGGAGTTGACGAAGATGGGCACGGCGGTGCCCGACGCACCCGCCTTGCGCATAGCGTAGACGGCCTCGGCGGCCACCTCGTTCTCAGTCACGCCAGGCTTGACGGCCTGGACCGCCGCCTCCATCCCCCGCTCGGCGATGCGGGCCGCTTCCTGCATGAGCGCCAACTCCTCCGGCGACTTGACCATTCGCAGCGTGTCCATGACGGGGGCGGAGTCTACCACCTTCGCCTGGGGATTGGCCTGCTGGAACAGCTGCAGCAGGACGGCGGGCGTCTCAAACCAAAACTGCACGCCTATGGTTGGCGGCCTTCCGAGCATGGACTGGAGGCCCTGCATGATGCTCACCACCTCGTGCATCTGCTGGCCCACGGTCGCGAAGAGCCGGACCTCCTGTGCGCCGAGACTCTCTCTTATCTCCCTCTCCTCGGCGCGAGAGCAGATCACGACGGGCGGCCCTTTCTGGGGGATGATGGCGCGCGGCTGGAAGCGGTCCTCGTCGAAGAAGTAGATGTAATCGTCGTGCGTCAAGATGAGCAAGGCGTCGATGTCGTTGGCCTGCATCAGCTCCTGGGCCGCCGCGATCCGTTCCTGCCGCATTGTCGGGCCTCTCGCCGGGTTCGGTATGGCGCGGGACTACCCCGCCGCTGCCTCCACCGCCTTCTTAGCGGCCTCGCCAAGGCCTATCGCCCGAATAAGAGGTAGATTGGCCTCGTTCAGGATGCGCTCGCCATCTGCCACGTTCGTGCCCGCCAGGCGTACCACGACCGGCACCTTGATGTCCATCTCCTTGTGGGCGTCGACGACGCCCTGGGCGATGACGTCCACTCGCGCCATGCCTCCGAAGATGTTGATCAGGATGGCCTTCACGTCGGGGTCGGCGATGAGGATCTTGAAGGAGTTGACCACGCGGGCCACGTCGTTGACCGTGCCGATGTCCAGGAAGTTGGCGGGGTCGCCGCCAGACAGCTTGATGGCATCCATGGTCGACATGGCCAGCCCCGCGCCGTTCACCACGCAGCCGATGTTGCCGGTGAGCTTGACGTAGTTGTTTATGCCCAGCTCCTGCGCCTGCACCTCGAGGGGGTCCTCCTCGTCGATGTCGCGCAGCTCGGCGATGTCCGGGTGGCGAAAGAGGGCGTTGTCGTCGAAGTTCATCTTGGCGTCCAGGGCCAGCAGACGGCCGTCCTTTGTGACCACCAGCGGGTTGATCTCCGCCAGGGAGGAGTCCTTAGCGGCGAAGGCCTTGTACAGGCCGCTGATGAGCCCGACGGCCGGTCGCATAAGGTCGCCGCTGAGGTTGGTGGCGAAGGCTAGCTGGCGCCCCTCGTAGGGCTGGAAGCCCACCGTTGGGTCGACGAAGGCCTTGTGGATCTTCTCCGGCGACTTGGCGGCCACCTGCTCAATGTCGACGCCGCCGGCCTCGCTGGCCATCACCACGGGCCGGGCGCTGCCGCTATCGACCACGATGCCCAGATAGAGCTCGCGCTCGGTATCCACCTGCTCCTCGACCAGTACCTTCTTGACGATGCGCCCCTCGGGGCCGGTCTGGTGGGTGACCAGGCACATGCCGATGATCTGCTTGGCAGCCTCCTCGGCCTGGGCGGGCGTATCGGCCAGCTTGATACCGCCGCCCTTGCCACGGCCGCCGGCGTGGATCTGGGCCTTGACCACCACCGGCACGCCCAACTCCTCGGCGACCTTGCGGGCCTCCTGAGGCGTGGAAACGACGCGCCCCTTAGGGATGGGCACGCCGTAGTCAGACATGATCTGCTTGGCTTGGTACTCGTGGATCTTCATGAAAGCACTCCAAGAAAATGATCTACGAACGCTGACCCTGGCGGAGGGGGAGGGATTCGAACCCCCGAACCCGACGAATCGAGTTAGCG
>CP070630.1:764485-767986 GCA_020356025.1 Dehalococcoidia bacterium | reverse complement strand
GTCGCAAGATCGTCTACAAGGTAGAAGATAACCAGGACGACCCCGCTAGGGCCATCGAGGCGGTCCGCAAGCTGGTGGAGGGAGACGAGGTGTTCGCCATCGTCGGTTCCCTCGGCGATGCTCCCCATCCCGCTGTCTGGGACTATCTGAACGAGAACGGCGTGCCCGACATACTGGTCTCCGTCGGGTCTCACATGTTCGGCGCCGACCCCGAAGGACACCCCTGGACCATCCAGATGATCGCCAGCAACAAGTGGGAAGGAGTAGCCTTCGGCCAGTACATCTCCCAGAACCTACCCGGCAAGAAGGTGGCTGTCCTCTATCCGAACCTCGCCATGGGCACCGACTGCCTGGAAGGGGTCAAGCTGGGCCTTGACCCCGATAAGAACGAGATCGTCTCCGAGCAGAGCTACGAGATCACGGCGGTCTCCATCAGTTCCCAGGTGAACAACATAAAGAACTCCGGCGCCGAGGTGGTAGTCAGCAATGGCACCCCCGGCTTCACCGCCCAGGCCATCAAGCAGGCCGACCGCCTGGGCTGGCATCCTCAGTGGATACTAAGCTACATCAACGCCGACCAATTGATGTTTCAGTTCGTCTCGCCCGAGCTCTTGGAGGGTACCATCAGCTTCCAGGGCATCAAGCTGGCCACCTGGACCGACGACCCGGCCATAGCCGAACATCATCGCCTCATGAAAGAATACGGCGGGCCCACGCCCACCAACTTCACCGTCTATGCCCAGACGTTGGGAGAAGTGACGGTGGAGGCGCTCAGCAGAACCTGCGATAACCTCACCCGAGAGGGACTCTTGGACGCAGTGGAGTCCCTCGAGCGCTTTCACAGCGACCTGTTCCTGGACGAAGTGAACGTCTCCCTCTCAGACACCGACCACAGGGCACTGGAGGACGGCGTGATGCTGCGGGCTGTCGTCGATGAAGATGGCAAGGGCAAGTGGGAGTTCTTCGGCCCGCTATGGGTGCCCCCGGAGGAGGACATAGAATAGCGCGAGCGCGGCTGGCCAACGCCGGCCACCCGTTCGTCGTCGCCCAGGAGTGGACGATATCCAGCATGGAGGCAGCACGATGAAGATAGCAAGCGTCGGCATGACCCTGCTCCTTGGCATCTGCCTGGCGGTGTCCACGGCCGCCTGCCAGGACGATGACGGCGGGACGGCAACGCCAACCCCCACAGCGACCGCGACCGCCATCCCCAGCCCCCCTCCATCGCCTCCCGCAAGCCCTTCACCTCCCGCAGCGACGCCCACCGCAGTACCCGAGACGCCGACCGCCGCACCTACGCCTATCCCCTCGCCCACGCCCGAGGCGGCCGCCTGCCCCGATGATGACCCTGCCTTCTGCATCTTCGCCGCTCAGGTCGAGCAGGCCATCGCCGACGAGGACGCGGACTTCTTCGTCGCCAATTCTGTGACTCAGAGCATCCCCTGTACCGCCGAGGAGGCCGAAGCCGGCTACATCTGCGGACCTGAGGAGATCGGGGAAACGATCACCGGCATCCCCTTTGGCTGGGAGGCGTCTGAGGGCATACTGATGCCGCTAGAGGACTACCGCGAACTCTGGGTTCAGCTCTTCGCCTCGAACCTGCCCGCGGAGAGCGACAGCGAGGGCAGCGGCGAGCTGCGCATCTGGGGGCTGGCCTACTCGACGCCGCCCGCGGCTGGGACGCCCCGCAATATCGTCGTGACCTACCTCAGCGACGACGGTCAGGGGCCCACACGGCACGCCATCAGCCTCAACTGTAAGCTACCGGACGGACAGTGGCAGATCACGTCGCTGCTCCAGCACGCCCTCTTCCTGGGCTTGCCTCGGGACACCTCCCCGGAGTGGCGCGACTGGCCGCAGTGGAGGCCCGAGCCGCCTAGCGCCTAGCCCACCTTCGCGTAGTAGGTGGCTACGTTGGCCACAGCCCTCGCCGCCCGCTCCAGCGTGGGATAAAAGGGGATCCCCATGCTCAGGTACTGGTCCCTTATCTCCCTCCGCCCCTTCTCCGCCTCCACCATCTTCAGTTCGTCGCCACCCACCGGCAGGACAATCACAATAGGCTTGCCGGATCTGTCTCTCACCCTCGCCGGAGTCTCGACGAGGCCCTGGATGAAGCGCTCCCGTTTGCCCGGCGGCGGCCCGAATGTCCCCCCGAGGACGTGGAACATCGCCTGCGTAGCGATGATCGTGTCGACGCAATCGGCTGAGGCAACGCTCTCCAGCACCTGCTCGAACGCCTGGGCCCGCACCAGCGGCACGCCAATATCCACAGGATTCCTGAGACTGGTGCCGACGGCCGGCAAGATTTCCCGCAGCCTCTGCTGAACATCGCCGTCGAACGGTGGCACATCCAAGCCCACCCGATCGCAGGCGTCGGCCGCAGCGACGCTGACGCCGCCCCCTCCGCCAATGACCCCCACCCGCCGACCAGTGGAAGCGGGCAGATGGAGCAGGCCGAGGACAGTATCGGCCAGTTCCTCCAAGCTGTGGACGGGCACGGCGGCAGTCTGTTTGAACAGGGCATCCCAGACGGCCTCCTCCCCTCCCAGGGATGCGGTATGAGAGTGCACCGCCCTTTCCCCTATCCGAGTGAGCCCTGCCTTCCAGATGATGACTGGCTTCCGCGGCGCCAGCTCTCTGACGAGCTGCGCGAACCGCCTTCCCTCGCGCGGGCCTTCGATGTACATGGCCACGATCTTGGTCTCATCATCCTGCGCCATGTACTCCAGGAGATCCGACTCGTTCAGGTCGCAGCCATTGCCATAGCTTATGACCTTGCTGAAGGAGAATCCTCGCCCTCTGGCCTCCCAGGCGAACTCGACGGCATGACCGCCGCTCTGAGTGATGAAAGCAACAGGCCCGCTCTCCCTGGGGAAGTTGCCCCCCGGCAGAAGGGTGAGACCGCTGCCCGGACAGTAGATGCCGAAGCAGTTGGGCCCGACGATCCGGATGCCTCGCCCTGCGATGCGCGTGAGCTCCCGCTCGAGAGCCCTCGCCCGCTCGTCTCCGGTCTCCGCGAATCCTGAGGTGAAGACCTCGGCACCCTTCACGCCCTTGGCAAGGCAGTCCTCGAGCGCCGCGGGGACAAGCGCCGCCGGCACCATGATGGCGGCCAGGTCGACAGGCCCGGGGATGTCCCGAACGCTTGGATACGTCTTCAGCCCGAGGATCTCCCCTCCTGCTGGATTGACCGGGTAGATCTTGCCCTTGAACCCGAAGTCCAGCAGGGCCTTCAAGAAGAGGCCGCCAAACTTCCTCTCATCCCTCGACACGCCCACCACCGCCAGCGCCCGCGGATAGAAGATGGGGCGCAGTTCGCTCAACTTGTCCATGCTGACTCCTTACGATTCGTCGCCAGAGTTGCCCCGAGCGGCCGGCGTGCCGCCTTACGAGCGTTCGGGACGCTGGAGCGCGCCCATCACCCGCTGGGCGGCGATCTGTATGGCTTCCCAGGCGGTGGCAAAAGGCGGCGCGTAGCTCAGGTCAAGCGCGTTGATGGCT
>CP070630.1:761738-764385 GCA_020356025.1 Dehalococcoidia bacterium | reverse complement strand
TAATGTGCTCCCTGTTGCCGCCGACGGCGTCATCATCCCCGACCGGCCCGACATTGCTTACCTGACCGTCAAAAACCACCGAGTCAGAGTGGCTATCGAAGACCAGGTGGCCACAACCCACATCGACCAGGTCTTCGTCAACGAGTCGGATTGGACCGTGGAGGGGACGTATCTCTTCCCTCTGCCTGAAGAGGCCGCCATCTCTGAGTTCGTCATGTGGGTGGACGGCGAGCGGGTAGAGGGTGAGGTCCTCACCCGCGAGAAGGCGCGCCAGATCTATGACGACATCGTGCGTCGCCGCCGAGACCCCGCCTTACTTGAGTACGCGGGACGCGATTTGTTCCAGGCCAGCATCTTCCCCATCCCCCCCGGCGACGAGCGCCGTATCGAGATCGAGTACACCGAGGTGTTGCCCGCCGAGGGAGGCCTGATCCGCTACGTCTACCCGCTCAGCACCGAGCAGTTCTCGGCCCGCCCGCTGGAAGACGTGTCGGTCAGCGTCGACATTACCTCCAACGAACCTATCAAGGCCATCTACTCGCCCAGCCACCCCGTCGTGATCGACCGCGAGGGCGAATATCGCGCTCGCGTGGGCTGGGAGGATCGGGATGTGGCCCCCGACAAGGATTTCGCTCTCTACTACACTGTGTCGGAAGAGGATTTGGGTGTCAACTTGCTCAGCTACCAAGAGCGGGGCGAAGATGGCTTCTTCATGCTGCTGGTGGCGCCCAATGTCGAAGTGGACGATGCCCAAATCTTGGCCAAGGACGTGATCTTCGTCCTCGACACCTCCGGCAGTATGGAAGGGGAGAAGATAGAGCAGGCCAAAGATGCTCTACTCTTTGTGCTGGATAACCTGAATCCGGAAGACCGGTTCAACATCGTCGAGTTCAGCACCGGCGTCCGAACATATTCCAACCGTTTGGAGCCTGCCCGCCAGGCCCGTGACGCCGCCGATTGGGTGCGCGACATCCGGGCTGGCGGCGGCACTGACATCAATCGGGCCATGCTCGAGGCGCTGGGCATAGCCGACCGCGAGCGACCCACGGTGGTCATCTTCCTCACCGATGGACTGCCTACTGAGGGGGTGGTCGAAACGGATCTCATCCTCAACAACGTGAAGCAGGCGGCGCGATCCAACGCCCGTGTCTTTACCTTTGGTGTGGGCGACGACGTCAACACTCTGCTGTTGGATACCATGGCCAGAGAGTTGCGGGGAGCCAGCGCCTACGTTCGGCCCGGTGAGCGCATCGACGAGCAGGTGAGTGCCTTTTATGCCAAGGTCAGCACGCCGGTCCTGGCCGACATCGAGCTCACTTTCCGGGGTGTGCGCGTGGAGGATACCTACCCCTATCCGTTGCCTGACCTGTTCGCCGGGACGCAGTTGGTGCTGGTGGGTCGCTATCGCGAGGGGGGACCGGCGACGGTCACGCTGGAGGGGATGGTCAACGGGCGGACGCAGCGCTTCGTCTACGAAGATTTGACATTCCGTGACCAGGGTGGGGACGAGTTCATTGCGCCACTGTGGGCGACGCGCAAGATCGGCTACCTGCTCAACCAGATCCGGCTGCACGGCGAGTCGCAGGAATTGGTGGATGAGATCGTGGAGTTGTCTATCCGCTACGGCATCATCACCCCCTACACGTCCTTCCTGGTCGAGGAGCCCATGCGGGCACTGAGCCGCGAAGGCCGTGACGAGATTGCCAACGAGACTTTTCAGGCTATGGCCACCGCCACCCCCCCCCCGGCGGTCGGAGGCCGCGCGGTAGAAAAGGCTGTAGAGCAGGCCGAGATGGAGGCCGCCGAAGCCCCAGCCGCCCCTGCCGAGGCTTATGCCCAGCAGGTGCAAGTGGTAGGCGATCGAGCCTTCGTTATGCGCGATGGCGTGTGGACTGACACCACCTTTGATCCCACCCGCATGACCACTGTGAAGCTGCCCTTCGGTTCCGACGCCTTCTTCGACCTTCTGGCCGATCACCCGGAGGTGGGCCGCTACTTCGCCGTCGGCGAGCGGGTGATCGTGGTGTTGGACGGTGTAGCTTATGAGACGGTTCCCTCGGACGAGGAAGTACCGCAGAGTGTAGTCCCACGGTCGAGCGACGAGCCGCCAGCGTCCGATCTGCCCGTCACCTCGCCGCCGCCGGAGGATGCCAGTGAGGTGTACACGGCCCTCAGCGCCGACGTGGTGGAGGGGGATGTTCCACTGACGGTCAACTTCACCGGCCGGCTGGTCGGTGGTCCCGACAACAACCGCGACTACTATTGTGTGGAAAGCGCCTTCGAGTTCGGCGATGGGATGGCGCAGAGTGCCATCCCCGGCTGCGTCGAATGGACGCCGGAGACGGAGATCCAGCGGGAGTACAGCGCCAGCTATGTCTATGACGAGCCGGGCGTCTACCAAGCCACTTTCTCGCTGGGGGGAACCCAGTCCGAGCCGCTGACCATCGCCGTGCACGACCAGTCGCGGGCTCAGGCGGATGACGAGCCGATTCCGTCAGGAACCGACAATGAGCCCGGAGGCGGTTCGGGGGCGGAGAATAAGGGGCTGGCAAGCAGCCTTTGCTTTGGAGCGTTGGGATTAGTGCTCTTGCCTCTAGCGGGACTGGTAGTTGACAGCCGTCGGCGGTGACAACCCTTTGAGGGGACT
>CP070630.1:758220-761638 GCA_020356025.1 Dehalococcoidia bacterium | reverse complement strand
GGAGCGCTCGATGGTTAGCAGATGGGTCGGTTTGCTGTTTTTGCCTGTCTCCCTGGCGGCTCTCGCCGCTGGCTGCGGAGAAGAAGATGAGGAAGGTACACCGGCTGCCACACCCACTCCTACCGCTGCTGTGACGGCCACCGTTACGCCCACGCCCTCAGAGGTAGCCTTCACCCACGGCGTGGCCAGCGGTGACGTCACCGACACCGGCGTCATCCTCTGGACGCGGGTGGACGCAGAGGCAGAGATCACCGTCGAGGTAGCCCTCGACGACCAGTTCAAGCAGGTCGGGGCCACCGGAAAGCTGCAGGCGAAGGCCAAGGACGACTTCGTCGTCACGCTGGCCATCGAAGACCTGGACCCCGACAGCACCTACTTCTATCGTTTCCTCTCCCCCGACGGCACCGCCAGCCCTACCGGCACGTTCGTGACCGCTCCCGCGCAGGACGTTACCAGCGATGTCGTCTTCGCCTACTCCGGCGATTCGGCTGATTACCTCCAGCCTTTTACCCTCCTGACCACCGTGCGCCAGGATGCCCCCGACTTCTTCATCTACCTCGGCGATACGGTCATCGCCGACCCCGAGGTAGAGGGCATGTCGCATGCTACCACCCTGCCGCAGTACCGCCAGCTCTACAAGAACAATCGCGAGGATGAGCACCTGCTTGAGCTCTTGGCCGCCACCTCCACCTACGCCATCTGGGACGACCACGAGGTTGTCAACGACTTCGCCGGTGAGACCGTCGACCCCGACATGATGGCCGCCGGCCTTCAGGCCTTCTTCGAGTACATGCCAATCCGCCGGATCCCCACCGACCCCAACCGCCTCTACCGAAGCTTCCGCTGGGGCAAGGACGTGGAGCTCTTCATCTTGGACGAGCGCCAGTACCGCACCGCCGAGGCCTTTTGCTATGACGAGGAGGGCGAGACGGAGCAGTTCCCTACCCGCATCGGGGATGTGGCCTGCGAGGAAGCCCTTCGTGACCCCTCGCGCACCATGCTCGGCACCGAGCAGAAAGAGTGGTTCAAGCAGGCGCTCTTGGACTCCGATGCCAAGTTCAAGTTCATCATCAACGAAGTGCCGATGAGCGAGTTCCTGCTCCTCCCCTACGACCGCTGGGAGGGCTACCCCGCCGAGCGAGAGGAGCTGCTCAATTTCATCACCGACAACGGCATCGAGAACGTCATCTTCCTGACCACCGACCTCCACGGCGCTGTCGTCAACACCCTGGAGAACGGCTCCCTGGAGATAATCACCGGCCCGATAGCCAGGGAGACCATCGGCGAGGAGCTGGAGAACCTGGAGGTCTCGATCGAGCTGCTGGAGGGGCTTCTCCCCGGCATCACGGATGAGTTCTACGAGCTGGACACCTACAACTACGGCCTGGTGAAGGTCCTGACCAGCGAGACCCCCGCCAAGGTGGTCATCGAGATCAAGGACGGCGACGGCAACCTCATGCACACCGTGGAGATACCCGAGGAGTAAGGCGGCAGCCTACAGCACTACGGCGCCCTGGTCCCCCAGGGCCGCGCTGAGTCGCTCGCTCAGCTCGTCGCAGGCGCGCGCCCGCGGCAGCTCCAGTTGTACCTCGTCCCCGTCCTGCTGGTGGATCGCCAGCAGAACCTCGTCCTCCCCCTCGAACTCCTCCAGCGCGCTCATCACCGCCCGTAGCCGCTCCTGATCGGCCTCCGTGTCCTCCGTCTCCCTGAGGGTGACGCGCAGGGCCCGTCGCGCGGCCGCCCTCTTGCGCGCGGCCCGACGTTCAGCCGGCGAACTGTCGCCGTCCGGCCCTGGGTTGCTCCCTTCCTTGTAGGCGGTGGCCTTCTGCACGCCTAGCTGAAGGCGCTCGTTGCGCATGCGGACGCGCACGTTCAAGATGACGATGTTTCCCTCGGCCCACAGATCGCGCGTCTGGTCATAGATATCGGGCCAGACGGTGACCTCCACGCTCCCCGATAGGTCCTCGATCTCAGCCGCCAGGAAGAGTCGCCCCGCGCGCGTCAAGATCTGGCGAGTCGACGCGACGATGCCGGCGATCACAACCTCCCGCCCTGCCATCTCCGCCGAGACCTCGCTGCACATGGCGGTCACCCGGTTGCTCAGCGCCGCGGCGGCCCGACTGAACGGATGCTCCGAGACGTAGACGCCCAGAAGCTCCTTCTCCCAGGCGAGCTGGCTGGCCAGTGGCAGCTCTTCCTCCGCTGCTTTCAGGCTCGGCTCGGGCGCGCTCTCCCCGAAGATGTCGAACAGGGTGGCCTGACCCGACTCCCGCAGCTTCTGCGCCCTCTGCGCTATGCTGATCAGCCGGTCCAGGTTCGCCAGCAGCGTGCCGCGCTCGCCCAGGCCGTCGAAGGCGCCCGCCTTGATCATGCTCTCCAGCGCCCGCTTGTTGAGATAGTGGCAGTCGACCCGCTGGCAGAAGTCCTCGATCGACGCGAAGGGCTCGCCCTCATCCCGCGCCTCGATCATCCCCTCAACGATGCCCGCTCCAACGTTCTTGATGTTGGCCAGCCCGAAGCGGATCGCCAGACTACCGTCCTGCTGCTCCTCCAAGCCGAAGCTGACGCCGCTGTGGTTGATATCCGGCGGCAGAACGCTGATGCTCAAGCGTGCGCACTCCGGGTAAGCCTCCGCCACCCGCTGAGCGGCGCCCGCCGGATGATGCTCGGCCATCATTAGCACCGCCGTCATGTACTCGGCGGGGTAGTTCGCCTTGAGGTAGGCCGTCTGGTAGGCGATGTTGGCGTAGCAGACGGCGTGCGCCTTGTTGAAGGCATAGCCGGCGAACGGCTCGATCAGCTTGAAGACCTGGTCAGCCTGGGCCTCGCTGTAGCCGTTAGCCTTGGCCCCCGCCACGAAGCGCTCCTCCTCCGCGGCCATTACGGCCGGGATCTTCTTGCCCATCGCCTTGCGCATGACGTCCGCCTCGCCCAGCGTGTAGCCGGCGAACTTCTGGGCGATAAGCAGCACCTGGTCCTGGTAGACGATGACGCCGTAGGTCTCGTCGAGGATGTCCGCCAGGTCGGGGTGCGGGTAGTGGATATCCGCCAGCTTGTGCTTAGCCCGAGTGTACGTGGGAATGTGCTGCATCGGCCCCGGCCGGTACAGAGCCACCATCGCCGCCAGGTTCTTGATGGCTGTGGGCTTCAGCTCCTGTATGTAGCGCCGCATCCCGCTGCTCTCCAGCTGGAACACCCCGAAGGTTTGCCCCTCCCACAGCGTCGCGTATGTCTTGGCGTCGCCGTCGGGCAGCGCTTGCAGATCGATCTCCACGCTGCGCGTCTCACGTATGATGTCCACTGCCTTGCCCAGGATTGTGAGGTTGGCCAGGCCCAGGAAGTCCATCTTCAGCAGGCCGATGTCGGCCACGGCCTCCATGGCGTATTGAGTGGTGGGGATGGGTGTGCCGTCGCCCTC
>CP070630.1:727180-758120 GCA_020356025.1 Dehalococcoidia bacterium | reverse complement strand
CTCGACGCAGGAGCAGGCGAGCAGCGTCTGCATGTTCGCGCACGCCCAAATCCTGCACTGTGGCTTCGCGGGGAGAAAGTCGACCGCCGGCAACCTTGCATTCCCGTTTTCACCACAGGATATCCCGGCCGGGCCCGTCCATCGCTTCAACATCTACCACCTCATGGAGGTAGACGACCCTCTGGTCCACTTCCCCATCCAGATGATCGAGGTCGGCGATGGCTGAATCAACCGTTTGTCTGGCTGATCTTGCCTCCGTTATTCGGAGCAAGAACGCAGGCCCTTTTGTGCTCACGTTTGACGTGTTCTTCAAGGAAAGCGAAACCTTCCGCAAGGTGCGCGATGCCGGAGTCATTACCAGGGCCAGCCTAGCCAAGCTTTACCGCGTTAGCGAAGACGATATCCTGGAGGTTACCTTCTTTGAGCCCGCCGAGGCCCTGAAAATCTCCATCAAGCGATGGGTTAGTTCCGCAGCCCCGGGCGACACGGACGTCTTCGGCGCCCAACAGCACGTGCCCTTGATGTCACTGAGTTTCAAATTGGACAGGTGAATTGAGAACCGCTCATACAGATCGTTTCGTTCCCACGCCGGTCACTTCTCGCTCTGCCCAGCAAGTCGCTCCCTGAGGACGTTGAGGAGACCGCCTTTCTCCAGGATGCTCAGCATCTCTGACGCGTACGGATGGCCCTGGAGTTCCACGCCTCGCGTAAGGTTCCGGACCTGTGCTGTCGCGAGGTCAAGTTCCATTTCGTCGCCTTCGTCGAAGGCATCGTGTACCCCTGGGCAGACAATATTGGGAAAAGCCATAGCGACACTGTTGCGAAAGTAGATGCGGCCGAAGGACTCGGCTACTACGACAGCGATGCCCAGCCGTTTCAAGTTCTCGGGGGCGTGCTCGCGGCTGGAGCCGCACCCCCAGTTCCGTCCGGCCACGATGATGTCGCCGGATCGAACCTGTTCCACGAACTCCGGCCGGATATGGAAGACCAGCTTGCGGCGCTCCTCCCACGGCTGCCCCAGCGAACTCCAGGGCGCCATGACGTCAGTGTCCACGTTATGGCCGAACTTCCAGACACGCCCTCGGATGATGTTTTCCATGTCACACCTTTCAGGAAAGGGTTGTCTCCGTCCAGAATTCCCGCGGATCCACGATGCGGCCAGCCACGGCTGCGGCCGCGACAGTAGCGGGAGAGCCCAGGTAGATGTCGGCCTCGGGGCTGCCCATCCGACCTCGGAAGTTGCGGTTAGTGGAAGAGATGCAGACCTCGCCCGTCCCCAGCACACCCATGTGCGCGCCGGGGCAGGCTCCGCAGGCTGCGGGCGTGATGTGGGCTCCCGCTTCCAGGAGGACCTCTATGTAACCGGCCGCAGTCGCCTCGAGGTACACCTGTTGAGAAGCGGGCGTGATCAGAAAACGCGTTCCGGGGTGCACCTTACGACCCTTCAGAATCTGCGCGGCTACGGCGAGATCCTCCAGCCGCCCATTGGTGCAGGAGCCGAGGAACGCCTGATCCACGCCCACGTCCCCTACCTGGGAGACCGGCTTCACGTCCCCCGGATTATGCGGGCAGGCCACCTGCGGCTCGAGGTCGTTGACATCTACTTCGTGCACCCCGGCGTACGTCGCATCCGGATCCGGACCGAAAAGCGCCAGGCGTTCGTCGGTTCGCTCGCGCAGGTAGGCAAGGGTCTGTTCATCGGCCACAAAGAAGGCGAACTTGGCGCCCAATTCTACCCCCATGTTGCTCATCGTCATGCGGCTGGCAATGCTCATCCGATCCGCCACCGGTCCGGCGAACTCGATGGCCCGGTACTGGGCCACCTCAGTACCGAAGGCACCTGCAATATGGAGAACGATGTCCTTGGACATGAGGCCGACGCTCTGCTCACCCACGAGCTCGAACCGGATGGTGGGCGGCACCTGCATCCAGAGCTCGCCGGTCGCGAGTACATAGCTCATCTCGGTGAGGCCGATGCCGGTTCCTCCAGCCCCGAAGGCACCGTAGGTGGTGCTATGGGAGTCGGTTCCCAGGACCAAATGGCCAGGCAGGATGTATCCCCATTCCGATAGCACCTGATGGCAGATGCCAGCGTGACTTAGAAAGTGGCGAATCCCGAACCGTTCAGCTAGCTGGCGAACCACACGGTGGATACCCGCAGCCGCCGGGGTCGGTGCGGGAAAGTAGTGATCCAGGATCACTACGACGCGGTCGGGATCAAAGAGCCGAGTGATCCCCAGTTGCAGCAGGGTGCGGGCGCAGGCGCCGAAGGCTTCGTGGGCCATGATGCGATCCGCTGTGGCAGTTACGTACTCGCCTGCCGCAAGGCTCCTAGCCTCTGAGGCACGAGCGAGGATCTTCTCGGCCATCGTCATTGCCATAAGCTAGCCTCCAGCGCGTCTCTCTGCTGGTGGGTGCGGCTTCCGCACACGCGGCGGCGACCTCCGCCAGCCTCGCCGCCAGACGCAGCGTTTCGACTGGCTACCTCCCGACGAGCCGCCTTGTGCTCTCTAGTCTGCGAACGAGATTAGCTCGCCGAAGTACTCCCACTTACCCTCGCCACCCACTAGCGTAGCCCGCAGCATGCGCATGGCCTCCACCGCCAGGTGGTCAGTCTCACTCAGAGTGATAGTAATGCCCGGCAGGGCCAGGTCACCCTGGTAATCCTTGAAGGACTCGACGGCGTCCATCAGACCTTCTCGGGTCAGGTTGTCGCATGTTCTGCTCAAGGCCTCGACGGTCAATCCAGCTACCGAATGGCCGGCCACCGTAAAGGCGGAAGGAGTCGGCCCACCGTACTCCTCCATGATCCGGTAGTGTTCCATTATCGCCGGGTCATCAGTCCAGTCGTACATCTTGTTGCCCTGCAAGCTAAGCACGCCCTCCATGAGTTCCGGCGAAACGTAGCGAAACATGACAGGATCAGCATTCGTGTAGGCGATGAACCACTGGGAATGCCAGCCCAAGCGATCAGATCCCTTGATCGCCTGCGCGCAGAAGCCGGGGAGGGTAAAGCAGAGGGTCACCTCAGCGCCACTGTTCTTCATGTTGGCAACCTGGGAGAAGACGCTGGCATCGGTGAGTTCGAAACTCTGCTCGGACGCCAATTCGTTCTTGTTGGGATCCAGGCCGTTCTTCAGGCCCGCCAACCTGTCCCAGCCAGCGTCGGTGTTCTCATAGAGGACAGCTACCTTTTTCCCGGCCAGGTTCTCCGAGATGTATTTGCCGAAGACCGTCCCCTCAACTACGTAGTCAGGCAGGAAGCCAACCGACCAGGGATGCGCTTCCGGGTCGGCAGCCCATTTGTGCGCCCCGGACATGATCCAGAGGTCGGGTATCCCTAGTTCATTCAGATACTCCCAAACGCCGGAATGGGGTGCTGTGCCCACGCCGGCCACGATGGCGAACACATTGTCCCGCTCCACCAGCTCGCGGACCGCCCCGGCCGCCTTGGCTGGCTCAAAGCTATCGTCCTCCACCTTGAGAACGATCTTGCGGCCGCATACGCCTCCTTGCTCGGCGTTCACGTATTCGAAGTAGGCCTGCAGGCTCTGCATGACAGGGGCATAGACTGCCCCATAGAAACCGCTAAGGGGGCCGTGAGTGCCGAGGATTATCTCTGTGTCAGTGATGCCCGGCACCTCTGCCGCCGGAGTGAGGGTCACCGTGGGCGTCGTGGTGGTGGGACTAGGTCCTTCCCCTTCTTTCTGTTCTTCCTCACAAGCTGCTATCAAGAGGATCGCTACCAGGGATGCCAGGAGCAAGACTGCCAGCAGGCAGCTGGCCTTGCCCGGCAGTTGAACGAAACGCGTAGCCCTCATTTTCGCTCTTCCCAACAAGGATACCAGAATTGTAGCCCCATCCCGCCGGGTGTCAACCAAACGGTGGAGAATAGCTCACGAGGTTGGCATGGCTTGGCAGTCTAGTCGAGGCTGGCCAGCGGTCTGCCAAGGCCAACGTTGGTCTTGCCGGCGATGGAGGGCTCCAGCCCCAGCGACTCCGCGATGGGCACCGTCGGTATCGACCCGTCCTCATTGACCACAGAGATCAGGTCTACGGCGAACACCGTGTCGATTTGCTGAGCGACCTCCCTCATCCTGGCGAGAACTTTGGCCAGATCCTCCAGTGGGACGTCGAACTCGATGATGCAGGAGAGGAACTTCTCGTTCAATATATCTTCCCGCAGCGTTCCCGTCTGGATGTCGGTCATGAGGTCCGTCAGCGGGTTTTGCGGCTCGAACTTGACGCCAAGCGAGGCCAGGGCTCGGGTCACCGTCTGCACATCGCGAAAGCGGGCGCCGATACCGGGACGGCCAACCTCGGCCGCCAGGCCTGCCCGCCCGCGCTTGAAACGGCCCATCATGTCATTCATCTTCATCTCGATAGTGCCTCGACCGCTGATGGTGAGCGCCTCGCCTTCGCGATCCAAGAGCTGACGCCTGTCCATCTCCCGCAGGTCGGCCTGAAAGCGGCTGATGATGCGATGCTCGAAGACGGGCGACATGTAAGGCGCTGAGGGGTCGCTGAACTCCATGCGCAGAGTTCGGGGCCACTCTAGATCCTGAGGATAGATGGCATCCGGCCCGCAGACCCGCGCACGATAGCAGACGCCGCACTCCACACATTCGTCTTCGACGATGGTGGCGCGCTCCGTCTTCGCATCTTGGACGATGGCCTGTGTGGGGCAGTAGGGCAGGCACTCCAGGCAACCAGTGCAGAGGTCTTCCTTGATGATCACGGAGTGGCCCCCTCCCCAGAGAGATCGGTTGTCAAGTTGCAGGGAAGCCCTGCGCCGGGCGATGGCTGCGGTGGAGCGCACCGCCCTTCCTCGATAGCCTCGACCAGTTGTCCCATCAACTCATCGGCCCGGACATGATTGAAGATATCGCAAATGCACATCTTCCTCATCTCTTGACAGGCAGCGGCTGCCGAGACGTCATTGCGCCGAACCCTGTCGGCGAGATGCCAGACCAGGCTGGAAGCAACCAAGGCATGCCCACACATCGTCGTGATCTCCAGGATCTCAGGCGGTGGAAGCTTCTCCGTCCTGCCCCAGAAGCCCAGCGAGTGGTTCACTGTGTGCGCTCTGGTGCCGGCCGTCCGGCAGCATTCAGCCACCTCGTCAAAGAGCCCGCTCACCACCACCGAGAGACCCAGTTCGGCCTCGGCAAGCTCTTTGAGAGCGGCCTCCATGTTCTCCCTGTCATCGAACACCCAGATGTACCATCCCCGGGGTCGGTCAGGGTTGATGGGATGGTGGCGGCGGCATATCTGGTTGTACCTCTCCACCTTCTCCGTGATCGCGGGTGGCCCTCGATAAGGGAGCGACAGCATCACCCAGTCGTTCTTGAGGTTCTCCCGTGTCCCCTGCCTGTGGTTGGAGTGCGTCACTGTCTCTCCTCCCTAACCCTGCGCCAGGGACGCATAGCGCATAGCCTCAACTGATCGTGGTACATATCGTAACTGCCCTGCCCAACGGCCACAAGCTGGCTGCATGAGCCCCAGCGATCTGCCTCGAAAGCAGAAGGCCTATCAGATGGCAAGCAGCGCCGGCAGGCGCCGCAGATTGACGCTCCCGCCCGCGCGGCGTAAGGTTCAGACACAAGAGAAGCCTCGTTTCGACGGAGGAATGCCCATGACCAGCGCCCATCTCTACACTTTCGATCGCAGCGAAGATCTGATGACCCGTGCCCGCAAGGTCATCCCCTCGGGCGTCTACGGCCACATGAGCCCTACGCTCCTGACCGTTGGTTCCTACCCGATGTTCCTGGCCCGCGGCGAGGGATGCCGCATCTGGGATGTCGACGGCAACGAATACATCGACTTCATGTGCTCGTACGGCCCCATTGTCCTAGGGCACCGCCATCCGAAGGTGGAGCAGGCGGTCAACGCCCAGCGCGCCCAGGTCGACTGCCAGAACCTCCCTTCAGAGAAATGGGTGGAACTGGCCGAGCTCCTGGTGTCCATCACGCCCGCCGCCGACTGGGTGGTCTTCGCCAAGAACGGCTCCGACGTCACCAGCTGGGCTCTGGCGGTGGCCCGTGCCCACACCGGCCGCGATAAGGTCACTATGACCTCTGGCGCCTATCACGGCACCCACCCCTGGTGCGCGCCTCTTCCCACCGGCATCCCCGCTGCCGAGCGCGCCCTTGTCGCCACATTTCAGTACAACGACCTGGAGGGCCTGAAGCGGGTGATAGCTGAGAATAAGGGCCAGGTGGCGGCCATCATCATCAACGCCTTCCGGCACGATGTCTTCCCTTACCAGGAGATGCCGACTCTCGATTTCCTGAAAGGCGCCCGCGCCCTATGTGACCAGGAGGGCATAGTCTTGGTGCTGGACGACGTGCGGGCAGGCTTCCGGCTGAACCTGGGCGGCTCGTGGGAGCCGTATGGCGTGCGCCCGGACCTGAGATGCTGCTCCAAGGCCATCGCCAACGGCTATCCTCTGGCCGCGGGCATGGGCCGCGAGGAGTTGCGGGGAGCGGCACAGAGCGTCTTTTTCACCGGCACCTACTGGGGGGCGGCGGTGCCCATGGCGGCAGCCATCGCCACCATCAACACCCTGCGCGAGGAGGGTGGCATCGAGCAGATGCGGGCCATGGGCCAGCGCTTCCGCGACGGCCTGGAGCAGCAGGCGCGCTCGCTAGGGATTGGGATCAACCAGACGGGCCCACCGGCTATCCCGTTCCTCGTTTTCGACGGCGACCCCGGCTTCGAGCGGAGCTGCCTGTTCTGCGGCGAGGCTGCCCGGCGGGGTGTCTTCCTTCACCCCCGCCACAACTGGTTCCTGATGGCCGCTCACACCGAGCGCGACATCGACCAGACGCTAGCGGCTACAGAGGAGGCGTTCAAGGTAGTGAAGGCGAAGTACGGAGGGTAAAAGCCCAAGAGCGCGCGATACCATGCGTGCGTGCGTTGGAGGTCGGTGGCGCTAGACGCAACCTGGCACAGGGACGGAACCGGAACCATGGTTATCCAAGTTCCGTGCGGAGCATGCGATCCCTCTGGGCACGCACCTCGTCGTTGTAACAGTCGGTAGGCCAAGCAGCGGCGCGCGCGTAACAGGCATTGCAGAAATCACACTGGGGCCCTTGAACGCCCTCCTGCATGTGCCGGTATAGAAAGGGATCGGCGATCAGGGCGCGGGCGACCGAGACCATATCGCACTCGCGGCTGACGATTGCACGTTCCATCGCCTCTCGATGAACGAAGCCCCCCACGCAGATCACCGGGATACTGAGCGCTTGCTTGAACAGCTTGGAATAGCGCAGGTTGAAACCTTCGCTGTAACTCGCAATCCGCCTGAGTCCCCAATCCAGAAGGGGAGACAGCAGACGTACGGGGATTCGATGATACGAGGGGAGATTCCTGCCAACGCCAATGGTCGTCACAGTCGAGAAGAACTTTCGCCAGTGACCTCGTTCGAAGGTGAGCCCCGATTCATAGTGCCCGGCGGAGATCTCGACCGCATCAACGCCTTGGGCTTCCATCCGTTGCGCGACTTTCACCATGTCATCCGGCTTCAATCCCTTGCGGAGGCGGAGTTCGTCCGAACCGTTGATCTTCATGATGACCGGATAATCCTGCCCGACCCGCTGGCGGATGGCACCGTACACCTCCAGCAGGAAGCGCAGGCGGTTCTCGAACGAACCGCCATACTCGTCCTTGCGGCGGTTGGTGTGCGGCGTGAGAAACGCGTTGATCAGGTAGCCGTGCGCTGCATGGATCTGAATGCCGTCGAACCCGGCTTGCTGGCCGCGGGCAGCCGCGTCGGCGAGTCCCTGGACTGCTTCCTCGATTTCCTCACGCGTGATGGCACGGGGTCGTACCCCAAGGGTGGGCTCGAACACGGGGGAAGGAGACACCGCATCCGTTCGCCCAACAAGACGGGGAGAGGCCTGCCGACCGACGTGGTAAATCTGCATGAAGATCTTTGACCCGTGACGGTGAACGGCGTCGGTCAGGCGGCGGAGCCCTAGGATCTTGTCGTCGTTATCCGCAGCGAGCTGCCGGGGGGCTCCTTTCGAGTATAGATTGAAGTAGGCATTTCCGGTGATCAGCAGTGGGGTGCCGCCTTGGGCGATCTTCTCATAGTATTCGATGAGGTCGTCGGTGACGAAGCCGTCATCGGTGCAAAGAGTCTCGGTCGTCGCCGACTTGACAAAGCGCCCCACCAACTCCAGACCACCGATGCGGATGGGAGTGAACAACTGGTTCTGCGTCATTGAGATAAGCTCCTTGGACTAGGCTCCTCGATTCTGCAGTCTGGGCATTGGGAGCTGTTTGTAGTCCTTGCATACAGTAACAACAGCCTTCTCGACCGGAATCCTCTCGATTGCCGAAGCAGCAACAAATCCAGCAGCATCCGTCTTTTCGTATACGACCCTGGTGCTCTCAGGATCATAGAAAGGACCACCGTGTGTCAGACAGATCACATCGGCCCTGGCATCTTTCGCGGCGTTGATTACATCCTGCGCCTTGCTCAATAGGCTATCCATGTTTTCCGTCGGTGCATAACCGGTTAGCCCACCCACAGTTGGCCCAACATGGACACAAACCACATCCACTCCTGCGTTCACCATGGCTACAGCGTCCTGCGGAGTGAAGACATAGCACATCGTGAGTACATCCCACTCGTGCAGAATCCTGATCATTTCGACTTCACGGCTCCAGCCCCAGTGCTTAGCGCCGTACCCAGAGGCCATAGCTTCCGTGAATTGCCTTAAGGCCATTCCTCCTTCGATCAGATTCTCGTAGAGCCCTACTGTGGGAAAGTTTATTGCCCCGCTGAACCCTTTATCGACAAAGCGTTTCAGGGACTTCTCAAGGTCTAGGCAGAAGATGTCATTTGCCTCGATTCCCGCAATGATCGGTGTGGTCTTGACAACGTTGGTCAGTTCGTCGACCATGTCCAACGTTATTGGATTCGAGGTTCCCGTTATCATCGTGGTGGGAAGCCCCATCATCCTTGTCTTTCCAGTGCTGTAAACGATTATGAGATCGGCTCCGCCGATCTCAGCGCATTTCGCAATTATTCCTGCGCTGCACCCCGCGCCGAGGATGGGTTTATTCTCGCTGGTCTCCTTCCTAAGCCTATTGAGTATTTCTTCTCTCTCCATTCTCTTGCCCATTATCGCCCCTCCACGGACGTAATCAGCTCGTCAAATGTTCGCAGTACTTCATCCACGAAACCGTCGTCGTTTATGCTGCAATCAACCTCTATTACCTTGACTCGCTTGTCGAGATTCCTCTTCAGTGCTTGGATGAAACCTTGGTCGGCTTGTGGGTCGTAGAGAGGCGCGTTTTTCTTGCTTGCCTCGGAGAAACCGCGCAGTGGGATAACGATGGCAACGGGACCCGCTGCCCTGTTCGCTCTTTCCGCGATATCTGTGCCAACCTCTACGAGTTCTTGCTCGGTGGTTCTCACGAGAACTACGTTCGGCCCGTGCATAGACCATGCTCGGTTCCTGTATTCAGATGGAACAGAATCGATCCCCGTTGCCCCCGGGAAAATGTGCATGTCCAGGCCGCCGGGAGCGATGACTTGTGGAATGGCTCTCTCTATTGCACAGCTGAGCCGGGATCTGTCCAGTTGGGCGGATTTTGACAACGCAGACAGTAGCTCTGCTGAATAGAGCACCTTCGGGATCGTTTCAAATGTCGTCAGATCAAGGATAGCATCGATAACCCCATCTCTGACCATTCTGTCCAGCTTTTCAGTCGTGGCGTGAAAGACGATAGAGTCGTACCCTCTCTTCTCAAGCCCAGAAATGGCCTTTTGTACGGCCGGTGTTGTCACTCCTAGAGCGGTCATTCCCACCAGCTTTCTTTCCAGAGATTTGGGGACTTCTTGCTCCACCATCCCAACTATCGCACCGGCGGCATTAGCCAGGGTTCTGGCAACGATTCTGTTCAGACCGACAAGATCGACGGGAGACTGCATCACCGTAATGTCATCGTCGCCGACCGGGGTGAGGGATATGAACGTAGTAATCAGGAGTTTGGGGAGGCCTATGGGGAGCCCCTTCATGACCACCGCCCCGGTTGCTGCGGCCGTCGATCCGCCCAGGCTCAGAATGCCATCCAGCCTTCCTGCAGAACTCAAGTCGGCAACGATTTTCCTTGCCCCAGCGATCATCACATCAGTCGCCTGCTTTCTGTCGGCGCCGGCATTTGCCTCTTCAACAAGCTGTTGAAGGCTCTTGCCACCGGCTTCAGCTACCTTTTGTCTGGTGAAATCGGCCGGCATATGAGGGTTTCCCATAACACCGACATCCACGGTCATGACACTATGCCCTTTGCTTTCGATGAGTTGCCTTAGGAACTCAACTTCGTCACCCCTCGTATCCAGGGTAGCCACAATCACAATTGTCCTGGTTTTCCTGTCTTGCTCATTCATGTTCTGTTACTCCGCAGATGTCTCCTTGCGCAGCGCTCAGAACGGCATGACGAGGCAATTGTATACCACCGCAGGTCGAAATGATCCCTCCAGTTCAGGTTCAAGCAGCTTTCGAAACCTGCGTGGTGTGCCCAGCCTTCCTCGGAAGGCATACGCGGGGACCAGGATCGCCAGAGAGCCTGCCTGAGAAGCAGCAGACCATCGGTCGGCGATCAATACCGCCAGGCGGCCCGGATCGTCAATCAGGAAGTCGTGGCCATATCAGTCGGCTGGGCACCCAACAGGCTCACGGCTGGTGCAAATGGCTCACCGCGTCAACCGTCCGGATACGGATGACATTTTGGTACCCCACAGCCGAATCTGGCAGATGTTTGGAAAGAATCGAGGTATTGGCGCGTCGCCGGCCATGGCCACGCCTAGTCTGACGGCGGTTCAGGCTGCGTCGGCTCGGCACCCGAGCCGAACTCCGCTTCTCAGCAGCCGGGCTCGCCTGGATGACCGCAGCACGTGCTGCGGCTGCGAATCTTAGTCCAGTTGTTGATCAGGAGCCGTCGCACTTTGAGGCCCAGCGGCACGGGAGCCCTGAGGTTTGTAAAGATCGCTTTCAGGTTTGGCCTCACTGGCTCCCTCTGAACTGCCACTGCGGGCGCCCTTGTCGGTTCAAGCTGCTCCACATCGCCCTTCACGGCGAGGATTCTGGGGAGTGGAGTCGCCCGTCAGCGATCTCCAGAATCCTGTCCACGTGGGTCAACATGCGGCGGTCGTGCGTGACCATGATGCCGATCTTGTTCCGCAGCTTGACCTCCTCAGCCAGACTGCGCACCACCTCGGTGCCTCGCTCCGAGTCCAGGTTCGAAGTGGGCTCGTCTACCAGCACCAGCAGCGGGTCGTTCATCAGGGCCCGGCCGATGGCGACTCGCTGCCTTTCGCCGCCGGAGAGCTCGCCTGGCAGGTGGCGAGCGCGTTTCTTAACGCCCAGTTCCTGCAGCAACTGGCCCGCTCGTGCACGCATTTGTCCGTCCAGCTTGCCGGAGATCGACGGGATGACCAGGAGGTTCTGCTCGGCGGTCAGGTAAGGCACCAGGTTAAACCCCTGAAAGACGAAGCCCACCCGTTCCCGGCGGAACCGTGCCCGCTGCGCCTCGTTCAAGCGTGAGATGTCGGTGCCGCCCACAATGACGCGGCCGCCCGTGGCGGTGAGGAGCCCGCCGAGCATGGCCAGAAGCGTCGTCTTCCCCGAGCCGCTTGGGCCCACGATCGCCACGAATTCTCCCGCTCGCACTGACAACGAGGCGTCTCGTACTGCCTCTACTGCCGTGTCGCCGGCTCCGAACACCTTCGTCAGCGACTGGGCAACCAGGTCTTCCTCGTCTCGGCCCATCACACCTGCCCCAGAGCACTCATAGGGTTCACAAGGACCACTTGGCGGGCCGAGAGGAGACTACCCAGGAGCGCCGCGATGGTTATGCTGACCCCTCCCGTCAGGAAGGCGCCGCCGGTTATCTCCAGCGGTATGTCTGCGGGAAGCGCCGCATCCGTTACCAGCGCCAGTGGAACTCCGAGTGCCAGGCCGACCATCGCGACTGCTACCACCTGACGGGTCAGTTGTCCGAAGATGTACCAACTGGAAGCCCCCAACGCCTTGAATATGGCGATCTCATACCCCCGCTGCATCGTCAGGACGAAGAAAAAGGAGCCGATGACCAGCGCCCCGATGACGAAGCCGAAGAACTCGATGGCCATCACCACCCGCTCCTGCTCAGTCACGCCCCCTATCGCGCTTATGGCGTCGCTTTTGGACAAGACACTAGTATTTGGGATGGCCGCTTCAATTCGAGCGCCCAGAGCGCTTGTGTCCCTTCGCACCAGGAGGACACTGACGGCTGGCGCGTCCTCTGCCTGTCCGGGGTAGCGCATTTCACGCCACAGATCCAGAACCACGTAGGCCGAAGGCAGCCCCAGGAATTGGCCCTCGTCAACCTCACCCACGATGGTAAGCTCATAGTCGATTAGGGCATTGCGCATGGTGATCTGGTCACCGACTTCCAGGTCGGTCGACCGTGATAGGCTCCGGTCGATCAGGATCTCTCCCTCGCCCTGGAGAGCGCGGCCCGAGCGGACGGGCGGCACGGCGATGCTCGCCGGCTGGAAGCCGAACAGAGCCACGTCCTCGCTCGCCGAGTCCTCCTGGACCGTTGCCGCCATGTAGCCCACTCCTCCCGTGCTGTCTGCGCCCGCCAGTTCAACTATGGCGTCCCGCTGCTCGGCCGTGAGTTCGCTCCTTAGGAAGCTGTCGTTGGAATCAGCGCTGAACACCACTAGGTCGCCGTCGAAGGAGTTCACCGCTCCGGACATCGCCGAAAGCAGGCCGGTGCCCAGAGCGCTGATCATGACCAGCAGGTAGACCACCAGACCGACAATCAGGCTTATCAGTCCGAACTGGAGCTTCTTACGCCTTATCTCTTGAAGCGCTAGCACCCGTCTGCACCTCGCCCAACGCGCCGACTCTGCCGGAGTCCTGCTTCAATTGTACCGTTGCTCCACGACTACGGTCACGCGTTCTTTCAACAGGATGATAGCGCTCGTCTTCTTGCCTTGTGTGGCGGCTAGGGGGAAGCGACCGCGTGGCCGGTGCGGCTCGTGCCGGCTAGGGAGGCTGAATACATACACCAGCAACCGAAGGGCATCAAGGGTCGCCAGCGGGGGTACGAACTGGTGTGGCAAGAGACTAACCGAGCGCCGACGACCTGCCTGAAAAGCAGGAGGCCGCCATTCGGCGGCCTTCGCCTTGCACGCGTTATAACGTTATAGTTGGGCTGGAGCGGGAGACGGGGATCGAACCCGCGACAACCTGCTTGGAAGGCAGGGGCTCTACCACTGAGCTACTCCCGCGCACTTCCTCTCAGATGGGATCGTCCATTGTGAGAATAGCGATGGCCTGGGCAAAAGTCAAGGAAGGCTTGCCCCTGACGGCTCTACGCGGTAAGTCGATAGCCGCGCCTGGGAAGAGTGCGGATCACCTCTCGCCCCCGCGTTACCCTGCTAATCTTGCGCCGCAGATTACGCATGTGGGAACGGACTATGTCGCCACTGCCACTGTGGGGGAAGAAACCCCAGACCTTCTCCAGCAGTTCCTCAGCGGCGACCACCGTCCCGGGCCGCTCCATAAGGTACTCCAGCAGACGGAACTCGGTGGGTGTCAGGGTTACGCTGTCACCTTCGCAAGACAGGGCAAAGAGGCCGCGATCCAGCGATAGGTCGCCAACGGTCAGGGTCTTCAAAATGGGCGTTGTCGACGGTCCCAGCAGCTGCTTCAGGGTCTGCTCAACCTCCGAGCAGAGAAAGGGCTTGCCTACCAGAGTGTCGCGACCTATTCTCATAGGGACGGAGTCCGGCAGCCATCTGAAGGCGGCTGGCGCGAGAAACAGGGTGGGCACATCTTCGCAGCGGGGGGCCTGGCGGAACGAATGGCAGAAATCGTGAGCCGACATGTCAGATACGGCGGTGTCGAAGATGACGGCGTCCACCGTCAAAGTGTGCAAACTGCGCAATGCTTCAGTAGCACTGGCTGCCAAAACTACGTCATATCCTTTGACAGCCAGGTGCTGACAGGTCGACTGGCCGACGCTGTTAGCGCCGGAGACAAACAAGACTGTAGACATGGCCAGGGCAAGAGAACGCATTATTACAACATCATTGTCAAGCGGCAGAGGAACTACGCCGCAAGCAGCCCGGGCGAAAATCGCTTAGAACGATGAGGCGTTTGACAAGATATTTTCGCTGGCCCAAGTTGGGACAAAGGCGAAGGGTCGCCATCCTCTGGCCCCTGTTGATCCTGCTGGCGGCCTTCGTCGGCTTTGTCGAGTTCTTCACCGACGGCGGGACGGCGGGCACTGCCACCCCCGAACCCTTCGCTTCACCAACGCCCTTAGTGCAGACGGCCACCGCCACGGCCACTCCTCCCCCCTTCCTTCACCCCAACCTGGAGTCGCTGGAGAAAGCAACAGTGGTGGAGGTCATCGACGGCGATACCATACGTGTCCTGATCGGCGGGGAGCGTCAGTCGGTACGCTACTACGGCATCGACGCCCCCGAACGGGATGAGAAGTGCTATCAGGAGGCCACAGAAAGAAACCGCGAACTGGTGGGAAGCATCGTCCGGCTTGAGGCCGACGCCCGCGATAAGGACGAGCACGGCCGCCTGCTGCGCTACGTGTTTACCGACGAAGGCATCTCAGTCGATGCTGCCCTGGTGAGCGAAGGCCTGGCCAAGGCCTGGCGCGAGGACGGACGCTACGTCAACCGCCTGACAACCTACGAAATCCACGCCCAACAACAGGGCACCGGCTGCCTCTGGAAATAGACCCACGCCAGCCCGAGACGTTGCAGCCAGTGACGCTCCTTATGTCGAGGGGCTGGCCGCTGCCCGAACGCGTTGGATGGCCTCCTCGATGTCGGCACGATCGATGCCGTAGTGGGTAACGAGGCGCAATCGCTGGCCGCCCATGTAGGTGACCAGCACACCTGCCTGCCCCAGACGGCCGTGGAACTCGACGGCAGGCATGCCTTCGACCTGCAGGCTCACCATGTTGCTTTGCCCGGACGCCGGATCCAGGCGGAGAGAGGGCAAGTCGGCCAGGCCCTGAGCCAACAGCCTGGCGTTGTCGTGGTCCTCCTGCAATCGATCGATCATGTTATCCAGAGCGACAACACCCGCCGCGGCGATGATGCCCGCCTGGCGCATGCCACCACCCACCATCTTGCGGTACTTGCGCGCCTGCGCGATGAATTCGCGGCTGCCGCAGAGGAGGGAGCCGACCGGGCAGGCCAGGCCCTTGCACAAGCTGAAGGCCACCGAGTCGGCATGGCGGACCAGATCGGCTGCCGGCACCCCCAGAGCCACGGCGGCATTGAAGATGCGGGCACCATCAAGGTGGACAGGAATGCCCCAGCGACGAGCCACCTGGGCCACAGCCTCCATGTCGGCTTCGCCGAGAACGGCACCCGCGCAACGGTTGTGGGTGTTCTCCAGACAGATCAGGCCCGTAGGGGGGTGATGGATGTCGGGAAGGCGAATAGCCTCCTCGACATCCTTGGGGAGCAGGCGACCACCGCTATCGTTGGGGATCGTCCGCAGCTCCAAGCCGCCCAGGGCAGCCGCTCCCGCCACCTCGTAGTGGAAGATATGGGCCTCATCGCCCACGAGCACCTCGGCGCCCCGCTGGCAGTGGGTCAGCAGGGCCACCAGATTGCTCATGGTGCCGCTGGCCGTAAGCAGCCCCGCTTCCTTGCCCAGCTTCTCGGCGGCCATGGCCTCCAGGCGATTGACCGTAGGGTCCTCGCGCCAGACGTCGTCGCCCAGCTCGGCCTCGGCTATGGCCTGGCGCATGGCCGGCGTGGGCAAGGTGACGGTATCGCTTCTCAAGTCAATGATCTTGTTTGTCATGATGCACCCTGTACTTTCGCCAGAGGCGAAGGCGCCTCGGGCGCAAACAAGGGGCCGAACGCCGGCCCCTGGCAGAAAACCCCCGGGATGCTTCCTCTCCCGACTACTGCTCTTTGCGCTCCCAAAGCGACTGGTAGTTCGAGCCGCCGCGGATGGCCGTCATCACCTCGGCCTTCTCCTCCTCCAACAGCTCACCGAATACAGCCTCACACTGCTCTTTCACCCCTGTGTAGCCACTGGCGACCAGCCGGTCGACGATGCGCGACCAGAGGCCGGCGAGACGAAAGGTCTCCATCTGACGCGGCCAGGTGAAGGACACGATCTTCTCGGGCAAGGCAAAGCGAGGGCGCAACTCGCGCAGACTGCGAAAGCGCTCCTCCACCGAGGAGGCCTTGGGCACCAGCTTGACCAGGGGACCATCGACCTCATCGTGACGCGTGTCGATCAGCAGTCGCTTGTCCAGTATAGCGAAGCGAACCACCAGCACGTCAGCGCTGTCGATGACCTCCATCACCTCATCGAGGTCCATCCCAAATTCGTCCATACGGTCGAACCACCCAGAAGCAACCTGCTTGCTGGCAGGCAGGAATATCTAGTCCATTCTACTCGCCGCCAGCGTAGCGGGTCAACGCGAGCCTAGAGGAGATGCTGCCGCTAGGAGAAGCGCTCTTCCCGCCAGGGGTCGCCGCGGTTGTGATAGCCACGGCTCTCCCAGAAGCCGGGGCGATCCTCCTGCATGAAGCAGAGGCCCCGCACCCACTTGGCGCTCTTCCATAAGTAGAGCTTGGGCACCACCAGACGCAGGGGCCAGCCGTGCTCTGGTGTCAGATCCTGGCCGTTGTGCTTGTAGGCGAAGAGGACGCTCTCGTCCAGGAGATCTTCCAAGGAGAGGTTGGTGGTGTAGTCGCCGTCGCAGTGAACCATCACGTGGTGGGCCTGAGGCTTGGGACGAATGTGTTTCATCAGCTCCCGGAAGGCCACGCCCTCCCAGGTGTTGTCCATCATGCTCCATCCCGTGACGCAGTGGACATCGGCACTTACGGTGGTCTTAGGAAGAGCCATGAACTCCTGCCAGTCGAGCGTGAGCTCTTCCTCCACCTCGCCCCAGACACGAAAACTCCATGTCTTGAGGTCGACGCGTGGAACCGCCCCCTCGTGCAGCACGGGCCAGTTCTCTACCACCCGCTGGCCGGGAGGCGTGCGCTCGCCGTGACTCTGACGGTCAGATCCAGCATTGCGGTCCGGAGGATCAATTGCCATTCGAGCCCAAGAACCTCACAAGGATTGTACGATTAGGCTAACAGGCCGCTCGCAGGCAAGTCAACGAGAGAGGCGGCAGCCGCTTCGTTGCCTGCCGAGAAAGGCCGATGCTATGATGCTACTGATGCCGACTGAACAGACGAAGCGCACCGGGGCAACCTCGCTACGCCTGCGTTGGCGGCGCGACCTCCTCTTCTTCTCCACTGCGGCGGCCATCCTTGCCCTCGACCAAGTCACCAAGCACGTCATCCGGGCCACCCTGGAGCGAGGCGAGTCCTTCCCCGAGAGCTGGCCAGTGCGCTTTGTCCATGTGACCAACACCGGCGCCGCCTTCGGCATCCTCCAAGAGCAGAACGCCTTCCTGGTGGTCACCACAGTTATCGGCGTGGCTGCCATCCTCCTTTACTACTGGTATCCCCCCTTCGAGCACGCCATCATGACCGCCGCCGTCGGCATGATCCTGGGCGGAGCCGTCGGCAACCTGTCCGACCGCGTGCGCCTGGGCGAGGTCACCGACTTCATCGACTTTCCCCATTACCCATCGTTCAACGTGGCCGACTCCTCCATCGTGGTGGGAGTGATCGTGCTGATCATCCTCTTAGTGCTGGGATGGCCTCGCGCCGCTTCCCAGCAACGGCAGTAGCCATGACAAGAGCCATGGAGCTTTTCGCCGACCAAGATGGCGAGCGCCTGGACGCCTTCCTGGCCCGCCGCTGCGAGCAGAAGCTGTCGCGTTCCTTCGCCCATAAACTGATCGCCGAGGGGCTGGTGACGGTCAACGGAGCGCCCAGCAAGCCCTCCCATCGCCTGAGCCGCGGCGACGACATCGTCGTCCTTCTGCCACCGCCGGAGGTCATGGCCCTAGAGGCCGAACCCATCCCCCTGCGGATCATCTATCAGGATGAGGACGTGATCGTGGTGGACAAGCCGGCCGGCCTGACGGTGCACCCCGCGGCCGGCCACCCTCGCGGGACGCTGGTCAACGCCCTGCTGACCGTCTGCCCGGAGCTAGCGAACATCAGGGGGACGCTACGGCCGGGCATCGTCCATCGCTTGGACAAGGACACCTCCGGCCTCCTGGTGGTGGCCAAGAACGAGGCGGCTCAGGCCAGCCTGGCGCGGCAGATCAAGGACCGAGAGGTGCACAAGCTCTACCTGGCGCTGGTGCGAGGGCGGGTGGAACCACCGCAGGGCGTGATCGATGCCCCGATAGGCAGGCACCCGCGCCGTCGCAAGCGGATGGCGGTGGTGGAGGACGGGCGCGAGGCCCAGACCCGCTATCGGGTGCGCGAGCTCCTCGATGACGACGGCGTCCCCTACTCTCTGGTGGAGGTCGAGCCACTCACTGGCCGTACCCACCAGATACGAGTGCACTTCGCCAGCATCGGCCGACCGGTGGTGGGCGACAGGCTGTACGGCAAGGCCTCGCCGCTGGTGGAGCGGCAGTTCCTGCACGCCTGGCGGCTGGGCTTTCGCCTACCGGTCAGCGGGCGCCGTCAGGAATTCGAGTCGCCCCTGCCGCCGGACCTGGCAGCAGCGCTGGAAGCACTGGGATGCTAGAATAGCCACACGATGAGCGTGCGCGTTCGCTATGCCCCCAGTCCCACCGGCGAGCCCCACGTGGGCAACATCCGCGCCGCCCTCTTCAACTGGCTGCTGGCCCGCCACGAGGGCGGGACCTTCATCCTGCGCATCGAGGACACCGACCAGGCCCGCATCGTCCCCGGCGCGCTGGAGGCGATCTTCGACAGCCTGCGCTGGCTCGGTCTGGACTGGGACGAGGGGCCAGAGGTCGACGGCCCCCACTCACCCTACTTCCAGTCACAGCGACTGGAGCACTACCATCAGGCCAGCGAGCAGCTCATCGCCGCCGACGCCGCCTATCGCTGCTACTGCTCGCCCGAGCGCCTAGAGGAGGTGCGAGCGGAGCAGATGCGCTACAAGCAGCCCCCCAAATACGACCGCCGCTGCCGCAAGCTGTCGCCAGGCGAGCGGCGAGAGCGGGAAGCGGAGGGCATCGCGCCGGTGGTGCGCTTCAAGACGCCGCTGTCCGGCCAGACGACCTTCCACGACCTCGTGCGGGGCGATGTGACCTTCGAGAACGACACGCTGGACGACTTCGTTCTCCTGAAATCGGACGGCTTCCCCACCTACCACCTGGCCAACGTGGTCGACGATCACCTGATGGGCATCACCCACGTCCTGCGGGGCGACGAGTGGGTTTCCAGCACCCCTCGCCACGTGCTTATGTACCAGGCGTTCGGCTGGCAGCCGCCGGTGCTCGCCCACCTGCCGATGATCCTGGGACCCGACCGGGCCAAGCTCAGCAAGCGCCACGGCGACACGTCGATCCTCCAGTACCGCGACAAGGGCTTCCTGCCCCACGCCCTGTTCAACTTCCTGGGCCTTCTGGGCTGGTCCCTGGACGATAAGACGGAGATCATCTCGCGCCAGGATTTCGTCCGCCACTTCAGCCTGGAGCGAATCGTCAAGAACCCGGCCATCTTCAACATCGAGAAGCTCACCTGGATGAACGGCGCCTACCTTCGCGAGCTGGGGCTGGACGAACTGACCGAGCAGCTAGCTCCCTTCCTGGAGAAGCATCTGCCCGCCGACATCTCCAGGCCCATCGACCTGCCGTATCTCCGACGCGTCGTCCCCCTCATCCAGGAGCGTATCAAGCGGCTGGATGAGGCACCTGAGCTGACCGACTTCTTCTTCCGCGAGGGCGAGCTTACGTATCCCACCGAGCACTTGCTGGGCAAGCGATTCGTCGACCAGCCTCAGCAGGCCGCCGAGGCCCTGGCAGCCGTGCGCGAGCGCGTCGCTGCGCTCGACCGCTGGGACGAGGAGAACTTGGAGAACACCATCCGTCCCCTGGCCGAAGAGCTGGGGCTGAAGACGGGCGAGCTCTTCGGGGCCATCCGGGTGGCGGTGACCGGTCGCACGGCGGCGCCGCCGCTGTTCGAGACGATGGCTGTGCTGGAGCGCGAGCGCTGTCTGGAGCGCTTAGGGGCCGCTATCGCGCGGCTGCGAGGCGTCTAGGCCTCGTAGAATTGCCTTCCTAGCACGCTTCTGCTAGAATCGCCCTTGGCTTGGGGGATCGTCTAGTGGTAGGACAGCTGACTCTGGATCAGTAAGCGGGGGTTCGAATCCTCCTCCCCCAGCCAACGGAACGTCTGGTATAATTGGTGATACGGCGCATTCGTCTAGCGGCCTAGGACACCACCCTCTCAAGGTGGAGATCGGGGGTTCGAATCCCCCATGCGCTACCAACGAAAGCAGAGCCCGGCCAGCGTGGGCTGGTCGGGCTTGTTGTTTGCGCCAGAGATGCCGCCACTTGCCGCGTCTTTGTCGCCGCTTGTCGCGCGTCTTATACTTGAGGGTACAGAGAACTCCAACATGGAGGAATTCGGGCCACAGCGAAGCACTAGGGAGGGACAACAGCGCTTGCGGGGCCTAGTCTCCGCAGAAGACTAGCCCTGGCAGCGTATCCCTTCCTCGACCCGTGCGTTAAGAATGATGGACAGCACGGGTATGAGTGTGCAAACGTTATCGCTGTTGGCCTGGGAGAGGAGCATAAGAACGAGGGCCCAAGAGCGCACCGGCCAGAGCGCCCAGGTCCGGCGGGAGGAGGAGTTAATCCGCAGGGCCCAGGAGTTCGACCAGGAGGCCCTGGGTTGGCTGTACGAGCTCTTCTATCCCAAGCTGTACAACTATGCTTATCTCCAGCTAGGCGACGTTCATCAGGCTGAGGACCTGGCCTCGGAGGTGCTCCTGCGGGTGCTGGAGTCTCTCAAGGGCTACCGCTTCCGAGGGGTGCCGCTGGCCGCCTGGGTATTTCGTATCGCCCGCAATTATCTGATCGACCTCAGCCGTCGTCGCCAGCGGCGGCAGCAGGTGGGCCTGTACGAGGGAATACCTGATGATACGCAGGACAGCCCTCAGACCGTCGCCGAGCGATCCGCCGCTCAGGATGAGATCCGCCTGGCCCTGACGAAGCTCACCGAGGAGCAGCGCCAGGTGATCATCCTGAAATTCGTTGAGGGCATGGACAACGCCAGCGTGGCCCGCGTTTTGGGCCGGAGCCAGGGAGCAGTGAAGTCGCTTCAGCATCGCGCCCTGGTCTCGCTGAAGAAGATCATTTCATCGCAGGAGGTAGAGTAGGGTGGGCCGAGACTTCAAGACCATCCTGAATGAGTGCCTGAAAGAACTGGAGACAGGCCAGCCGCTGGAGGCTATCCTGGAGCGCTATCCAGAGGAGGCCGATGAGCTACGTCCCCTCCTTCTGACGGCCCAGAACCTGAAGGCGATGCCCATCGCTCGCCCGCGCTCGCACGTCAAGCAGGCAGGCTGGCAGCGCTTTCTGGGCGAAGCCAATGCCCTGCGGCGGGCCCGCGAGCGGCGGCCGGTCTTCGGCCTCTGGGCGCGGCCGCTCTTGCGCCCGGTGGCTGTCGCCGCCTCGCTTGTGCTTACGCTGTTCTTCCTGGGTAGCGGCGCTACCGTCTATGCTGCCTCGAGCAGCCTGCCCGATAGTCCCCTCTACCCCATCAAGCTGGCCACCGAAGAGGCACGCCTCTGGATCGTCTTCGACGAGGACGATCGGGCGGGCATCCTTCTCGACCAGTCGGAGACCCGCATGACCGAGATTCGCAAGCTGGTGCAGGACGGCAAGCCTGTGGAGAGTAATGTCCTTTCCGCCATGCGAGGACGGATGACGCGAGCAACGGACATCATCAACAAGAGAGATGCCCCACAGGAGCTAGTGACACGGGCCAACGAGCTCTCCGCTCAACAGGAGGACATACTCATCGCCATCGACGAAAGCGTGCCCGAGAGCCACAGAGACGAGTACGGCAAGGTTCTGGTGGTGGTGCACGAGGTGCGCATCGAACTGCAGGGCCTATCAGAATCGGCGCCTCAACTGGACCCACAGGTGCTGGCGCAAGGCATCAGCAGCTTCACCGGCCTGGTGGAGCAGCGCGAAGATGACGCCTGGACCATCGGCGGCACCAAGATACTGGTGGACGAAGCAACGATCGTGGAGGGCGATACGGGTGATGTCATCGGACAGATCGCTCAGCTCACCATCATCAGCGGGCCAGGCGGCCCCCAAGCGATCGGCATTTCCCTTCGCGGCAGCGAGGAACTGGCCAAGACGGCCACTATCAGCGGTGTCATCGACAAGGTCGATGGAAGCAAGATCCAGTTGGGCGGCCGCACCTTCAAGCTTGACGCTTCTACCGTCATCGATGCGGGAAGCTTCGTGATGGAGGCCGGCGTGCACGCGCGGGTGGAGAGCGAGTGCGCCGAAGAAGCACTGGTGGAGGGCGTGTGCCGAGAGAGCGAGCTCGTGGCCAAGCGGATCGTGCTTCTCGCCTCGGAAGGTCCGCCTGAGACCATGACGGTGGAAGGTGTCTTCCAGGGGCAGGATGACGGAAGCTGGATCATCGCTGGCATCCCCATCGAGTTCGCTCCCGAGAGCCCAGCCCTGATCACGCCGCCGCTAGGCACACTGGTAGAAGTGACCGGCAGCCAAGAGGGCCAGGCGATGCTCGTGACCACAGCGGAATCGATCCGCCCGCCGGAGGAGTTGGGCCTTGTCAAGCTAGAGGGCGTGCTGGATCAGCCGGACGACAATCAGTGGCAGATAGGGCCAACGCTCTTCCAGACTGCCACCGTCACCAGGATCGGTGGGGAGCTCATTCCGGGGGCCAGGGCGGTAGTCTGGGGCCTGCCCAACGAGGACGGCTCCCTCGATGCCATCTTCGTCGATGTTCTCGACACCCGCTCGCTGATTGCCCCTTAAACGCCCCAGTTCATCTTCTCCAAGCTCCAGTTGTCTGGTGCCTGTGCCAAACAGCCTTTGGTGACGTAGGGCATCCTCCAGCATAAACACGTTGTTGAACAGGCAGTAGACGATGATGGGAAAAGCCATCGCAGGGCCTAGTATGGCTCGGCGAGCGGCGGGCGACCCGATTGATGGCCGACCACTCCATGCCCTACAATAGGACCGTGGATGCCCCCGTCGTCTAGAGGCCTAGGACGCGGCCCTTTCAAGGCCGAAATCAGGGGTTCGAATCCCCTCGGGGGCACCAACGGTTCTCTTCAACTCCAAAATAAGCTTGGCCCTCATACGAGATCTGCCCTTGCCATCCCCTATTCCTTGTGGCAACTATGCCCATCGGCTATAATCGCCGCGCATTTCCCTAAGACTGTTGGAAGTGTGGATGCCCACCTGCGGCTACACCGCTCAGGAGGCCCTCCAGATGGGAGTCTGAATGTGGTGGTGTGCCTGGAGAAGCTAAACAAGGAATGGACGAGTGGTTCCAGGAACTGCTGGCCTAGAGCCCGAACTGCCTGAAGGTACTCAAGTCGAAGAGGGAGGAAAGAAGTGGAACTGACGGAGATCCAGGCAATTGACACTATGTGCCGGCCGTACTACTGCAAGCCGGAGCTTGCCAGCTCTTTCTTTGAGCATTATGAGTTCAAGATCATGGCCAAAACTACGTTTGCTGGCGTGATGCGCCGACTGGGACTCAAGGAGGGAGAGGAGTGGAAGGTCTTAGCCGGACTGGGCAAGCCCTCAGTAAAAGAGATGGTGGCGGAAATGGACGAGATTGGGGTGGAGTTTGTCTTCATTGACCAAATGGTCATGTGGTCCCGGCGGGAGTCTGGGCTCCTAAGCCATATACCCATTGAAACGATTGCCGGAATAATTGAAGAGTCTGGTGGCAGGGTAATAGGAGGTGCTGGCTACAACCCGTTCCGGATCAAGGAAAGCCTTGAAGAGGTAGAGAGAGCGATCAAAGACTATGGGTTCAAGTATGTATGGGCGCACCCTATCACTTGGGACCTACCACCAAATGACAAGAAAATGTACCCTCTTTATGCCAAGTGCCTCGAATTGGGAATACCGGTTTGCTACCAGTCTGGGCACTCAGCGGAGCCCCTTCCCAGCGAGCCAGGCCATCCCATGTACGCCGATGAGGTTGCTTTAGATTTCCCCGAGCTTACGCTTGTCCTCACCCACACTGGCTGGCCCTGGGTGGACGAATGGCTGTCCATGCTTTGGAGACACCCCAATGTCTATGGCAATATTGGTGCCTACTATCCACGGGATCTTGATCCGGCCCAAGTTCGCTTCATGGACGGGAGGGGTCGAAACAAGGTTCTGTGGGCCACCAATGGATTTGGACTTACCCGCTGTAAGAAGGAATTCCTGGAGTTGTCAATCAGTGATGAAACCAAGAAGAAAGTCCTTCGGGAGAACGCCATCAAAGTGTTTAACCTATGACCGGTTCTGGTCGCGTTTTCTCTGCTACAAGTGAGCGCAGCAGCAGCCGCTGGGCATCACTGAGCGCTGGGCTGGGTGATCCTCAGGTCCTGGAGCCGCTCGGGCTCTGCCAGCAAAGCAGCCAGAAACGAGGGCAGGGCGAAGCTGGCGAGATGCAGCTGGGGGCTATAATAGCGGGATGAGATGCCTCTGGCCTCTAGCCTCTGGCGAACGACGGCCTCATCGAGGGCGAGGGGATCATTGCCCGCAGAGGCCAGGGTGAAGCTCCACACCACGCCGGGATAAGAGGGCACAGGAGCGAGATAGACGCGCACCAGGGGGAAGACGGCCTTCAGGTTGGCGTAGATGCTCAGCAACTCGTCCGTTAGTAGGAGGGCGGAACTGCTCTGGGTTACGATCAGCCCCTCCTCCTTCAGTATGCGACGGACGGCCTGATAGAACTCGGCGGTGAACAAGCGCTGGCTGGGCCCGGGGGGAAAGGGATCGGTCAGATCGACGATGATGGCGTCGAAGGACTCCTGGGCTTTCTCCACGAATTCGTAACCGTCCGCGAACAGCAACTGAACGCGAGGATCATCGAACGCCCCGCTCGACACCCGGGGGAGATGGCGGCGGCAGGTCTCGACTACTGCTCGATCCAGTTCCACCTGGACTACCTCCCTCGGGGAGTGCTCCAGGGCGCGGCGCAGGCTGCCGCCGTCGCCACCGCCCACGATGAGCACCCGCTCCGGCCGAGTCAGAGAGATGAGGGTAGGATGCACCAGCATCTCGTGATAGATGAACTCGTCCTTCTCCGTGGTCTGGAGGATGTTATCGAGGATCAGGGCCCTGCCGAAGGGGACAGTATCCAGCACACAGATGCTTTGAAACTCTGAGCGGCCCTCGTATAAGACGCGCCGCACCTGGATGCGCTGCTCCAGGCCGACGCGTTCTCGCTCGCCGAACCACTGTTCGCCGCTATTCGATGCAAGAGGCAATGCCCCGCACCACCTCCATGACCTGCACGCGCTCAGCCTCAAAGTGGTCCCGCAAGACGGGGATGGCTACTCGCGGGTCAGCGTCGTCGCCGCAGACAAAGACATCAACCGCCGCATAGTTGTACTCGGGCCAGGTATGGATGGTGATGTGAGACTCCGCTAAGACGGCTACACCGGTGACACCCTCCGGATTATAGTGATAGACTTGGACGTCTTTTAACGTTGCGGCACACGCTGCCGCCGCATCGCGCAGAGCTCCTTCCACCTTCGCGACAGAGTTGAAATTCTTGCCGCCCCACAGCTCCAAGATGAGGTGCTTTCCCAAGCCCTTCAACGGATTCTCACCTCCTCCCTCTGAACCGGCCCGCGTCTGTCAGCACAAACACCACCCCGGGCGAAGCCGCTTCCGCGACCTCATTCCTGGAAAGTGGTGCTTAAGGCCTCTATGCCAGGCCCAACCGAAACAAGCGACTCAATACGATACCATATAACTCACGAAGATTCCATAATGGCGAGAAGTTTTCTGATCCGCCGCATCGATCAAGACCGAAGGCCGAGGCGATCTGCTGCCTGGCTTGATGGTAGAGAGCCCTTCTGCTAGACTCCCACAGCGAAGGGAGAGTCTGAAAGATGGAACTAGTTTGGCTTGTACCCATTGCTGGATTCATGGGGGTTGCCTTCGCTCTCTGGCTCGCCTGGGATGTGCTGCGGCGCGACACGGGCACCGACGCGATGCGCGACGTGGCTTCAATGATCTTCGAAGGTGCTATGGCTTTCCTGAAGCGCCAGTACCAAACTATCGCCATCCTCGCAGTCGTGACCGGTGTCCTCATCACCATTATCGTCGGCGCCGTCTCGGAGGGCGTGAAGGATATCATCCGCAGCGACGCAGGACAGATCGAATATGGGGCAAAGGTCATCGATCACTGGAAGGAAGGCCTCCTCACGGGCATTGCCTTCCTGGTGGGCGCAGCCGCTTCGGCGCTGGCCGGATACATCGGCATGTATATCTCTGTACGTTCCAACGCGCGCTGCGCCTCGGCAGCGACTCGCAGCCTTAAGGAGGCGATCACCGTCTCCCTACGAGGAGGAGCTGTGTCCGGCTTCCTGGTGACGTCGCTGAGCCTGCTGGGCGTGTCGGGCATCTTCCTCACGTACAGCAAGCTGTTGGACAACCCGCCGACCATCGCGCCGTTCCTCATCGTCGGCTTCGGCTTCGGGGCCAGCTTTGTCGCCCTGTTCGCCCAGCTAGGCGGCGGCATCTACACGAAGGCCGCCGACGTGGGCGCCGACTTGGTGGGTAAGGTGGAGGCCGGCATCCCCGAGGACGACCCGCGCAACGCGGCGGTGATCGCCGACCTAGTAGGCGACAACGTGGGCGACTGCGCCGGCCGTGGCGCCGACTTGTTCGAGTCGATGTCGGCCGAGAACATCGGCGCCATGATTCTGGGCGTGGCGATCTACGCCGTGACCGGTGCGATCGAATGGATAATGTTCCCCCTGGTGCTCCGGTCGTTCGGCATCATTGCCACGATTGTGGGGCTCTCCTCCGTCCCCTTCTTCACCCGCGATGACGGCCGCCAGCACCCGATGACCCCACTGAACTACGGATACTACATAGTGTCGATCCTTTCGGTGGTGGGCTTGTTCATCGCCACCAAGGTGATGCTGTCGGACGGCTGGTATTGGTTCTTCGGATGCGGTCTCATAGGCATCGCCACCGGTATCGCTTTTGTGTATATCACGCAGTACTACACATCGGGTTCATGGCGACCGGTCAAGGAAATAGCCAAGGCATCGCGCACGGGGCCGGCGACGAACATCATCATCGGCACCGCCGTAGGATATGAGACCACAGCGGCGACTGCCATCAGCATCGGGCTGGCCTTGGTCGGCTCCTTCATTCTCGGTTCCCACGCCGACATCGCCGGCGTGCCGGGCTTCAATAGCGGCGTCTTCGGCACCGCCGTCGCTACCATGGGCATGCTGATGTCGGCCGCCTACATCCTCGCCATGGACACCTTCGGCCCCATCACCGACAACGCCGGGGGGATCACCGAGATGTCCGGCGCCCCGGAAAGCGCTCGCCACATCACCGATTCCCTGGACGCGGTGGGTAACACCACCAAGGCGCTAACTAAGGGCTACGCAGTGGCCTCGGCGGGGCTGGCCGCCTTCCTTCTGTTCAGCGCCTATCTGGACAAGGTGAAGGAGCGGCTAGAGATCCCGCTGACCCAAGAGTTACCCATTGACCTGTCGAGTGTGGACACTTTCGTGGGCGGTCTGCTGGGGGTGATGCTGGTGTTCCTGTTCAGCTCGCTGGCCATCCGGGCCGTGGGCAACGCGGCCTCAAGCATCATCGAAGAGGTGAGACGGCAGTTCCGCGAGGACCCTGGAATCATGGAGGGGACATCCCGCCCCAACTACGGGCGGGCGGTGGACATCACCGCGCGTGCCGCCCTGCGCGAGATGGTGGCGCCGGGCCTTCTGGCTGTGGGCATGCCCGTGGCGGTCGGTCTCATCTTCCGTTTCACTAGGACAGAGGACTCGGGGTGGCTGGCCGTGGCCGGGCTGTTGATGATCGGCACCATCGGCGGCATCATCCTCGCCACCTTCCTGAACAACGTGGGCGGCGCCTGGGACAACGCCAAGAAATACATCGAGGCGGGCCTCCTGAAGATTCCCTCAGGTAACCCCGGCGAAGAAGACGTGGTGCAGGGCAAAGGATCCGAGCCTCACAAGGCGGCGGTGGTCGGCGACACTGTGGGCGACCCCTTCAAGGACACGGCAGGCCCGTCGCTGCATGTGCTGGTGAAGCTTCTGAGCACCGTCACCCTGGTGATGGCGCCGCTGTTTATCGCGTAGCGACTAGTCCGGGTCGATCCCCATATACATCCGCGGGTGCTTGATGAAGGGGTTCTGCTCTTTTTCCTGGCCGATGGTGGTAGTAGGGCCGTGACCAGGCAACACCAGCGTATCGTCTGGCAGAACGAAGAGCTTGTCCCGGATGCTCCTGAAGAGCTGGTGGCCATCGCCGCCGGGCAGGTCGAAGCGGCCGATGCTTAGCTGGAAGAGAACGTCGCCGCTGAACAGCACGCCCTCGCCGTAGAGGCAGATGTGTCCGGGACTGTGGCCCGGGCAGAAGATCACCTGGAACTTCAGCTTCCCCACGCTTATCTCCTGGCCTTCCTCCAGCCACATCTCCGGCTCGTTCATCCGTGGCATGGAGCGGCCCAGCCACATCATGGCCGCCTGGCTCTGGTAGGCGGTGTATTCATAGGCGCTGGGATGCATGGCTACCGGCGCGTTGGTGGCCTGGCGTACCGCGTCCACAGCACCAATGTGATCGATGTGCTCGTGGGTGAGGACGATGAGCTTGGCGGTGAGCCCTTTCTCTTCCAGGGCAGCTAAGATCCTGGCGGCATCGTCGCCGGGGTCGACGATCATCGCCTCTTTGGTCGCCTCGCAGCCGGCGATGAAACAGTTGCCCTGGAGGAAGCCGGTGGGAAAGCCCTCCAGTATCATCGACATCGCTCAGCCATACTGCCAGTAGGAGACAATGCTAGATCTTCTCGAAACGCTCAACGTCCACAACGAAGACGATGGCACCGCCCACTCTCACCTGGAGGGGCTGGCCAGGCGGCAGGCTGCCCGGAAAGGGCAGGGCCTGGACGGGGATGTACTCTTCGCGGGGCCGGCATTCAGCCCTGACCATGGCCAGTACCGTGTCGACGGCATCAGCTTCTACTCCCGACAGTAGAGTGGCGTTGCCGCGACGCAGAAAACCGCCGGTGCTGCTGATCTTGGTGACCGGATAGCCGGCCTTCGTCATCTTCGCCAGCAGGCGATCGGCGTCCTCGTCGGCGGCGATGACGATCACCAGCTTCTGGGCAGAGGAAGACAAAGGCTTACCTCCTCAGCCGTCAGAGCCCTTCGGCCTGTCGCTCCTGCCTGGCCTGCCAGCGCTCCCGAGCCTTGTAGACAATCAACTGCCGCATGATGTTGCCCGGCTGCGGCGCCATAAGCAAGGCCACAGTGGCGCCTACGGCGAGCCCCAGCACAAATCCGAGAAGGAACCGCATGTTTCTTACCCCTGTTGCCCGCGAGCTTTGCTTCGTCAATGCTACCACGCGGGCCGTGTCTGATGATAGACAGCCTTTACTTTGACCCCCGAAACTGGTAACTTCAACGCAGATTTCTTGTTCGCCTTCAATACGATCCGAAAGCCTATGTCCACCAAAGCCACCGTCGAGAAACTCGTGTCCCTGTGCAAACGCCGCGGCCTGGTCTTCCAGAGCAGCGAGATATACGGCGGCATCGGCGGGTTCTGGGACTACGGGCCGCTGGGCGTGGAGCTGAAGAATAACATCAAGCAGGCCTGGTGGAAGGCGGTCGTGCAGGAGCGCGACGACGTGGTGGGCCAGGACGCCGCCATCGTCATGAACCCGACGGTGTGGAAGGCCAGCGGCCACCTGGACACCTTCGCCGACCCGATGGTCGACTGCAAGGAGTGCAAGAAGCGCTTTCGGGCCGACGAGCTGGCGGGGGCAGTGGCGGCAGGCACCCACGGCCACGAGGCGGTCGCTAAGGTCACCAGCTGCCCCGAGTGCGGCGGCGAACTCACCGAGCCCCGTATGTTCAACCTGATGTTCAGGACGTACGTCGGGCCGGTGGAGGACGACGCCTCGACCGCCTATCTGCGGCCGGAGACGGCCCAGGGCATCTTCGTCAACTTCCTCAATGTCGTGACGGCCACCCGCAAGAAGCTGCCGCTGGGCATCGCCCAGATCGGGAAGGCCTTCCGGAACGAGATCACGCCGGGCAACTTCATCTTCCGCGACCGCGAGTTCGAGCAGATGGAGATCGAGTACTTCGTCAAGCCAGGGACGGACGAGGAGTGGCATAAGCACTGGGTGGAGGAACGGCACAACTGGTATCTTGGCCTGGGCCTGCGGAAGGAGAACGTGCGGGTGCGGCGGCTAGAGCCTGAGGAGCAGGCCCACTACGCCAAGGACACCTATGAGGTCGAGTATCTGTTCCCTATGGGCTGGTCGGAGCTGGAGGGCATCGCCAATCGCACCGACTTCGACCTGCGCCGCCACGCCGAGTTCAGCGGGCGCGAGCTGGAGTACTTCGACGAGGAGAGCGGCGAGCACATCGTGCCGTACGTGATCGAGCCGTCGGCGGGGGTGGACCGGCTGTTCATGGCCTTCCTGGTCGATGCGTACGACGAGGAGGAGGTGCGGAACGAGACGCGGGTGATCCTGCGGCTGCACAAGGACCTGGCGCCGGTCAAGGTGGCGGTGCTGCCGCTGAGCCGCAACGAGAAGTTGGTGCCGACGGCGAGGGAGGTGTGGGCTCTGGTGCGGAAGCACTGGATGAGCCAGTACGACGATGCCCAGAGCATCGGGCGGCGGTACAGGCGGCAGGACGAGGTGGGCACGCCGCTGTGCGTGACGGTCGACTTCGACACGCTGGAGGACAAGGCGGTGACGATCCGGGAGCGGGACAGCATGGAGCAGGTGCGGGTGCCGATAGCGGGGCTGGTGGAGGCGCTG
>CP070630.1:722569-727080 GCA_020356025.1 Dehalococcoidia bacterium | reverse complement strand
TCCTACCTGCACGCGCAAAGGCTGGCAAGAAGGTGGGCGGATGGCTAACGGGATATCAGGAACAGGGTGCCCCACATGGCGGTGACGACCAGCCAGTGGAAGACGATGCAGCCAGCCAGGTTGCCGGTGCGCTGGCGCAAGAGACCCAGGAAGAGACCGCCCGCGAACAGGCCGACCAGGGAGACTATCTGGGCCAGAGCAGCAAGGCCGGCAGGGGAAGCCACCTCGGTGCCCTGGATTGTGCGGAAGTTGATGACCAGGTGCCAGAGGGCGAAGGTAAGGCTGGAGGCCACGAGAGCCTGTCGCTGACCCCAGGCTACGGTCATCTTGGCCAGCAGAATGCCTCGAAAGAGGACATCTTCGAAGAAGGAGGTGCCCAGCGGTTGGTGCACGAAGGCCCAGGTGAGGAATCCTCCCCATGTCTCTTCCCTCGCCTCCTCGGGGTCGATGCCGTCGCTCAGTCCCAGGGGGAATATGAAGTAGAGGACGACGGGAAGGATAACGACGGTTCCCAAGACTGCTCCCACGAGGGCGCTCCTGCCAGCGTTGGCAGAGGTGATGCCTAGGGTGGGGAGAGGCATGCCTTCGATTCTGACCGCCCATAGAACCAGCAGGCCCAGAACAGCCAGGCTGCCCGGGGTGAAGGCCCAGTCGAAGTCAGTGCGGACGCCGTCGGGGGGGAGGGAGATCAGGTTGCCATAGGCGATGATGAGGAGGGCCAAGATAAGGGCGACCGCCGCGTCTCGCCTGATGATGGGGGTAGCCCTGGCCAGCAGCGGGGTCCGAACCCCCGTGCTCGCTTCTTGGTCACCGGTGGGCGGTTGCAGAGTCACGACCTCTGTATACTATAGACGCAACTTGCCCCCGCGCCAATACCGTCTGCTCGCTGCCTCTCCGTGTTCACGTTGGTGTCAACACACAACCGCGCTCTTGCGCATCGTGTCGCCCTTCCCAGTTCCTTGTCCACCCTCGCGTTCTCCTTCGCTCCTGGGCTAATGCCATCTCGCCAGAGTCTTGGCAGCGATCCTTCCAACAGCAACAGACCAACTATTGACAGAACCGTAGGCGTGGTGTACATACGAAGTGTTTGCATAACGGCAGCACACACGGCCTGATGCTCAGCCGGCCGGCGGCAGGTGCGGTATGTGGTCCTGGAAGGCGGACTGCCGCCCGGCGGCGCCGCTGTTCCAGGGAGGAGGAGCCAAATGGTCGGCAAACGCTTCGCCATATTTAGCCTGTTCGGTTTACTGACACTAGCCCTGACGCTACTCGCTACGAGCGGCACCAATGCCCAGTATACGCCAGGTCTTACGTACACGCTAAGCAATACCACGGCGGGCGCCGTCTCAGATACTGTCATCTCTTTCAGCATTCCCGCCCCCGACTACAACTACGGGGACGCCTCGATGGTCAACTTCTCCCCACCGGACGGGTGGACGGCCTGGGGCGCAATGTTGCCCATCGGGGCAGGAGTGGGCGTCCTTAACTCCACTAGCACCCTCGGCTTGGTCGGTGGGCCCTGCAACACCTCCCTGCCGCCGCAATTCGACCTGTACAACGCCAGCGTGGACATCGGTGACGAGATCGGTCCGGCTGACATGGACTGGATCATGAGGGACAAGGACGCCTTCCCCATTCCCTACGCCAACTATGACCCCGAGCTGCCGGACTACCTGGAGGGCTACCCCCACTTCCTGAACGAGATGCTCGACCCGGACGGCCCCGGCGGGCTCGACCCCTTGACGCCGCGGGCGCGCTACGTCGGCCACGACTTCGTGGCTACCATGAACGTCCTCATCCAGTTGCTCGTCTTCGAGCCCGGCCAGCTGTCGCAGCTCCCGGGTATCTACGCCCAAATGGGCCCCGAGTACGGTTACCCCACCTATGTTGTGCTGAACAACCCGGCCAGCTGGGATCCAGCGCCCGGGCCCATCAGCGATTTCTGTACGCCCCTGGTGGCCACCACCACCCTCTACGGGACGACGACTGACAACCCAGACACAACCTCGGTGGACGAGAGTGGGCACACCCGCTACCTCAACCCGTCGGTCGGCACTGGCGTTCTGGGTTCGGGCACGCACATGACGCGCAACTACAGCCAGAGCGAGCGCGACGCCGACGGCGACGGGTACGAGAACGACCTCGACCCCTGTCACTACAGCGCCGACTTGACCTGGGACGTCCGGGCAAATTGCACGGGCATACCTCTGAGCAAGCCGGGCGACAACGACTGCGACGGCCTGCCCGACAGTTGCGACCCGGATGACAGCACCATGAACTCGGACCAGGACCTCGACGCCTACCCCAACGCCCAGGACAACTGCCCGCTGGTGGCCAACGGCTGTCAGGACAGCATCTGTCACCCCACCATCTTCAACCCGGCGTGGGATAATCAGGCCGATGACGACGCAGGCCTGGCGAACGCCGACCTGGGGCCCGGACCGGACGCCATCGGCAACCAGTGCGACGACAGCGACGGCGACGGCAGCGAGGACGGCGCGGGGCCTGGCAGCTGCACCGACGGCATCGACAACTTCGGCGACACCGTGGCCGACGAGCTCGACCCGGACTGCACACCCGCCTTCGACGCGAACGACGGCGATCCGTGGGGCTCAAACCCGGGCACGGGCCAGTTCTACCACGCCATGCCCTGGAGAGCGGTCTGCGTGGGCGAGACGGACAGTGATGCCGACGGCTACTGCGATGCTCTGGAGACCGCCCTTGGCGGCGATGGCTCCGGGACGCCCGAGAGCCTGGTAATTGACGTCACGATCAACGCTACGGGTGGTTTGCCAAGTGCCAACGCAGCCCAGAGCTGCAGCGACGGCGTGGACAACGACGGCGACGGCTGGTTCGACGCCGCTGACAACGACGCCCTGGGCTGCGACCCCAGCACCTACGGCGGCGACACTGACTATGACGGCGTGTGGGACGGTAGCGATAACTGCCCGACCATCTGGAACCCAGAGCAAACCAACTCCGACGTCAGCGCTGATCCGCCCGGCGACTCCCACGGCGACGCCTGCGACAACTGCCGGCTGGTAGCCAATGAGGACCAGGCGGACACGGACGGCGACGGCGTCGGTGACGCCTGCGAAAGCGGCCCTGACACCGACAACGACGGGTTCACCAACGCCATCGAGCTCTACCTGGGCACCGATCCCTTCGACAACTGCCCCGACGACAACTCCGATGATGCCTGGCCGCTGGACATGAACATGGACGCAGTGCTCAACTTCGTGGGTGACATCTTCCCCTACATAGGCAACATCGGTCTCCTCGACACGGATCCCGCATGGGACCCGGCTGTACAGCGCCTGGACCTCAACGGCGATGGCGCCATCAGCGCGGTGGCCGACCTCGTCCGCTTCTACCTGGGAATGCTCGGTGCCTCGTGCAACGGCGGCACCCCCCACCCGCCCTCGCTGCCGGAGGGCACGCCTATCACCATGGGCATCGATCCGGAGATCACCGGTAACAGCGCCAGCACGCTGGGAGACCTGGAGGCGTGCGTGCGGGCCGATGTGGACCCAGCGGACTTCGGCGACGGTACGGCTGACTACACGATCGACGCCTACGTGACTGGGGACAGCCCGCCTCCTGCGCCCAGTGGCTACGACGCCTGGCTGATCTACTATGCCGACCGGGTGGACCCGGTTAGCTGGGATGACCTGATCAAGCTTCCCGGCGCCACCGGCCTCACTAACAAGATGGAGGAGGTCTCGAGATTGAATGCTGGCGCCCTCTACACGTCAGGCGGGCCTGGCATTGGTGGGGAGGGAGCCGTCGCCAGGATCGACCTGGACGTGATTTCAGCCGGCGCTGCCTGCTTCGGTTTCGGCTTTGCAAAGGCGTACGCGTCTGACGCGAACCATCCCACGACTCCCAAGGCAGCCTCCCTGGCCATCAACATGGACTGCGCGGTCGGTGACGCGGATGGAGACGGCATCATTGACATGTGCGACAACTGCCGTAACCTTTCCAATCCGGGCCAGGAGGACCTTGACAGCGATCGCTGGGGCGACGCGTGCGACTACTGCTTGACAACGCCGACGAAGTGGTACACGCCTCCCGGAGACGAGGACTGTGACGGATCCAGCAGCGCGGTCGAAGGGTATCTTGGCACCGACCCCCTGGACGCGTGCCCCGATTGGCCTGGCACACAGCTTCCCGACCCCCTCTGCCCCGGCCCAACCTGCGATGGGGATGACGTCTGGCCGCTGGACAACAACGTCGATACGTATGTGACCACAGTGGGCGATGTTCGCAACTACGCCGGCAACATGGGCAAGGATGTAGCCACGTATCCCGAACTGCTGCGCCTAGACCTGAACGCGGACGACTATATCACCACCGTCGGGGATGTCCTACCGTACAGCGGCATTATGGGGGAGCAGTGCACGTAGGGCGCTGAGCCGCGCGTCTTGATCGAGGTGTACCACGGCCGCCCTAGCGACTGACACTAAGTGTCGGAAGTGCTGCGGATGGCGGTGGGGGAGCCGTAGCTGCTG
>CP070630.1:698783-722469 GCA_020356025.1 Dehalococcoidia bacterium | reverse complement strand
CCCTGGGCAACGACCCGGCCAGCGTCGCCAGCTACGGCTACTGGAAGCAGGAACTCACCCAGGCCGACCTGGAGGTGGACTCGCCCTACAACACCTATCGCTATGCGGGCCTGCCGCGGGGGCCCATCTGCAACCCCGGCCTCGATTCCATCCGGGCGGTGATCAGGCCCGAGCAGACGGACTACCTCTACTTCGTAGCCCGCGCCGACGGCAGCCACGTCTTTGCCGAGACACTCGAGGAACACGTGCGCAACGTGGAGCAGTACGGCGGGAGGTAGCGACGCCAGTGAAGCTCATCGGCCTCATCGGCTACCCCCTGGCTCACTCCATATCGCCCGTCTTTCAGCAGGAGGCGCTTGATCACCTGCGCATCGACGCCCGCTACGAGCTCTGGGAGACGGAGCACGACGCGCTGGCCGAGCGCGTGGCAGGGATGCGCAACGCTGACTGCCTGGGGGCCAACGTCACCGTGCCCTACAAGGAACTCGTCGTCCCTCTGCTGGACGAAGTCGACCCGCTGGCGGGCCGTATCGGCGCCGTTAACACCATCGTCAATCGCGATGGCCGCCTGTCCGGCTACAACACCGACATGACCGGCTTCGCCCGCGCCCTGCGGGAGGAGGCAGGCTTCGACCCCAGCGGCGCACATGTCGTCCTCCTGGGAGCGGGCGGCGCAGGTCGCGCCGTCACCATGGCGCTCGTCCAGGGCAAAGCCGCCTCCGTCACCATCACCGACATCCTGCCGGAGAGGGCACAAACCATCGCCGAGGATCTCGGCAGGCAAGGCGAGACCGTCCTTCGCAACGTGCCTGCGATCGGGGACAAGCTGGCGTCAGCCGTCGCCCGCTGTCAGCTTCTGGTAAACTGTACGCCGATAGGGATGCGGCACAGCAAGCAAGAGCACGAACTGCCGATCCCTTCCGAACTCATTCCTGCGGAGGCGCTAGTGCTCGACATAATCTACAACCCCTTCGAGACCAGATTGCTAGCGGAAGCCAAGAAGCGAGGTGCTCGCACGCTGGGAGGCCTGTCGATGCTTGTGTATCAGGGAGCGGCCTCGTTCGAGCTGTGGACGGGCGCTGAGGCACCAGTTGACGTGATGAACGAGGCTGCCCGCAAGGCACTCGGGCCAGCGACGGTGAAGGGCAGTGAGGATTAGACGATGAGTACGTTCCGCTTTCTCACCACCGGCGAATCGCACGGCAAGGCCCTGACGGCCATCATCGAAGGGCTGCCTGCGGGCTTGCCCCTCACTGAGGACCACATCGCCATCGACCTGCGCCGCCGCCAGGGGGGATACGGTCGCAGCCAGCGCCAGCAGATCGAGCAGGACAGGGCGGAGATCGTCTCCGGCGTGCGCCACGGTCTGACCCTGGGCAGTCCCCTCAGTCTGGCGATCCGCAACCGCGATTGGCCGAACTGGCAGGACGTAATGCAGGTGGAGCCAGCGGCAGAGGCGGTCGAGAAGCTGACCCGCCTCCGTCCAGGCCACGCCGACCTGGCCGGCGCGATCAAGTACGGACAGGACGACCTGCGCCCCATCCTGGAGCGCGCCAGCGCTCGCGAGACGGCGGCGCGGGTGGCCGTGGGCGCTGTGGCCCGCCGCTTCTTGGAGGAGTTCGGTATCGCCGTCCACAGCCACACGCTGGCCATCGGCGAGGTGACGGCCCAGGGACAAGGCGAGCCCGACTGGGCCCTGGTGGAGGAATCGCCGGTGCGCTGCGCCGACCGTGACACCTCTCAGGAGATGGTTCGCGCCATCGACGTTGCCGGCGAGGCCGGCGACAGCCTGGGCGGCATCTTCGAGATCTGGGCCACAGGGATACCCATCGGTCTGGGCAGCCACGTGCACTGGGATCGCAGGCTGGACGGCCGGCTGGCCCAGGCGATCATGAGCATTCAGGCCGTCAAGGGAGTCGAGATCGGCGGCGGCTTTGCCGTGGCGCGCCTGCCCGGCTCAGAGGCCCACGATGTCATCCTGCCCGCCGACCGGTGGGGCGACCGCCCCTGGCGGCGGGCCACCAATCGGGCGGGTGGCCTGGAGGGAGGCATGACCAACGGCGAGCCGCTGATCGTGCGGGCGGCCCTCAAGCCCATCTCAACGCTCGGCAAGCCTCTGCCCTCGGCCGACCTGGCCACCGGCGAGACCATCGAGGCACACTACGAGCGCAGCGACGTCTGCGTTGTGCCAGCCACCGGCGTCATCGGCGAGGCAATGGTGGCCATCGTGCTGGCCGAGGCGATGCTTCAAAAATTTGGCGGCGACCACATCGACGAGACGAAGCGCAACTATCAGGCGTATCTCAAGACTATCGGCCCGAGGAGGAAGAAGTGATGGCCGCGCCGACTAACGGTGCCATCGATGTCTGGGCCCAACCGGGCTTCCCTCAACTGCTGTACATGCCCGAGATGGAATCCTTGAGAAGATGGGCCAAGATGACCCCGCCGCCGGAGGGCGTACCCATCGAGCTTACCCTGGCCGAGATGGATGCCACGGGCGTCGAGAAAGCCTTCCTGCGCGCCTGGATGCGGCCGGAGGAGGTCATCATCTCCAACGATGACATCGCCGCCATCGTCCAGAAGCACCCCGACCGCTTCCTGGGGATGGCCACCGTCGACCCGCGCAGGCCGATGGACGCCGTGCGGGAGCTGGAGCGCGCCGTCAAGGAGCTTGGGCTGCGAGCGCTGCACATGCTCCCCTGGATCTGGAATCTTCCCCCTAACAACAAGCTGTACTACCCGCTGTTCGTGAAGTGCATCGAACTGGGCATCCCATTCTGCGCTCAGGTGGGGCACACTGGCCCCCTGTGCCCCTCGGAGCCGGGACGGCCGATACCCTACATCGATGAGGTGGCCTTGGCCTTCCCCGAGCTGACCATCGTGGGCGGGCACATCGGCTACCCCTGGACGGACGAGATGATCGCCCTGGCGGTCAAATACCCCAACGTCTACATCGACACGTCGGCCCATCTCCCCAAATACTACCCGCCGCAACTGGTTCAGTTCATGAACAGTCGCGGGCAGGACAAGGTCATGTTTGCCACCAACTACCCCATGCTGTTGTTCACACCGTGCATGGCACAGATCGAAGGCCTGGGCCTTAAGCCGGAGGCCCAGGAGAAGTTCCTCCGCCTCAATGCGATGCGCGTTTTTGGGCTATAGGTCATGAAGCGAGCCCAGCGCATCATCCTTACCGGCTTCTCCGGCACCGGCAAGAGCGAGGTGGCCCGCCTGGTCGCTGAGCGCCTCGGCTGGCAGGCCGTAGACAGCGACGACGCTATCGTCGAGGCGGCCGGCAAGCCCATCCCGGCCATCTTCCGCGACGACGGTGAAACCCACTTCCGAACGCTGGAGCACAGCGCACTGCGTGAGCTCTGCTCCCAGCCCAAGATGGTCATCGCTGCCGGTGGAGGAGCCATCCTGAGCGCTGAAAACCGGCAGCTCATGGCCCAGAACAGCTTCATCGTCTGTCTCGAGGCTAGGCCAGAGACCATCCTGACGCGCCTGCGCCCACAGTTCGAGACCGACCCGGTTGCCCGCCCCCTTCTTGCCACTTCGGATCCTCTCAGCCGCATTCGTGAGCTGAAGAGCTTTCGCCAGCCCTACTACGCCCTGGCCGATCAAACCATCCACACCGACGGCCTCACCATGGAGCAGGTGGCCGGCGAAGTCGTCCACGCCTGGCGGCAGCTCTCTGCGACCGCTCTCGCAGACGAAGGGAGGGTAGCCGCTCTGGTAGCCGCTCCCTCCGCACGCGAGGCGGACGCCCCCTACTGTCAGCCTCCGGCCGAAGCGGGAGCGGCCTGCGTCGTACGAACCAGCAGCGCCACATACCCCGTGTTCGTCTCCTGGGGCGCCCTTCCAGACCTGGGCCGGCGCATGGCCGATGCCGGACTCGCTAGCCGCGCCTACCTCATCAGCGACAGCATGGTACACGCCCGCTGGGGCGCCGCCGCGAAGGAGGCGCTAAAAGCGGGGGGATTCACGGTAGCCTGGCATGTGGTTCCCGCCGGTGAGACCAGCAAGAGCCTGGACACGGCCGCCGCTATCTACGACTGGCTGGTCTCCCAGCGAGCGGAGCGGGGCGAGGCCATCGTTGCCCTGGGCGGCGGCATGGTCTGCGACCTGGCCGGCTTCGTAGCCGCAACCTTTGTGCGCGGCTTACCCCTGGTTCACGTGCCCACCAGCCTCCTGGCCATGGTGGACGCCGCCATCGGCGGCAAGGTAGCAGTCAACCAGAAGGAAGCTAAGAACCTCATCGGCGCCTTCTATCAGCCCCGCCTGGTCCTCGCCGACGTTTCGACTCTCCAGAGCCTGCCGCCGCGAGAGCTTACCGCCGGCTGGGCCGAGGTCATCAAGCACGCCCTGATCATGGACGAGGAGCTTCTACGGCTGCTGGAGGAGAACGCCGACGCCATCGTGAGACTGGAGCCCGCGGTGACCGCCGCGGTTATCAGCGGCAGCATAGCCCTCAAAGCGGCGGTGGTCAGCGAGGACGAACGGGAGGAGAGAGGCCGGCGCACCATCCTCAACTACGGTCACACCATCGGCCACGGCCTGGAGGCGGCCGCCGAATACACAGGCATGCTCCACGGCGAGGCAGTGGCTGTGGGCATGACCGGCGCCGCTCGCATCGCCCGCCGCCTGGGCCTGCTTCCACCCGAACTAGCCGAGCGCCAGGACGCTCTCATCGCCAGGTTCGGCCTGCCCCTGCGAGCCAGCGGAGTCGATCCTGGGAAGGTAATGACAGCCACGGCCCTGGACAAGAAGGTCAAGGGTGGCGCCATCCGCTGGGTGCTGCTGGAAGGCATCGGGCGGCCGGTCATCCGCCACGATGTGCCGCCTAAGCTGGCCGAAGAGGTTGTGCAGGAGCTGCTGTCAGCATAGGGCCATGAATGAAGGGCCTGAATCCCCCACAGCCGTCGTTTCGCTACATGCCATTGTGAGAGGCCGCGTCCAGGGTGTGAACTTCCGCGACTTCGTATACAGACGGGCGATATCGCTGGGGCTGACGGGCTACGTGCGCAACCTTCCCGACATGCACTCGGTGGAGGTGGTGGCGGAGGGTCAGCAGGAGCGCTTGGATCTGCTCGTTGACCATCTCAGACAAGGGCCGCGCGGCGCATCGGTGGACAGCGTCGACATGCAATGGGGAGAGGCCGGCGGGCAATACGCCCAGTTCAGAGTGACGTTTTAGCTCCCCTTGTGGGGCCTCACACAAGACCAGCGTGCCCAGGGCGAATACTCACCCTATTGACGACGCTGATGCAGTGACCCGAATATGAGGGTCTCCTGAGAAGCCACCACAGGACGCTCAAGCGCCTCCTGAGAACGCTTAAGCGTCTCTGGAGAAGGCAGACGTTTGGGGTTTTTCCGCTTCTTGCCAGTCCGCAATTATCGCTTCCTCGGCCCCGCCGCTCTGGCAGTTGCCAGTGATCTGTCTTTGCTCGCTGCCTGCGCGGGGGCTCTCAGCCCATCGCCCCGCTTCTTCAACAACGCTAGAAATGCCTTTACCACCATAGGATCAAACTGAGTAGCAGCACCACGCTCTATCTCAGTCAGGGCTTCCGCGTTACTCAGCGCATTTCGATAGGAACGCTCGTGCGTGAGGGCGTCAAACACATCCAGCACGCTCAGGATACGCGACTCCGGGGGGATATCTTCACCAGCCAGGCCATCGGGGTAGCCGGTGCCGTCAAAGCGCTCATGGTGATGGCGAACTATCTTCGCCAACCGTTCGAAACCCCTGACCTGGGAGACAAGGGTAGACCCCACGATGGGATGGTCCTTGATGCTGTCGAATTCCCTTCTGGTCAGCTTGCCGGGCTTGTTGAGGATGCCCTCGCTGACGGTAACCTTGCCAATGTCATGCAGAAGGGCAGCGATGCGAATGTCCCTCACTCGTCCGGGAGAAAGTCCCATCTCCTCGGCGAGAGCTACGCCCCACTCGCTCATGCGCTCCGGGTGTCCGCGGATGTACCTGTCCTTGATCTCGGCCGCTGCGCCCACAGTGGCAAGGACTTGCAGGTCCGGGTCTTCTAGGGCCTGAGCCACGCCAGCATCCTTCAGCGCCACCGCGATGGAACTGGCGACGCTGGATACGATCCTCGCCTGCTGCTCGTGCAGGGCCTCGGGTCGGAAGACGGTCTCGCCTGCTGAACCCTCCACCCCGCCTTGCCGACTGACCAAGGCAGAGACCAATGATTGGATATCTTCTCTCTGGCCCATGATGTCGCGAGCCCGTGTTACCCACTTGGCGTTGTACAGGGTAGCGTCTGCTATTCTCACCAGCTCATCCGCAGTTGTTCCGTCGTCGGGGAAGCAGCCCACGCCAGCGGTGAGAGTCAGGTGAGCTGCAGCATCGCCGTCCATTTGTTTGAGTCTCCTAGTGATGCGCCTATTTATGCGGTCAACCGCGGCTCGTGCCTTTGATGGGTCGGCGTGCGGTAGTATCGCCGCAAACTCATCACCGCCGTAGCGGAAAGCAAGGTCTGAGCGCCGTAGTCCCGCCGGGATGCAGTGCGCAACGAGGCGCAGCATTTCGTCACCCACCTTGTGCCCACGAGACTCGTTGAAGCGCTTGAAGTTGTCGATGTCCATCAGTAGCAGGGCGAAGCCGTGCTTGTACCGCTTGGAGCGGTCTATCTCCTCGGCGAGGCGCTGGTAGAAGTGGGCGTGGTCATAGAGGCCGGTGAGGCTGTCGGTGATGGCCCTCAGCTCCAGTTCGGCGTTCAGCCTCTCTCGCTCCTCCTCCACCCGCTTGCGGTCGCTGATGTCGCGGGTGGTGCCCAGAATGCCGATGGGGTTACCGTCAGCGTCGCGCAGGAACTTCATATGCATCTCGGTCCAGATGGTGGAGCCATCCTTACAGTACATCTCAAGCTCCAGCTTGCGCGTCCGCGTTATGTCCTTGTTCTCCATCCTTTCCATGGCCATCTCTTCTGCTAGAGTCTTCCTGGCAATTTCAAGAGAGGCAGGGGTCATGCTTTCTGCCGTCGTGAGCTTCATGATTTCCTCGACGGTGTAGCCTCGCATCTGGGTGATGGCCGGGCTCATGTAGGTATATCTCAAGCCCAGATCCATGGTCCAGATGAGGTCTGATGTGTTCTCGGCAAGTAGGCGGTAGCGTGCCTCACTCTGTCGTAGAGCCTGCTCCATCCGTTTGCGCTCGGTGATGTCGCGTGTGACGCCCATAAGCCCAATGGCCTTGCCATCTAGGTCGCGCAGGAAAGACACTTGGACCTCTGTCCAGATGGTGGTTCCGTCCTTACAGTTGAGCTCGAGCTCCAGCGTCCGAGATCGGTGCAGGTCCTTCTGCTCCGTCTTTTCTAAGGCCAGCTCTTCCGCCAGGGTCTTCTGGGCAATCTCGAGGGAGGCAGGGGTCATGCTGTCCGCCAGCGTGCCGCTCGTTACTTCCTCAACGCTGTAGCCGCGCATACGTTCAACGGACGGACTGACGTAGGTATATCTGAAGTTCAGATCCGTGGTCCAGATGATGTCTGATGCATTCTCACCAAGGAGGCGGTAGCGTGCCTCACTCTCTCGTAGAGCCTCCTCCATCTGCTTACGTTTGGTGATGTCATGCCCCGTGATCTGGATTCCAGCGTATTGGCCCTCGTCATCGAAGAGGGGATAGCCGTCCCATTCCACCACCCTAGTTCCCATCGGTGTGACCTGGCGGTTCACAAACCCCGTTACCAACTCCTCCTTCGTTCTGGTCTCTCGGATCGCCTCGGCGGTTGCCTCCAGATCCTCGGGATGAACAAAAGCTCTCGAGTCGGTACCCAGGAGTTCCTCTCTCGGCTTTCCATAGAACCGACAAGCCGCGTCGTTGAGGAAGACCCAGTTGCCACGCTTGTCCAGCTTCGCAATTATGTCCCCCGTCAGATTGGTAGTATCGACGTATTCCTTCGTCTTAGCCGCTAGGGCTTCCTCAGCCTTCTTGCGCTCGGTGATGTCCTCTACGGTACCCACACTGCCCTTTTGCTCACCCTGTGGGGAGGACATCGGGCTGGTGTGCACATATATCCAGTGCAACTCGCCCGCGGGCGTCACTATGCGGAATTCGCGCGAGAAGTCGCGGCCTTGACGTTTCGCCTTGGACATCTCTACCAGTACGGCCTGGCGGTCGTCCGGGTGGATGACCTTAGTCCAGCCACGTCCCAGGCTTTCCTCGAGCGTCAGCCCGGCGATAGCCTGCAGGCGCGGGTTGGCGTAGATGCAGTTGCGCTGTGAATCTGTCAGAAAGATTCCGATAGGCGCCGAGGCGCTCAGAGACCGGAATCGTCCCTCGCTCTCCCGCAGCGCCTCCTCCGCCCGCTTGCGCTCAGTGATATCTGTGTCTGCTCCCCTGTATCCGAGCAGGTTTCCTTGCGCGTCAAGTATGGGAACCCCGCTTGTCGAGAGCCAGACTATCCTGCCGTTCTTGTGAATATTTCGGTTTATGAACTCGCGAATAACCTCTTTTTGGGCGAATGCTTCAAACGCCGCTTTCTTGAGTTCTTCTCTCTCTTCAGGATGGAAGAAATCGTAGAAGTGCTTCCCAAGTACCTCCTCAGCTCTGTACCCTAGAACCTCCTCGACAATAGGGCTCGAGTAGATGTATCTTCCCTTAGCGTCGACTTCCCAAATCCACTCGACAGCATTCTCTGCGATATCTCTAAACCTCTCCTCGCTCTCGCGCACCACCTCCTCCGCCTTCTGGCGCTCGCTGATGTCACGTCCCGTCATCTGAATTCCAACGTACCGGCCCTCCCCGTCGAAGAGGGGACAAGCATTCCATTCCACCACTCTGGTGCCCATTGGCGTGATCTGGCGGTTCACAAACCCTTTTATTGGCTCCTTCCTATCTCTGGCCTCTTCAACCGCTCGGACAGTGGGCTCCAGATCCTCGGGATGCAGAGAAGCTCTGGCGTCGGTGCCCAGAAGTTCATCTCTCGTCTTTCCAAGGAATTGGCAGGCCGCGTCATTGAGGAAGACCCACCTACCCTCCTCATCCGCCTTCGCAATAATGTCCCCCGTCAGGTTGGTAGTGGCGATGTATTCCTCAATGGTCGCCGACAGGGTCTTTTCCATCTGCCTACGCTCAGTGATGTCACGGCCCGTAATCTGGATTCCGGCGTACTGGCCCTCTTCGTCGAAGAGGGGGCAGCCGTTCCACTCCAATACCTTCGTTCCCATCGGCGTGATGAGGCGACCCACAACCCCCTTTGCCAGCCCTTTGTTCTCTATTACCTTTTCGACTGTCCTGGCAGCCGCCTCTAGATCCGCGGGATGCAGAAAGGCTCCCGCGTCAGTACCCAGGAGTGTCTCTCTCGACCGTCCAAAGGTTTGGCAGGCGCCGTCGTTCAGGAAGGTGAACCTGCCATCCTTATCCAGCCTCACGATCATGTCGCCCGTCAGGTTGGTGGCATCGATGCATTCCTGCGTCTTGGCCGCTAGGGCATCCGTCATCTCATTGAAGGCGCGGGCCACCGAAGCCACTTCCTCCGGGCCAGACGCGTTGGCCCTCGACTCCAGCTCGCCGGAGGTGATTGCCCTGGCGGTCGCCCGCAGCGAGGCCAGTGGGCGTACCACCGACAGCAGGAGCATTCCTGCGGTACCGACGGCCACCAGGAGGACAGCACTGCCAAAGCCCAGGAGGAGCCAGAGGGTGGTGTCTGCGGCATGATCTGCTGCCGCCCGCTGATCTGCCAACTCCTCTTGCCCTTCGCGAACCAGGGCCTCTAGTTCAGCGGTGATGGCGTCGGCCTCAGGCCGCATGTCCGGCATGGCGGCAGTCGCCAACTGCACAGCCGTCTCGGGATTGGCTTCGAGTAGGGCGGGAAGGGCCAAGTCGACTCCCTCGTTGAACTGGCCTATCCGCTCGGTCAGGTCATCCAGGGTCGCAACATGGTCGGCCTTGCCCGCGGCCACGGCCTCGGCCCGAGCCTGGCTCAGGTGCTGGTCAACTGCCGCCACAGCGCTGTGATAGTCAGTGACAGTGTCCGGATCGCTTGAGAATACTAGGGCGGAAAGCGCAGCCTGCTTCCACCAGAATTGAGTTTGGGCAGCCTGCAAGGCAGTAGTGGTAGCGGATGTGCGCTCCAGTGTGCGGTGTTGCTGCTGAAGCTCTTGGGTGCGCCACACTGCCACCACCGGGATGCCGGCGAAGAGCAGGACGAACAGCACAATGACTGCGATCATCCGCCCCCGGGCCGACTTCAAACCAAGCATCGTCGGCAGCGTCCCTCCTTTAGGACAGGGTCTGGCTAGGACCACGTTGCCAACGGAGAGGCAGCGCCGATGGCCGTTCGGTCTTGGCAGGATGCACCGGAAGAACGACTCGGCACACCCGTGACCAAGCGGCTGCGCCCACTCACCGAGAAGCCATCTTTGTTATCGGCTTCACTATACAAGGACGCTTCGATTAGAAATGGGTTACAAATTTTGCCCTCTGACTAGTTACGGGGCTTTCACGAGAGGGGCGTACCAGTGACAAGCCGAGACGGATGGTGCCGAGCTTTTGATCCAGAGGTCGTGGGGGCGAATCTCGTCCGGCCGGGGCGTCGCGCCAGGGGTGGGCGGTGCAAGGGGAGCGCTTCTGCGTCGGGCCTCTTTGGGAGGCAGCCTAACACAGAGTCCTTTGTGTCAATTGGGCATCAAGCTGTGCCCCACTCCTCGCCCTGGCTCCAGTCCAGCATCATCACCGTGATCTCCTCCCCCGGCTCCACCACATCCACATCCTCAGGGATGACAGTGAGGGCATTGGCAGCGGCCATGGAGCTGAGAATGCCCGAGCCCTGAGGCCCGGTGAGCGAGGCATAGTAGCGGCCACCCTCCTCAGTGACGACGCAGCGGGCGAAGTAGCGGCGGGGGTCACCCCGGTTGACGATGCGCTCCTTGGCAATGGCGCGAATGGTTGGCTTCTGCCAGTGGGTCTTGCCCATCATCTTCAGGATGGCAGGACGGGCGAACAACTCGAAGGAGACCATGGAGCTCACAGGGTTGCCGGGAAGGCCAATGTGGGGGATGCGCCTCTGGCCGCTGCGGAACAAGCCAAAGGCCAGGGGTTTGCCCGGCTTCATAGCCGCCGTCCAGAAGTCTATCTCCCCCTCACGGGCCAGCACGTCCTTCACCATATCGTAGTCGCCTCGCGACACGCCCGCCGAGGTGAGAAGCATGTCGGCATCCAGTCCCTGATGGATCTTGTCCACGAGGGCCTCGACCGTGTCGCGGGCGATGCCCAACACTTTGGGAATGCCGCCGTAGCGGTCGATGAGAGCAGCCAGGCTATAGACGTTGCTATCGTATATGCGACCAGGCGGCAGAGGCTGGCCCATCTCCACCAGTTCGTCACCAGTGGACAGCACCGCCACCACCGGTCGCCGGACCACCTTGACCATCGTCCGGCCGATGGATGCCAGCAGCCCGACCTCCGCTGGACGGAGGACGATGCCTTTGGCCAGCACCCGCTGACCCTCGCGGATGTCCTCGCCAGCCCGCCGGATGTTGCTACCGACCCTGGCCTCTCTGAGGATATGCACCCTCTCGTCGATGCGTCGCATCGCCGTCGGCGCTTTGTGGACGGATTCCTCCGTCTCCTCGAAGGGAACCACCGTATCGGCACCCCTAGGAACAGAAGCGCCGGTCATGATGCGAACCGCCGTACCGGGAGTCACCTCCCCTTCGAAGACGTAGCCAGCCGCTAGCTCGCCTACCACCCTTAGCACCATCGGCGCGGAGCGCGAGGCGCCGGTGGTGCTGGCTGCCTGCAGGGCGTAGCCATCCATAGCGCTGTTGTCCATGGGCGGGATGTTGAAGGGCGCGATGACGTCCTCGGTCAGCACCTGACCAAGAGCGGCGAGGATCCGCTTCTCCTCGGGTTCCAGAACGCCAACGTAGCTAAGGATGCGTTCCAGGGCTTCGTCGACGCTGATCATATCTGCTCACCTGCCCCAGGGGCCGCCTCATCACCTTGGCAATCGCTGGCACATGTCAGAAGGAGGACGACGGACACACCTGACGAACCAGCCACACCCCTACTGCAGCATCGGCCTGTCCGCAAAGACCGACCTGCCCGCCAGCAGGCGGAGGGATTGCCAGAGCGGCGCGCCTGGACTCTAGCCGAGCTTGACGACGAGGCAGGTGGTGGTTCGCTGAACGCCGTCTACTTGCTGGATGCCGTCGGTGATCGCTGTACCCAGGCGGTCAAGATCATCGGCCTCCAGCAGGGCGATGACGTCATAGGGACCCGTGACAGCATTAACCGTGACCACCTTAGCGTTGGGGAAAGCCATCTCGACCACACCTTCGGCCACCGGCTTGGCCTTGCCCACGGCTGCCTCGATGAGGATGTATGCTTGCGTTGCCATCGTCCTGCCTCCTTTTGGCGAAATGCACCGCCATGCTGTCAAATAATATCGCGGCTGTAATCCTTGTCAAGACGACCCAGCCGTTGACCTGGCGATACTACTTCATAATATAATACCAGCGCCGGCCCCGGAGTTGTTAAGCACACATGACTCTTCCCCAACTGCAAGAGCTGAGGGAAATCGAAGACAAAGCCAGAAAGGAACTGGCGGCTGTCTCCGATGAAGAAGCTTTGGAGAGCTGGCGAATAACTCATCTGGGTCGCCGCAGCCGCCTCAATCTTCTTCTGCGCGGCCTGGCCTCCTTGCCCCTGGACGAGCGGCGACAGGTAGGCGAGACTGCCAATCGCCTCAGATCGCAATTGGAGGAGGATCTGAGCCAGCGTCAGGCCCAGCTCAGCGAGGCGGCAGTCACAGCCGCCGTCGAGAGCGGGCGCCTGGACGTTACCCTGCCTGGTCGCCCCCTGGCCATGGGGCGTCTTCATCCCGTCACCCAGGTACTGCGGGACATCCTCGCTGCCTTTGTATCCATGGGCTTCCAAGTGGTCGAGGGTCCTGAAGTGGAGTGGGACTACTACAACTTCGAGGCCGTCCGCATCCCCAAAGACCACCCCGCCCGCGATATGTGGGACACCCTCTGGATCGACTACGCCCGCAACGAGGAATACCCTATGCTCCTACGAACCCACACCTCGCCCATGCAGATCCGGGTGATGGAGCAGATGCAACCGCCGGTACGCATCGTATCGCCCGGCAAGTGCTACCGTCACGAGGCCACCGACCCGACTCACGAATGGATGCATACCCAAGTCGAGGGCCTAGCCGTGGACGAGAACATATCCATGGCGGATCTGAAGGGAACCCTGTACGAGTTCGCCCGACGGCTGTTCGGCCGCGAGCGGCGCGTCCGCTTCCGCTGCGACTACTTCCCCTTCGTGGAGCCGGGAGCCGACATGTCCATCGATTGCCCACTGTGCGAGGGCCAGGGCTGCCGTGCCTGTGGCAACTCCGGCTGGATCGAGATCCTAGGCGCTGGCATGGTCCACCCCGAGGTTCTGACCAACGTCGGCTACGATGCCGAGCGCTACACGGGCTTCGCGTTCGGCCTGGGCGTGGAGCGAGTAGCAATGCTCCGCCACGGCATCGAGGACATCCGACTCTTCTACGCCAACGACCTGCGCTTCCTGGAGCAGTTCTGAGGTGCCCCTGTGAAAGTACCGCTCAAGTGGCTGCGAGAATATGTTGACATAAGCCTTTCCACGAGCGAACTGGCTCGTCGTCTGACGATGGCCGGCACAGAGGTGGACGCCATCCTCACCACTGGTCGCGACTGGGAGAAGATCAGCGTGGCCGAAGTGGTTGACGTCTCGCCTCACCCCACTGCCGACCGCCTTCGTTTGACCACCGTGGATCTGGGCGGCGAGCAGATGACGGTAGTGTGTGGTGCGCCCAACGTGGCGGCAGGGCAGAAGGTGGCCTTCGCTCGGGTGGGGGCGGAGTTGATCGACGGGCACAGCGGCGAGCCCGCCATCCTCAAGGCTGCCAAGATCCGCGGCGTGGAATCGGCGGGTATGGTCTGCTCCGAGAAGGAACTGGGCCTGTCCGACTCCCACGAGAGCATCCTAGTGCTGCCAGAGGATGCCCCAGTGGGTACGCCCCTGGGCGAGTATCTGGGCGACACCATCTTCGACCTGGATATCACCCCCAACCGACCCGACTGCATGTCTGTGCTGGGCATCGCCCGCGAGGTGGCCGCCCTCAGCGGCGGCAGCGTCCGCGAGCCGCCGGGCGATTACGAAGAGCAGGGCCGCCCCATCAAAGGGCGCCTCAGCGTGGAGATAGTCGACCGCGATCTCTGCCCACGCTACTGCGCCGCCCTCATCGAGGGCGTGCAGATCGGCCCGTCGCCCCCCTGGATGCAGGAATGCCTGCTGGCGGCCGGCGTGCGCCCCATCAGTAATGTGGTGGACATCACCAACTACGTGATGCTGGAAGTAGGGCAACCCTTGCACGCCTTCGATTTCTCTCTCATCAGCGATCGCAAGATTGTCGTACGGCGGGCCCGCCCCGGCGAGGTGCTAATGACCCTAGACGGCACCGAAAGACCCCTGAACAACGACGCGCTGGTCATCGCCGACGCCAAGGAGGCGGTAGCGGTAGCGGGCCTCATGGGAGGGGCCGCCAGCGAGGTGACCGAGAAAACTACCGCCATCCTTCTGGAGGCAGCCAACTTCAACCCGGCGAATATCCGCCGCACCAGCACTACCCTCAAGCTGCGCACCGATGCTTCCGCCCGCTTCGAGAAGGGCTTGAGCCCCGAGCTGGCGATGGTGGGCATCAGGCGTGCCGTGCGGCTCATGGTGGAGCTGGCGGGCGGCCGAGCGGCTGAAGGCATCATCGATGTCTACCCTGGTAAGAAGCGGATAACACGCATCACCGTCACCCAGGAGCGACTGCGCCGCATCCTGGGCCTTCAACTGCCCACCCTCCAGGTTCGCCAGACGCTGACTTCACTCGGCTTCGGCTGCCGCTGGGTTCCCCCCGACCGCTACGTAGTGCGGGTGCCCTACTGGCGCACTGACGTGAGCATCCCCGACGACGTAGCTGAGGAGTTGGCCCGCATCATCGGCTACGATGAACTGCCCATCACCACTCTCCGCGGCGCAATCCCGCCAGCGCAGCCACAGCCATCGCGGGAGCTGCGAGAGCGGGTGAAGGATATCCTGGCCGCTGCCGGCATGCAGGAGGTCATCGCCTACTCCCTCACCAACCTAGAGAGCCTGACCAAGGTTTTGCCGCCGGAGGAGTTGCGTGAGCGTCCACCACTGCGGGTAGCCAACCCCATGAGCCAACAGCAGGAGTACCTGCGCACCACCCTCAGAGCATCGCTTCTGGGAACCCTGTCCTCCAACCTGCGCCATCGTCAGGGGCGCATCGCCCTATTCGAGGTCGCTCGCGCTTACCTGCCTCGCCCCGATGAGCTACCCCAGGAAATGGAATCGCTGGCCGGAGTGGTGACTGGAGATCGGCCCGACCGCTGGGGTCAGCCCACGGGTGAGCCAGTCGCCCTCTACGACGCCAAGGCCTACCTGGAGTTCCTCTTCGACCGCCTGGGACTGACCGTCACCTACCACGACGGCGAGGAATTCACTCTCGTGCCCGGCCGAACAGCCGAGGTAAGGTTGGACGACCAGCGGGTGGGCTTAGTCGGGCAAGTGCACCCGCGAGTGGCCGCTGCCTTCGATATCGAGCAGGACGTCTATCTGTTCGAGGTGAACCTGGAGGCCGTCGTGCCTCAGGTGGGCAAGCCGCGCCTCTACCAGCCGCTCTCACGCTTTCCGGCGGTGGAGGAGGACATCGCCATTGTGGTGGACGAGGGAGTGACCGCCGCCCAGGTGCAGGCCATAATCGAGGCCTTTCCTCTGGTCCAGCGGGCCGTCTTGTTCGACGTCTACACAGAAGCACCAGTGCCGAAAGGCAAGAAGTCGCTGGCCTACTCCGTGGCCTACCAATCGCTGGAGCACACCCTCAGCGAGGCAGAGGTGAATCGGGAGCGCCGCCGCATCTTGGATCGCCTAAAGGGACAAGTAGGGGCTGTCCTCAGGAGCTAGGCCTCTTTGGGGCCAGTGCGAGCACCGTCCGCGGGGCTCTGCTGCGGCGTTCTCTCTGGTGGCGGCTGCCAGAACTTGTAGCCCAACTGTCGTAGCAGGGGGATAAGGTGCTTCAAGGCGTAAGCGGTGTGCTCACCCTGCAGGTGCAGGACGATCACTGAGCCCGGCCTCACCTCGCGAATCACCGTCTCCAGGATCTCCCGAGCGGTGACCTCCTTCCAGTCCTCAGGATCCACGCTCCAGCCGTAAATACGATAGCCCAGGTCAACAGCCACCGCGTCCACCACATCGTTGCGTTGCCCGTAGGGGGGACGAAAGAGGTTCTCGCCGGCGCCGTGGTCAATCTCCCAGCGGATCTCTTCCTCCGAAAGCTTGGTCAGGTTGGGATGGCCATAAGTATGGTTACCGATAACGTGCCCGTCCGCCTTCATCCTGTCGATGAGCTCCGTGTTCTCCTCCGCCCACTTGCCCACGGGGAAGAAGATCGCCTTCACCAGGTTCTCTTCCAGGATGTCCAGAATGGCCTCCACCTGAGCCTTGGTGCCTTGGTCATCGAAGCTGAGGACAATGGTCCCATCACTGCTGGTGGTGGTGATCATCGGCGGTAGCGGATCCTGGGTGCGAAACTGCCAGGAGTACTCCCGCGCCAGAGGATTGCCGGTCCGAGAGACGCCTCCGACATCGATTCGATAGGTGGTGCTGTAGAGCAGGGCCAAGGGCTTCCAGACCAGTGTCCTGTCGTCTGGCCACTGAAAGCTGCCGGAGGCTTGTGGTTCCACCCTGAAGGACTCCTCCACCGCCGCTTCATCCATCGGCCGGTCGAAGACCACCTTGACCTCGCTGAGGACGCGCTGAGGGTCGTCGTCGGCGGGCTCAGCGCTCACAACCGCCGGGGGCTCCACGGTGGTGAAGGCAAAGGAGTAGCGCTCCTGACTGGGGTGGCCATCCGAATCACGGATGCCAGGCCAAAGGATCACCTGGTACGTGCGACCGGCCTGCAGTCGCTCGTGCTCCAGAACGACCTTCTGTCCCTGCCAGTGAGGCTCGAAAGGAACGGCGGGCTCGATGGTCACCAAGTGGCGGGAGTTGTCGGCCAACGGGCAATCAAATTCGATCTCGATGGGGGCCAAAGTCGATACCCCTCCCTGACCTGGCGAGGGCGCGTAGCGAATGGCCTTGGGAACAGAGATTGTGCGGAAGAGGAAGCGTTTGCCGACGATGGATAGGGTGTAGTCCGTCTCCGCCTGGAACACCTTGAGCCCGTCGGGATTGAAGATGATCGTGGTCTCGGCCCAGGGCGCCCAACCATCCCAGGAGGTGAGTCCGTCCCTGGTCACAGTCAAGCACTGAGGGCAATCGGCCGGCTGGGGCTCGATTCTAAACGTCTGCTCCACCTCTGACAAGGACATCGGCCTGTCGACCACTACCCGTATGGAAGAGTCCAGCCAAACGTCTTGCCCCGAGCCATCGAGCTCGTAGTAGGGTCCAGCCAGATCCGCCGCGCTGGTGCGATAGCTTTCGGCGATGAGTAGAAGTACTACTAATCCAATAAGCAGATAGGGGAGCGGAGATAGCCACCTGAAGCGGGAAGCCACCCTGTCGTCACCCTCAGCGGTGGCTTGGCTGTCGACGACATCCATCGGGGAGTCTTTCCCTCGACCCTCTATGAACAGACCGCCCGGGAGAGCGACCGCCGCCTTTCAATGAAAAGGGCCCCAAGAAAGCTCTTCAGGGCCCAGCGAGACTACCGTGCAAAACGCTACTGGGTTGCCAGTGCTGCCTTGGCCGTTTCCACCAATCGGGCAAAGGCGTTGCCGTCACGAACCGCCAGATCGGCCAAGACCTTGCGATCGATCTCCACCCCCGCCTTGTGGAGGCCATCGACGAAACGATTATAGGACAGGCCATGCACACGGACAGCGGCGTTGATGCGGGCTATCCAGAGCCGGCGAAACTGCCCTTTGCGCTTCCTCCGATGCTCATAGGCGTAATACAGCCCGTGGATGAGCGACTCGCGAGCCCGTTTCACAAGGCGATGTCGGACACCTCGATGACCCTGCGTCTGTGTGAGTATCTTCCTGTGCCTTCGCCTCTTTGTGACGCCTCTTTTGATCCTGCTCAAGGCCCCTCTCCCCTGAATAGCTCGCTAAACCCTACGTACCGCCGTAGGGAAGAAGCCGACGCACCCGCTGGCGGAAGCTACGGTGCACGCCCTGCATGGTGTGGAACTCAGCCTTCACCGCCCGTCGCTTCTTGCGTCGAGCGTTGTTGATATGAGACTTACGCCGTACGATCTTGCCCCGCCCGCTAACGCGGAAGCGTCGCTTGACGCCGGAGTGGGTTTTCAGCTTAAGTTTGGTCATCCGGTTTCTCCTGTGTCTCTTTGGCGTCCTTCGCGGGTTTCTTGTTGGTAGGTGCGAGGATCGTGGTAAGGAATCGACCTTGCATGTTGGCGCCCCTGTCAACAGCCGCAAGGTCTTTCAGGCGACCGCAGAAACGCTCTAGCAAGGCACGCCCCGTCTCCGGATGAGCCATCTCTCGACCTCGGAACCTGACCGTGACCTTGACCTTGTCGCCTTCCCGAAGCAATCTCTCCGCCACCTGAACCTTCCGCTCGAGATCGTGCTCACTGATGTGAGGGCGCATTCGCACCTCACGCAGCAGCAAACCCTTCTGATGTTTGTGGGCGTCCCGTTCCTTCTTGGACTGCTCGTACTTCCACTTGCCGTAGTCCAGAAGGCGGCAGACAGGCGGATTACCGTGGGGGTCAACCTCTACCAGGTCGAGGTCGCGTTCCTTGGCAAGGGCTAACGCCTGAAAAACAGGCAGAACACCCAGGTTCTCGCCGCCGTCCGCTATTAGGCGGACTTCTTTTCCTTTGATCCTTTCGTTGACGCGAAACTGCTGGTGTATAACCCTTACCCTCGCGGAAAGAATACCCTATCCGTCGATGGTGTAGCTTAGTGTAGCATACTTCGCAAGAGTCTTCAATCCTAGGCCAGCAGGAGGAGAGCGCGCCCCTCCTCCACCCTTTCACCCGGCGACACGTAGACCCTCTGCACTCGACCGGCTCGCTGAGCCTTCAGGTCGTTGTTCATCTTCATGGCCTCGATGACCACAAGAATGTCGCCAGCCTTAACAGTATCGCCCTGCGAGACGCGGACTTCCCGCACTATGCCCATCATAGGGGACAGAACCACCCAGTCGCCAGCCTCCGGCTCCGCGGCCACGGGCCTCGCTGGAACCGGAGCCACCCGTTTCCCAGGAGTCTCCAACAGCACTGAGTAGGCCCGAGATCCGATCACAATGTCGAAGCCGCCACTGCGCTCTTCAGTAAAGAACTCATAAGGACGATTGTCCACGATGAGTGAGAACAGACCCGTGTGGCCGATCTGCTCCAGGCTAATGGTGTGCCAGCGGTCGTTGACACGCACCCGCAGTCCTTTAGGCCCCTCCTCCACCTCCACCTCTCTCAGGGCATCACCCAGGCGCATCAAATACTTTTCCGCCATGCCATCCTTCGCATTCCCCAGTCTCGCTCGCGCAGTCCGGTGCGTCTGCTTTGAAGTCGCCAGGAGTCGCCGGAAGCGCCGGCCAGCGACGAGGGACTGAGGGCTTCTTTCCTCTTACTGTGAGCCAAAAGGGAAGCAGCTACCAGGGCGATCTCCTCGTTCTCCAGTTCGTCCTGGTGATCGAGACGGAAATGCTTCTCCACGAAACCCGTGTCTAGCGTGCCAGCGATGAAGTGAACGTTGTCCATCACCTGGAGATGGAAAGGTATGTTGGTGTCCACTCCCACGATCTTGTACTCCTGGAGGGCGCGGCGCATCCGCCGGATGGCCTCAGCACGATCGCGGCCCCTGGCGCTCAGCTTCGCGATGAGGGGATCGTAGTAGTGGGGGATGTATGCGCCATCGTAGAGGGCAGAGTCCACCCGCACGCCAGGGCCGCCGGGCTCGCTCACGAAGCTCACCTTGCCCACCGAGGGAAAGAACTCATTGAAGGGATCCTCAGCAGCAATGCGGCACTCGATGGCCCAGCCGCGTACCCTGATCTCCTCTTGTCGATAAGGCAAAGCCTCACCCTCCGCCACAAGCAACTGATCGGCCACCAAGTCGACGCCCGTCACCAGTTCTGTCACCGGATGCTCCACCTGAAGGCGAGTGTTTACCTCCAGGAAGCTGGGATTACCCTCCTCGTCCAGGAGGAACTCTATGGTGCCCACATTGACGTAGTCAGCAGCCTTGCCAGCCCTCACCGCCATCTCGATGAGCCGCTGACGCAGAGCATCATCGACGGCGGTGGAGGGCGCCTCCTCGATCATCTTCTGATATCGGCGCTGGATGGAGCACTCCCTCTCACCCAAGGCGACGACGTTACCATGGTGGTCGGCGATGATCTGCACCTCGACGTGGCGCACTGCCTCCAGGAACTTCTCCAGATAAAGGGCACCGTCCCCGAAGGCCGAGCCCGCCTCACGACTGGCCATCTCCAGAGCGATCGGCAGCTCCTCGGCCTGATACACGGCACGGATGCCCTTGCCGCCACCTCCCGACGCTGCCTTGACCAGAAGAGGAAAACCGATACGGGTAGCAGCCGCAGCGGCTGTATCGGCTGTGGCCAGTTCCCTGCTGCCGGGCACTACCGGTATGCCCGCTTGGCTCATCAGACGGCGGCTCTCGATCTTGTCCCCCAACATGCGGATGGCCTCGGGGGATGGTCCCACAAAGGTGATAGTGTTTTCGCGGCAAGCTTGGGCGAAATCAGCGTTCTCGGCCAGGAAGCCGTAGCCGGGGTGAATGGCATCTACACGCGCCTTCTTGGCCACCTCAATGATCTTGGGCACGTTGAGGTAGCTTTCGCTCGCCGGTCCGGGGCCAATGAGGTACGCCTCATCAGCATAGCGCACGTGCAAGGAATCGCGGTCGACCTCCGAGTAGACGGCCACTCCATCGATACCCAGGTCGCGGCAGGATCGCAGTATCCTGAGCGCTATCTCTCCACGGTTAGCTACAAGCAGCTTCCTAAACACAGCTCAGGACTTCCTCTAGAAGATGTCTATGGCAGCTAGAGCAAGAAGCTATACACCTTCCCATTCACTTTTAGCATATGAAGGCTCGCCTGCGCAAGAGCATAGAAGGTTAACTTAAACGGAAAGAAGGGCGGCGCAGCTTCGCCGGTGGATTGCTGGAGGCACCTATCGCCGTTCCCGCACTTCGTCCACTGCCTTCGCAAGGAAAGCACCCACTGACATCGAGCCTAGATCCTCGCCGCTGCGCAGACGCACAGCCACGGCCTGGGCCTCCACTTCCTTGTCTCCTACCACCAGCATATAGGGCACCTTCTGAAGCTGAGCGTCGCGGATCTTGGCCTGCATGCGCTCGGCGCGCTCGTCCACCTCCACCCGCAGATCCGCTGCTTCCAGCTCGGAGGCCACCCTGCGGGCATGCTCCACATGGCGGTCGGCGATGGGGACAAGCATCACCTGAACCGGTGCCAGCCATAAGGGGAAGGCACCGGCATAGTGCTCTATCAGCACGCCCAGAAAGCGCTCCAGGGAACCCAAGAGAGCCCGGTGGACCATATACGGTCGATGCTGGTGGCCGTCCTGTCCGATGAAGGCCAGGTCGAAACGCTCGGGCAGATTGAAGTCGAACTGCACGGTGGTGAGCTGCCAGGTGCGGCCGATGGGGTCGCGCACGTGGATGTCTATCTTGGGGCCGTAGAAGACCCCCCCTCCTTCGTCGATCTCATAGCTCATCCCGCTGGACTGGACAGCCTGACGCAGGGCCTCAGTGGCCTGTTCCCACTCCTCGATGCTGCCTACATACTTGTCCGGCCGAGTGGACAGGCACAGCAAGTACTCGTCGAAGCCGAACAGACGCAGGTAGTGGATACCGAAATCCACCGCCCGAATGACTTCCTCCTCAACCTGGTCGGGCCGACAGAAAATATGCGCATCGTCCTGAGTGAAGCCACGCAGCCGCAGCAGGCCGTGCAGGACGCCGCTGCGCTCGTACCGGTAGACGGTGCCCAGTTCGGCCATGCGCATGGGCAGATCGCGATAGCTGCGCACGGCCGACTTGTATATCTCGATGTGGAAAGGGCAGTTCATGGGCTTTGTGAAGTACTCCTGGCCGTCGACATCCATGGGCGCGTACATATTCTCGCGGTAGAAGTCGAGGTGGCCGCTCACATCCCATAGAGTCGCCTTGCCCAGATGAGGAGTGTAGACGATCTCGTAGCCGGCTTTGTAGTGCTCCTGCCGCCAGAGGTCCTCGATGATAGTGCGAATGCGTCCTCCCTTGGGATGCCAGTAGACCAAGCCCGGCCCGAACTCTTCGTGGAAGCTGAACAGGTCCAGTTCCCGGCCCAAGCGGCGATGGTCGCGCCGCTGAGCCTCCTCCAGACGGCGCAGGTGGTCGGCCAGATCCTCCTCCGTCTCGAAGAGGGCACCGTAGATGCGCTGGAGCATAGGTCGCTGCTCGTCGCCCCGCCAGTAGGCGCCGGCGATGCTTGTGAGTTTGAAAGCTTGCACCTGTGCTGTGCTGGCCACGTGCGGCCCGGCGCAGAGGTCCAGGAAATCGCCGTGGCGGTAGGTGCATACCTTCTCGTCCTCGATCTCCTCGATAAGCTCCAGCTTGTAGGGCTGCTGGGCGAACAGGCGGCGGGCCTCGTCCTTGCTCACCTCCTGCTGCACGAAAGGCTGATCGTCGGCTATGCTCTGCCGCATGCGCTCTTCGATCACCTGGAGGTCGTCGAGGGTCAGGCTGCGGGGCAGATCGAAGTCGTAGTAGAAGCCGGTGTCGATGGGCGGCCCGATGCCCAGCTTGGCGTCCGGAAAGAGACTGAGCACCGCCTCGGCCATGATGTGCGAGGCCGAGTGGCGCAAGCGCTCCAGGCGCTCCTCCTTTGGCAGTTTTTCCATGTCCACCGACACGTGGACCACCTCCCATCAGTCAGAGGACGCTCCCCGACCCCCGACGTATACAGCCCTTCCGGCGAAAAGTAAGATGCCTCCCGTCCATGTGGGACGAGAGGCAAAGCCCTGCGTGGTTCCACCCACCTTCTCCCCCGACCCGTCGGGGGACTCGTTCGGCCGCTAACGGGTGCCTCCGGGGCTGGCTACTGACGTCCGCACACGTTCGCCAGCCGGCTCCTAGGGGGTCTTCGCGCCGGCAGAGGGCGGGCACCTCTCAGCCCGGGGTTGCCCTCTCTGACGCCGTGCCGCCGCTACTCGTCCTAGTCCGCGCCTTTCGATATTCGGAAAATGGTGGGCGATAGAGGATTTGAACCTCTGACCTCAGCGATGTCAACGCTGCGCTCTAACCAACTGAGCTAATCGCCCGCGCATGTAAAAGCTAGCAGAAGGGCCGAAATAAGTCAACGAGGCGTGGTTGGTGGCAATAGCAGGCGCTCGCCGCCCTTCCCTTGCCAACCCTCGCGGCTGCGGGTAGGATGGGGCAAACCGCGGTTCGTGGGGGGTGAGCGATGAAACGATTGGCGTTGGCTATCTTGGTTGTGACGGCGGTCGCAACCACCGTGTTCGCGATACTTGACCGACCGGGTGCCGAGGCAAGCCCCGACGTCACAATCCCCGTCAACACCGCGCTCGACAACGATCACCGCGACGGCTTCATGACCCTACGCGAGGCCATGATGCTGGCTACGGGTGGCCTAGAGGTCGGCGACCTGACGCCAGGGGAGTGCTTCCGGGTTTCGGAC
>CP070630.1:687844-698683 GCA_020356025.1 Dehalococcoidia bacterium | reverse complement strand
GAACTCGTAGCCCAGGTTGGTGAGGCGCGGGCGCACGCCTCCTTGCTCGATCAGGTTCGCGCCAACGCAGTGGGGGATGAAGATGACCCGGCTGAAGTCGCCCCCAGCCGCGGGCGTCGCTGTTGGCGAAGGCGTGTGGGTTACTGTGGCGGTGGGCGTTGGCGTCGGTGCAGCCACCGCCCCGAGAGCGATGACACCTTGCATGGTGTCCAGCGCTGAGAGGGTGGTTATCTCAGGCCGTCCAGCAAGCCAACGCGACCAGGCCTGCGTCTGAGGGTCGATGCTGTAGGCGACGGCCACCGCCCCCTCGCCGCAGGTAGCCAGCGCCTGACTGGCATCGGTGCCGTCCTGGCCGCTCCAGATCGATATCGCCCACCTGCCCGGCTGCGGGCAGTTTTGTATGGCATTGTGCTGAGCCTCAGGAGAGCCTGCACCCAGCGCCGTGGCAAGGGCGCCACTCACACCATCGTCCACGCCGATGCCAGGTGCTGGCTGAGGGTAGTTGAGAGCCACCTGCAGAGCAGACGCGGTGGCCTCCTCTGCTGCGACTTCCCAGACGTGTATCAGGGACTTATCCTCATCGGCCAGGGGTTCAAATACATAGAGTAGACCTCGCTCGCGGTCGAAACTTGCTGCCCCAACGTGATACCATGGCTCGGTGAAATCGATGTCATACAGGTATTCATCAATCTGCAGTGTGGCATAGGGCTGGGGCTCGTAGGGCTCCATTTCACCCCTGGCCACGGCGGCCAGTTCCGCCGGATCATAGAAGATGATCTGTCCTTCAAAGCCGGTACTCCACCATCCTCTCTGATCGTAGGGAGGATCGGGCACAGGAGGATAGGGAGGCTCATCCGGCCACACTACCCCGTTAGCGAACCCATACCAGCAGTCTCCAAGACCCTTGGTGCCGACAAAGACCACCGCGGACTTGTCACCGGCTGTGAGCCAGGCCCCTCCGGACCATCCATCGGAATGATGGTAGTTGTCCATCGTGAAATCGTCCTCAGCGGTCACGTCGGTATACAAGAGAAGCGGCACGGCGGAGAGCGTGCTGTCCGGCGCTGGCGGATTACCTTCGTTCCACGGCCCGTAGGCCAAGAGGGCGGGGCCTTGCGCCCCCTGACCGCCATCTCGGAACCGGCCAGTGGCCAGGTACATTCCCGGAGTGTTGGCGTCAGCCCACTGCTGGGGAATGGCAAAGATGTAATCCGTGGTGACGTAGTTCCAGTAATCCCCGATGCGCCATGCTCCTGCAGTCTGGGGATTCGACAGGTCTAGTTCGCACCAGCCGTGGGAAGGGTTGGTTTCGGTCTCGCCCATATGTTGCGCCCAGCAGAAGTAGAGCTTGTCTGTCGTTTGCCCACCCTGCGCCGGCAGGTATTCCAGTCCCGCCCGGGGAAGCTCGAATTCACCGAATAGATAACCCCGGATGTTCTGGAAATCCTGCAGGGTGGTCGCGGTGTTCAGGTCCTCCACGTCCTTGTCCGGGGAAATGATGGGCACTGGGATGCTTATCTCCGAGACATACTGGTTCCAGTCGTGTCCTGTCCCGAAAATCGAGCCGGGGTATCCATCGGCCGGCCCGTCTGGGTCGCCATGAGGGTAATAGGTCATGGCAGCGCCACTGTATCCCCAACCGATTTCCTCTGGTCCGTCCGGCAACCTGAATGCGCCCAGATAAGCCAGATCCGTCGGTTGGATAAGCCGTTCAGAGGTGATCGGAGTGAGCGTCGGGGTCGCCACCGGCGTTGGCGTCGTCGGGGGCGTGGGCGTAGATGCCAGAGCACCCACCGCCCCGTGGGCGATCACTCCCTGCAGGTTGTCCACCGTCGGCATGGTGCTGATCTGGGCGAGGCCCTCAAAGTAGCTCCGCCAGCTATTGGTCGCCGGATCGAGGGAGTAGGCGAAGTCCACCATCCCTGCGCCGCAGGTGGCCAAGGCCTGGCCAGTGTCAGTGTCGTCGTCTCCGCTCCAGACAGATATGGCCCACTTGCCGGCATGGGGGCAGTTGTGCATCGTGCCATCCTGCGCCCGGGAGGAACCCTGCCCTAGTGCCCAGGCAAGGGCCAGCAAGCTGAAGATCAGGACGCCTCCCATCATGAGCAGAATTGCCGCTGCGCTGCGCATTGGTCACCTCCGACAAGCCAACGGACGTTGCTGTCGCCAACATCCTACCGACGGTCGCCTGGGCTGGCAAGTCGATGGCAGGCCCACCCCATCGCCACCACGAACCACGCAGTGGCGGTTGGTCACTGGGAGCGCAGGGAGCGTCCACACATGGCGCCGCTACGTCCTTGGCCGTTCTGACATCTACCAACATCAGTGATTTGGCTCACCTAGCGTCCGTACTTGCCCTAGTGACCAAGGAGGAAGAAGCCACCTGGACCTTTGACCTTATCCGCTGGTGGCTCCCTGGGCGCGCTAGGCGCTCCTGTTGGGCCTGCGCCTCAGGGCCTCGGCGTGCTTGCAGACGCCTCGATAGGTGAACCCCGGACAGGTGCAGCGCACATGGCGCCAAGGGCTCACCCAGTGTGGGTCGTCAGCAACCCTCGGAATCTGTATAGGCAGTTCTTAATGGACACCTGAATGCTTGCTCTCGCTCCTTGGAGGGCGGTAGGATATCGCCCAAGGGAAAGGAGCAAGCAGTGGTGCAGGAGCGTTGCCAATATAGTTGAGAGCGGCGGCCGCGAGGGCCCGCACAGCTACGGAAGCCCAATGCGAACCATGCGCCCCACCGAATAGGAGGCTCCTCAGAATTGCTCGTTGCTGTCGACCGCTGGAACCAGACCATCGACGTGGACGTGCCGGACAGCGCCGACGTTGTAGCTGCCCGGCCCTGGCCTGAGTACCCGGCTCTGGCCGACCCGCTAGCCGCCCTGCGTGCGGCGGTGGAACGGCCGTATGGGATGCCGCCGCTTTCGGACCTCGTATCGGCCTCCAGCCGGGTGGCGATAGCCTTCGACGACCCGCTGAAGTACGGAGCAAAATACCTGGCCGTGCCCTTCCTCGTTGAGTACCTGCAGGGCTGCGGCGTCCCGTCCACCAACATCACTCTCATCTCGGCTGGCGGAACCCATGACCGCCCTCCACGCCAGGACTTCATCGGCCTGTATCGGGGGATGTACCCAGTCTTCCTGGAGGACTTCGTCGACCGGTTCTGGCCCGATCGCTTCTTAGTTCACGATGCCGAGGACGCGTTGCAGCTTGTGGACATGGGAACCTCCGCCCTGGGGGATGTGGTCGAACACAACCGTATCCTGCTGGACTCGGACCTGCTCATCTACTGTGGCTCCATACTGCCCCTGATCTGGGGTGGATACTCGGGAACAGGGGTCGCCGTCGGTCTGGCCAGCGCCCGCAGCATTTTCTCCCACCATTGCATGGAGGTCATCGGTTCGCCTCAGTCCTGCCACTCGGACGTCCGAACCAACCTGTTCCAGCAACACAAGGATGCGGTAATGGACCGCATCGAGGAGTTCACGGGCCGGAAAATCTTCTATGTGGAGGGGGTGCCAACTCCCATGGGGGAGTGGGCCAACTTCTTTGCTGGGCACTTTCGGTCCTTGCGGAACGATGCCTGGCGGTGTGCCGACGAGCAGCATGTGCACAAATCCCGGCAGTACGACGTCATTGTGGTAGGCGTTCCCCAGTACGTCTTCTACGGCGACACGCGTAACCCCCTCATCAACCTCATGGCGGCGACCACCGTCGCCCGCGCCTGGCGGCACAAGCCTCTCCTTCGGGCCGGGGGCGCAATGGTGCTTGTGACGGCCTGCGACGGCCACATCGATCCGAACCTGCACCCCTCGCATCACGAGGCCCTTCGCCTCTTTGCCACCACTCGGCGAGCCGAGGCGGTGGAGGATCATTTTGAACGGCTGCGCTGCGAGCCGCGGTATCTAGACATGTATCGAAATCATCATGCCTACCACGGCTGGCATCCCATCGGGCTGCTCAACGAGAGCCAGTACGTCCTGGACCACGCTGGTCTGCTCGTCTTCGCCAGCGGCAAGCCGCACGACGGGCTGGAGACAGTTGGAGCGACCTACGCAACCGACTTTCGGCGCGCATGGGAGATGGTGCTCGCCCACTGTGGGCCTTCCCCGCGGACGCTGGTGCTTCCGTCCTATTTTAGCCGAGTGCCCATGATCTTTGACGTTGGCGCAACGCGAGCTTAGAAGGCGGCCTCAACAAGAGAGGGTGCGCCGGTCCCATCGGCCGACACGGGCCACACCATCGACACTCAGTGTCAGTCGGCAGGGCGGTCGGGATCTGCCTTGTCTTGGGCGCACGACGCAGCACCCTACCTGCAGCTCTCTCCGATCCTGCCACCGTACAGCAGCATGTCTCCGACGGCGGTGATAACGTCATCCGCGTTGAGGTCGAGACGCTGCCACCACTCGGGCTCGTCCGGCGTGGCGCCGATGTGGCGGCCGAAGCTCAGGACATCGCCCACCACGGTGATGGTGCCGTCCATGTTGATGTCCAGAGGCCAGGCGTCGTCGCTGGAATCGTCAGGGCAGGCATCCAGCGGGTCGGTACCCACATGCAGCTCGACCGCATCGAGGAAGCCGTCGGCGTCGGCGTCGCTGTCATCGCAGGCATCGCCGATGTCGTCCCCGTCGAAGTCGGCTTGGTCATGGTTGGCGACCAACGGGCAGTTGTCGGGGCCTGCCACGATGGGCCCGTCACCGTCCGGGTCGATCGGGCCATCCGATACGCCGTCGTCATCGCAGTCAGGGTTGACCGGGCAGAGGTCAGAGGCGTCGTACAGGCCGTCGCCGTCGGCGTCCGTCTCAGAGCTTGCGTCGTCGTGCACCGACAGCAGCTTGTGGCTGCTGTTGTTGTCGGGGTCGGGGTCCGACACATACGGCGTCGCCACGTCGATGGCGTTGTCGAAGACGAAGGTCTTCAGGCCCGTCTCCGTGCAGTTGACGGTCCAGACCTCGGTCACCACCTGGGCCACGCTGACGGGCACGTCGCTGACCGAATCGGGCACGTCCTTCTCGACGACCGTGCAGCCGGTAGGCGCAGTGGCAGTGGCGTCAATGTCGATGTCGACCGGATCCCAGGGGCCGTCGTTGTGGAGCACCTTCTCCAGAGTGATGTCCGTGTCCACAGCCAGGTCTACCTTAGTGGGCGGATCGATGAAGCTTGCGCTGACGATCTTGACGTCGGCTTCGCTCACCGAATTCACGGTCAGCTCTGTGGTAGCCGAGTCGTTGTCGGGATCGGGATCCCACAGGCGGGGGTCTTTGTGCTCAACCGTGTCTTCAAAAATGAACGTGAACTGGCCGAGTTCGGAGCAGTGGATGGTGAAGGGCTCGTGGTGCAGGATGTTCGCGCTCACCGGCACGTTGTGGAACTGCTGGATATGAACCTCAGGGTACACCGTGCAGCCCGGCGGCGCGGTGACGATCGTCTCCGTGAGCACGTCCACCGGCCTCCAGGGTCCGTTATTGTGGATGATCTTGTCCAGTACGACGGGGGCGTCCTCGCTCGGTGCGATCTCGACCGGTGGAGCTTCCATGTACTGGTCGACCACCTTCAGGTCGGAGCGGCTGCGGACCGTGACGGTGATCTCGCTGTAGGTGGAGTTGTTGCCCGGGTCGGGGTCAGTCACGTGCGCTGTGGTCACAGCGATGGCGTTGTCGAAGCGGAACGTCTTGTCACCTAACTCACCGCAGTGGATCGTCCAGACCTCCTCTACCACCACGTCGGTGCTCACGGGCAAGTAGGCGGAGGTAGGATTGACTGGGTCGGCAGTGGCAGAGCAGTCCGCAGGGGCGGAGGTGCTGGCAGCGATGCTGACATCGACGGGGCCGTAGTTGCCCTTGTTGTGGAGGGTCTTGCGCAGGGTGACATCTACGTCCTGGGAGACGGCTATTTCGGTCGGTGGGTCGACGAGCTGCTGGCTGCTGATCTTCACGTCGGCGGGAGCGATGGCGGTGACAGTGAGCTCGGTGGAGGCGGCGTTGCTGGCGGGTAGGGGATCCTTCACGTGAGGGGTGGTGATGGCGATAGCGTTATCGAAGGAGAAAGAGTGAGAGCTGGGGTTATCGCAGTGGATCGTCCAGCTCTCGTCTACCACCACGTCGGTGCTCACGGGCAAGTAAGCGGAGGTGGGATTGGCCGGGTCGGGCGTGGCTGCACAGTCGGAGGGAGCCGCAGCGTCAGCAGCGATGCTCACATCGACGGGGCCGTAGTTGCCGTTGTTGTGGAGGGTCTTGCGCAGGGTGACATCTACGTCCTGGGAGACGGCTATCTCGGTCGGCGGGTCGACGAGCTGCTGGCCCACGATCTTGACGTTTGTGAGGGCGATGGCGGCGACCGTCAGGTCGGTTGAGACGGCATTGTTGTCTGGGATGGGGTCTCTGACATGAATCGTGCTGATGGTGATGGATTCATCGAAGGTAAAGGTGTGCTCGCTGGGCTCGTCGCAGTGGATGGTCCAGACCTCGTCGATAACGACGTCGATGCTGAGAGGAAGGTTGGCGGAGGTCGGGTTGGCTGGGTTGGGCGTGGCAAAGCAGTCTGCAGGAGCCGACACGTCGGCAGCGATGTCGACGTCGACCGGGCCGTAGCCGCCGTTGTTGTGAAGGGTCTTGCGCAGGGTGACATCTACGTCCTGGGAGACGACTATCTGGGTCGGCGGGTCGACGAAGCTCTGGCTCGCGATCTTTGCATCCGCTTTGGCCCAGGAGTGGACGGAGGGCAACAAGCGGTAGTCCTCATTGTCCGCTGGTTCGGGGTCGTGGATGTGCGGTTCCTTGGCCGTGATGCGGTTGTGGAAGGTGAACGTGCGCAGACAGCGCTCGCCACAGTGAATAGTGAACTGCTGCTGTATGGTCTGCGTCTCGCCGGCGTCCAGCACCACCTGCTGGCTGATGGGGCCGGACACGATAGTGCACTCGCTGGGGGGCGTCAGCCAGCCTTCGAACTCCGCCTCTACCGGCCCATAGGGGCCGTTGTTATGCACATCGGTCTCCAGGATGACCACCCGATTCTCGCTGACGTCGATGTCGCTGGGCCAGTCCACAATCCTCTGGTCCACGATCTTCAGGTCGGCCTGGGCGATGGCCGGCACCGTCCAGTCGGTGTGGGCAGTGTTGTTGCCGTTGACGGGATCAGTGACGTGCGCGTCCTTGACGCTGATCACATTGTCGAACGTAAAGGTGTGCTCGCTGGGCTTGTGACAATGAATGGTGAAGGGCTCCGTGTGAGTGACGTCTACGCTGACCGGCACGTTGTGAATCTGTTCCACGTGGACGCCAGGCGTGACCTGGCAGTCAGGCGAAGCTACTGCTGTCTTGACTGTCTCGAGGTCTACCGGCCCATACGTTCCATTGTTGTGGATGGTCTTCTTGACCATGATGGGGAGGTCTTCGCTGACCGGTATCTCCAGCGGGGCGGGGAGTGAGGGTTCCCCGAACCCGCAGACCGTGTTGCCGTTGAGGTCTTCACACCCCTCCACCCATTGGGCACGGATCTTCGCGTCGGCCTCAGCCCAGGCGTTGACGCTCAACGGGCTGGTGGCCGAGTTGTTGCCGGGTGCGGGATCCGTGATGTCTGGATCCTTGGGGGCGATGGTGTTCTCGATCACGAAGGGCCCGTGGGTGCTCGGCTCCCAGCAGTGAATGGTGAATATCTCGGTGTGCTCCACCTCCACCGACACGTCCAGGATAACCTGATCGGTGTCGCCAGTCGGTACAATGGTGCAGCCCGCCGGGGCGGTGGGCGTCTTGGCGATATCCACGTCTATTGGGCCTTCTGGGCCGTTGTTGTGGAGGATCTTCTTGACACAGACCTCGACGTCACTGCTCACATCAATGTCGCTGGTTAGCGGGTCGACGCAGTTGGCGGCCAGGATCTCTTGGCTGACAATCTTGAGATCGGCAACGAGCGTGGACGTAGGCGGTGCTGTGCAGTCCTCATTAATGGCCAGCACGCTCGTGTCCCGAGTCAGGGGGTGCGGATCCGGGTCGGAGGCATCAGACACGTAGGCGGTCAGGGGAGGATCATCGAGGCGAAACGTAATGAGGCCCGACCCGCCGATGTCCAGTCCTACCCTGAGCAGGGTGCCGTCGCCTGCAGCGCCTGGGCCACCGGCGAGGTAGACTACCCCAGCGTTGTAAGGACTGGTGCTGTCCGGCAGCGGACTGCTGAGATCGAATGCGCCCGGCATCTTTATGACGGGGTCAGTGTCGGGCGCTGCAACGTGGACTTTGGTGTCGTCGAAGACCAGTGCCGCGTCGTAGGAGAGGGGCGCATCGGTGTCGCCGGTCACGACGATGTCGATGCTGTAGTCGCTGAAGCCGTCGAACGAAGAACTGCCGTCCCAACTGCACTCCGCGCTGGGGCAGGTAACCTCGTAGCAGTCCTCCACTGTTCCCAGCGTGTTGCCGCTGTTGCCCGTGGTCTCCGGATCTATGTCGAAGTTAACAATGCCCTGGGCGGAAACTCCCTGCCCGCCCAGAAGGCGAATGCCAAACAGGGGTAGGAGCGCAAATAGAACGGCAGCAGCCGTAATGCATGCTGGCCTTTGCATAATGCCGCCTGCGTCACTGCGACGCACGTTTGGCCGGCTCTCGCATTATGCCAGAACATGTGAGCAACGTCAAGCGCAGCGCATTCAGGCTCCATCCTACTCGCAGCCGCTAGTGCGGCCAAGGGAAGAAGCTACGGACCGAAGCCCTACCGCAGCCAGTTGTGCTATAATTATGTCTGGGTGGTGTGGGACGTGTGGGAGTACCGACACCTCATTACTGTAGTTGCCATCACCGTTGCTGCCGTCGTCTTGGTGGCGAACTTCCTCGAGACGGGGCCAGGATTCGTCCTCAATGCTGGAGCCGTGATCGGTGCGGCAGCGTACATGGCCGTGGCGATGGCCTTCTTGGTTGCCACACGCAGAGGGTAGGCCCGACTGAGCCGCGTGAAGTTCTCATCTACCTGACCCACCGCCTCCTGGCGTACCACGCGTCAGGGTCGAACGGTGTCCGGATGAATGGCTCTCTTCGCAGCTGCTAGAGAGGGTAGGGCGAATCGAACACCCAGGTCGCTCCGCCCTCCTCCGTCAACAGCACCAAGACGGAGTCATACTGCTGCACTTGGGAGAGGTCGCTCAAGTCTGGTCTATCAGGCACGTACTTCATCCAGGTTTGATCGTCGCCGAGCATGTACAGCGCGGCGAAGGTTCCATCGATTCCCATCGTAACGTCCTGGACAGCCTTCGGCTGACCCATGTAGCATACGCTGTTCCAGCCCGCGACCAGGTCTGCTGATTCCGACAGCTCTTCGGATATCTCCTGCTCCCACACTGCCGGCGCGGACATCAGCACAAAGAGTTGGTCGCATGGTTTGAGCTCTGTCAGCGTGGACTGGCCAGCCCGGCCTGGGAACCAGTGGTCGAACTTCTGAGACGGCCTGAGGATGTAGACGGCCAAGACCTCGTCGAGGATCCCCTCGAGCGCGTCTCCGATATCTGCCTGCGCGCCGACATAGCACCTGTCGTTCCAACCCTGCACCATGGGCATAGCGGTGACGGCTATACCCACCGCCGGCGTTGGCGACGGCGTGGGCGTTGGGGTGGGGGTGGGCGTGGGCGTCGGCGAAGGCGTCGGCGTAGGGCACTGCACTACCTCGACTATCGTCTCGCCCACACTGTGGTCGTGGGTAAGCGTACCGTACATGAACAGTACATTGAGATGTAGATTCAGAGCCAGGATCTGAATTTGCTGGCACTCCTCCGTGGGCCCGCCCTCGTTGATGACCACCCAGTCGTCTGCGTCACAGCCGGCCGGGTCGTCCACCCTGATGCTGTTGTCCCCGGCGCTCGCCGGGTCGGTCGACACGGTCGTGTTGCACGTCCCGTCGATCGCAGAGACTGCGCCCATTCGCAGAGGACCCGAGCCGAGGAAGACCGCGATGGCCCCGATCGCGATGATCCCCCCAGCGACCGCAAGTCCTATAGCTGCTGTTATCGCTTGCCGCTTCATGCTAGCCTCCAAACGAACAGGATGCCAAAGGAAGGTTCAGAATATCCATCACATCGTGCCAGGGCGTCTCGGAGGTGTCAACGCAGCCACCGCCTCCTGGCGTACCACGCGTCAGGGTCGCACATGGAGTGACCGGCGTGCCCGTCCCTGTTGGGCAACGTCAACAACAGCAAGGAAGAGCTTCCGATGGACGAGAGGCCCTTCCCGTCAGCCATACTGGCTCCTTACATGGGCATTCTCATTTTCGGCACGGTTCTTATCGAATCGCAGCCCATGAAGGTGTCGGTGTAGACCATCCTGCCGGTCAGGCAGCCCATGGTGTCGCCCAGCATGATGCCCGTCTCCCCTGTGCGGAAGTGCAGGATGAGGTCGTAGTCACCGTCGCCATCCACGTCCTCAAGGGCGTAGTGGACGGGCATAGCTCCGTCGTGGTTGGCAGCCGAACGATCGGACGGGCCAAACCGCACCGTCATGGGATCGACTTGGGTGGCATCGAAGTCCTCGGTGCCGAGGATGGCCACCGGGATCTTGCCCTTGCTCTTGGGGTTGATCGAGTTGGGGTAGCTTCCCGGCTTGATGTCGATCTCGACTTCCAGACCAACCTCGCAAGCATCGCCGATGCCGTCCCCGTCGCTGTCGGTCTGGTCAGTGTTCGGGACTGTGGGGCAATTATCGCAGGCATCGCCCACGCCGTCCCCGTCGCTGTCGGTCTGGTCAGTGTTCGGGACTGTGGGGCAGTTGTCCACCTCGTCCGGAATCCCGTCTCCGTCCGTGTCGCCCTCGGCGATGGCGTCCACAGTCAGGTCAGTAGAGCTGCTGTTGTTCCCCCAGTCGGGGTCGG
>CP070630.1:684593-687744 GCA_020356025.1 Dehalococcoidia bacterium | reverse complement strand
TGTCCCTGAAGAGCCACCCAGAGCATTCCTTACCTGACCAAACCGACGGCAGGCCCCCGGAGGGGTGACTAGATAATCGCTGGTCGCGAAGGCGATGTCAAACGCTCTGATGTCCCGGTGACCTGTTTGTCTAGGCGCCGCGGCCAACGGGCGGCTCACTGCTCTACAGTGGCAGACCGTCGCCGCCAGAGCTCCAGGTCGGTTCTATGTCCTCCGCCGAATTGTTGGTGAGACGGGTCTGGGCAGAGCCGTCAGCGTTCATAACGTGGATCTCGAAGTTACCCTCGCGGCCGGAAACGAACGCCATCCTCGAACCGTCAGGTGACCAAGCGGGTTGGAAGTCATCCGCCTGGCTGTCAGTCAAGGGAGTCTGGCCTGACCCATCGGCGTTCATGAGGTAGACTTCCCGGTTCCCGTCACGATCGGAGTCGAAAGCAATCTTGGACCCGTTAGGAGACCAAGAGGGGCCGCTATCATTCGCTGCGTTTTCAGTGAGGCGGATTTGGCCCGACCCGTCAGAACTCATCACGTAGATCTCCTCGTTGTCGTCGCGGTCCGACTGGAAGGCGATCTTCGAGCCGTCAGGTGACCAACTGGGCAGCGAGTCGTGGGCTACGTGGTTAGTGAGGCGCGTCTGGCCTGAGCCGTCGGCGTTCATGACGTAGATCTCGCCATTGCCGTCGCGGTGGGATACGAAAGCGATCTTGGAGCCATCAGGTGACCAAGCCGCTATGTAGTCGGTTTCCGGCTCGCTGGTGAGGCGCGTCTGGCCTGAGCCGTCGGCGTTCATAACGTAGATCTCGCGATTGCCGTCCCGGCTGGATGTGAAGGCGATCTTAGAGCCACCAGGCGACCAAGCGGGCCAAAGGTCGTCCGCGGAGTTGTTGGTGAGATTGGATAGGCCCGAGCCGTCGGTACGCACGACGTATATTTCCCGGTTCCCGTCGCGATCCGACGTGAAAGCGATGCGTCCGCCCAAGGGTGCTGGGGCCGGTGTGGGGCTCGCGGTGGCGGTTGGGCCGACCGTTGGTGTGGCGCTGGCAGTGGAGGTTGGCGTGACCGCTGGTGTGGGGGTGGCAGTCCCGGTTGGAACGGGCGCTGGGGCGGCCGTCGATCCATAAGTGATGATCCCCTGCATGTCATCAAGAGTGAGCAGATTGCTGATGTCCGTCCGCGCGACGAAATACCGCAGCCACGTCTGTGTGTCAGGGTCGATATAGTAGGCAAAGTCGACGGCCCCTGCGCCGCAGGTGGCCAATGCCTGGCCCGTGTCGGTGCCGTCCTCTCCGCTCCACACCGATATGGCCCACTTCCCTGGCCGTGGACAATTCTGCAGGCGCTGCTGCAGGGTCCCTTCCAACGACGTTGGGGCGACCGGGGCCAGCGCCCCGTGAGCCATGATCCCTTGCATGTCGTTGACAGTGTGCAGATTGTTGATGTCCGTCCGCCCGACGAAGTACCGCAGCCACGTCTGCGCGTCGGGCTCGATGTAGTACGCAAAGTCGACAGCCCCCGCGCCGCAGGTGGCCAATGCCTGGCCCGTGTCGGTGCCGTCCTCGCCGCCCCAGACTGATATGGCCCACTTGCCTGACTGAGGGCAGTTGTGCAGCGTGCTCTGTTGGGCCTCAGAAGCCTCGAGCCCTATGGCCCAGGCAAGAGCCACCAGAGCGAGGACAAGGGTTCGTCCGATCTCCAGCCGGTCAGCCTTAGCTCTATGGCTCCGCGTGGTCCGCCTCCGGTGAGTCGCAATGGTCCCGTACGAACTCGCTCGCCGCCGCCAGGTGAAGGCTGATTCAATCACGCTGTGGGCGCATCCTTCGCGCCCGTGTCATGGTCACACCGCAAGGCCATCGCGGCCGAATCATCCGTCATACGCCTAAGGCTGTCAAGGGATTGCCACAGGGCCCGCACAGTGATCTCACGCTCTCCAATCGGATTCGGAGTCCCCATGTAACAGCCCTCGCGGAGGCGACTGCGGCTGAAGCAGCGTTCGCGCCAGCGGCGCTGGGGACGGCCGAGAATACAGGCTAAGCCCTCTGCAAATACGCGACCGCTGGCGGGCGATGGCCTGTCGAATGTAGCGTCTCAACCCCGCCATGAACCTCACGATGGCGTTGGGCAGCAGGAGGGCAGGTAGGGGGTTACCTCAGCGACGATAGAGGGCGCGGCACCCTACGTGCAGCTCTCTCCGATCATCTCCCTGAAGAGGAGCGCATCTCCGGCGACGGTGATCATGCCGTCCATGTTGAGGTCCAGGCGCTGCCACCACTCGGGGTCCGCCGGTTCGGCGCCGATGCGGTCACCGAAGTTGAGGACGTCGCCCACGGCGGTGACCGTTCTGTCCATGTTGATGTCCAACGGCCAGGCGTCATGCACGCCTATTTCGTCGGGGCAGTCGTCCAGGGCATCGGTGCCGACGTAGACCTCCACGGCGTCGTCGAAGCCGTCATTGTCGTCGTCGTCATCGCAGGCATCGCCCCCCCAGGTCGCACCGGGCGGAGGCTGGGTGCCAGGTACGCCATCGCCGTCGTGGTCGTCCTGGCCAGGGTTGTAGGTCTCAGGGCAGTTGTCAGTGTCGTCGGGTACGCCGTCCCCATCCCCATCCGGCTGCCCCCCGCTAGCGTCGTCCTCATTGGAAAAGGGAGACTCGCCGTTCAGGTTGAACGCTCTCACCTTGTAGCAGTAGGCGCCAGCAACCAGGCCTTGTCCGTACCAGTCGTCGGGGTAGGTCGTGACATCGGCATCGACCGAGTCTATGAGGACGAAGTCGCCGGCAGTGGCCGTCGAGCAAGATTGATCGGCCCGCCAAACCTCGTAGCCATACTCGTTGGGGACGTTCTGCCAGCTCACGTTGATGGACGTGGCGGACCCTGGCGACGCAGTCAGGCCGGTAGGTGTCGGGGGCTCGCTGCCGCTCCCCTCAGGATACAAGTACCTAACGCCGGCGATATCGTCCGAGCACGGCGTCCGCTGAACACTCCCCCAACTATAGGACGCTTTCATGACCGGGCAGTTGCCGCCGGTCGGATCTGAGTGACCCAAGCCGAGGAAGTGCCCCTCCTCATGGAGCATCACCGTTGGCAGGTCGAGATAAACGTTGTAGGGGTCAACCGTCCACCAAGCGCCGAAGTGGTCGGTGTCGATCTCGATG
>CP070630.1:678128-684493 GCA_020356025.1 Dehalococcoidia bacterium | reverse complement strand
CACCAGCTCACGCACGAGGCCCGCGCAGGGAACCTCCGTATCTCCCCAAAACGTATCATCACAAGCAGCGAGCCGTTGCTGCCCGAGATCCGTTCGGCGCTCGAGGAGACCTGGAACGCCCCAGTGGGCAACTGGTGGGGGACTTCCGAGGGTGGCCCGACCGGCGTCTCATGCGCCAAGGGGAGCGGGATGCACTTGGCCGACGACCTCCTGATTATCGAACCCGTGGATGAGCAAGGCAGGCCGGTCCCGCCGGGCGCCAGGGCTGCCAAGCTCTATCTCACCAACCTCTACAACCTTATCCTTCCGCTCATCCGCTACGAGGTCACGGACGAGGTAACGCTACTCGCTGAACCCTGCCCCTGCGGCTCGCAGCACCGCCGCGTAGACGACATCCAGGGGCGTCTCGACGACTGCTTCGTCTATGCAGCCGGACTGACGGTGCACCCCCTCATTTTCCGTTCCGCCCTGGGACGCGAGCGCAACATCCTGGAGTATCAGGTTCGCCAGACAGATAACGGCGCGGAGATCGCTGCTCGCTGCCTCGGGGACGTAGACATCCCAGGTCTTCGCCGCAAGATCGTTCAGGAGCTGGCGCAGCTTGGCCTCAAGAACCCCGAGGTTTCAATCACGCCGGTCGAGCGGCTTGAAAGGCAAGCCATAGGAAAGCTGAAGAGGTTCTTTCCCTTGCTCAAGGAGGATTGAGATGGCGGAGATAGACTTCCCCAAGGGATTCGTCTGGGGCTGCGCCACCGCCTCGTACCAGATCGAGGGCGCCTGGAACGAGGACGGTAAGGGCGAGTCGATCTGGGATCGCTTCTGTCACGCGCCCGACCACATCAAGAACGGCGATACCGGCGACGTGGCCTGCGACCACTACCACCGCTACCGGCAGGATGTCGCCCTGATGAAGGAGCTGGGCCTGAAGGGCTATCGCTTCAGCATCTCCTGGCCCCGCATCTTCCCCGAGGGCAGGGGCCGGGCCAACCGCAAAGGCCTCGATTTCTACGACCGGCTGGTCGACGAGTTGCTGTCGGCCGGCATAACGCCCTTCCCCACCCTTTACCACTGGGACCTGCCCCAGGCGTTGCAGGATCAGGGAGGATGGACCAACCGCGACACCGCCCAGCACTTCGCCGACTACTGCGCCGCTGTCGTTGACCACCTGGGCTCCCGCGTCAAGAGCTGGATGATCTTCAACGAGCCCTGGATCTTCACCATCCTGGGGTACATGGCTGGCATCCACGCCCCCGGCGTCCGTGACCCCTCAATGGCACTCAGAGCGACCCACATCGTGAACCTGGCCCAAGGCCTGGCCGTGCGCGCCGTTCGTGCCACGGGCAAGACGTACGCCGTCGGCACCGCCTTTAGCATGAGCGGGGCCTACCCCGCCAGCGACAGCGATGAGGATCGCGCCGCCGCCGAGCGCCTGCATAACTTCTACAACGTCTGGTTCCTGGAAACCATCCAGAACGGCCGCTACCCCGATGCGTATGTGGGCGGCGTTCCCCTTGAGCGCATGGACGTGAAGCCTGACGACATGGAGATCGTCAAGGCACCCCTGGATTTTGTGGGCATCAACCTCTACATCCGCAACGTGGTCGCCCACAACCCCCATGACGAGAACCTGGGAATCCGTATCCTGTCCGTGCCCAACGCCGAGCGCACGGACTTCGGCTGGGAAGTGTACCCGGACGCCCTCCACCAGGCGATCACGCGCATCTGGAACGACTACCACCTGCCCATCTACGTCACTGAGAACGGCTGCTCCTACGGCGACGAACCCGATGAGAACGGCGTCGTCAACGACGACCGCCGCATAAGCTTCTACCGCCGCTACATCGCCCAGGTGGCGCGCGCTATCCAAGACGGCGCCGACGTGAGGGGCTACTACGCCTGGAGCCTTCTAGACAACTTCGAATGGGCCGAGGGGTACAGCCAGCGCTTCGGCCTGGTCTACGTGGACTACCCCACGCAGCGCCGTATCATCAAGAAGAGTGGCTACTGGTACCGAGACCTGATCGCGGCAAACCGGCTTCAGTAGCCGACGGCCCTCTTTAAGGAGCTTCGCCTACCCATAAACCTTCTCATCGGTCAGGTCGGCGTCAGGGGCATCGGCTTCCACGTCCCGCATGCGGCCGTCCATACCCAGCTCGCGGTAGTATTCGTGCTGAATGATTAGGCTCATGACCTCGCTGGTGCCCGTCCAGATCAGTGCCAGCCGGCCGTCGCGCAACAGTCGCTCAATGGGATAGACGTTGGTATAGCCAATGCCTCCCATGATCTGCATGGCCTTGTTTATGACCTCCCACGCGGCCTCGGTGGCGAACTTCTTGGCCTCCGACACCAGCCGGCGAGCGCGATTCGGCTCATCACCGCTGTCGACAGAGTGGGCGGCAGTATACACCAGCGCCTGCGCCGCATCCAGCATGGTGATGCTATCGGCCACCATGAAGCTGACCGCCTGGAAGGCGCGGATCTTCTTGCCAAACGCTCTGCGGCGGTCGCTGTAGCGGGCAGCGATCTCCAGGGCGGCCCGTGCCCCTCCAACCGAACCAGCAGCGCTCGTCATGCGCTCGGGGACCATCGACTGGTAGAAAACCATGGCCCCACCCTTCTCGCGGCCGATCACGTTCTCCGCCGGCACGCGCACATCCCGGAAGTAGACACGACCCGTACCACCGCCGCGTGCGCCCATCAGACCGTAGACGTGCTGCACCTCCACCTCCGGGCAGCGCTCGACGACAAAGGCGGTGAGCCCCTCATGCGATGGGGCATCGGGGTCGCTGCGAGCGTACACCAGGAAGTAGTCAGCACCCTCCGCGCCGACGATGAACCGCTTCTCACCATTGAGAACATAGCTATCGCCATCCCGAATGGCGGTGGTCGTCGCCCCGAAGACATCCGAGCCACCGCGCGGCTCTGTGAGCGCCACAGCCACCATCAGCTTCCCTTCGAGGGTGGGCCGCAGCCATCTCTCCTTCTGGGCTGGCGTGCCGAAGACATTCAGCGCCTCGCCGACAATGATGGGCAGGGAGTAAAGGCATGCCAGCCCGCCCAGCACTCCCACCTCCGCCACGGCCACGATCTCGTCGCGGAAGCCAAGCCCGCGCCCGCCGTATTCCTCCGCAAAGCGCAGGCCCATCAACCCTCGCTTGGCAACCGCTTCCACGAACTCTCGCGGATAACGAACCTTGTCGGCATCCATATCGAGGATGAGCTGGCGAGGCACGTCATCGCGCACGAACGTCCGCACTTCATCTCGCAGCTTCTTCTGGTCCTCGGTCAGTAGGTTCTCAATCATGTGGCCCTCCTTGCTCTCACAGCAGATGATCCCTCGGGCAGCTCCTTCGTCATCTTCTCCAGCCACCGAATCTTCTCGCGGTGCTGGGCGATGCCCAGGTCCAGGATGGCTATACGGAACGGGTCGACACCCCGTTCGACCATCCCTTCCCGGATCCGATCGAACGCCTCCAGCTTGGCCAGACTGCTCTCCCTCTGAGCGATCAGCTTGGCCCGGATCTCTTCACGGGTCAGGTGCTTGAAGAAGACGCATTTGCTGAGGAAGGGATGGCCAAGGAAGAAATCATAGGTGACCAGATCCTCTTCTAAAGCCGAGCCCCGCAACCATTCGAAAAAGACCCGCCGGCCGCTACCCGTAGGATGGAATACGTGGCGATTGGGCCTCTTGTCGGCTCTCTCCACCTTGCTCTGGACGAGACCCTCTCTCTCCATCTTGGAGAGCAGTGGATAAAGCACGCCGTCGTTCATCAGCCGCTCCCGCGACAGCGCGGGCGACACGGCCTGCTTCAGTTCATAGCCGTGCATGGGCTTCTCGATGAGGATGCCGAGGATCGCGTACTTCAGAGACAATGCAGATATCCAGCGCGTCTACCCTGTTTGGGGAGACCATGAAGGCCCGCTGGGCGACGCAGGCAGCGCTAAGCCGGAATACACCTCCCGGGTTCAGATACCTATATTATAGGTATATCCTGGCCGCTGTCAAGAGTGCCGTTGGCCACCAAGCGCGAGAACATCCGCGCACTATTGCCACCACACCTGCTATAATCGAGCGCGGTGCGCTCTGCCAAACCCGCGATGCTCACCACCCTCTTCCCGCCACGGCTGATGAACCAGCTAGGGCCGCTGAGCAGAGTCGCTCGAGGACGGCGAGGCGCACGAACATGATGGGAGGTCACCATGAGAACTTGGCTCATCGCAGTCGCCCTCGCTCTCGTCGCGGTTCCACTGGTCGTCGGAGTTGGCTGCGGCGGAGGTGACGACGAAGGACCCTCTGCAACAACCGTTCCGACCGACAGGCCAACGCTGGAGGCCATGCTCAGGAGCGTAGCCCTGACACTGGACGATTTGCCGCCTGGCTTCGCTCTGCAAGAAGAGGCATTCACGGACAACGAGGAAGCCGCCGAGACCGATCCGGAGGGAAAACAAGCGGCTCTTGCCCGCCTCAATGAGTGGGGGCGTCTTTTGGGATATAGCGCCAGCTATATGACGAATGATCCTCTGGGCACCTTTATCAGCGGCGGCACCGCCTCGGTCAATGTCTCGCTGAGTATCTTCCAGACGCCCGAGGGAGCTGCGGCCGGCATCGAATGGGGCAGGGAGATAGCTGCTGACCCCAGCCAGAGCATAGCGCTTTTCCCAGGCGTGATCTCCATTGAGGGAGAGCCGATGTCTTTCTCCAGCATCGGCGATGAGACGCTGGCAGCTCGTTTCACCGGCACACTTCGGCCGGAGGGCGTAGAGCTTGAGGTTGACGTTGACTTCATTGCTCACTTGGTCGCTATTCGGCGAGACCGAGCCACCGCTCACATCATCGTGGGCGCAATAGGCGGCGCCGAACCGGGGCAGGAGGTGGAGGACATCATCCGCACTCTGGATGTACGGCTGGCCCAGGCCCTCCAGTAGAAATAGGCTCTTCCGTCTCTATTCGTGGTGCAGGGCCTCGATGGGGTTGAGCCGAGAGGCATTGTACGCGGGGTAGATGCCAAAGAACAGCCCGATGACCGCGGACACGCCGAAGGCCAGGATCACGGCCACCGCCGAGACCTCTGCCCGGACGCTTTGCTCCAGGATGGTACGGCCGTCCGCCAGCGTTGAAAGAGTAACGCCCAGAATAACCCCGATGGCTCCACCGGCCATCGTGACCATCAGAGCCTCAACCAGGAACTGCATAAGAATGTCGCCCCGCGTCGCCCCTATGGCCTTGCGGATGCCTATCTCGCGGGTGCGCTCCGTGACCGAGACCAGCATGATGTTCATGATGCCGATGCCGCCGACCGCCAGGGAGATGCCGGCGATGGCCGCCATCGCCGCCCACAGCGTCTGAGATATCTCGGTCTCCGCGGCCTTCAAGTCGGCCACATCGGTCTGGGTGAGAATCTCGAAGTCATCCTCGGTCACGTTGTGACGCTCGCGGAGCAGGGCTGCTATCTCCTTCTCCGCCTGGTCGAAGTCACCCCTGTCACTCACCTTCACCGAGATCTGGAACACGTTGCTGAGCCCCTGAGGATGCCTCAGGAAGGGAATACGGGCCTGCATTGTCGGCAGGGGTATGAACATCAGGTCATCTTCATCGCCGGTAGCCGTGGCCCCTTTCGGCTCCATGACGCCGATGACCCGGAAGTTGAACGTGATCGACATGCTAGGAGGGCCCACCGACAGGCGCACGGACTTGCCGATGGGGTCACTGTCACCGTAGAGCGTCTGGGCCACGCTGTGCCCGAGCACAGCCACAAGGCCCTTACGGGTAACATCGTCTTCACCGATGAACTGGCCTCTCGCCACAAAGAAATCGCGTACATACGGGTAGTCGGGCGTAGTGCCGATGATGGTTGTGGTCGTGTTCTCACCACCGGCGATCAGTCTGCCCTCGAAGTCGACCTGTGGCGCCACGCCCTCCACATAGGGAAACCGCTCGGGGTCATTGATAGCATAGGCATCCGCGTCCACCAGGGTCAGTGCCTGCCCCCCATATACCGCCGCTTGAACATTCGATGCCTGAGACTCACCGGGCCTGATGAAAATAAGATTGCTCCCCAGCCCCTGAATGCGCTCCGTCACGCCTTTCTGAGAACCTTGGCCCACCGCCATGAGGGTGATGACCGCGCTCACCCCGATGATGATCCCGAGCATGGTCAGCGACGAGCGCAGCTTGTTCGCAGCCAGAGCACTGAGGGCAGTACGGATGGTGTCGATGATACTCATGCCGTTGAAGCCTCACTTCCACCGTCACCACCGAGCGAGGGTCCTTCCGCCGTTGGCGCGTCGTTCGCCGATGGCATCGCCTCATCGCTGACGATTTGACCATCTTGAAGCCGAACGACCCTGTGAGCGTAGGCGGCGAT
>CP070630.1:662485-678028 GCA_020356025.1 Dehalococcoidia bacterium | reverse complement strand
GTCCGTGAGGGGCGCCTGCACAACTACCTGCGCATGCTCTGGGGCAAGAAGATCCTCGAGTGGAGCGCTGCGCCGGAGGAAGCCCTCGAGATCATGATCGAACTCAACAACAAGTACGCGCTCGACGGTCGCGATCCCAACTCTTACAGCGGCATTCTCTGGTGCCTCGGCCGCTACGACCGTCCCTGGGGTCCAGAGCGGCCGATCTTCGGGAAGATCCGCTACATGAGCTCGGAGAGCGCTGCGCGAAAGCTGCGCGTGAAGGACTACGTCAGTGAGTACGCCCTATAGAGGCGTATCCAGGCATGCACACGATCGGGTATGCATCATCAGCGGCCCTCAGGCTATCGTTGTCTCTCGCTTTCCCGTACGATCCCGCGCAACATCCCCGCGAACACCCGCGCATGCAAAGGATAGAGCAGATACCAGTACAGCAAACCTATGAGCCCGATGGGGTCAAAGATAGACGTCTGCCGGATGGTCGATCCGGACTCGTCGCCTTCGACCTCGAATTGCAGCCAGGCGCGCCCAGGCAGCTTCATCTCGGCAGACAAGCGCAACAGACGGTCTGGCTCGATAGCCTCGACGCGCCAGAAGTCGACCGTGTCCCCTGGCGCAAGCCGCTCCGAGTCGCGCCGCCCGCGCCGTGCGCCAGCCCCGCCCACCAGCAGATCCAGGAACCCGCGCAGGCGCCAAAGCCAATTGGCGTAGTACCAGCCGGTCTGACCCCCAATGCGCCTGATGGGCCTGAAGGCCTGCAGTGGAGGATGTGGCACTTGCGCCGACCGAGAGTCCACCAACCGAGATCCGAACTTGATGCCGCCCCATGTGCTCGCAGGCCCCCGCGACGAGAGGGCATCGGGCCAGCGTGTCTGGGCTATCTCCTGGTCCTCGTTTCTTAACGCGCGCTCAATCGCTGCCCGGATGCCGCGAGGGCGTATATCGAAAAGCCGGAGGGCTAGATCGTCCTCAACTACCGTCTCGTGGGTAATGCTGTCGATGAGCTTGCGGCCGACGCGCGCATAGACCGGCGTGACCAGCCCTAGCCAAAGGCTGGACAGTCTTGGACTAAGCACCGGCACCGGGATCATCAGTCGCTTGAGCCCGCGCTGGCGAGCGTACTCCAGCATGATATCGCCGTACGAAACTCGATCAGCGCCGCCGATCTCAAAGATCGCGCTGCCGTCAACCTCGACGTCCAGCCCGGCCATCAGGTAAGCGATAACGTCCTCGATGGCGATGGGTTGGGCGGAGATCCGAACCCATCGAGGTGTAATCATGACGGGCAGCCTATCCACCAGCGCGCGGATCATCTCAAAGGACAAGCTCCCCGACCCGATGATGATCGACGCGCGCAATTCGATGGTCGGTACACTCGATTCGCGCAGAATACGGCCCACCTCCTGGCGGCTGGCGAGGTGACGCGACAGCTTCTCACCCCTGCCCAGGCCACCCAGGTAGATGATCCGCCGGACGCCGGCTTCCCGGGCCGCGTCGGCGAATGACTTCGCCGCCCGGCGGTCCTCTTCTTCGAAAGCACGCATCGAGCCCATGGAGTGGACGAGGTAGTATGCTGAATCGACGCCAGCCAGGGCCGGCGCCAGAGAGGTCGCGTCGAGGAGGTCACCCTTGACGACCTGCGTCGACTCAACGACGCCATGCTGCAAGAATTCGGGACGCCTGGCCAAACACCGCAGGCGATGACCTCGGGCTTCGAGCGCCCTGAGGAGCCGTCCCCCTACATATCCAGTGGCGCCGGTGAGTAGGATCAGCCTTTGTGCCTTGCGCATCGATCTGCCTGCACGTTCATGCCGGGATGTTCAATCATCGTTCGAGCAGATGGCGGAGAGCGCCTTCCAGGTCGGGGAATCGAAACTCATAGCCTGTGGCCAGGAGCCGGGCTAAGTGCGCCCGCTGGCCAGCAGTAGGACGCACGCCTCACAACGAGGCGTACCACTCGGCGATGGCCTGGCCGATCTCCCTCGGCGAGTCCTCCTGCACAAAGTGGATCCCCTTAACCGTGACCTCCTGCTGGTTCGGCCAGCCACGGCAGAACTCCCGCTGCCTGCCGGTCAGGATGGCGCCCGGCTCGGCGTTGATGAACAACTTCGGCACATCGCTGGCGCTCAGCCATTCCCCATAGCGAGCCACGATATCCACGACATCCGCCGGCTCTCCCTCCACGGGAATCTCCCGCGGCCACGTCAGGGTTGGTCGGCGAGACTCGCCGGGCTCCAGGTACGGCCGCCGATACACGGCCATCTCCTCACCGCTGAGGGCCCGCAACACACTCCCCGGGAGGATCCGTTCCACGAACACGTTCTTCTCCAGGATCATCTCCTCACCGGCCGGCGAGCGCAGGGCCTGGAAGATCGCCCGCGCGGCCTCGGGCCATTCCTCCCAGGTCACCGGCTGGACGATCGCCTCCATGTAGGCGATTCCCTTGACTCGATCGGGATGGCGATGCGCCCAGTGGAACGCAAGCGCCGACCCCCAGTCATGGACCACCAGGGTGACGTTCGCTGTGAGAGCGAGCGCCTCGAACCAAGCGTCCAGATAGCGAGCGTGGTCGACGAAGCGGTAAGAGCCGCTCGGTGACTTCCCCGACTCGCCCATCCCAACCAGATCGGGCGCCAGGCAGCGCGCCAGCCCCTCCACCTGCGGGATCACGTTGCGCCACAGGTACGACGACGTCGGGTTCCCGTGCAGGAACACCATCGGGTCGCCCGCGCCGGTATCGACATACGCCATCTCGCTGTCGATCACGCCGACCCGGCGTCGTTCGTAGGGATCGGCGGCGCTAATCGATTCGTGCGTCACCACTCTACCCCTCGTGCTCCTCGACCTTCACGCCCAACGGCTCCAGCTTGGCCAGGAAGGGATCAGGATCGATAACCGCCTCCGGCGCGTAGACACCCCGCTCGCTGATCTCCCCCTGCGCCAGCATCACCGCCCCCACCGCGGCCGGGATGCTGGTGATGTTCTTCATCCGGCCCACGCAAGTGAACCGGCGGTGCGCCTGCCCCCCATCCTGCTCTCCGTACACGTCCACCCGAAAGCCCGACACCGTGCACTTTCCCGCCGGGAGCCGCGGCAGCACGCGATGGAAGGTGGCAGCCCAGAATCTCTGACTCCGCTCGCTACGCACTACGCCTACCCGCTCCAGGAGGATGCCCGCCCGGGCCAGCCAGGCCGGCCAGATGCCCCCCTTGAGCGTTACCGTCTCCAGCCCCGCGATGTTCCTGGGGATGGTCACCGGCTCGGCATGACCGGTGTGGTAGACCGGCAGGCGACCGCAGGGCGGCGGGAACTGCACCATCTCCTTGCCACTGCCAGAGCGAACCATCACCTCTCGCCCCCTCCTGAAGGAGGGCACCTTCCCGCAGAAGATGTGCACTGCGTGGCGATAGTTGGCATAGCCGCCGGCATCGTCGGCCCCGCCGAACCACGCGATGTGGACGTGGCGAGGCTGGCTCATCGGCGCTGCCCCCTTCTTCGCCATCAAGTTGGTCAGACCAGGGCAGTTGCCCAGGCCGGTCAGAACCGCCACCTTCGCCTTCTTGGCCGCTTTGTCCAGCGCCAGGGCCTCCCGTGCCGCCTCGTAGTCGTCAGCGATGCTGACGTAGTGCACGCCGGCATCGATGGCGGCGCGGGCCATCGGCCCCTCGAAGTAGACAAAGGGCCCAACAAAACCGAGTGCCACGTCATACCCGCGAATGGTCTCCACCAGCGCCTGGTGGTCCGTAGCATCCACCCGACAGGCCTGCACCACGCCGCCTAGCTCCCCGGCCAGCTCCTGCGCCGCCGCCAGGTTGAGCTCGGCCACCATCACCTCGCTCACACCCGGATGGCTAGCCAGGGTGCGCACTGCCTGGTTCCCCATGTCACCTGCTCCGCCCAGCACCACGAATCGCATGGCTCGCCCCCTTCCTGCCTACGCTAGCGACTACCCCTAGATAGCGATGATTGCCGGCTCGAAGGGCACCTTGTTCAACCCCTCGCTTCCGTCCTTGGTGATGAGCACCGTCATCTCCATCCTCATGCCGCCTACGCCTGGCCTGTTCAGCACCAGGGCCGCAACCTCAACCATGTTCGGTTGAAGCACCAGGTCTCCCTTCGATTCGTATGGCACACTGGAGTTGATCACCACCGGATAGTATTCGTCGCCCAGTATGCCTATCCCATGACCGTAGCCCGGCAGGGCATACTGTCTGTAGCCCGTTCTATCCATGAAAGCGTCCATCTTGTCCGCCACCTCACCGTATGTCACCCCCGGCTTCATACTCTCCAGCAACAGGTTACAGGCAGCGACAAAGACCTCCGATAGTTCCCGCTGCTCGGGCGTAGGCTCGCCCATTATGGCGTTGCGGGCCAGATCGCCCAGATAGAGGTTGTACATGGCGTGCACGTCCAGCAGCACGTTGTCACCAGCCTCGATCCGCTTCCTGGTGGGCGGTGTGCACCCTCCCCAGGAATACGCCGTTCTTGCGCCCGAGCCTATCTCCTGGCCGCCGGTGAACGTCCAGTTCAGTTCGCTGCCCGCCTTCCTCATGGCGTACTCAGCGATGCCCGCCACCTCCGTCTCCGTCATGCCAACCTTCAGCTCCTTGAGCACCACGCCCAGCCCCAGGTCACAGATCTCGGCGGCCCGCCTGAAGCATTCGATCTCGGCCTCATCCTTGATGATGAATATCTCGTTCAGGGAGTCGGTGGCATTCTTGAAGATCGCCTGGGGGAAGGCCTCCCTCAGGAGCTCGTACTCGCTGGCCAGCAGGAACGTCTCTATCCTAATCGGCGAGTGGCCCAGCTCGACCCCTATTCGCCCTTTCTCCAGGCCCCTTGTTCTAAGATAAGAGAGAATCTGGTCCCACAGCGCCATCCCCGGCAGGGGAGCCACACCGGTCACATTCTTGAAGAAGCTGTCGTCCTTCACACGTTCACTATCCAGCCCCAGCACGTATAGCTGCGGCTCACCCTCGCGCGGAATGACGGCGACGCCCCGCCAGGGGACGAAAGCGCCGAAGACATACCCCACCGTGCTCAGCCTTGTGGCGATCAGCACGTCAATGTCCTGCTCATCCATCTTCGCCTGGATCTTCTTCAGCCTGGCCTCATAGTCCGCCTGCGTGCTCAACTTTCCCCCTCCTGCTGCCTTCTCATGACACGGAATGCGTTGCTCACTATTCCTCCCAGGAGGCTAATCTAGCACAGAAACGGTCAAGTGTCGCGACCCGCAGCGTCAAGGAGCGGGAGCGCCTTAGGTCGCCGCGAAGTTCATCGTGAAGCCGAAAAGGCGCCGACGGTGCTCCAGCAACTGGAAGCCGCTGGCATGGCAAAGGTCGCGGACGACATCCGGGAACTGATAGTCGGGGTCCGGCATGGACTCGGTTATCGACAGGATGCCGCCAGGCTTGAGGACTCGCCGCAGCTCGGCCAGCGCCTTCGCCCGGTCAGGAACCTCTCCCAGGACGGTGACCAGGAAAGCGCAATCAACCGAACCTTCAGCCAGAGGCAAGCCTAGAGCATCCCCCACCATCGGCGAGGCGTTCGTAACACCCTCTCGCAGCAGACGCTGGCGAAGCGCGCCTATCATCTCGGGCTGGATGTCCACGCAGACCACCCGACCCTCGGGGCCAACCCTGCGAGCGACCTCGCCGCTGAAATAGCCGACGCCTGGGCCCACCTCCAGAACAGTGTGGCCCCTATCTACGCGAAAGCTGTCAATCGTTTGCGGAAGCGGGTGCACCACTCGCCGGCCCAGGTTATCGAGTATCCAGCGCCAACTGTATGGGCAGGCGCGGCTGCTCTTGTATCGCTGCGTGAGCGCGTACAGACACCACGTGGCCACCACCGCCCAAGCGACAACTACAAACCGAAGAAAAAGGAACAAGGCGCGCATCGCGGTCCCCCTCGCTCTGGATTTAGCTTGGCAGCTGTGAGGAGCAGTATACCACTACTGCTGGCTATGCGTGCTCCCGGCTCCACGCCCTCCCGCCGGCACTCGCCTCAGCAGGAGCGCAGGCACTACGCCCGCCCAGACGAAGATCGCCCCCACCAGGAACGAACGGTCGTACGCGCTGGCGGTCCGCTCTGCAAACACGGCTTGCAGCTCCCCCGACAGCTCGTCAAGGGTTGGCCGCAGAGGATCGGCCAGTTCCGCCCCGACAGCCTCCTTCACCTGCTCGTAGAGATCGAAGGTCGGCTTCGTGCCCGACCGCACCGCCTGCTCCCTCTCCTCCGACGGAGCGCTGCGCATCCCTTCGATGATGCCCTCCTTGACGGGCGCCGGCAGCTCCGATTGCTCGACCAGGGTCGCCGCCCGCTCTTGGGCCTCCGCTATGCGCGGGGGTAGAGCCCCCACGAAGACCGCTACCAGAATGGCCAGCCCCAGTGTGAACCCTATCTGTCTGGCCGTATTGAACACTCCCGCGCCCACGCCTGCCCTCCCGCCGGCCACGGAACCCATCACAGCGCTGGTCACAGGTGCGAAGGTCAGACCCGCTCCAACGCCGGCCATTACGAACCGCCACGCTATCTGCGGATACGGCACCCCGCCTGTCAGACGCGAAGCGGAGAACAGAGCAGCGCCGAAGACCAGCGCTCCCGCTGTCACCAGAACACGTGGCCCAAAGCGATCCGTTAGACGCCCCGCCAATGGCCCGGTAAGCATGATCGATGCCGAGAACGGCGTAATCGCGAGCGCCGCCTTCAGCGTCGAGTAGCCCTCTACGACTTGGAGGTACTGGATGGCGAAGAACAACGCACCGAAGAAGCCGAGCCCAAACAACAGGATCATCACGCTGGCCGTGGAAAATGTCCTGTCACGTAGCATACGCAGGTCAACTATAGGATGACTGACGATACCCTCCACCAGAACGAAGATCACCCCGGCCACCGCTGATGTGACAAGCAGACCAATGATGAAGGGCGAGGACCATCCGACCTCCTGACCGCGGATGAGCCCGAGCGTGAGTGAGAAGAGCGAGATGGCGAGCATGGCCGTCCCCGCTGGGTCTATGCCCGGCATCGCCTCAGGATCCCTGGACTCCCGGATGATGACCAGGCCCGCCAGTATTCCCATCAGCCCCACCGGAACGTTGATAAGGAAGATCCATTCCCAGCCCACGTATTCGGTGAGCACCCCGCCGAGCGTGGGGCCCACGCCTCCCGCCACTCCAGCCATGGCTCCCCATATGCCCAGCGCCAGCCCGCGCTGCTGAGCCGGAAAGGCTAGCGTGACTATGGCCAGACTCACCGGCACCATGATCGCCGCGCCGATGGCCTGAGCGCCCCGCCAGGCGATCAGCATCTCGATCCGCCCCGACAGGCCCGCACCCAACGAGCAAAGCGCAAAGATGCCGATGCCGAGCAGGAAGAGCCTCTTGCGGCCGAACCTGTCCGCCAGACGACCAGCCGGGATCAGCAGCACCGCGAACACCAGGTTGTAGGCGTTCATCACCCAGCTGACGGTCTCGATGTCGGTATCAAGATCGCGCTGAATAGTGGGGATAGCGATGTTGACAATGGAGGCGTCGAGGATGGCCATGAACAGGCCGAAGACCGCCGCCCCCAGGACTAGCCACTTATGCTGAACCAGCATCCTAGCTCAGCGTGGCCGAGGAGCCTAGACCAAAGCAGGTCACCAAGATGCTCTGTTCCACGTAGCCACTATGTCACACGCTGCGCTGCTCCCGCAACCAGGGCAGGTGGAGCCGTTCGTCCCACCGGATTGACGGCGAAACACTCGGCCCTGCCGAGCGTCTTACTGCCAGAATCGCGCCTTACAGGAAGCCAGTGTATAATCGGCTCAAGTGAATAGAAGCCAAACTTTACACCAATGTCCAGGTGAAGCAGAGCGATGACCAGCCACGAGACCGAGCAAGAGATCTTCAGTCTGGGACGCGAGCTGATCGAGGTGATGGATCGCCATCGCCCCCACCTCTGGGAGGGCGAGTGGTGGTACGAGCAGCTCCTCCGTCGTGCCGTGTCCGACGAAGCGCTCAAGACGCAGGTCCTGCGCTTCGTCGACGTGTTCCCCATGCTCCAGGACGACGAGGCGATAGTCAGCCACTTCCGCGACTACTTCGGCGGCGAGGAGCTCGACCTGCTGCCGCGGCGACTCGCCACCGCCCTGACCTCCAGCGCGCTGACCCGGCCAGCCCTCGTTCGTCTCGTGCAGCGTAGCGTCCTCGAGGTTGGCCGACGCTTCATAGCCGGTAGCACGGCGCGGGAAGCCGTGCCCGTCCTGGAGAAACTGCACGCCGACGGCCTCGGCTTCTCCCTGGATCTGCTGGGAGAGGCCACCGTGAGCGAGGCCGAGGCGGACGAGTACCAGGCCCGCTATCTCGAGCTCCTCGATACCCTCGACCGGGTTGTGCGGGGCTGGCCCGCCAACCCCGCCCTCGACGAAGCGCCGTGGGGTGCCGTCCCCCGCCTCAACGTCTCGATCAAGCTTACGTCGCTCTACTCCCAGTTCAACTCCGCCGCGCCGGACGACACCACTGCACGCGTTCTTGAACGCATCCGCCCGATCATGCGCCGCGCCGTCGAGGCAGGAGCCTTCGTCAACGTAGACATGGAGCAATACGAGTTCAAGGACCTGACCCTGCACATCCTCCGCGAGCTGCTGGCGGAGCCCGAGTTCGCCAGCTACCCGCATATCGGCGTGGCCATGCAGGCCTACCTCTTTGACACCGTCGCCGACCTCCGCGGCCTGGCGGAATTCGCGAGAGACCGCGGCGCTCCCCTGACGATCCGGCTGGTCAAGGGAGCCTACTGGGATGAGGAGCGGATCGTCAACGCCCAGCACGGCTGGCCCATCGTGGTGTTCGAGAGCAAGGCGGAGACGGACGCCAACTTCGAGCGCTGCACGGAGGTTCTTCTCGACGCATACCCCCATCTGCTCCCGGCGTTCGGCACGCACAATGCACGCTCCGTCGCCCACGCCATCGTGTCCGCCCGCCAGCGGGGGTTGCCGCCGCGCGCCCTCGAGTTCCAGCTTTTGTACGGCATGGCGGAGGCGCTACAGGCGGCCATCGCCGCCCACGAGCGACTCCGCATCTACACGCCGGTGGGTGAGCTCATCCCGGGCATGGGCTATCTGGTGCGCCGTCTGCTCGAGAATGCGTCCAGCCAGTCCTGGCTCTTCGAGATGTTCGAGGAGAGAGCCCCCATCTCCGAGTTGCTGGCCGCGCCCGACGGGACGCCGCCCGCAGGACCATCCTCGGCGACGATCCCTCGCGTCCGGCCCACCGACGTCCCCGGCCCGTTCCGCAATGTCCCCGACACGCCCTTCCACACAGCGCGCGGCCGGCAGGAGCTCGCCGCTGCCATCGCACAGCTCAGGGCGCGCCTTCCCGAGACCTGCGACCCGCTTGTGGCCGGTGAGCACGCCGACCCGACGGAGCGGCAGCCGAGCGTCAACCCGGCTAACCCAGACGAGATCATCTGCGATGTAGGGCTCGCGGACGTCGATCTCACGCGTCAAGCGATTGAAGCCGCCAGGCAAGCGTTCCCCGACTGGCGAGACCGATCGGCAAGGGAGCGAGCCCAGGTCTTGTTCGACGCGGCGGCCATCATGCGGCGCGAGCGCCATGACCTGGCCGCCATCCAGATCCTGGAAGAGTCCAAGCCCTGGCGGGAGGCCGACGGTGACCTCGACGAGGCCATCGACCATTTGGAGTACTACGCGCGCGAGGCACTCGCCCTGGCCAACCCCAAGGAGTTGCTCTCCCTGCCGGGAGAGTACAACGACTATCGCTATCAGCCCCGCGGCGTGGCCGCCATCATCTCCCCCTGGAATTTCCCGCTCGCCATCCCCTGCGGCATGACGACGGCGGCGCTCGTTGCCGGCAACACGGTCATCCTCAAGCCGGCGGGGCCGGCGCCGCTGATTGCCTCCCGCCTCATCGAAATCCTCCACCGCGCCGGAGCACCGCCTGGGGTAGCTCAGTTCCTGCCGGGCCCCGGCAGCGCCCTGGGCACCACACTGGTGGAGCATCCTGACGTTGACCTGATCGCCTTCACCGGCAGCCGCGAGGTAGGACTGTGGATCGTGGAGAAGGCCGGCCAGACCAAGGAGGGCCAGCGAGGGATCAAGAAGGTCATAGCCGAGATGGGCGGCAAGAACGCCATCATCGTCGACGACGATGCCGACCTCGACCAGACCGTCCTCGGCATCGTGAAGAGCGCCTTCGGCTACGCGGGTCAGAAGTGTAGCGCCTGCAGCCGCGTCATTGCCCTCGACGCCATATACGATCGCCTCGTCTCACGCCTTGTCGAGGCCACGTGCAGTCTCCGTGTCGGCCCGGCCGAAGACCCCGCCACCTTCGTGCCGCCCGTCATCACCGCCGAGGCCAAGGCCGGAATCGAACGCTACATCGAGATCGGCCGCAGCGAAGCGTCCCTCCTGTTCCAGGGCGAGCCCCCGCGGGACGGAGGCTTCTACGTGGCCCCGGTCATCTTCGGCGAGGTGGATCCGCACGCCGTCATCGCCCAGGAGGAGATCTTCGGCCCCGTCCTGGCGATCCTCCGCGCCTCGACTGTGGAGGAAGCCATCGACATCGCCGTCGACACCCCGTATGCGCTCACCGGCTCCTTCTACAGCCGCAGCGCCTCCCACATCGAACTCGCCCGCGACCGTTTTCGCGTCGGCAACCTGTATATCAACCGCCACTGCACCGCCGCCATGGTCGCCCGCCAGCCGTTCGGAGGTTTCGCCATGTCCGGCATCGGCTCCAAGGCCGGCGGCCCCGATTACCTCAGACAGTTCATGGAGCCCCGCACCATAACCGAGAACCTCATGCGGCACGGCTTCGCCCCCGCCCACAAGCCCCCAGAGCGCAACCCCTAGCTGGACCACCTCCCCCTTCATCCCCACCACCATCGAATAATTCCCCCGCCGGTGCCAATTCGCTGTAACACTCGAGCGCTTCCGATGTCTTAACTATGGAGCCTAGTTATGTTAACTAGGCAGCCCAAAGCAAAGTGCCCACATTCCCGATAACGGCAACCCGTCCGAAAGAGCGGAGCGCAAAGCTACGGGCCTAAGGCCGACAGGCTATGGTCGCCGAGCTGCCGAAGGAGGTTGGCACATGGTATCCGACATCGCGTCTGCGAACGCCGCAAGATGGCCAGGGGGCTACCCCGGCAAGCCTTGGCCGGAAAGCCCCTTGCGGCGTTCGCCCTTGTGGCAGTGGTCTCCACCCTCCCTGCTGGCTCTAAAGGAGCGCGCACCGCCTATGTGGAAATCGCCGCCAGTATAGACAAGAGCCCATCCCTACCCCCAGGGGTGCTCCACGGAGTTGCCGGCCGCTCGGGGCACCCCTCACCGTGTCCGGCCCGATCGAGCACCAGCAGGTCAACCTCTGGCCAGCGCAGCGACATCCCCTGGCATACGGTATAATGATGCCGCTGAAGCACAGGGAAAGGATGTGAAAGGCAATGGCCGAAGTGCAAACACCACGGCTTCCCCCAGAGGTAGCGCACCAGCAGTCGGTGGTTCTCTTGAGTCGGGCCGCCGCGATGCTGATGCAGGCCATGGTGGACAGGTTTGGCTCGGAGGAGGCCCAGAAGATCGCCTACCCGTACCTGAAGCAGCTAGGAAAAGAAATAGCCTCCGTAGCCCCCGAGCTGGGTATCACAGGCAACGACGCCCTGACCCTCTCCGCGCTAACACACCTGATGGAGGAGCAGGTGCTGAGGGTTGTGGGTAAGCCTGTCGAAGCCAGTCCGGACAGAGTGGTGAAACAGGTTACGGCCTGCCCGCTCCAGAACCTCCCTGTTGATGTTTGCTATGCCTTCCAGCCCATATGCGACGGCATTGCCGAGGCCATCAATCCACAATACAGATGGGTCCTCACCAAGGCGATCCCCAACGGCGACCCCATCTGCGAGTTCATATGGGAAAAGAAGCAGTAGTCGTCTGGCGGCTCCGCCAAGCGGTGAGCGTTGACTGAATCGCTCGTCCCGCTGCATCGGTTACGCCCGCCACTTCGAATTGACTTCCTGATAGAGCCGAGCTAGGATAGAACATCAGGTGCAGGTATGGGGGGAAGAGGACGTATCAGACCATGAGGAGGTGGCTGTGGACAGCGGCGGCGGGCGCCATTCTTCTGTCGCTGCTGGCGATGCTGCTGCTCTTCGACACCCCTCGCGGCCTCAGGGCCGAGCCCACTGATCCCTCCATTACCGCCGCCATCATTGGCCAGCCCTACAGCCTCGGAGTCGAGAACACGTCCCTCTGGGTGCAGAACGCCGGCCTGTTCCCTGCTTCGCTCATTGTCGACTACTATGACCCCGACGGCCTCCGCATCGCTCAGGACACGGTCGACGAGCTCACTCCCGGTGCCTCAACCCTTTTCGATCAGGCCCAGCAGCCCGACCTACCCCACGGCTTCGCTGGCTCTGCCGTGGTCACGGCTGATCAGCCCATAAAGACCGTCATCCTCAAGTTCATGGTAGAGGGAGACACGCTCTCCTTGGCCGGTGACAACGGCCTCTCGGCCGGCTCCAACAGCATCTACCTGCCTCTCATCTACAGCCGCTCCGGCCCCGACGCTGCCTGGAACACGCGCTTCGCCCTTCAGAACGTCAGCACGGGCACCGGCGCCTGTGTCCAGATGACCTATCTCAGCCACGACGGCACAGTCGTCTTCGCCGAGCCGGAGACCGATGCCCTGGCAGACCCCGAGTGCCCCAACGGCGGCCTGCCCCTACCAGCGGGAGGCACCATCCTGCGCAACCAGGCCAACATGCTTGAGGAACTGCCCGAACAGTTCGAAGGCTCTCTCATCATCAATACGGTACCTAACGACGAAGAGGAGGCAACTGCGTTGTTGGCCGCCGGCGCTGACATCTTCAACAGCGTGCGGCCCAGCTTCGCTTCTTACAGAGGCCTGGGCTGGGACCCTTCCGGCACCGGCGACCTGTCCACCGCTGTCCTGGTGCCCGTGACGTTCAAGAACTTCGGCGATTTCACCGCCTGGAACACCAAGCTTGCCATTAGCACCGCTGACCCCACCCAGGCGACCGAGGTCACCGTCACCTATTGCTGCGATGAGCGCCTTCCCGAGCCCGACGGCTCCGTTCGCAAGACCTTTGTCGTGCTGGGCTCTACCGTCATCGACCACGCCCTAGAAGCCGAACTACCCGATGGCTTCGTGGGCTCGGCCGTCATCAGCGGCGATCAGCCGCTGGCAGTCGTCCAGGCGACGGCCTCGAACATCCCCGATAAGAGCTCCTTCTGGGCCTTTGTCGGCATCCCCCAGTCGACGGCCTCCACCAGCGTTTGGCTGCCGGTGCTCTACAAGGATTCCGGCTGGAAGGGACCATTCGGCGATGCCGCTGGCTGGAACTCCTGGTTCCGGGTTCAGGTAGCCAACGGCGGTACCGCCAACATCCAGGTCGCCTACTACAGCGACGAACTGCCCGGGGGCTCCCTCAGCTTCAACGACAGCGTGACCGGCTCCAAGACCTTCGACCAGCATGCCGACCCCCTGCTGCCAGCCGACTTCGAAGGAGCCGCCGTCATCACCTCCGATGAGCCCATCGCCGTGGTCGCAGGCATCTGGTCCGATGCCTATCAAGGCGATGCCGATGCCCTCTTCGCCGGCTTCGGGCCGGACTTGTGGCCCGGCCCACCTCCAGCGGACAACACAGTCCCTGTTTCGCTCCTGCTCGGCTGGAACACCGTGTGCTACAGGGGACCGGAGCGGCCCGTCGAGACCGCTCTCGACGACGCACTGAACAGCGTCGTAGCCCTCTACCGCCTAAGGCCCGATCAACAGTTCGACAAGTGGTTCGCCGGCCGACCGGACATCAGCACAATCACCACTCTCAGCCCGTACGATGCGCTGTTTATTCTCATGGGCAGCGACGCCACCTGGCAGCAGGAAATCTCCAGCACAGCCCTCACCAGTGTGAACCTGAGCCCAGGATGGAACACCGTCTGCTATACCGGCCCCACCCAGGACACCGAAACGGCCATAGCCGACATCAGCAGCCAGGTGGGGGTGATCTATGCCCTCAACGTCAATCGAGTCTGGACCCGCTTCATCCCTGACAGGCCGGATATCAGCGGCCTCCTTCAACTCACGCAGTTCAGCTGCGTCCTTGTCCTCGTCACCGACCCCAGCGGAGCCACCTGGACGTTCACCTCCTGATGCCGCGTCGGATCACCGTAGGCCAGCCGCCGAATAGCGCGCTGCCGGAACCAACCACACCCGTTTGACAACCTCCCCCTCGGTTGTGGATTATGTGAGAGACAGAAAGGAGAACGCTGTGAGCAAGATTCTGGGAGCCGATGTCCTGGTCAAATGTCTTATCCAAGAGGACGTACGTTTCGTCTTTGGCATCCCCGGCGGCCAGCTAACTACCCTCCTGGATGCCATCCACCGCTTCGGCCGAGAAGCAGGCGTCGATTTCATCATGACCCGCCACGAGCAAGCAGCCGCCCACATGGCCGACACCTACTCGCGACTGACAGGAAAGGTCGGCGTCTGCGTGGGCACCGTGGGCCCGGGAGCAGTGGACCTGGTGCCCGGAGTCTACGAGGCCTACGTGAATAGCATACCCATCCTGGTATTGACCCCCCAGAACCAGACCTGGAGGTCCTACCCCGACCACGGCTCCACCCAGGGATGCGACCACATCGGCTTGTTCAAGCCCATCACCAAATGGAATGCCCTCGTCTCTCACTGGCAGCGCATCCCCGCCATGGTGCAGGAGGCCTTCAGTCAGGCCACCACCGGCCGCCCCGGCCCCGTCCACCTCGATGTGCCGGTGGACGTCCTCTTCGAGGAGGGCGAAGAAGAAGGGCTCAACATCCTGCCGCCCGCCCGTTATCGCCCCACCGTCCCGCCCAGCGGCGACCCCCAGTTGGTCAAGCAGGCGGCCGAGATGCTGGCCCAGGCCAAGAGCCCCATCATCCACGCCGGCGGCGGAGCCCTCCGGTCGCAGGCCTCCGCTGAGATCATCGCCCTGGCCGAGCTTCTGGGATGCCCCATGTCCACCAGCGTCACCGCCCGCGGCACCATCCCCGAAGACCATCCCCTCTACCTCATACCACTGGGATTCGGCTCCATCGCCGCCCACGCCCAGTCCGACCTGGCGCTGGTCGTCGGCTCGCGTCTGGGAGGCTTCGACCTGTGGGGTAAGCCGCCGATGTGGGGCCACCCCGATCAGCAGAAGATCATACAGATCGATACCGCCCCGGAGAGCATCGCCGAGAACCGACAGGTCGACCTAGCCATCCTCGGCGACGCCAAAGCGACACTGCACGACATCTACGCCGTTCTGGACACCATGATCGAGCCGCGAGAGGAGAGCCCTCAATTCGCCCAGTATCGGGCCGCCCAGAACGCCTGGTTGCAGAACTTCGAGAATCTGGGCAGCTCCGACGCTGTGCCCATCCACCCCCTGCGCGTGGTGAAGGATGCCCGCGCCGTCTTCCCCCAGAATTCCCTCTTCGTCACCGACGGCGGCAACACTAGCATCTGGGCCCACTACCTGACCCCCATGTACGAGTCCTCTGCCTACCTCTGG
>CP070630.1:656669-662385 GCA_020356025.1 Dehalococcoidia bacterium | reverse complement strand
CGGATACGGCCGAGCGGTTCGACTACAACTTCACGGACGACTTCGAGGGATGGCGGTTCACGACCATCCCGTTTTCGTCGTTCACGCGAGCCACCGATTTTCAGCCGGGTGGGGCGCCGAACGATGGTTTTAACCTGACCGAGGTCTGGGGCTGGGCCTTCGTACTCCCACAAGGCGCCGATACGTTCTACATCGACGAGGTAAGCCTGCTTGGGCCGGGCGTGACCGCACCGCTCAACCTGGCCCTCGGCCAGCCAGCCTTCTCCTCCTCGAACGAGAGCGCCGGACTCGGTCCGGACAAGGCCGTCGACGGCGACCTTGCCACCCGCTGGTCGAGCGAATTTGCGGATGACCAGTGGATCTACGTTGACCTGGGAGCCAACGCCGAGATCAACCGGGTGGTGCTCACCTGGGAAGCGGCCTTTGGCTCTGTTTACGACATCCAGGTCTCGGATGACGCCAGCACCTGGACCACCGTCTTCAGCGAGACAGGCGGGGATGGAGGTGTTGATGAGATTGATGGCCTGGCGGCAAGTGGCCGGTACGTGCGCATGTTCGGAATTACCCGCGACACTGCCTACGGCTTCTCGCTGTTCGAGTTTGAGGTGTTCGGGACGTATACCGAGACGGCAGTCTCCTTCGCCAGCTCCGAGTTTAGCGTCGAGGAGGGCCAGACGGCTACCATTACCGTGCAGCTGAACCGGGAGGAGTCGAGCGAGGTCACGGTCAGCTATGCCACCTCCGACGGGACGGCCACGGAAGGCGACGATTACACCGGCGTCACTGGCACGCTGACCTTCCCGCCCGGATCCACCGAGCAGACGTTCACCGTCGATACGCTCGACGACCCCGTTGGTGAGGACGATGAGACCGTCCTGCTGACTCTGTCTAATCCGGTCAACGCCTCTCTGGGCGCACGGCCTGAGGCCACGCTCAGGATCGTGGACAACGACGCCACGCCGCTACCGGTGCTCGACTCGCTTCTGATCGACGACTTTGAGAGCGGGATTCCGGCCGGTTTCTTCACTTTCGGTGGTGAGTTCCCAACGATCACGCTGGTGCCTGAGCCGTTGCCCGGCGTGCCCGGCCCGAACACCGCGCTCCGGGTCGACTACGACATCTTCTCGTACGGCGGCATCGTGCACGACATTACTCCATCCCAGGACTGGAGCGGCTTCCAGGGCATCCGCTTCTGGTTCTTTGGCGAGAATTCGGGCAGCACCTACCAGTTCGAGATCAAGGATGGCGGTACCGATCCCACCGCCTCCGAGCTGTGGGAGGTCTTCTTCGTCGACGACTTCACGGGCTGGCGCCAGCTCGTCTTCCCCTTCAGCGACTTCGCGTTGCGGACCAGCTACCAGCCCACCGGCGGGCCGATCAACGGCACCCTCGACCTGACCGAGATGTGGGGCTACGCCTTCAACCTTCCAAGTGGCACGGGACCTGGCACCTTTCTTCTAGACCAGGTGGAGGTCATCGCGCCCGGAGTCGTGCTCGATGATTTCGAGGATCCGGTACCGTTCGGCTTTCCGGCGGGCATCTTCACCTTCCAGTTCAACGCTGGAGACACCCCCAGCTTGACCCCGGTGCCCGAGCCGGGACCGCGACCCGGGGCGCCCAGCCCTAACCAGGTGCTCCAGGTGGACTACGACATCGAGGTCTACGGCGGCCTGGTCCACAACCTGACCTTCGACACGAACCCGCAGGACTGGTCGGACCTGGAGGGCTTCCGCTTCTGGTTCTTCGGCACGAACGAAGCCCCGCTCCCGCCCGGCTCCGGCCCACGCATCCAAATGGAGATCAAAGACGGCGGCGCCAACGCCGAGGCGTCGGAGCTGTGGGAGGTCTTCTTCACCGATGACTTCTCCGGCTGGACCCAGTTGGTGATCCCGTTCGAGGACTTCCAGATCCGCACCAGCTTCCAGCCCACCGGCGGGCCGATCAACGGCACCCTCGACCTGACCGAGATGTGGGGCTACGCCTTCGGCCTCCCGGCCGGGGTCCCGGATCAGACCTTCTTCCTGGACCAGGTGGAGGTCTTCGGCTTTGCCCCGCCGCCGGCCAGGGCCACCGTCGACTTCACCGAAGCGGTCTACCTGGTCGATGAGGGGGCCACGGCCACGGTTGGAGTCGTCCTAGACACGCCCGACGGCGAGCCGCTGCTCGATCCGCTCACCGCCGGCTACTCGACCGCCGACGGCACAGCCACTGCCGGCAGCGACTACACGGCCACTAGCGGCGACGTGACCTTCGACGCCGGCGATGTACCTGGAACCGTGAAGACGTTTACGGTGGCCACGAACGTTGACGGCGAGGACGAACTTGCCGAGACGATCACACTCAACCTCGACGTCGCCCCCGACGTCCGTACCGGCCTCAACACCCCGGGTACGGTGGTCATCAACGCCCACGGCTTCCCCTATCTGGATCCCAATGTATCCATTCCGGATAGAGTGGCCGATCTGCTTTCTCGCATGAGCCTGGACGAAAAGATTGGCCAGATGACGCTGATCGAACGGGCCGTCTTAACCGAGAATTCCGAAGACATTGCCAACTTCTGGTTAGGGGCTGTGTTAAGCGGTGGAGGATCTGCGCCGACTCCCAACACGCCCGAAGCCTGGGCCGACATGGTTGACGGATTTCAGCGCAGAGCGCTGCAAACGCGCTTGCAGATCCCGCTCATGTATGGGGTTGACGCCGTTCACGGACATAACAATGTTATCGGCGCGACCATCTTCCCTCACAACATAGGTTTAGGAGCCACCCGCAATGCGGAACTCATCGAGGAGGCAGGCCGGATCACGGCCAAAGAAGTGTACGCGACCGGGGTTCTGTGGGACTTCTCGCCGTGTTTGTGCGTGGCGCGCGATGAACGCTGGGGCCGCACCTACGAGAGCTTTGGCGAGGACCCGTCAATCGCTACGATGATGACCACTTATATCGATGGGTTGCAGGGTGATGATCTGAGCGCATCCAGCACCGTTCTGGCCACGGCCAAACACTGGGTCGCCGATGGGGGCACGACCTTTGGCTCCTCGACGACGGGGTCATACACCATTGACCAGGGGATCACCGAGGCCACGCTAGAAGAACTGCGCGAGCTCCATATCCCGCCCTACGAGGCGGCCATTGCCAGAGACGTCGGCGTGATCATGCCCTCTTACAGTAGCGTGGACTTTCTGGACGGCAACGGACCGCTCAAGATGCATGCCCATGCTTTCCTGAACAACGAAGTGCTCAAGGGCGAGCTGGGTTTCGACGGCTTCATCGTCTCGGATTGGCAAGGTATCGACCAAATCCCGGGCGATCGCAACAATGACGTCAGAACGGGGATCAACGCCGGAATCGATATGGTTATGGTTCCCTTTGATTACCGTGCTTTCACCACGGCGCTCAAGGAAGAAGTCGATGCCGGCAACGTGTCGATGGGGCGCATCGACGACGCGGTCACGCGAATTCTGATAAAGAAGTTCGAACTGGGTTTGTTTGAGCAACCCTTCGCCGACCGAACCGAGCTTGACTCGGTTGGTTCTCAGGAACACCGAGATGTTGCTCGACAGGCCGTGCGCGAGTCTCTCGTCTTGCTCAAGAATGAAGGCGACCTGCTGCCCCTGTCCAAGGATCTAAATGTATACGTTGCCGGCAAGAACGCCGACGACATCGGCAATCAGGCCGGTGGCTGGACGATCTCCTGGCAAGGTGGCAGCGGTGATATCACGCCGGGGACCACGATTCTGGAAGGTATCCAGCAGATAGTATCCCCTGGCTCACAGGTCACCTTCAGCCAAAACGCGTCTGCTCCACGAACTGGGCATGATGTTGGCATCGTGGTGGTCGGGGAAACACCTTACGCCGAGGGCTTTGGAGACGTGGGGAACATCATTCCCGACCTGCTACTCAGCGCTGAGGACCAGGCTGTCGCCCAAACCGTTTGTGCCGACCTGCCGTGTGTGGTGGTGCTGGTCTCCGGCCGGCCGATGATTATCAACGATCAACTTAACCAAGCCGATGCCTTCGTGGCTGCCTGGTTGCCCGGCACTGAGGGCGACGGCCTGGCCGAGGTGCTGTTCGGCGACTACCATTTCGAAGGTAAACTGCCGATGAGCTGGCCCCGCAATATGGACCAGATCCCGATCAACGTTCCGACGAGTTGTAGCGACGAGTATGACCCGCTGTTTGCCTACGGCTTTGGGCTCGATTATCCTCAAACCGAGGTGGAGATCGACATCAAGCCCGGCGGCGATCCCAACTCTGTCAACTGCAATAACGATAATCAGGTTATCACCGTGGCCGTCTTGACCACAGATAGCTTTGATGCCTTAACTGTGGATCATACCACGGTCACCTTCGAAGGGGCCAGTGAAACACACGTAAGAAGATCAACCGGGGAAATTCAGCGACACCAGGAAGACGTGGACGGCGATGGAGACACCGATCTGGTGTTCCACTTCCGCCTGGGCGATACCTATCTAACCGTTGGCTCCCCGGCAGGCACCCTGATGGGTGAGACCTTTGACGGTCGATTTATAATAGGTACCGATGCTGTCAATGTGTTTAACTAAGAAGGCAGACATCCATGGTGACACCAATGGAGAAGGTTGGTAGTACGCACAATAACCTAAACCAGGTGTGACCCCGATGATAGGCAGATCGCAGAGGTTCGCCGGGTGCAGTGCATCCTCAACCTCTGCGGTCTCCTAAGGTCTATCTCTTACCTGCCAACTTCCCAAGTGTAACTTGACGTAAGAGAAAAAGCGCCTACAACTGTTTGGTCTACCCCCGCCCGCTGGCCAGTTGGGCAGCGGGCGGGCGCCATCCCCCATAGCGCCGGACGGATTCGATCAGGTCGTTCCGGCCGCTATCTTGACGCGCTATCCCGTAGTGAGCCATGATGCTCACAACTCGACCAATCTAGTCCATCTGGGTGAGACTTGTCGAGGTACGCCCTCATTGACTCGACGGCAAATAGAGCCTGCGGGGCGCCAAACCCGTGCGAGGCCAGATACGACGACTTCTCAGCTGTTCACCACGCTCTCGAGCGCGCGCTGGAAGATGTCCAGCGCAGCCTCCAACTCCCCATCGCCAATGACGAGCGGCGGGATCCAGCGAATGATATTCTCGTCGGTACCGCAGGTCAGCAGCAGGAGTCCCTCTTTCAGACAGGCGCGTTGTATGGCCTTGGCCCGATTTTTGTCCGGGGTACGTCCGCCGGTCACCACGAACTCCACGCCGACCATAAGACCCAGCCCACGCACATCGCCCAGGCCCGGATAGCCATCCTGGAGCGCCCGGAGCCGTCCCAATAGCTTCTCCCCCAATCGGGCTGCGTTCTCCACCAGACCCTCCTCCTGGAGCACGCGGACGGTGGCCTCGGCGGCAGCGCAGGCCAACGCGTTGCCCCCGTAGGTGCCGCCGTGGGTGCCCGGTCGCCAGCGGTCCATAAGCTCGCGCCGGGCGGCGATCCCACTCAAGGGCATGCCAGATGCCAGCCCCTTGGCCATAACCAAGATATCCGGCACCACTCCAAAGAGCTCCAAGGCGAAGAAACGCCCGTTGCGCCCAAAACCGCTTTGCACCTCGTCCAGAATCAGCAGTAGGTCGTGCTCGTCGCAAATCTCCCTCAGACCGCGCAGGAAACTGGTCGGCGGCACCAGGTAGCCCCCTTCGCCGAGTACCGGTTCCACCAGGATAGCCGCTGTTTCCTCCGGATCTGTCT
>CP070630.1:634336-656569 GCA_020356025.1 Dehalococcoidia bacterium | reverse complement strand
TTCGTAGAGACGGCGGAAGGTGTCGGCGTCCTTCTCGGAGAAGCGAGCCAGGGAGACGCAGGTCTTGTCGACATCGGTGTGGATGGTGAGGGCGGTGTCGTCGCCGAACACGGCGCCCATCTGCACCGGCGGCCGCACGTACCTCACGCCGTGATCGTACAGGTTCAGGTCGTCGTAGACGGGGCAGACACCCACCAGGGTGTGATAGTTGGCGTGCAGGTTGTGGAGGAATCCGGGCCTGGTCACCTCCTCGGTGGCTAAGCCGCCGCCTTCTTCGCCTCGCGCCTCGAAGACGGCCACGTCCCAGCCAGACTTGGCCAGGTAGGTAGCCAGAGCCATGCCGTTGTGTCCGGCACCGATGATGATGGCATCATATGTGGCGTCTGCCATGCCCCATCTCCTTCACGGAGCTCAGAATGCCGCCTGCCTGGCGCGATGGTCGCCCAGAACCAGACGTGCCACCGCCGCCCCTGAGTCCACCGCCTGGTGGGTGCCGCAGCCGTAGCCGCCAGCATCGCAGCCCACGTAGTACAGCCCGAGGATGGGCGCCCTGGCCGACGGCTTGTGGCGGCCGCACTGACCGACGATCTGGGCCAGACCGATGCACTCGCCGCCCTGGCCCGGCAGAACGTGGTCCCTAGCCAGAGACGACACCTGGGCCGCTGAATAGCGCTCCTCCCGCTCGACATGAGGCCGGAGGTCGGGCCAGAGCCTATCCACCATCTCATCAAGCTTGTTCCACCAGACTTCGGCATCGCTCGCCTCAGGATCTGGTGAGCAGAGGGTGGCCGCCAGGGCGCACTGCTTGCCTTCGGGAGCGAGGCTGGGGTCGTATAGGGATGGCACCACGATGAACACGATGGCCTCGTCCGGAAGCTCACCAGCCCTGATCCTCAGGAAGCGCTTCGTATCCCAGTAGCTGTCATCGGAGAAGGCGATGTTCACGGCATACTGGAAGACGGGCCGGGACAAGAAGTAGCGGATTCCCACCAAGGCCCAAGAAGGGAGGAGACCCTTCACATGGTTGGCGTACCCCTTGTCGAAGTGCTCCTCGCCCACCAGATTGAGAACAGTGGGCTGGATGCCAGCGTTGCTCACCACAATGGGCGCGCCGAAGCTTCCTGTCTGGGTGATAACGCCGCTGACAGCCCCGTTGCCCACCGCAATGCGCTCCACTGCCGTTCCCATCCGCACCTGGCCGCCGTATCTCTCCACTGCCCGGGCCAAGACCTCGGCCACCCGGCCATAGCCGCCACTGCTGTAGCGCATGGCGCCGCCCGCCATGAAGTCGCGGAACGTCTTAATGGCCTCCGAAGCCGCCAGCAGGTCGATAGGCACCACGAACAGGATGTTCGACCACATGCCGAAGTAGCTGTAGACCGAGCGAGGCAGGCGGTAGCGGGACAGGAACTCCGAGAAGGCCAGTTCGTCCAGGGCCTCGATGTCCTTGAGAGCCATCGACGTCATGTCGCCGAAAAGGCGGGCCAACTCCTGCAGATCGGCGGGGGCTAGCTGCAGCCAGCGCGCCATGTTGGCGACATCGTTTGGCTGCTGCGGCAAGGCTGACACCACCAGCGGCTCGTATCCACCTGAGGCGCCCCTGTACAGCAGCACGCCCGCTGGGTCGGGGGTGAGCAGCGCCACCTCGTCCTCTGCATCGATCTCCCGGAGGACGGCGGCAAACTGCGAGTTGAGACTGGGTCCCCCGGCGACGGGCCACAACTCATAGCTGAACCCTGCCCTGGACATGGTCAGAGCCTTGCCACCGGGGCGATCGTTCTTGTCCAGGAGGAGTGTCTTCAGACCGTGCCTGGCGAGCAGTGCCGCACAGGCCGCGCCGCCGAAGCCGGCACCAACAACGATGACATCGTACTGCTCATCCACAGTGGTTTTCTTCCTGCTGCGCTCTTCTATTCTTCTTCCGAAGTGCTGACCTCGGACTCGGGTGTGGGCGGCAGTGGTTCTTCCGCCGCCACCGCGGCGTGGCGCCGCCTGAAGGGCAGGAGCTTCTTGAACCAGCGGCGGCCAACCAGCCCGGCTATCTTTCGGTTCGTTGCCACTCGCACCAGTCCAGGCACGTCGTCCTCGTCAAACCGGATCCAGAAGTCCCAGTTGACCGGGTCGGTGATGCGCCCAGATATCACTACCTCCTGGCCCTCCTTGCTGATTGCATAGCGCATGAAGTCCATCTTCAGTTCCTGCTGACCCAGACCCCGCGACCACAGTCTCATGCCCAAGCTCCTCACACAACCAAAGTCTGCACTAGGCTCTCACTGCAAGTATGTTTCCATGTAGCGCTGGACGTGGGCTGGAGGGGTCCACCACTTCTTGACGCCCAAGTCTTCTGACACCTTGTTGGCGGCCACGTAACCAGGTCCGCCGGTGACGAGCCCCCCTGGATAGCTGGAGGCACCGCACAGGTAGAGGCCCTGGATAGGTGTCTGGGAACTGGAGCACTCCGGATTGGGGCGGAAATACCCCAGTTGCAGGGGGTTGTAGTCACCATGCTTGATACCGCCCCGGCGCATGTTTGGCAAGCGCATCTCGATGTCACGCGGGGTCTCGAAGCGGCTCATCAGGATGCTCTCTGGCTTGAGGTTGGGAGCCACCTGCTGCCACTTGGCCAGCGCAGCCTCCTCCAGTTGCTTGCCGCGGACCTCCCAGCCGCCGGCGATACCATAGGGGGCGTGCATCTGGAAGAAGGAGACGTGCTTGCCCGGCACGCGGCTTAGGTGGGGATCGAAGAGGCTCTCGCAGGTGGCGTGGCCGCCAAAACCATCGCTCACCTCTCCCGCGATCACGCTGTCCCAGTGCGCCAGGAGTTGATCGGTGCCCTCGAAGCCGAGAATAGTCATGAACGCCTCGTTGACCCAGGGGTCGTCACAGGCGTAGTGAGGGCGCTCCTCCGAGGCGACGTGGAGGGTGTAGAAGCTCCACTTGTCCGACTTCCACTGGTCAACGCTCTCGCCCAATCCCACTGGCAGATTCTGGCGCCCGACCAAGTTGAGGAAGGTTGAGTGGGGATCAAGGCTTGACAGCACAACCTTGCTCTTGAGAGTGAGGCCGTCGCTGGTCTGCACGCCGGCCACCTGGCCGCCAGCAGTGAGGATCTTCACCACCTCGGCGTTGTCCAGCACCGTGCCACCTGCCTGAACTACCTCCCGCGCCAGGGCACCAGCAAACTTGTGCGAACCACCGTAGCAGTAGCACTTGTTCATGCCCCTATCCAGAAGGAGGGGGACAAAGAAGCCCACTCCGCTTTCGCGAGGGTCCAGGCCCCACATGCAACTGACGTAGAGTATGAGAGCGCGAACGCGGTCGTTCTCAAATAAGTCAGTCACGATCTCCAGGGGACTGCGCTCGGTGATGTCCAGCACGGCGCGGCCGACTGCGGTGCGCTCCATCGCGATGCTCATCTCCACGGGAGGCAGAGGAGGCGCATAGGTGGCTGGTGCCACTACCTCGTCCACGATCCGTCGCCAGCTCCGCATTAGCTTGCCGAAGGTAGCAGCGTCCTTGAGGGAGACCTTGGCGATGGAATCCCTGGTGTCCTCCAGCATGCGGGTCAGCAGGAGGGATGTGCCGTCCTCGAAGACCATGGCCGTCTGGGCGTTGGGCTTGACGAAGATGAGGGAGTGACGGTCAAGGTTGAAGTCGGAGTAGACGGGCATGTAGTCGACCATCATGTGATAGACAGCATGGAGGTTAGAGTAGTAGCCGGGGAAAAGCAGTTCCTCCGTGGCGAGCCCGCCTCCGATCTCGTAGCGGCGCTCGACCAGGGCGACCCGCAGGCCAGCTTTGGCGAGATAAGCTGCCGCGATGAGGCCATTGGGCCCCGCCCCCACGACTACGGCGTCCCATTCAGTCTCCGCGGGGAACTCTCGAACCAGTGGCTCTATGCCCGGGATTGGCTGTGGCATCTCCGTGCTCCTTTTTCTCACCGCTCCTGCCGCGCGGCTCTTCTCAGCGATACACGGCTTCTTTCTTCTCCTCCTCCGGTATGTACCACGGCGACGGGTACCACCAGTCACCCGGCTCGGCAATGCCGTCTTCGATGAGAATATGCATGAGGTTGTAGGGCACTGCCATGAGACAGAGCCCGCCCGGATGAGACGTCTGATGGCAGAGGTACAGCCTGTCGATCGGGGTGCGGTAGCGGGCCAGTTCCGGCAGAGGACGCGTCCCCCACCACTGATCCGGGCAAAGGCGGGTGGCATACCAGTTCCCGCCGATGAGGCCGGTGTTGCGCAGCTCGGAGTCGTAGGGGCTGTTCGACCAGTAAGCGGTGACGTTGTCCGCGACGTTGGGGGCGACCTCACTCCACGACCGGATGATCGCGGCGTCGATCTCCGGCTTCATCTTGTTCACCGCCTCCGGGCCATCCACGTGGTACTCGGGAGCGGGGACCATGAAATAGAACGGCGACTCCAGGAAGGCGCCCGGAATGGTGCAGGAGGTCGGCTCGTCCAGCTTGGAACCGGTCGAGAGCCAAAGCATCTTGCCCGGCTCCAGGCTGGGGGTCACCTTGCGGGAATCGACGTCTGCTATGTGCTCCAGCAGAATCCGGCGGTGGTCGCAGGGATAAACCATCTGCGAAGCGGGCTCCTCACCCCTGACCGCGAACTTGGGCCCGTAGCGGGGCGGCTCCCGCAGCAGTATGTGAGCTACGTAGATAGATCCGCCCTTAAGGCTGATATCCTTCACGCGCTGGAGGAAGGAGACATCCATGTGCCGAGGCCCAATCAGGTCGAGGAAGGTACTCTTGACGTCGACGGCACTGAGCACCGCCTTGTCTGCCCAGATGGTCTTCTCGCCCCAGGCGGCGGTGTCGGCCAGGCGCACCCCCGCGGCCCGGCCGTTGCGCACGATGATCTCCTCCACCGGGCAGCAAGTGCGGATCTGGGCGCCGTGGGCGATGGCGCAGCGCAGAATGGCGTGGGCATACTGATGCATGCCGCCGCGAGGAGGGCTCACGCCGCCCAGCATCAGGGATGCTGCCCCGGCGAGGGAGGGAATGGCCATTCCCTGCCAGTGGGGAGCCGCGCCCGAGTACCAAGCGACGGTAGCCTGATAGACCTTGAAGGCCTCGCTCCCGAGGAACTCATCGTACAGGTCAAACAGGGTCATTTCCCGCAAGCTCTCGCTCCATATCTCCGGAGCCTTCTGCTTGAGGACCTGTACCCAGGGGATGTCGTCTTCGGTCTGCTCCATGCCAACAGGGTGAGGGGGACACCAGTAGACGGCGCGGAGTAGCTCCTTGAGGAAGGGATGCTGCGTGCCCACGCCCATCAAAGTGGCCCAGCCGGTCAAGTCCTTCTCGTCGAGCGGCACAACGCCATCGGTGGTCGCGCTGCCTATGCGGCGAACCGTGTCCGGCTCGTGGAAGATCCTGCCTATCCTGGAGGCCCAGGACATGCGAAAGCCGTATTTCCACAGCTCAAGCTGCTCGAAGCCGGGAGCGGCCGCCGCATAGAGGTAGGTGGCGGCGGGGTCAATGCGCACACCGGCCATCGGCTCGGTGTTCTCCTGGGCTCCTCCCGCCTCTGGCCTCTCCTCGAGCACGCAGACGCTCAGCCCACACTTGGCCAGATAGGCCGCTGCCGTGATGCCGTTGTGGCCTCCACCTACGATGACGATGTCGTAAGTCTCCTCGCTGTTCACCTCGGCCTCCTTCTTCCGTTTTCGCGACGCCTTCGCTGTACAGGTATCATTGATTTAGCCGTACGGATCCGCTCAGGGTGCGCTGTTGGCAAGCTGCTCACCCAACTCACGCTCCTGCTCCCGAATCGCCAGCGAAAATTGGAAGACACGCTCCACAGCCTGAGCCAGTGATTCCTGCTCGGCTTCTGTTAGGTCGGCCAGCAGGCGCGCCAGCAGATCGCTGAGATGGCGCAGCATGCGCTGAATGACCGTCCTCCCTTCCCTGGTGAGCCGTACGAGCACTACGCGGCGATCACGATCGTTGACAACGCGACTAACCAGTCCCTCTCGATATAGCCGATCCACCAAGCCGCTGGTGGTCGGCAGCGATACCGCCAGTTCGCGCGCGATCTGGCCCATCGACAGGCTGCCGCCGCGAGCTTCTTTCAGGAGGAGCAGGGTTGTTACTTGCGAAAGCGTGAGACCGCGCCGGACGTTCTCTATGAAATTGGCGATGCGAATGTTCTTGGCGATCTGAGGGATGAGTACGCTAACCCTTTCAGCCTGCTTGCTCGGATGATGCATACCAACCGCCCGGAAGAATAGTTCGGCTGCCAAACACTTAGCCTGGCTAACTTAGCATACCCGATGTCATTCTGTCAAGACGCGCGAACTTCAGCGGACGTGACGGGGCACGGCCGGGGATCGTATCTACGGTAATGCTATGCCCGAGAGCTTAGTAGGAGAGATTGGCAACCACAGGCTGTCGGCGCAGAGATGAGTGCCCGTCTCCCGTAGAAGCGGACGCAGGGCGACTAGTTGGGCAGGTTTACAGGTTTATTCGGGACTTGTTGTCGTTGGTGTCGTAGGCAAACCACATATCGTCGTCAGACGAGTTCTCAACGATCACCTTGAGCTCCACGCTGTGTCCCGGGGCTAGCGTGTGAGAGCTGATGGAGACGTTGAACGTCTTCTGCACCCAGGATGGACTGCCACCCTGCCACGTCGCATCGCTGTAGGTGGCACCGCCAAGCTCGACGTAGTCCGATCCGTCGAAGGCACGCAGGTACACGCTTATCGCTCCGCGCTTCGTGTCGTCGAAGTCCTTCGTCGCGGTCCAGAGGTTGACCGCCACGCTGCCCTGAAGCTCCAAAGATGTGCTTACCGGCATGCGCCAGGCCTGGTACTTCGTCGGGTCGTTTTCGCCTGGGCCGCTGCCCCCCCTAGCGATGACTAGCCCAGGGAATGTGTCGCGATCAGTGTCATAGTTGTACAGAATGGACGCCGTCGGCACGGTCGAGTCCATGGGAAGAACGGCCTGAGAAGTCGTGTCCCCGGTGGGTGGCGAAGGATCATTGTGCAAATACAGTTGAGCCAGAGGCGTGGGGGTCGGGGTGGGCGTGGGCGTCGGGGTCGGCGTAGGCGTCGGGGTCGGCGTAGGCGTCGGGGTCGGCGTGGGCGTCGGGGTGGGCGTGGGCGTCGGGGTCGGCGTAGGCGTCGGGGTCGGCGTAGGCGTCGGAGTGGGTGTAGGCGTCGGGGTAGCTGTTGGGGCCGGGCTTGGCATTGGAACAGGGCTTGGCGCGGGTGTGAGTGTAGCGGTTGGCGCTGGGGCTGGCGTCTGTGTGGGTGCAGGGCTTGGGCTTGGCACTGGCTCTGGGCTTGGCGTTGGCACAGGGGTAGGCATGGGTGTCGGCGTGGGCGTGCCGGTGAAACTTGGCGTGGGCGAGGGCCCGGGCGTGTCGGGAGTAAGTGTTGCGGACGGCCAGACGGGGCTGGCAGCGGGTTTAGCAGGTGTTAAGGGTTCGTCTCCGTCTTCCGTGGGCGCTGACGCGGGTAGATGGAAGACGGGGACGAACTCGATCCCTGAGATTGTCTCTTGAAGCCTGATCTCGTCTCGACGGACAACATCGATAATCCGCTCGCTGAGGGGAGCGAGGGTGGTTCCGTGAGGGTCAGCCGAGTAGTCCGCTTGAATCACCGAGGCCGGGTCGGCATCCAGACGTTCGACCTGTGGGCGAGCAAGAGCGATGCTGGAGGCGATGCCCACCAGCAAGACGGACACGGCCAGGATGAAGAGAGCAGCGACAGTTTGACGAACGGAAGGCCACATGCCTGCAATTGCTCTACACCGGGAGCTTCCCGGTTTCGAGGTCAGGAAGCTTCAAACCCTGGAGCGCGTGCTCGGTCACCCGACGGCGCTCCCACTCGGGCAGGATTGACGCAAGACTCTCCGTCACCCGGACGTCAAGCATCTGCCCAGCTTGCGAGCGGATCAAGTCCAATGCCTCCTCGGATGTCGCTGGGCCACGGTACGGCCGGCTACTTGTCAAGGCATCGTACATGTCGGCCACAGCAGCGATACGGGCGATGATGGACAGATCTTCGTCCTTTAGGCCCTGAGGATAGCCGCTCCCGTCCAGGCGTTCATGATGACTCCGTACGAAATCGAGGACCTCCGTCGGAAGATCTATCGGTTCCAGGATGGCGAGGCCGATGCGAGGGTGTTCGTTGATGACGCGACGCTGTTCGTCCGTCAACTGCCCCGGCTTCAACAGATCGACATCTGGGACGCCAATCTTCCCGATGTCGTGGAGGTAGCCGCCGATCTCGATCTGGGCGAGGGTTCTCTCATCCAGACCCAGATGACGCCCTAGCATAGCGGCGAGCTGCCCCACCCGCACCGAGTGGCCCAGCGTGTAGGGATCCCTGGCGTCGATGGCGGAGGCCAGCGCCCTGACGGTGGCAAGGTGCTGATTTTGCAGCTTCTCTGTCATTTTGTCGAAAGAGGAGGCCAGGGTGCCGATCTCATCGGCGCCCATTATTCCGCTGCGCGCGGTTAAGTCGCCCGCGGCCACGAGTCGCGCCGCCCCAACGAGCCGCAGCAGCGGCTGCGTCAATAGACGAGCCAGGAAGAGGCCAACTGCCAGAACGGCGGCCATGCCAGTCCCAAACAGCAGGGCCATCTGCAAGCGAGTCATCGCTCCGGCGCTGAAGATGAAGTCGGTCGAGAGCCCAACGCTATAGAGCCCGACCACCTGGTCTCTCACCTCGAGCCGCCCATATAGCAGGTCGTAGCCGCGTCCCCAAAGGGTGCGCTGTTCGCGGACGGCGCTAGCTCCTGAGACCGCCTCCTCGAGAACGGCACCGCCGATATCCAGGCGTGCCTCATCGTTGGAGGCGTCATCTGGTTGGGCAAAGCTTGAACTCAGTGGGGTGCCGTAGAAATCGTAGACAGTGATGTCGGCCAGGGCCTCTGTCTTTGCCTGCTCGACAAATGAATCAAGAGTCGTCCCGACCAAGACGACGCCCACAAGCTCGTCGTTCTCCAAGACCGGGCCCGCAGTGTAGAGGACGAAGCCCTCGCTGGTCTCAACGATCTGTGCGTACTTGTCGCCAAGCTCGTCGACATCCCCCTGGAGGATCCGCCCAACCAGCGGCCAATTAACTGGTTCGTCGTCGTCGCTAATCTCCTCGTAGCGGGAATCTTCTCCATCTGAGAGGGTCAGTGTCTTCACCCGCTGGCCTTGCGCGTCCAGAACTTCCAGTCGTTCGACCGCTGCATTGGCGGCGATCGGTTCCACCAAGTCCCCGAGCTCCTTCTCGTCTCCCGTTCGAACTGAGTCCGCGACTCCTTCGGTGAAGGCGACAGCACGCACGACTTCCAGGTGCTCTCGCTCTTGCCGAACGACGGCGTCAGCGGTCACGCGGCCTCCCTCCACGAGCTGGTTGTCAAACCGCTCGGTCAGCGAGCTGGTAACAAGGCGAGTGACGAGATAGGTTGCGACAATGGCCAGCACAATCGAGAGGAAGGCATAGGGAAGAATGATCTTCCAGCGGATATGGTGCATCGGCCACGTCAGCAGCCTAAGCAGCGTTAGCGCCCGCGAGAAACCACGCATTGTATTAGGTATGACGAAGCGTGGCAATTGTCCGTTACAGTTTCTACACTGCGTCTGGCGGCGGCGTGCTGCCTTTCCCCTTCCCCTTCCCCAACCCCCCGCGCGGTCGCCTATAGATCTAGCCACAGGCCGCGGCCCCGAGCGGTGATGATCAACCGTCTGATTGCGCCCGCCTCTCGCAGCCTTTCGCGCAGTCGATGGGCGAGAGAGCCGAGGGCCTCCTCAGACACGCCGACTCGTAGGACGAAGTCAAGTCTACAATCGCCGAATTCGAGCGGTGTTTGGAAAGAATCGCCGCGCAAACATGGTTTTCAGGTCTTGCGCGCTCGCGCTCACTCCAGCACGGCACCCTTTGCGGCTGAACTCACCAGCTTAACGTAGCGCCGCATGAAACCGGCCGGGACCTCCCGTTCCACGGGCTTCCAGCCCTTCAGACGAGTCCTGATCTCCTCGTCGCTCAGCCTCAACTCAAGCTTTCTGGCCGGGATATCGATGAAGATCTCGTCTCGGTCCCTCGCGGCGGCAATGGGCCCACCGACATAGGCCTCAGGGGAGACATGGCCAATGCAGGGACCGGCCGTGGCGCCTGAAAACCTGCCGTCCGTGATCAGGGCGACGCGCTTGAAGCCAGCCAGCTCCAACCCTAGGGTCACCGCCAGGGTCTCCGCCATGCCGGGACCGCCCTTGGGTCCCTCGTTTCGGATCACGACTACCTCCTCCTCCTGGATAGTCTTCTCACGGATGGCCTTCAGGCAGTCGTGCTCGGACTCGAAGACGCGCGCCTTGCCGGAGAAGACGAGCATGTCCTCCGCCACGGCCGATTGCTTCACTACAGCGCCCTCCGGCGCCAGGTTCCCTGCTAGAATGACCGTGCTCCCCTCCGTCATATGGGCATTCGCCTTGTCGGGAATGACCTGCTCGTCCAAAATGGAAGCCCCGCTGATGGTGTCACCAGTGGTCCTGCCGGTGACGGTGAGGGCGTCGAGGTGGAGGTCCTCTGCCAGCCGCTTCATTACCGCGGGAATGCCCCCGGCCACGTAGAGCTCGGTGATGCCATAAGGCCCGTTAGGCGATATGGCGCAGAGGGTGGGAATTCTCTTGTTGAAGTCGTTGAAGACCTTCAGCGGAAGATCGAAGCCAATCTCGTGAGCCAGAGCCGGCAGGTGAAGGGTAGAATTCGTCGAGCCGCCGATGGCCAGGTCTACCATGACCGCGTTCTCGATGGCCTTAGGAGTCAGGATCTTGTCCGCCGTGAGCTCTTCTTCCACCATCTCCACGATCCGCTTTCCCGCCATCCGAGCGAAAAGGAGCTTCTCCGCATGATAGGCGGGAACGTTCGCCGAACGAGGCAGAGAGAGCCCCAAGGCCTCGGTGATGCACTGCATGGTGTTGGCAGTTCCCATTAGCTCGCACGCACCGCAGGTTACAGGCGTGGCCGTCGCGAGCTTGTCCCCCAGATCCTCATACGATGTACGGTCGACACTCCCCGTGAAGGTGTTCTTGAAGCGGATGCTCCATGCGCTGGGACCGCCCGTGATGAAGATGGCGGGAAGATTTAGCCTGGCCGCTGCCATTAGCATCCCAGGGACGATCTTGTCGCAGCCGGCGATGAGCACGATACCGTCGTACATCATGCTTCGGACGTGAGTTTCGATGATATCCGCAATAAGGTCCCGCTGGGCCAGGACAAACCGCATCCCCTCATGCCCCTCCGTGATCCCGTCGCAGGGAGCTGGCACGCTGAACTCGAACGGGATGCCCCCAGCCGCATGCACCCCTTCCTTCACCCGCTGAGCGATGGCGCCTAGATGCATATGGCCCGGGTTGATTTCCGTCTGCGAATTAGCGATGGCGATGATGGGCTTCTGCCTCCCCTCCTCGATATCGATCCCCGTACCCTGGAGAACGCACCTGCGTACTAGGCTGATAGGGAAGTCTCTGTCATCAAAAATGAGACTGCTCTTGGGTTTCTTCACAACAACCTCCTGCTCGGACGCCTATGAACACTTGCCATCCATTTCCGGAGCAGCGTGTTTCACTTCCCCCTCCCCTCAGTTTGAGAGGAGTGCGCCACACCGATCGGGCAGACCTTCCTGCACTCTCGACAACTGTAGATGATCTGTCCTTTAGGCAACTTCACAAGGCTATGTGAGCGGCATGCTCTCTGATTCACTTGCTGGTCATCCCCGATTGCCTTCACAGGGCAAGATTCGACGCACAGGATGCATTTCGAGGGACACAGTTCCTCCTCAACTAACGGATCGGGCTCCAGATCCAGATTGGTGACCACCGAAACCAGGTTGACCCTGTTTCCGAACTCCGGGGTGATCAGCAACGAGTTCCTGCCCAACCTGCCCAGTCCGGCAGCCTGAGCTGCGTGCTTGTGGGACAAGTCGCCTCGGCCATGTAGTTCATCTGGATTCCAGTCGTAGTAGGGGTCATCAGATGGCACAGGAATAGCTGCTAAGCCTTGTTGCTGAAGGTGAATGGCCAGCTTGTAGGCAATGAGGTCAAGTTCATGATACAGAATAGTCATCACACTTTGATAGGAGGTGCCCGGCCCCTCCATGACGACGCTGTTCGGAACCCTTTTGGCACAGACAATAACCGTCCTCGCCTCAAGCAGGATGTCCTTTGGCTTGTGACTGTTTGGAGCGCCGTGGAACCTGCGCGCGGTAGCTATTCCGACGAGATCTGCCCCTTCAGAAAGAGCGAATTCTTTGATTCTGCTCTTGAGATCCTCCACTATCCCGCCTCCCAATTGAAAGACTTCTTCGCGAGGACGGCGATTTCATATGACCACTGAGGCCGCGAACGGCAGGCCCATGCACCAAGTAAGGTCTGGCATGTCACACGAGCTGGTAGGCGACTCTTGTTCGGGCTTTGCAGGCAATGGTGCGCGAAAGTGGGTCAGTTGTCAACGCCGTTTGCCATAACCTCCATCGCCCTATAAGCTTTACGCCGTGGCCAACGACATCCCATTTTGAACCAGGAGCGCAACTGTGACTACTCGTGCAACTGGTGAAGGCCAATTCTGGGAAGTCCTCCGGAAGAGCTTCCTTTTCGCCTCCATCCCCAGCGATCAGTTGGAGGCGATAGCAGCTCGCGCTGAGTTGTTGGACTTCCCTGCCGGCGCCGTCATGTTCCAGGAAGGCGATGCTGGTGACTGCCTGTACATAGTCGTGAAGGGAGGCGTGTCCGTTTTCTCCACCAACGAGGAGGGGGCAGAGATGGTCCTGGCGGAACTGAGCCCCGGGGAGAGCTTCGGTGAAATGGCACTGCTCACCGGGGAGCCGAGGTCGGCCTCGGTTCGAGCAGGCCAAGACACTCGTCTCCTTCGTTTGATGAAGAATGACTTCGATCGTCTCCTACAAGAGCAACCCTCTCTAGCCCGCGAATTGCTCGGCATATTCGGGCAGCGGCTGCGCTCGGCGAATCTGCTGATGCGACGAGGGGCTAGCCGTGAACAAGCCCTTCGCACATTCATGGCGCAGTCCATGGATCAGGAATGGCCCGAACTCGTCGGCACCAGCCGCGAGATGCAGAAGATCCGGGCGGCCGCGGAGGAATCAGCGCACGACGACAGGCCTGTTTTGATTACGGGGGAGGTGGGCACCGAGAAGCGGGCGGTGGCTCAGGTCATTCATGGTTTGAGCCCTCGGGCCGAGGCTATTCTGCTGGGGGTAAACTGTGCCACCATTGCAGTCGTCGGGGGCGATGGTAAGGAGTCCCAAGCCGACACTCTTGTTGCCGAAATCTCCCAGGGGAGTGCCCTGTTCGGGCACAACCGCGGTAGCTTCTCCTTCGCCAAGACCAGCCGCATCGGCTATCTAGAGTTCGCCAGCGGCGGCACGCTAGTGATAGAGAGGCCTGAGCGCTTGGCGCCTGCTGTCCAGGAGAGGCTACGCGAGTTCATAGAGACAGGCAAGGTCTTCCCCCTCGGAGCAGTCGAGTCCGTTGAGTCGGATGTGCGGATCATCGCAGCCTCTGACCAGGACTTAGAGAAGGCGGTATCCGAGCAGAGCTTCGACCGTCGCCTCTACGAGCTGCTATCCGCTCACACCATCGAGGTGCCACCCCTGCGAGAGCGGAAACGTGACCTTCCGGTCCTAGTCGACCATCTCATCGCCAAGCACAACCGCACTACGGGCAAGGACGTAGAGGGTATTACGCCCGACGCACTCAATGTCATCTTCGGCTACGACTGGAGCCGCAACTTCGACGAACTGGAGGAGGTCATCCGGCGAGGGATCAGTCTGGCGGACGGCCGCCAGCTGACTCCGGAGCAGATCTTCATTGGCCTAGGCCCGCTGGAGGACACCGGGCGAGTCAATCTCCTTAGGCTTTCCTGGATGCGGCGCTTATGGGAAGCCCCGGCCTTTCCGGCTGCCTTTCAGGTGCTGGCGGTGGCCATCCTGGCCCTGGCGACGGGGTTGGCCTTCTTCGGGCCGAAGGGAGTGCCGGACAATCCGGCCTTGCCTCTTCTCTGGGCGATCGGCTGGCCGGCCCTGGCCCTCAGTATCTTCTTCTTCGGACGACTATCGTGTGCTGTCTGTCCCATGGGCGCTGCTGCGAGAGGTCTCCAGAGCTGGTGGACCCTTGGCCGCAAGGTGCCTCCCTGGCTGAGGCAGGGCGGGCCATACTTGGCAGCGGCTGGTTTTGCTCTGATCATCTGGACGGAGCAGAGCACGGATATGGTCTCGTCTGGTGCAGCTACCGGCTTTCTTATCCTGGCCATCGTTGGCGGCGCAGTCATCGCCGGGGTCATCTTCGAGCGCTCGGCGTGGTGCCGTTACCTCTGTCCGCTGGGACGCATGGTGGGCACCTATGCCCGCCTGTCGGCGCTGGAACTTCGCAGCAACAACGAGATCTGCACCGCAGACTGCCAGGACCATGTCTGCTTCACTGGATCGGCGGAGAGCGATGGCTGCCCGGTCTACGCGGGGGCCTTCAGTCTGCGGGACAATGAGTCCTGCATCCTCTGCGGAAGATGCGTCAAGAGCTGCACGAATCGCTCCGTTCGTCTCAACCTACGGATGCCGCTGAGTGAACTCTGGAGCAGTGCCCAGCTCAGCATGGCCACGGCGGTATTTGCGCCGGTGCTGGTGGGGACGGTGCTGGCCATGGAGCTGCGGGAAACGGGACTCTACGACCGGCTGCTTTCAGCGCTGGACAGAGAGGGAGTAGCGCTCGCGGTGATGCTCCTGGCCAGCATCTTGGCTGTTGGTGCGATGCTGTGGGCGGCCGCGCTGGCGGTCAGCGCGCGGGCTTCCGTGGAGACGGCGACGGTATTTCGCTGGTTTGCCCTTTCGGTGTTGCCGCTAGCTCTGGCGGGTGAGGTGGCACACCAGATGTGGCCGCTGCTCACCGGTGCCTCAGATATTTTGCCCGGCATCGGCAACCTCCTGGGCGGTCAGGACTGGAGTGGCCTTACATTCAGCGCATCCTCCAGCTTGGTGCGGGGCGTGCAGTATGCGCTAGTCGCGCTGGGGACCGTGGGGTCGCTGTATGTTGGCCGCAGACTCATCAGCCAGAATGGGCTGGGCCAGATCCGTCTGGCGCTCGTCTCTCATCAGCTAGCGGTGGCGGCTCTCTTGGGTGCGTATGTGGCCGTCTTCCTCTACTCGTGATGCACGGCGGCGGTGAGCCGTCACGCTCCGGGTCTCTGATCAAAGCGTCTCGCGAAAAGGATACTGGCCATAGTGATTCTCAGCATTTGACCCGTGCCGCCTGCGACCCTCCAAGCGAGTGCGTCCCTGTGCATCCTCTCCACCGGAAACTCTTTGCTGTATCCATAGCCACCGAAAACCTGCATGACTGCGTTGGTGACTTCGACAGCCATTTCGTTGGCAAAGCACTTTCCCATAGCAGACTCGTACATCGAAGGGAAGCCTCTGCCAGCGCCAGTGGCAGCTCGATACACGAGCAGACGCGCGGCGTCCAACTTCATGGCTATATTGGTGATCATGAACTGTATGTCCTGGAACTCGCATATCGGCCTGCCGAAGGCCTTTCGTTCAGTGGCGTAGGCCTTTGCCTCCTCAAGAGCACCACCGGCAACGCCAAGACACATCGCGGCATTGCCACACCGCTCGAGATCGAATGTCGTCATCAGGTTCCTAAATCCCCCTTCCTCAATCACCACATTTTCCTTCGGAACCTTTACGTCCTCGAAAATGAGGTCGCATGACGGCATGCCTCGCAGACCCATGAACTCTTCCTGCTTCCCGAACGTAAAGCCTGGGGTCCCTTTCTCGACTATGACGGCTCCAATTCCCTTATATCCCGGAACGTCCCCAAAACGACAATAGACAAGGTAGTGGCTAGCCTCTCCTCCCCCTGAGATGAACACCTTGCGCCCATTGAGCGAATATCCATCCCCATCTTCTACCAACTTCGTGGAGAGAGAAGTGAGATCCGATCCCGCCTCCGGCTCGGTCATGCTAACCGAGACGCTCAGCTCGCCCTTGCACACGCCGGGTATGATGGCGCTCTTCTGCTCTTGAGTCCCGAAAGTGTCGATGACCCTTACCGGCCCGATATTCGACTCGAACACGGGGGTAGCTATCATAGGACTGAACTTCGCCAGCTCCTCGATGGCCAGTATGGCATTTATGCCCGGTTGACCGCTGCCGCCATACTCAGGTGATAGGGTCATTCCCAGCAGCCCCAACTCGGCATACTTCTTCACCAAATGCCCGGGAAACTCCCCGCTCTTGTCGATCTCCACTGCCAGCTTCTTGAAGTCCTCCCGCTTCCCCATAGTGCTCAGCATATCAACAAGCATCCGTTGTTCTTCGTTCAGATCAAAGTCCATGTCTTACTCCATTGTGCTACCGCCAATGGCGATTTTGCCCGGCGATGCTTGACTCTCAAATGATTGCCGTCAGTTCTCTAATGTCTCCCACTTTCTCGAGTTCAAGCGATAGACGGATTGCCTCGTCCAGAGCCTTCTCATCCCTCTGTGAAGCGAAACGCTTCACCTTGCTCGCCACGTCCTCGGCGGTCATCGGGTCCCGCGGGTCTCCCTTTGGGATATCGATCTGTTTCGCCAGCGTCTCTCCGCTCCTGAGCCTGATCTCTACTCGGCTGGAGGTCATGCCGGGATAGGCCTTGGCCAGTTCCGGGTCTACGTTCACTTTGACTCTCTGAGAAAGCTCGAGGATAGCGGAATCGGAAATTCGATCCTCCTTCAACTGCGCCGGCCCCATCTCTCCGTCGATCAAACAAGCAGCAACGACATACGGCAACGAGAACTGCGCCGAGACGAAGGTACTTTCCCCGGTTACACCCTTGCCGACGGCAACGGACGCAATATGATATGTGTGGACATCCACCGCTTCAATGTCTTGCGGCCCAAAATCCCCTCTGGCTACCAGCTCCAGCGCGGCCTGTGCGGCGCCGTGGGTATGTCTGCACGCAGTGTAGGGCTTGAGGTAGATATCCATGATGGAGAAATGCTCGCCGAGTTGCTCAACAATTCTCTCCAGTGCAGGCTCGCTGCGGGTGGTGATCTGTGTGAAGCCTCCACTCAAGTGCGAGCCTTCGAGAACGTAAGGAGCTCCGGTAATACCGACGCCGGCCAACCCTGCAGCCGTCAGACCCGCACTTGCGCCCTGGCCCCCCTGCACGATTTTCGAAGTATACCCACCCATCAGATGCTCGGCCATCGAGATGGGTGAGAGATACCCCGCATTGCCCAACGAGTTGAGCATGCCTTCGGCATCGTGGCCCATGAGTTTGGAGGCCGCCGCCGCCGCTCCGAAGGCGCCGCAAGTGCCAGTGGGCAGAAATCCCGCCAGTGTATGGTGAGGGTGCATCGCCGCTGCCGGCCGGCCGGCAGCCTCGTAGCCTGCCACCACCGCTTCGAGAACCTCCTTGCCACCGAGGCCCATACTCTCTGCCACTGCGAGGGCGGCGGGGATAACGGCGGTACCCGGGTGGTTCCCTCCAAACCGCAGTCCGTCCTGAGCCTCTATCGCCTCGGCAGTGGTGCCGTTAAGAAACGCCGCATTGTGGATTCCCGTCTTGAATCCGCAACCCAGGGCCGTGGCGGTTTCGGGCCCTCGCAATGAACGTATGTAGGACACTACCCCTGAGACCGCTTCCAGCTCCAGCGAGCCATAGACATTGGCGAAAAAGTCCAGAATGCAAAGCTTGGCCTTGTCAATCACCTCGCCGGGCAGGCGCTCCAGAGACACCCCGGCGCAGAACTCCGCCAGCTTTCGTGTGTATTCCATGCTCTTCCCCATTTCTCCTCTCATCATTCCTGTCAGAGGATGTCACACGTAGCCACGGCGCTCATAAGCCGAGAGCTTGCGGCTGGGGTCAAGTACTTCCCTCAGGACCCTGAGTTCCTCTTCAGTCGGCGGTTCCGTCTCGTGCACATCATCGACCACTTTGAGGTCCCAGGGAGTGTTCTCCCGAACTTCTTCTATCGAAGTGTCCGGATGGTAGGTCGCCAGATAGGCTTCGCCCGTGGCCTTATCGAAGCGCAGCACGGCCTTGTTCGTGATGATAACTTCCGGGCCGGTATCCGCTGGAAGCCCCCATTTCTCCCTGGCGCCCGGCCCGTCAATGTATCCCGGGGTGGTGATGAAGTTTACCCTTTCCGCCAACCGCCGGGTGTCGTGCAGGGCAATGATCAGCACCCTTCTCGCCAATGAGCCAATGGGGTTTGCCCCGCCGCTTCCGGGAAGACGGCTCTTCGGATTATCGTAGTCTCCGATAGCCGTGGTATTGATGTTTCCGTACTTGTCAACCTGGCTGCCCGACAGGAAGCCGACATCGACCCAGCCCGCCTGCAGGAACATCCCCATGATATCCACCAAGGTGCCTATCATGGCCGCTCCTGGATTAAGGCATGGGTCACCTACAGACAACGCCGGTCTCTTCGGTTGCGCGTCGTAGACACCCGACTCCTGCATCAACCTAGCGTTCGGCGCGTGGGTATGGGTGGCGATGTTGGCGCACATGGTGGGAAACCCAGTCCCGACCAGCACCACATCGTAGTCCCTGATCTCCCTGGCGCCGCAACAGGCGATAAGTTCAGGCTTCGTGTAGTCGCGAGACTGCTGCTTCATCTCCAATGCTCCCGTCCCGAGTCCTGCAACTATCTCGGGTGGTCTCAATACGTGTAGCTGACTGGATAACCGTAGTCGAACTCTGCTTGCAGACCTTTGAAAGCAGAGTAGCCGAATCTTTCTATGTAATGCTGGATGTACTCGGCCCTGCTATTGAGCCCGAATACCCATTCGTCCAGAAACTCTTGAAAACTTTCGACTGTGTTGGATGCCTGCTGGTACTGGTAGCCAAAGGTGAAATCCACGTCATAGAAACCCGGAGTATAGCCCGGATGAGCGCCGAAGGGTTCCTCCACGACAGCGACGACCCTGAAGTCCGGAACGATGGTGCGGGAGGGATCCTTTCCGATGATGTCTCTACTGACGATCCTTTCACAGCTTACGATGACCTTCTTCGCTGCGTTGGCGCCTACCTGGCAGTCGCCACCGATGCCCCATACTTGGGCATTTCCCAGTTCATCCGCTTGCTGTACGTGGATTATCGCCACATCAGGGTTAAGCGCTGGCACCACTATGGTTGGGCTCCCATCAAAGGGGGAGTCGATCATCTTGTACTTGTTGTCTCCCATAAAGGACTTCACGTTCATCAGATCCGAGCCTGCCATATCTTTGACGGGCACAAACGGCATCCCCATGGCGCCGGCCATGAGCATCATGGGCAGCGATAGGTTCGTGTACTCTTCCACCTCTATCTTGTGCGGGATCCCCTTCTCGATAGAGCGCCGGTAGCAGCGCCCCAGGCCGAAGAAGCCAAGCGAGAGGAAAGTGGCGATGAACCGCTTCACCACGCCCGCGCCGATCATCATGTCGAAGTCATCGGCCGCGTTGCTCCTGGTAAGCGTCAGCTCCCTCTTCCCCTGCCGGATGATCTCGTGTATGGCGGCAAACGGAGTCCTGCAGATGTAGCCGCCGATGAAGAGAAAGTCGCCGTCGTTGACGTGTTCAGCCACCGCTTCTTTCATCGTTACAACTTTTGTCATCTCATGCCTCCGGTCGCCGAGGATGAATCTCACTCATGAAGAGCGCAGAGCGCCGCCACGCAGCCATCCCTGCCCTATAATTCGTATTCCATGCGGCTTATGATCTCGTTCTGGGCTGTCTCGCTCAGCCCCGTAAACAGGGCCGAATATCCGCTCACTCTCACCACCAGGTCGCGATACTTCTCGGGGTGCGCCTGGGCGTCTCTCAAAGTGGCGGAGTCGAGCATGTTGAACTGAACCTGGCGTCCCCCTTGCCGGAAGTACGTTTTCATGAGTGCCATGAGAATCTCGGGGTTGAGCCTGCCCGCGTCAAACCTCATGTTGAGGTTGACGCCGTTGTAGATGCGTGTGAGAGGCAGTTTGGTGACTGAGTTGAGCACCGCCGTGGGGCCGCTAAGCGCACCCCCGTTTGTGGGGGTAATTCCGTTGCCGAGGATGTCACCGGCATGGCGCCCGTCCGCACTGGCGGCGGCAAACGCCCCCATGACAATATGGAATCCCACGGTGAAGACCCCCGGCCAGAATGCGCCGCCTCGATAGCTCCTGTGCTTTAGCAGCTCGTCACAGAAATGCGCCAGCACTCTTGCCGCCACGGCATCCACTTCATCGTTGTCGTTTCCATATTTGGGAACCTTGTGCAAGAGGTACGATCTCTTGTCATCGGCATCGTCCCAATCCTCCGCCAGGCAGCTAGCTAGCTCCTCCAGCGACATCACCCCATCCTCGAAGACCGCCTTCTTTACCGCATACAGGCCGTCTACCACATTCGAGAAGCCAATGAACTGAACGCCGGTGGAATTGTATGTGGCTCCTCCTCGGGTAAGGTCCAGGCCCTTCTCCATCGGCCCATCTATCATGGCTGATGCGAACGGAGACGGCACAAGCTCCGCGATAGCCTGATCAAGTACGGCCATGCCCTTGACCATCTGCCCCATGAAATGGGACACCTGAGCGTCGTACGCATTCCACACATGACCGAAGGTAGCAAATGTGGCGGGGTCTCCGCTCTCGATGCCGGACTGATGGCCGAAGATGTTATCCACGCCATTGCTCAGAGCCAACTCGAGGCACTTGATCCCGCTGAACTGGACGGCGAAGGTCGAACCGAAGGTCTTGCCCTGCGCGTTCGGCTCAAGACATCCCACAACACCGTAATCGCGCGCATCCTCGAGAGCGTGTCCCGCTTCCTGTAGAGATTTGATGATTGCCTCATCGTTGAACAAGTGCATCAGAACGCCGTCTTTCGCGTACTCGATCGCTTTTCGGAAGAAATCCTTGGGTGCCTTCGCGTTTAGCCGCACCCCGAAGTCGGGCTGAACCGTCCGCACGTCAGCGTAGGCGTCCAGCCCGATGTAGCTCAGCTCGTTGGTAGCATCCTCACCGTCGGCCCCAACACCACCGACCGTGACGTTCTGCGTCGTCTTGCCTTCCACGCCCTCGCCCGCGGGAATGTACGCTTCCTCCAGAATATTCCATATCTCATTGGTCTTGATGAAGAGCAACGACAGAAGTTCCCTGGCTTGCTCCGGCGTGATCCTGTCCGACTGCCTGTCGGCCAGGTAGTACGGATAGAGAATCTGGTCTATCCGACCCAGAGAAATCGAATTTCCGCCGGACTCTATCTGAGAGACGAGATGGACGAAATAGACAGACTGGACCGCCTCGCGGAAAGTCTCCGCCGGCTGCTCCGGAACCCGCTGGCATACCCGGGCTATGGTCCTTAGCTCCTCGGCCCGCTGCGGATCGGCTTCTTCCTCGGCCAGCGACGCTGCCAGATCGGCGTATCGATTGGCGAACCGTATGGTGGCTCTCAGGGAACGGATCACCGCATCATAGAACAAACCCTTATCTTCCAGCCGCTCTTTAGGACTCATTCCCTTGTATAGCTGCTCAGCCTCCGCAATAATCCCCGAAAGCCCCAACTTCAGCACCTTCGGATGGTTCATCGTGAAGTGGCCGATGCCGTAGGTGATCTCCAAGACCATGGTGAAAATGTACTTGTCCATGTCCTCGGCCACATCTGGCGGCAGGCGATCTTCCAGTCGATCCTCCACCGTCTTGCCGCGCCAGAAGGGGAGGATGTCCTGCTTAAGCTCCCGCTGTTCTTCCTCCGTGATCAGCACCCGCTGGAGCACCCTCTGCCCAAAGGCCTCCAGGTCTCCCTCTATCCATTTCCATTTGTTCTCGGGGAAAAGCGGCGCCCCTTTGAGCTTGCTTGTCCTGCATCCTACGATGAGTTCATCGTCTCTGATGACAACAGTCATGTTGTCGAGAATGTGCTCCAGCGCCATGCTCATACGGGTAAGCGAGTGCAGGTCCCAATTCGCGGCCATGGCCTGAGTTAGGTAGCGCGCCCGCTCGATACACACTTCGTGCGGAGCCTCTATTATTCGCGCTCTCAGGCGTTGGACGCGGGTGCCGTGCCGCCTGTCTGCGGCTTTCTCCTTAGCCAACATGTGAATTGGCCCCCCCACTCGTTAGACCAGGGGAAACCTTAATGGAGCAATCTCCTCTTCCCATTCTATAGCGGGAACCGGGGCCTGCGCACCACCTTCAGGATAGGCCTCACACTTTTATGTCCATTTGGCGCACCAATATCGCATCCCTCATCCGCCGCGGCAGGATCCTGTT
>CP070630.1:619867-634236 GCA_020356025.1 Dehalococcoidia bacterium | reverse complement strand
CATCATGTCCGGCCTGAGCCTGGGTGTGCTGGTAGTGGAGGGCGACGTGAAGAGCGGCGCCCTGATAACCGCCGGCCTGGCCCTGGAGCAGAACCGAGAGGTGTTCGCCGTGCCCGGCAGCGTCTTCGCGGCCCAGAGCCGCGGCACCCATCGCCTCATCCAGGAGGGAGCCAAGCTGGTGCAGGGCGTCCAGGACATCCTGGAGGAACTGAACCTAACAATGGTGCCTCAGCAGATGGAGATGAAGGAACTGGTCCCCGCCACCGATACGGAGGAGCGCCTCCTGCGTCACATCTCTAGGGAGCCCATCCATATCGATGAGGTGCGCCGCCTCAGCGGCCTGCCCATCGCAGCCGTGAGCAGCGCTCTGGCCATGCTGGAGCTGAAGGGCCTGGTGCGCCAGATGGGCCCCATGAGCTACGTGCGCACTCGCGAGGCTGGCGCTATCTACGGAACATGACCCCTGTAGCAAAAAGAGGCAGCAAGAGCCTGGTGGTCGTGGAATCGCCCGCCAAGGCCCGTACGGTGGCCAACATCCTCGGCCGTCAGTACGAGGTGAAGGCCTCGGTCGGCCACGTGCGCGACCTGCCCCAGTCGGCCCTGGGGGTCGATGTCAAGCAGGGCTTCGAGCCCTACTACATCGTCCCCAAGGAGAAACGGCGGGTGGTGAGCGAGATAGCTGCCGCCGGCAAGAAAGCGCAGGTCGTCTTCCTGGCCACCGACCCCGACCGCGAGGGCGAAGCCATCGCCTGGCACCTGGTACAGGCAGCCGGCTTCGATGAGGCCTCCCTGAAGCGAGTGGTCTTCCACGAGATCACTGCCCAGGCGGTGCGGGAGGCCTTTCGTCGCCCCCGCGCCATCGATATGCAGCTCGTGCAGGCGCAGCAGGCCCGCCGCATCCTCGACCGCCTGGTCGGCTACAACCTGAGTCCCCTTCTGTGGAAGAAGGTGGCGCGCGGCCTCTCCGCCGGGCGGGTGCAGTCAGTGGCCCTGCGTCTGGTGGTGGAGCGTGAGCGGGAGGTGCAGGGCTTCGTGCCCAAGGAATACTGGACAATCGAGGCGCAGCTATCAAAGGAAAACGATCCGCAGAGCTTCCGTGCCAAGCTGACGGGTCTGGCCGGCAAGCGGAAGAAGCTGGAGATCGTCAGCCAGAGCGAGGCTGATCGCCTAGTGCAGCTTCTTCAGCCGGCGGCGTTCAGCGTGGCCGCTGTCCAGAAGAAGAAGCAGGCACGGCGGCCTTCGCCGCCCTTCATCACCAGCACCCTCCAGCAGGAGGCCGGGCGCCGCCTGGGCTTCACCGCCCAGCGGACGATGCGCGTCGCCCAGCAGCTATACGAGGGGCTGGCCATCGACGAAGAAGGCGAGGTCGGGCTCATCACCTACATGCGCACCGACTCCACCCAGGTGGCCGATTCGGCTCGGGACGAGACGCGGGCCTATATCCGGGAGAAGTTCGGCCAACCCTACCTGCCTCACTCGCCTCGCGCATACAGGAGGAGGGTGAAGAGGGCGCAGGAGGCCCATGAGGCCATCCGCCCCACCTCGACCTATCGTGAGCCGGAGAAGGTTCGGCGCTACCTCAACCGCGACCAGGATCGTCTGTACACCCTCATCTGGCAGCGTATGGTGGCCAGCCAGATGGCCGACGCCCTCTACGACGTCACCACGGTGGACGTCGAGGCCAAGCCTTCACGCAGCCGCGACGTCTACCTCTTTCGGGCTGTCAACACCCAGCTTGCATTCCCCGGCTACCGTCATCTGTATGCCGAGGCAAGGGAGGAAGGCGAGGAAGAGGAAGACCTGGGCAAGAACCCTCTGCCCGAGCTGGCGGTCGGCGACCTCCTTCGTCTCCTTGAGCTCCTCCCTGAGCAGCACTTCACCGATCCGCCTCCTCGCTACACCGAGGCCACTCTGGTCAGGGCACTCGAGGAGAACGGCATCGGCCGCCCCAGCACCTACGCGCCGATCATCGCGACCGTCCAGGGACGAGGCTACGTGGGAAAGGAGAACGGCCGCCTGAGACCAGAGGGGCTGGGGTTCGTGGTCAGCGATCTGCTGACCACCTACTTCCCCGACATCATGGACGTGAGCTTCACCGCCGAGATGGAGGACGAACTCGATGAGATCGCCCGCGGCGAGAGGCCCTGGCAGCCGGTCGTGCAGGACTTCTATGCTCCCCTGATGAGGGCCCTGACCGTCGCTAGCGAAGCGCCGCCGGCTCACCAAGAGACGACCGAAGTGTGTGACCAGTGCGGCCAGCCGATGGTCATTCGCTGGAGCAAGCGGGGTCGCTTTCTGGCCTGCTCTGGCTATCCCCAGTGTCGGAACACTCGGCCGTTGGAGGGCGAGGGAGAGCCTCTGCCCGCCGTCGATGAGACCTGCTCCGAGTGTGGCGCCCCCATGGTCGCCAAGCGGGGCCGCTATGGGCCTTTCCTGGCCTGCTCCCGCTATCCTGAGTGCAAGAGCACGCGTCCCCTTCTGGCAAAGACGGGCGCTCGCTGTCCCTCGTGTGGCGGCGACATTGTGGAGAAGCACAGCCGCCGCGGTCGTGTCTTCTACGGCTGCGCCAACTACCCTTCGTGCCAGTTCACCACCTGGACCCGTCCGCTGTCCTCGCCCTGCCCTGAGTGCGGCGGCCTGCTACTCGCCGCTGGCGAGGGGCGCGGCCGCTGTAGCCAGTGTCGCTGGCGAGGCCAGGCGCCGCAGGACGCGCCTGCAACAACAGGCTCGCCGGCGGGCCGGCAGTAGTCCAGGCAAGACCGACATGGAGAAGCTGCTTCAGGCCTACCTGCACTTCCTTCAGGCTGAACGCAACCTGTCGCCCTACACTCTGCGCAACTACGAGAGCGACCTCCGTTCCTTCTTCAGCTATGCCGAGGATGCCGGTCGGGACATCCGCGATGTCGACCGCTATCTTCTGCGCGGCTATTTGGCCCGCCTGAGAGAGCAGAAGATGGCTCCGGGCAGCATCACCCGCAAGGTGAGCAGTATCCGCTCCTTCTATCGCTTCCTGGTTCGCCAGGGCCACATCGAGCACGACCCGCTGGCGGGCGTGCACAGCCCTAAGAAGGGGCGTCGCCTGCCCAGCTTCCTTTCGCCCAAGCAGGTTCTGGCCATTCTGGGTGCGGTTGAGGGCGACAGCCCCAAGGCCTTGCGCGATCGGGCTATTCTGGAGCTCCTGTACGCCGCCGGCGTTCGCATAAGCGAGCTGGTGGCCCTAGATGTCAGCGACGTGGATATCCGGGAGCAGGAGGTGCGAGTTCTGGGCAAGGGCAACAAGGAGCGCATCGCCCTTATGGGCCGAGCGGCGGCCGATGCCTTGCAGCGCTATCTGCGCGAAGGGCGACCGGCCCTGGTTCAGCGCTCTCACGAGAGGGCACTCTTTCTCAACAAGGAGGGCGATCGACTCTCGGCGCGAGCGGTCCAGATCATGGTGCGCCGCTGTGCCCTCAAGGCTGGTCTCGACGAGCGGGTGTTCCCCCACCTGTTGCGTCACACCTTCGCCACCCATATGCTGGATGGCGGGGCCGATCTGCGGGTGGTGCAAGAGCTTCTGGGTCACGCCAGCGTAGGCAGCACTCAGATCTACACCCACGTCAGCGAGGCCGAGAAGCGACGCATGTACGATGCCGCCTTCTACAATGTGTGGCGGTCGCGGCGAAAGCAAAGCGAGGACGAATGAGGTTCCTTCTTATCAATGGGCCTAACCTGAACACCCTGGGCAAACGCCAGCCCGAGATCTACGGCACCCTCACCCTGAAGGAGATCGAGGAGCGGGTCGCCCAGCGGGCAACCGAGCGCGGGGTAGAGCTTCACTCCTTTCAGTCCAACCACGAGGGCGCCCTCATCGACTTCATCCAGACGGAGGCCGGCCAGGCGCAAGGCATCATAATCAACCCCGGTGCTCTCACTCACTACAGCCTGGCCCTGCGGGATGCCCTGGAGGACTGCGGCCTGCCCTTCATCGAGGTGCATCTGTCCGACATTCATGCCCGCGAGCCCTTCCGCCGCCACTCGGTCATGGCCGACATCGCCGCGGGGCAGATCTCCGGCCAGGGATGGGAAGGCTACTTGCGCGCCCTGGACGCGCTGGCGGCTCTGGTGAGGGAGGAGGGTCGTGAGTAGCCGACTGGACAGGCTTCGCCAGAAGATGGCGGATGCCGGACTGGACGGCCTTCTAGTCAGCAGCCCCGTCGAGGACACTTTCGGCAACGTGGGCGCCAACCGCCGCTATCTCTCCGGCTTCACCGGCTCTGTGGGCCATCTGCTGGTCACCCAGGAGGCGGCCCTCATCGCCGTGGACTTTCGCTACTACGAGCAGGCCCAGCGGGAGGCCCCCGGCTTCACCCTCTTCCCAGCCAGCGGTCCTCTGCCCGAGTGGTTCGCCTCGCTGGTGGGCGAGGCGGGGCTGGCGGGCAAGAAACTGGGCTTCCAGGCGAGCGATATCACCGTCGCCACCTATCAGACGATCACTAAGGCTGTGAAGGACATGCCCGCCGCCCAGCGGCCGAAGTTGCTGGCGGCGCCGCTACTCGTAGAGCAGCTTCGGGCCACCAAGGACGCCGACGAGCTGGCGGCCATCGAGCGAGCCGTCGACCTGGGCGAGGAGGCCTTCGCAGACATTGCCCAGCGCATCGAGCCCGGCTGGATGGAGACGCAGGCGGCCTGGGAGATCGAGAAGTACATCCGCGAGCACGGCGGCGAAGGCGTTGCGTTCGAGATTATTGTGGCCGCCGGCCCCTGGTCGGCGATGCCCCATGCCTACCCTCGTGACGAGAGGATACAGGAGGGACAACCGATCATCATCGACCTGGGGGTGCGCCTGGCCGGCTACTGCTCCGACCTCAGCCGCACCCTCTTCCTCGGTCAGCCGGACGAGCAATTCGACAAGATTTACGATATAGTTCTGACGGCGCAGTTGACGGCGGAGGCGCTGATCCGCAAGGACATGACCGGCGAGCAGGCTCATCTACTGGCGCACAACGTGATCGCCGAGACCGGCTACGGCGAAAACTTCGGCCACGGTCTCGGCCACGGCGTTGGCCTGCAGATCCACGAGTCGCCTCGCCTGGCCCGCGCCTCTAAGGACGTGCTGGCCGACGGCATGGTGTTCACCATCGAGCCGGGCATCTACATCAGCGGCTGGGGTGGCGTCCGCATTGAGGACATGGTGGTGCTGGAGGACGGGCGTGCGCGGGTGCTGACCAAAGCGCCCAAGAGTGTTCGGCGGGAGGATTTGGCACGATGACAGATGCCGCGATTCAGGAGCAAGCAGCAGTGCCTCGCGGCCCCAAGGCCTGGCTGCTGGCCACGCGCCCCTGGTCCTTCCCGGCGTCCGTCGTGCCCATGCTGGTGGGAGGTGCCCTGGCCTATCGCGCCGACTTCTGGGACTGGCCTCTCTTTCTGCTCACTCTGCTGGGTGGTCTTTTCTTCCACATCGGCGCCAACCTTACCAACACGTACTTCGACTTCCAGCGGGGCGCCGATACCGTCGAGCACGCCGATGACAGGACGCTGGTGGACAACATGCTGCGTCCCAGAGACGTCCTCCTGCTGACCGGCTTCTTCTTCCTGGCGGGCGTGGCGGTCGGTGGCTATCTGGCCTCCCAGAGCGGCTGGGAGCTCCTGGCGCTGGGCGCGGTCGGTCTATTCCTGGGCCTCTTCTACACCGCCGACCCGCTCGGCTACAAGTATCGGGCCCTGGGGGATGTAGGCATATTCATCTCCTTCGGGCCGCTGCTGGTGCTTGGTTCCTACTTCGTGCAAGCGGGGAAGCTGGAGCTGTTGCCCCTGCTCTTCTCCCTGCCCCTGGGACTGCTCATTGTTGCCATCCTCCACGCCAACAACTATCGCGATGCCCAGGCCGATCGCCGGATCGGCGCCACGACTCTGGCCCAGGTCCTGGGTGAGCGCGGCTCGAGGTACGCCTATTACTTCCTGGTGCTGACCCCCTACGCCTTCGTGGTAGCCTTCGGGGCGACCGTTACTCCCTGGGTCTTGCTTGCCCTTCCGACAATCGTGTTGCCCCTGAGGATGATCCGCCAGTTGAACGTCGCCGACGAAGATCTGCGGCGGGCCCTGGCCTTCCTGCCACAGCAGACGGCCAATCTCATCGTCGTCTTTGGGGGGTTGATGGCCCTTGGTATTCTGGGAAGCGAGCTCGTATGACAGGCTGCGCCTGCCTGAGGGCAGGCAGACTCGATGTAGAAGTGGGGTGAGGCAAGGATGATCGACGCTGGCGACCTCCGCAAAGGGACAACCGTCGAGGTAGACGGCGTGCTCTATCAGGTGTTGGACTTTCAGCACATTAAGATCGGACGAGGCTCCGCTCAGGTGCGCATGAAGCTCAAAGACATCCGTGCCGGCCACATCACCGAGCGAGTGGTGCAGGCGGGCACCAAGTTTTCGCGGGCGCGGGTGGAGCGTCAGCCAGCCCAGTACCTCTACGCCGACGGTGACCTGCACCACTTCATGAACACCGAGACCTACGACCAGATCGCTCTCAACACGGAGCAGCTAGGCGATGCCCTTCCGTATCTTAGCGAAAACGCTACCTGCCAGCTCCTCACCCATGGCAGCGAGGCCATCGGTATCGAGTTGCCGGCGGCAGTCGAGCTGAAGGTGGCCCAGACCGACCCCTGGGTCCGCGGCGATACGGCCCAGGGCGGCACCAAGCCCGCCCGCCTGGAGACGGGCATGACCGTCCAGGTGCCCCTGTTCATCAACACTGGTGACCGGGTGAAGGTGGACACCCGTAGCGGCGACTACTTGGGGAAGGCGTGAGCCAAGACTGGCACATGTCCGGTGGCAAATCCAGTGAGTCTTTCTGCGGGATCTATCCCGCAGAGATCAAGTAGATGAGAGAGTGACCGAAGCTTCCGAACAGGCCCTCAAGATCCTGAGAGACGAGAGCCTCTTCCAGTGGTATCTGATCCCTCTTCTTGCGTTTGTGGTATACGTCTATGCTGTCGAGGTCGAGCGGCGAAACTGGAGCGCCGTTTTCGCAGGGCTCGCTTTCTATGGGATGGACCTGTTCAACGAGACGTGGAATGCCCTGGTCTTGCACTTCACCGACCGGTCTGCCGTATGGACTACACCTGGTGATACTGCCTATCTGATCTTTGTGGGGCTCACCATCGAAATAAGCGCCATGTTTGCGATCGCCGGTGTGGCCTTCACAAAGATGCTCCCAGCCGACAAGAGGCTCAGGATCCTGGGCATTCCCAATCGATGGCTCTTTGCTGTTGTCAACGCGATCCTCTGTGTCTTTGTCGAGGTGCTGCTGAACAGAGCAGACGTCTTGGTCTGGGAATACCCCTGGTGGAATTTCCCAAACATCGGACTTATCGTCCTCTTGGGCTACCTTCCCTTCATGGCGGTGTCATTCTGGGTGTATGATATGGAGAAGATACGGGACAAAATCGCAACAGTGCTTGTCATCTATGCCGTTGATCTCACTGCCATTATCCTTTTTGCAGGCCTGTTGGGGTGGATCTAGTAGATCAATCAGATGAGAGAAATCTATTCGGTCGCCCAGGTTGCCACCTACGTCCGCGAGCTTCTGGAGACCGATGTCCATCTGGCTGACCTCTGGGTGGAGGGCGAGGTCTCTAACCTCACTCGCTCGGCGGCTGGCCACACTTACTTCACCCTCAAGGATGAGTCGGCCCAGATTCGCTGCGTGATGTTTCGCCGCCAGCACGCCGGCACGCCCCTTGAGGATGGCACGCAGGTAACGGCCCACGGCCGCATCTCCTTCTTCGAGCGGCGGGGCGAACTGCAACTGAACGTCGATTTCGTCCAGCCGGCTGGTGTCGGCATCTGGCAGGCCCAACTCGAGCGCCTGAAAGCTCAGCTTGAGGAGGAGGGCCTGTTCGAGCCCTCGCGCAAGCGGCCGCTTCCCGCCTTCCCACAGCGCATCGGCGTGGTCACCTCCCCCGCTGGCGCCGTCTTCCACGACATCTGCAACATTGTCGGACGCCGCTGGCCTCTGACCGAGATCATTCTGGCTCCCACTCCTGTGCAGGGAGACGAGGCGGCGCCGGCCATCGTGGAAGCACTGTCCGTCCTGAACAGTGAGTCAGATATCGACGTGATCGTCGTCGCCCGCGGCGGCGGCTCGCTGGAGGAGCTCTGGCCCTTCAACGAGGAAGTCGTGGCGCGGGCCATCTACGCCAGCCGCATACCGATAGTGTCGGCGGTAGGCCACGAGACCGACTACACCATCGCCGACTACGTGGCCGACCTGCGGGCTCCCACCCCTTCGGCGGCAGCCGAGTTGGTGGTGCCAGACCGAAGCGAGATCTCGCGCCAGATCAGGGGTTCCATAGTCACAATGGAGGGGTGGATGGCTGGCCAGGTGGCCCGTCATCGAGCCGGAGCGGAGCAGCTCCTGCTCCGCCTGCGTCGCAGCGTCCCCAACGTGGAGCTGGAGAGGCAGCGACTAACTCTCCTCGTGAACACCGCTCAATCAGCGATGGCTCAGAGCCTGAATGGTTACAGGGAGCGCCTGAAAGCCCATGCTTTGCAGCTTCGCTCCCTGGAGCCCACGGGCACGCTCGCGCGCGGCTACGCTCTCGTGCAGCGGCGAGCTGATGGCCAGGTGGTGCGCAGCGTGAGCCAGGTCAAGGGCCGCGAGGGCCTGGACGTGCAAGTAGCCGATGGCAGCTTCCCGGCGGAGGTGTCGAAGCAGTATGGCTTCTGAGACCAGCGAAAACTTCGAGGAGGCCTTCCGCCGTCTGGAGGAGACGGTGGCCAAGCTGGAGGAGGGTGGTTTGCCTTTGGAGGAGGCCTTGACCCTCTACGAGGAGGGCATGCGCCTGGCCCAGAGCTGTCAGGAACTCCTAGACAAGGCGGAGCTCCGTATCACTCGCCTGCAAGAGGCGTTTGCCGCCTACCGGGAGGAGGCGTCGAGGGAACTGCACGAGGATGAGCCCGCTTATGCCCCCGAGGACGAGGAGGACGAACCCCTTGCTGAAGGCTGACCTCCACACGCACACCTACTTTTCGCCCGACTCTCTCACATCGCCCGAGAAATACGTACAGACCTGCCTCGAGCGGAGCATCAACTGCGTGGCCGTCACCGATCACGGCAGTATCAGTGGCGCTCTCGCCGTGGAGAAGTTGGCGTCCTTCAGGGTGATTATCGGCGAGGAGGTCGAGAGCTCAGAGGGTGAGATCATCGGCCTCTTCCTTCAGGAGGAGGTCCCGGCTGGACTCAGCGCCGAGGAAACGGTGCAGCGCATCAAGGAGCAGGGCGGGCTGGTCTGCATACCGCATCCGTTCGACCGATTCCGCGGCGAGCACCTGGCCGAAGCAGCCGTCATGCGCGTCCTGCCCCAGGTGGACGTCATCGAGGCCTTGAACTCACGCACCACCCTCCGGCGCGACAACGAGCACGCGGCTCGCTTCGCTAAGGAGCACGGCCTGGCAATGTCGGCGGGCAGCGATGCCCACTCCTGGCGAGAGCTGGGGCGGGCCTGCGTGGAGATGCCCGAGTTCGAGGGGCCACGGGAGTTTCTCGAAGCCCTGAAGCAGGGCCAGATCATGGGGCGATTGTCCAATCCATTAGTGCACTTCCGTAGTCGCTGGGCTTGGCTGCGACGCCGCTTTCGCTGGCGTCCAACAGAGTAAGGAGACGATCATGCTGCATATCGGTTGGTTCTCTACCGGGCGCGATGAGGCCGCCTGTCAGCTCCTCGAGGCGGCCTGGCAGTCCATCCGGTCGGGCGAGCTGAACGCCCGCATCGCCTTCGTGTTCAGCAATCGCGAGCGGGGGGAGAACCCGGCCAGCGATCGCTTCTTCGATCTGGTGGAGGGCTACGGCATACCCCTGGCCTGCCTGTCATCCAAACGCTTTCGCCAGGAGCAAGGCGGGCCGATCGCTCGTCCTGGCGAGCCGCTGCCCGCCTGGCGGGCGGAGTACGACCGGGCGGTGATCCGCCTGCTGGAGGCGCATTCCTTTGACCTGGGAGTCCTCGCTGGCTACATGCTTATCTTCACGGAGGAGGCCTGTCAGCGCTACAATCTCCTCAACCTCCACCCGGCGCAACCGGGCGGACCGGCTGGCACCTGGCAGGAGGTCATCTGGCAGCTCATGGAGCAGAGGGCATCGACGGCGGGGGTGATGATGCACCTGGCTACCAAGGAACTGGACAAGGGTCCGCCTGTCACCTACTGCACCTACAGCATCAATGGGCCCGCTTTCGATCGGCTGTGGGCGCAGGTGGTGGGCAAAAGCGTGGCCGAGGTGCGAGCCAGCGAAGGCGAGGACAATCGCCTGTTCCAGGAGATCCGCCGTCAGGGGGTGATGCGTGAGCTTCCCCTCGTGGTGGCCACCCTGCGGGCCTTCGCCGATGGCAAGGTGCGCATCGAACGCGGACGGGTGGTGGACGCTGGAGGTTTCCCCATCGACGCCTACGACCTGACCCAGGAGATCGATCGACTGGTGGGCTCAGAATGATCAAAGAATCGACTCTCTGCGTTGCCTTCGATATGGAAGGGCCTCTCACATCCCAGGATGCCGCATTCGAACTCATGGGCCTGGTGCCCGGGGGCCACGAGGTATTTCGGGCCATCAGCCGCTACGACGATATCCTGGCCCTGGCTGGCCGGCCCGACTACGAGCCCGGCGATACGTTAGCACTTATCGTTCCCTTCCTCCTTCACCACCGCCTGGGTGCCTTCCATATCGAGCGACTGGCCGATTCGGCTCCTCTGGTGGAAGGGGCGGCAGAAACTATGGCTCAACTGGCGGGTGAGGGCTATCAGGTCTTCTGCATCACCACCACCTATGAGCAGTACGCCCGGCGGCTAGCTCAGCGCCTGGGCCTGGCGGCCGAGCGGCTAGCCTGCACCAGCTTCCCTCTGGAGGAGCTGACCGCTCGTCTGACCCAGGACGATATCGGGGCGGTGGCTCGCGTCGAGCTGGCGCTGCGCCAGCGGGAGGTCCAGGAGGACGACGTGCGTCTTCAGGCTCTTCTCGACACCTTCTATTGGGAGGAACTGACTGGTACGCCCCTGGGGGATGCAGTGGCATCGGTCAAGCCCGTCGGCGGCAGGCGGAAGGTCGAGGCGCTGAACACGTTCGCCGCCACCGCGCAACCGGAGACCTCCCGCTGGGTGGTGGTCGGCGATAGCATCACTGACAATGCCATGCTCAGCACCGTTCGCGATGCCGGCGGTCTGGCCGTGGTCTTCAACGGCAACCAGTATGCTCTGGAGTGCGGGACGGTGGGAGTGGCGTCCATGTCTCTCGCCGCCATTCTGCCTCTGCTGAGGGTGTGGGAGAGCGGTGGCCTGGCGAGGACGAGCGATTTCGTGTCGCGGTTGGCCAAAGACGCCGAAGCGCCCGGTGCTCACTATCACTGGCTGGCTGGCGTCGACATCGCCGAGGCACTGGCGGTGCACGCCCGCCTGCGTCGCCTGGTGCGCCAGCAGGCGGCGGCGCTGGGGTGACCATGCCTGCTTTTGACGTCATCGGCCTGGGCGCCCTCAATGTGGATCGCATCTACTCTGTGCCCCAGGTCGTCACCGACGGAGCTCAGATGATCGATGAGGTGGCGGTGGATGCCGGCGGCTGCTCGGCCAACACTGCTTATGCCCTGGCCAAGCTGGGGCTCCACTGCGGCTTTCTGGGCGCGGTGGGCGACGACGCCGATGCTCAGATCGTTCTCCGTTCCTTCGATGAGGTGGGAGTGGATACCGGCCGCATCGTGCGCAAGGCGGAGGTCGTCACCGGCTCGGTGCTCGCCTTCGCCGACGAAGAGGGCAATCGGGCCATGTACGCAGAGCCGGGGGCCAACGCCCTCTTCGAGCCGGAGGACTTGGACGCGGCCTACCTGGCCGACGCCCGCCTCGTCCTTTTTTCCTCCTTCGGCGGCAATATCCCCCTGGCCGTGCAGAGATCCGCCGTCGAGGCTCTGCCACCGAGCGCTGCGATAGTGCTATCTATTGATTCCCTCCTGGCCCACGGCGGGTTGGATGCCCTGGCGGAGCTGGTCAGCCGCTGCACCATCATCTTCGCCAACGCCGATGAGCTCAGAGAGCTGACGGGACTGGAGCTTCCCACCGCCGCTGAGGCACTTCTGGACTTGGGCTGCCAGACGGTGGTTCTGACCTTCGGGCGAGGGCTGGCGCGACGGCCCTGGATGGAGACCGAGGAGGCCGCAGAGGAGCGAAGGGAGCTTCCCATCGTCTGCTGGCTGCTCAGCCGGGACAGCCGCTGGGGGCTGCCGGCGCTGCCTACTCACGAAGGCCCTGTCGTCGATGCCACCGGCGCCGGTGACGCCTTCGCTGCCGGATTCTCCTGGGGTTTCCTGGCGGGGGAGCCTCTGTCTCGTTGCGCCTCGCTCGGGCACGTGGCCGCCGGTTTCTGCCTCGCCAGCATGGGCTGTCGGGCTGGCCTGCCCACGCGGGAGGCGTTGCTGGCCCGTCACGGGCGCCACTTCGGTTAGCGGCTGTCGTCGTTGTCGGTTGCGTTCGGGGGCTGGTATAATGGGGCCAGCTTGGGGGCTCCGGGCTAAGGAGGCAGGTCATGCGTTGTTCCAACTGCGGTCATCTCGGCTCCCTGGATGATAATTTCTGTCGAAAGTGTGGCGCCTCCTTGCGTAACGTGCGGGTGCCAGCCGCCCGCAACAGCTCCCAGCTTCCTGTTGCCTGGCGAGGCGCAATGCCGGTACTGGCCCGAGGAGCGGCCGTCTTCGCTCTGGGCGCTGTCATCCAGATGTTGTTGCGGATGGTGGGCAGGCGGGCTGTTAGTCTGCCGGCCTCGCTGGCAAAGCGGCGACCCGCGAAGAACAAGGCAAGCCGCCTTCCGGCTACAAAAGATGGAGAGGAACAGCCCGAAGCATCCTACGCCGTTCAGGAGACGTTGTTCCTGAGAAGGATTATCCTGCGTCGCTGAGGAGCCGATTAGCACCGTGAGGAATAGGTGCGAGAGGGCGTGGCTGATTGGCCGCGCTCCGTCTTAGAGTGAGGTTAGGCCGATGGTCAAGCGCGGCCGCATCCCCGGCATCATCGCCACCCCCAACCTCCATCGAGCGATCTAAGGGCGCCGTTCGCCCTCCTTATTGACTTTTCGCCGTTCCATCCTAAAATAGGGCTGCTCTGATTGTCTTAACAGGCCGAAAGGCAGCCCCACCATGGGACGATGGAAGGCCTGGGCGCTTGCCTGGCTCCTGGCAGCGACCCTTCCGGTGCTGCTCCTCCAGGCGCCCTCCGCACGGGGTGACGAACTCCTCGCCAACGGGGGGTTTGAGGATGAACTGGGCGGCGAATGGGCCGTGACCAGCGGTGACATCCTGGACAGGGTCGACGACCCAGACTTTGTGTATAACGGTGACTATGCGGGCGAGTTGGCTTGTCACGGCTCCGACAAGTGTGGAGTTGAGCAACCTATCGAGGGTGCCGGATACGCCCAGCAGTACGAACTCAAAGCGTATGTGGTGTGGAACGAGAGCGAGGTCTTCAGGCCAGTGGTGCGTGTCCAGTGGTTTGACGAGTTGGAAAGTGAAGTCGGCCACGTCGACGCTTTGACAGGCTGTGCCGTTGAAGGCGATGAACCCTATCACTGTCTGACCACTGGCGCTCAGGTAGCGCCTGCAAGGGCACGGTTCGCTAAAGTCAGGGTGACAGTCGGGCTCACGGATGGCGTCGAGAGTAGCGTTGTCTACCTGGACGACTTCAGCTTCAACGGCCCCGCTGCTCCCAGCCCCACGCCGCCGCAAACGCAGACGCCTTTACCCACCGCCAGCCCATCGCCTTCGCCGGGGCCAATCGCGTCGCCCACGCCCTCGCCGGTGGCCAGCCCTTCGCCCACCGCCGTTCCCACCGCGACTGAGGTGCCGGTCACTGCCACGCTTTCGCCGTCGGCCCCGACGCCCACGCCGACCCCATCCGCCGTGCTAGCGAACGCAGGTTTTGAGGAGGCCGACGGTGAGGGCAGGCCTCTTGGCTGGCGGAAGTACGGCGGCGAGTTGCGGCGCAGCGCCGTCGCCAGCCGGGAGGGGCAATTCGCCGCTGCCTTCATCAGCCGAACGACCTCCACCAAGTGGATCTTCCAGACGGTGACCGTCGAAGGGGGCGCGGCCTATATTCTCAGCGGCTACGCTCTGAAGAACGATGCCAACGTCCAGAGCGCGTATCTGCGTCTCTCCTGGTATGCCAGCCCCGACGGGAGCGGCAGGGCCATCGACAGCGTCGATTCCACGGCCCGCCTGACAGATGATTCCCCCCACTTTCGTTTTCTCACCACCGATCCCGTGGAGGCCCCCAGCGAGGCTGCCAGCGCCAAGGTGCGCCTGATGCTCGACCCCCTCTCCGAAGCGGAAGGGAAGGTCTACTTTGATGACATCTCTTTTGAGGAGACG
>CP070630.1:597517-619767 GCA_020356025.1 Dehalococcoidia bacterium | reverse complement strand
CCGGCACCCTGGGGGGCGCCCGGGCGGCCCTGGAGATCGCCGCCCGCTACAGCAACCAGCGCAAAGCCTTCGGCCAGAAGATCCGTCGCTTCGAAGGGGTCAGCTTCAAGGTGGCCGACAGCATCACGCTCCTCGACGCTGCCCGCGCTCTGGTTGAAACCGCGGCCCGTGCCGTCGACTCCGGCGATGAGCCGGGCCGCGCCCGCCGCCTGGTGTCAGAGGCCCAGAAGTTCGCCACGGAGTCGGCCTGGGAGGTCATCAATCACGCCATGCAGATCATGGGTGGCATCGGCTACACCAATGTCTATCCCATTGAACGACTGCTCCGCGACGCGCGATTGTCCATGATCTGGACGGGCACCAGCGAGATCATGAATCTCATCATCCAGCACGAGTACTACCGCGAACTGGGCCTCCCCTGGCAGGGTCGCGACGTAGAGGCCGACGCGCCTGACGCTGACAAGGTCGACGAGAAAGTGTACGAGTGAATTATGCCCACCGGCACTACCTTCAACGTCCAGAGGTTCAGCACCGAGGACGGGCCGGGCATCCGCACCACCGTCTTCATGAAAGGCTGCCCTCTGCGCTGCAAGTGGTGCCATAACCCGGAGGGACTCTCTCCCCAGCCGGAGCTGGTGTGGTACGACGTGCGCTGCGTGGGTGCCCGCGAGTGCCTCACGGTCTGTCCCTACGATGCCCTGGAGTTGACGCCGGACGGGATGCGCCTGGATAGGGAGCGCTGCACAGTGTGCGGCCTGTGCGAGGAGGCTTGCCCTGCAGGTGCCCTGGAGGTTATCGGCCGGGAGTGGGCGGCTGAGGAACTGTACGCGGAAGTGGCCAAGGACCGAGCCTTCTACGAGACGTCCGGTGGGGGAGTCACGGTATCGGGCGGTGAGCCCGTCATGCAGGCTGAATTCGTGGAGGCGTTTCTGCGCCTTTGTCGAGAAGGGGAGATGCACACTGCCCTGGACACCTGCGGCCACGCCGACTGGGGGATCTACCAGCGGCTTCTCCCCTTCGTCGACCTCGTGCTGTATGACCTGAAGATCATAGACAAGGAGCGACATCGTGAGGGCACGGGCGTCTATCCAGACCGAATCCTGGAGAACGCCAAGCGCATCGCTCAGAGGGGGATACCGATGTGGGTGCGCACGCCAATCATCCCCGGCTACACTGACGACGAGGACAACATTGCCCGTTTGGCTGCCCACATCCGCGACGAACTGAGCACCGTCGAGCGCTGGGACCTGTTGGCCTACACCAACCTTGGGCAGCCCAAGTATTGTCGTCTGGGCCGACCCTATCCGCTGGACGGCGCAGAGCTGCTCACTCGGGCCAAGATGGAGCGGCTACACACGGTGGCCCTCGGTGGCGGAGCGAACGTCGCCGTGTGGTCGGGAGCGGTGCGCGACTAGGAAGCGCGGGGAGCGAATGTGGGTGAGGCCACTCTAAGCCCAGCCATCGTCGAGGCGCTGGCGGGCGAGAGAACGCCGAAGTTCCTGGCCACTCTCAACAGCGAGGGCGTGCCCAACGTGGTGCCTATCATCTCGCTGCAGGCGGCGGACGAAAGCACTGTCATCTTCGGCGAGTTCATGATGTGGAAGACAAGGCGCAATCTGGAGGTGAATCCTCGCGTGTCCGTGGCGGTAATGACGGACAGTCAGGGCTGGGTCATCAAGGGGGACTTCCTGGAGTTTCAGCGGAGCGGGCCCCACTTCGACCAGATCATGGCTGGCGATACGTTCCGCTACAACGCCTACGCTGGCATCCGCAACGCTGGGGTGATTCGGGTGGGGAGCGTGGTGCGGGCCTTCGCGCTATCTCGGCTCCCGGTTTTGCTTGACATGGCTCGCGCCTGGTTGTTCGCTCGTCGTGCCCGCGGACGGGGCGTCGACGGGGTCACGGTTCCTGTCCAGGTGCGGCAGAAGTTCGCTCGTCTTCAGGCCGCTAAGTTCCTGGCCTATCGGGATGGCGATGGCTACCCGGACATGGTGCCCGTGCTGTCTCTCATACCAGCTGATGAACAGACATTTGTCTTCAGCGGCGGCCCGGCGGAGCCACCGCTAGCAACGCTGAGCCCCGGCGCAAAGGTAGCGGCCTCGGTTCTCACCTTCGAGCCGCTGGCCTACCAGATAAAGGGAAAATTCCTGGGGGCAGAGCGGAGCCTAGGGCGATTGGCCGGAGTAGTCGGCGTCCAGGAAGTATACAGCGCCTCGCCGCCGCTTCCGGGCCAGCGGATCGCCTAGAGGTTGCCGAAGGCTCGAGGGCTTGACGGCGTTGCGCATCTGCACCTCCGCCAGTAATATGCAGGGCGAAGCTGGCTAGCGGCGATAGTCTCGCCCTCCAGATGTTGAAAGGAGTTTGCCAATGTCTAGCATCAAAGGGGGTGAACTTCTCCTGAGATGCCTCGTGCAGGAGAACGTTCGCGTCATCTTCGCTGTCCCCGACGGCGCCTACAACTCAGTTCTAGGCAAACTCAAGGAGAACGGAGTGCGACTGATACCGCCGCGCCACGAGGCCGCCGCTGCTCATATGGCCGACGCCTGGTCACGGGCCACGGGGGAGGCGGGCGTCTGCATGGCGGGTGCGGGTCCGGGAACCGCGAACCTCTTGTCGGGGATCATCACTGCCAGGTCGGAGGGCAGCCCGGTCATCGCTATCACTGCCCAGTGCGCCAGCAAGGACATCTATCCTGACCGTGGCGGTGTGTTCCAGTATGCAGACCAAATAGGGCTGTTCAGGTCAGCCACGAAGTGGAACACCTACGTCTCCGATCCGAAGCGAATTCCTGAGCTGGTGCAGAAGGCTTTTCGGGTGGCGATGAGCGACAGGCCTGGGCCAGTGCAGTTGGACATCCCTGAGGATGTTTTGGATGCTGAGGTGGACGAGGCGCTAGCGGTGGTCGAGCCGCGTCAGCGCTATCGGATGACGCAGCCCATGGCTGCGGACAGGGCACTGATCAAGGAAGCGGCGGCCTTGCTGACAGAAGCCACTCTCCCTGCCATTTACCTCGGCGGTGGGGTTCGCCATTCAGGGGCTTGGTCTGAGGCAAGGCGGCTGGCGGAGCATCTGGCTTGCCCCGTACTCCCCAGTACGTCGGGCCGAGGCGTCCTGCCCGAGGATCACCCGCTTTACTTCATCCCTCTGTCCACTGGAGGCATGTCCGCACGCCGGGAGGCCGATGTGGTTCTGCTGGTCGGAACTCAGCTTGGCCAGCACGAGAACTATGGAAGGCCACCGATCTGGGGCTTGCCGGCCCAGCAGAAGATCATCCAGGTGGATGTGGATTCTGAGGCCATCGGCCGCAACCGTCCGGTCGATCTGGGGCTGGTGGGCGACGCTGGAGCGACCCTGGCCAGCTTGCTTGAGGAAGTCGAAGCAATCACTGAGCCTCGAGCCCCATCGGAAAAGCTGGACGAATTCCGTCATCAGAGTCAGGCTTGGGAGCGCAATCTTGCCAGCTTGGCCCGCGAGGGAAAGCCGATCCATCCGGCCAAGCTGATGGTGGAGGTGGCGGACTTCTTCCCCCGAGATGGCATCCTGGTGATGGATGGCGGCAACACGTCCCTCTACTGCTTCCAGTTCCAGCGAGTCCACGAGCCGCGGAGCTTCCTCTGGACGTCCGAGTTCGGCCACCTGGGCACTGGCGTCCCCTATGCTATGGGCGCCAAGCTGGCCAACCCGGATCGGCCAGTGATCTTGGTCACAGGCGACTCTGCCTTCGGCCTTAACATCCAGGAACTGGAGACGGCTTTCCGTGAAAAGCTTCCCTTCATTTGCGTTGTCAACTGTGACTACCGTTGGGGCATGGAGGTGCCCGGTCAGCTCCGGGCGTTCGGGGCCGACAATCTGGTGGGGGTTGACCACTCGCGGGCGCGCTACGACCAGGTGGCCAAAGGCTTCGGCTGCTTCGGTGCCTACGTGGAGGACCCGGCGGAGATACGGCCTGCTCTGGAAGCGGCACAGAAGTCAGGTCTGCCGGCCGTGATCCAGGTGGTGGTGGATCAGGAAGCCAACGTTCACCCGCCGGGGCTCGTGGAGTTCCAGACGATCGGCGGGTAAAGAAGGCAGGTTCGATCTTAGGGCCCTCATGGCCGGTTCGTCCTGGCATATGGTCATTCAGCAGCGTTTATCGGGAGGCGGAGCGAATGAGTGACTGGGCATCGAAGAGCTTCTGGCTGGGGGCGACACCCTACACGGAGAATCCGGCTCTGGAGGAGGATATCCGTGCCGACGTGGCCATCGTGGGCGCGGGCTACACCGGCCTGTCCACGGCTTACTATCTGCGTCAGGCCGACCCGTCGCTGCGAGTGGTCGTCCTAGAGTCGGATGTCGTGGGCTATGGGGCCAGCGGCCGGAACGGCGGCTTCGCCATGACCTTGATGGGGCTAACCCTACCGTTGACGGTCAGGCGCTTCGGCAAGGAAAAGGCACGCCAGGCGCACGATTTTGGAGTGCGCGCTGTGAGGCACATCGGCGAGCTAGTGGAGAAGCAGGGCATCGAGTGTGATTACGAAAAGAACGGCCTGCTGACGGTGGCCACCAATCCGGCGCAGGTGGATCGACTGAAGGCGGAGATTCGCTTGGCACACGAGTTGGGAATCGAGGGGGTGCGCTGGCTGGATGCCGGCGAACTGCGGGAGGAGGTGAACTCTCCGCTCTACATGGGGGCGAGAGAGGAGGAGGAGTGCGCGCTGGTGAACCCCGCCAAGCTGGCACGGGGGTTGAAGAACCTGGCTGAGGGAGCTGGCGCCGAGATCTACGAGCGCACGCCGGTGGAGGCGGCTCACCTGAAGCCCCGCATCAGGCTGGAGACGCCTCAGGGAAGCGTTGCTGCGCAGAAGGTGGTGTTTGCCTTGAACGCCTTCACTCAGCACTTTCCCCAGCTTCATTCCAAGGCTTTCCCCATCTTCACCTACATCGTCCTCACGGAGCCCCTTAGCAAGCAGCAGTTATCCAGCATCGGCTGGGGAAACCGCCAGGGGATCGAGGACGCGCGCAACCTGATCCACTACTACCGGCTGACCGCCGACAACCGCTTGCTCATGGGCGGAGAGGATGCCATGTACTACTACGGTGGAAAGACGGGTATGGACGAGCATTGGCCCACCTTCCAGGATCTGGAGCGCACGATCAGCGAGACTTTCCCTGGTCTGGCTGGCATTGGTATCAGCCATCGGTGGGGCGGGCCGGTCTCCGTGCCAATGGACTTCTTCCCTACGCTGGGTTACCTGGGTGGCGACCGGCGGGTGATCTACAGCCTGGGCTGCGTCGGCCACGGGGTGGCGCCAACCAACCTCACGGGGCAGATCCTGCGCGATCTGGTGAGGGAGGAGGAGACGGAGCTCACCGGTCTGTTCTTCGTCAACCGGCGGGTGATTCCTCTTCCGCCGGAGCCGATCCGGTTCGCAGTGGCTCAGGGTATCCGCAGGGGAATGAAGCTTCGGGACGGCTGGGAGCGGCGCAAGCAGCCAAAGCCACAGGAACCTCTGCACGGGTCGCTCGCCTGAGCTGCGAGCTTCTCGTCGCTATACCTTCTGGGCTGCCTTGGAACCGCCTAGTTTGGCACTGTAAAGGGAAATGTCTGCTAATCTCAGCAGGTCGTCGGCGGTGGTGGCGTCATCGGGGTAGCAGGCTAGCCCAGCGCTCAGGCTCAGGTCAGCCGTGGCGGGATCATTCAGCTCCTTGAGCTTGTTGGCCATGGACTTCCCTATCCGTCCGAGTATGGTCTGGGCGCGAGTTGAGTCGGTGTGCATCAGTATGGCGGCGAACTCATCGCCACTGTAGCGACAGGAAATGTCTGAACGGCGCACTTGCGAGCGGATGGAATCGGCAGTAAGGCGGAGTATCTTGTCGCCAGCTGCCTGCCCCTGAGCGTCGTTATAGCCCTTGAAGTTGTCGATGTCGGCGATCATCACCACAAGGCGGTGATCGTAGCGCTTGGCACGTTCGATCTCCTCGCTCAGTCGCTCATGAAAGTAAGCGCGGTTATGCAGACCCGTGAGACCGTCGGTGATCGCCCTCAGTTCTGTCTCCGCCCGCAGGAGAGCGTTCTCCAGGGGCGGAGCAACCTGAGCAGCAGCGGCATCGAGGAGGTCCAGGTCCGAAGCCTGGAGGGAAGAGCCCTCCGAAAAGGTGACAAGCACCAGGCAGCCGAAGGGCCTTTCGCTGATGCCTAACGGCGCACACACGATGCCCTGGGGCAGGCCCGATTCTCCAGCGGCCTGTCTGAAAAGCTCCTCACCCTCAGGGCCGAGGCCTCCCGCTGCTGTAACTCTCTCCATCGAAGAATAGACCTGTGTTTCGCCTGATTTGAAAGCCTCACCGATCAGGTTTTCTCCGGGCTTAACCACCAGCTTGGACATCACCTTCTGGTCGAGATCGCGCACAGCTCGAACCTCCAGTAGGTCTCTATACCGGTTATAGGCCATGAGGAAGCCGGCCTCCGCTCGCGGCACGAGTTCGAGGACGGCTTTCAGGGATCTGTCAGCCGCTTCGTCAAAGTCGATAGCCGTGGCAGCGGCGTTCGATAGGTTGAGGAAGAGACGAAGCTGGTCGTCGCGCTGCCGCACCTCCTTGACGAGATGACTGACCATTGTGGTATCCCGGGCTGTGCCTTCGATGGCCACCAGGTGGTCATCCTCATCATGGCTGGGCAAGAAGCTGAAGGTCAGCCATATTGTTTGGCCGTCCTTACGCAGGCACTTCAGAGCTAGCGGACCTTCAGGCATGTTGCCTGAAAGCATGGCTTTCCATACGGCGACGAAGGACTGCCAATGGTCGGGGTGGACAAGGCGACCGACGATCTCCGGACCGGAGGCTAGCTCCTCCAGGGTGAAGCCCGTCACCTTCTCCCAGGCCGGATTGGCGTAGGTAAGGCCCTTCTGGATGTCTACCCGGAACACTAGGTCAGCGGTACGTTCCGCAAGTTGGCGATATCTTGTCTCGTCTCTGGCGCCGCCCGTCTTGGCCGTTTCTTTGGCGAACAGGGCGACGATCATCCGGTCGAAGTCCCTGGCCAGAGACTCGAACTCCGATACCCTCGATGTTTGGGGTCTGGTGGCGACATCTCCACTTGCAATCGCCCTGACGGTCGCCTGAAGCGATGTCAGCGGTCGAAGGATGCTTCGCGTCAGCGCCAGCACCGACAAGCCGCCGATGATGAAGACGAGGCCGGCGGCACCCAGCAGGGCCCAAAGCAGCAGGTCTTCATCGCTGGTCGTCGAAGGGAGGGCGAGGTCCATCTGGTGCTGCTGTTCGCTGATCAGTTCGGCGACCACCGGCCTCAGGCCGGCGATAAAGCTTTCTACCTGAGAGCGGGCTGTCGTCGCCTGTTCGGCGGCACCGACCTCTGTGAACATGAACGCCCCTTCACCCTGCAGCTCGATCTCCTCGATCTGCCTGGCGATGTCGTCCAGTGCGGCAAGCGTTTGGGAGTCAGCGGAGTCGCCTTGCAGAGCTTGGATCTCCTCGACGTCTGCCTGAACCCTGGCAATGGAGTCACGGAACGTCTCGGCAAAGCTCCAGTCCTTGGTGACGGGGAAGGCCCGCATGGTCTCGAGCTGGAGGGTGAATTCGGCATCGATGTCGCGCAGGGCGGCGGCTGTAAGGGAGGCCTTCTCTATAGCACCCACGTCGACGTCACCTTCGTCGTTTCCAGAGCGGAAGACGGACACTAGGCAGATGCCAATGAGGAGCAACATCAACAGCGAGAACGTGGCGATGATCCGTGCTCGCACCGATCGCAGACCAGGCATTCGCCTGCCAACCTTTCCCCGATTACAGCAAACTGCCTGCCACCCTCCGCCCGCCGAACACGGCATCTTGGAGGTCGCATAACAGCAAGTCAATATGTTTAGCAGCGCTCAATGAATGGACGCTAGGCGAGGGCAGTCCGTTACATCTGGGGCACCTACGGTTGAAATCGCCGCGCGAGGTGCTATCATGACAGGGGTGGGCCCGTAGCTCAGCGGCAGAGCGGCCGGCTCATAACCGGTTGGTCGCAGGTTCGAATCCTGCCGGGCCCACCATTGGCTGGTTCTGGGGGTCGCCGATACGGTATCATGATATCGGAGGCTCAGGCACGATGGTGGGTGGGGCCAGCCTGCTTCAGCAAATACGGGACTTCCTGACCGACTACCGGCCGCAGCGCCTTTCCCACGACCAAGCGATCCCGGCGGGGGTACTTCTCCTCATCTATGAGAAGGCAGGCGAGCCCTACGTCGTGCTGACGAGGCGCACGGAGGACGTGGAGCACCACAAGGGAGAGACCTCCTTCCCCGGCGGGGCGTTCGACCCCGATGACGGCGACATGCTCACCACTGCTCTGCGGGAGACGGAGGAGGAGATAGGCGTTCGGGCGGAGGACGTGGAGGTGCTGGGCCAACTGGACGACATCGTGACGATCACCGGCTTTCTGGTGAGTCCGTTCGTGGGGGTGCTACGCAGGTGGCCATATCCCTTCGCGGCGAATGCGGAGGAGGTGGCGGAGCTGGTGGAGGTGCCGTTGGGCCATCTGATGGACGAGCGGAATCTGGAGGAGGGCAGGCAGCGCTTCGGGGACCGCTGGTGGCCGATCCTGACGTACAATTACGGCGACCATCGCATCTGGGGGGCGACTGCTCGCATCTTCAAGGGCTTCTTCGACCATCTGAAGGAAGGGGAGTGAGGCAAGGGTGTCGAACATTTCGCATGGACGGCCGAGGCGAAGGCGACGGCGAGAGCGGGGGCCGACGGAGAAGGAGCTTCTGCGCAGGCTGGAGATGGTGGAGAGGTTCGTGGTGGAGTGCGAGGCGTGCCAGTCGGAGAACCCGCAGCACTGGCAGTACTGCGCGGAGTGCGGGACGCGGCTGGCGACGGCGTGCCCGGGGTGCGGCTGCCCGCTGCCGCCGGTGGGGGCTCGCTACTGCCCTCACTGCGGGATGGAGCTACCGGAGGCGGAACCCGAGACGTAGAGCCGATTTGATTGTGTTCGCGAAAAATTTTCGCGCTGGTATTTGGTGAGCGGCCCGCCAGATAGGCGGGCTTTTGATTGTTTTGGGCGCTGGGGCCGCGCGCGGCGGGACGACTTGCATAGCGCGTATAGCTTAGGCGAGGGGAGGGGCAAAGGCCAAGGGGTGAGTGGCAGTGGGGTGAGGTTGGAATAGTGTGCGGTGCGCTCATGGTTCGACAGGCTCACCATGAGCGGAGGTGGGGGCTGAGCATGAGCGGAGGTGGGGGCTGAGCATGAGCGGAGGCGGGGGGTCACCATGAGCGGAATGGGACGGGTCAACAGTAGGAGCGGCGCACGCATAGAGCCGATGATGTGCTACCTTGCCAGCCCTCACGCCTACGAGTAGGATAGGGTGCGCCAACTGTTGCTCGGGAGGTTCCCGATGCACGACGCTATGAGGAAACTTGTACTCTTGCTCCCAGCGGCACTGCTTGCTCTGGGCCTGATCATTCTCGCCTGGGCCACGGGGCGAGACTCCTCTGATGCCCAGCAGGGCGTGATGCACAACTGCCCCGGGCCATACAAGTATTCTCTAGCGGTGTGGGAGGGCCCAGACGACACCGATGTTGAAGAGGCTTTGGCCACCTGCGGGGAGGGAGGGGTGGTGGTCGCCTATTGGCTCGTGCCCGAGACGCAGTCGTGGCTCCGCTGGTTTGCCGGCCGACCGGAGGTCAGCACCCTCACCACACTAGACAACCTCCAGGGCATCATGGCCTTGGGCGGAGTGGGAGCATCACCCCCGTCTTCGGTAAGCTCCTCGTTCCAGCAGGAGCACATGCACGGCTGCCCTAAGCACGGCAGATGGGCGTACTCTGTCTGGCCAGGCGCGAACGGGACACCCATCGAGCAAGCCTTGACCACCTGCGCGGATGTGTCGGTATCGGCTGCCTACTACCTCGATCCGGATACGCAGGGCTGGCACCGCTGGTTCCTAGCCTACCCGGAACAGAGTACCCTGGCGACCCTGGATCACATGCAAGCAGTTCTTGCCTTGGCTGCACCCGCTCCAGTCCCAACGCCTACGCCCCCAACGCCCACGCCTCAGCCCACCGAGGTGACGGCGGTGGGTCAGTACGGAACCCGCTACCTGCAGGACATGCCCGGCTGGTCCGCAGTGGAGAATTCTGTGTGGATCAAGTTCAACCCGAGCGGCGGGGTCGTTAGCGGCAAAGGCGAGCTGGATCTGCAGGGACCCGGCGAGAGCAACTTGTTCTGGTCGTGCGAGAAGTATCCATCGTGGGAATCGTACACCATACACTACGAGGGCACCTTTGCGCCTGATTCGAATACATTCAGTGGAACCAGGTGGGTGGATTCTTTTGGTGTAGTCTACAGGCCCGAACTGCTTCCCACCTCGGGATGGAGCTGCATCGGGGGATCTCCCCTTCTGCCCAGCGGTCCAGGTGAATGGGGGGCGGTCTTGGAAGACGGAGTCATCACAAGCGAGGGGGAATTGCAGAGCCAGGCGTATAACTTTGAGCTCACGGTGCAAGGCCAATGAGACAACACCCCTAGCCGCCCTCCCGCTGGCCCGCACGATCGGGTTGTTCCTGGTGACGACGGCTTCTTCCCTTGCCAGCCCTACCGCCTGCGAGCAGGATAGGGGCTCGCCTAAGCATTTGTGCCGATAGCAGATAAGCGTTAGTGCGGTTCACAGAGCCGGCGGCGTTGCCCTAAGGTATCTTCGGGACTTGGAGTTCCGTGCCCCGAGCACTGAGAGAGCCTTCGTGGTTGCCCTCCGAAGGCTCTCTCTATTTGTCAGGCGTGAGGATGGCGCGCAAGGCCAACGGGCGGTTGGCGGTGGCGATGGGAGGGGCGAAGCGCAAGGCGACAGTGGTGGTGGAGAGGCAAGCTACGCTCAGCATGAGCGTGTCGAAGGGCACGGGGGGCCTACGGGTGGGGTAGGCGGCTCAATCGGTTGAGGTTAGAGGGCCGATCTTCTCCAGGGTGAAGAGGGGCTGTGATTCGTCGTCGTCCTTGAGGATGAAGAAGGACCTCTCGACCTGCTTGCTCTCCCTATCGAATGGGGCGAGGATGAAGCTGTCGCCATAGTGGCGGAGAACGACCGCCTCCGTGTCTGACCTGACGACGAGGAACTCGTCCTGGCGGAGGGCCTCGGCGCGACCGGCAGCGTAGGCAATGAGGAGACCGAAGATCAGGGTGACTATGACCACCACCAGCGCGCGGAGCAAGCGTGAGCGGAGCCAGTCAATGAGCGGGGGCCAGCGTCGGTCAATCTCGGCTTGGGCTTCAAGCTTCTCGCGGTACGATCCCTCTCGCTGAAAGATGAGGGGGAATACGAACTCGAAGAAGGCGAGGATCGCCACGAGCACGACAGCCCAGACCCATTCCTCCCACATGTCGCCGTAGAGGTAGAGGAGCGCCACAGAGAGCACCACGAAGGGGAAGAGGACGGCCAGGCGACGACTGATGGGCCCACGGGGGACGTCGCGGAATATGCCGATGGTCATGTCGGAGAGGCAGAGGAGAAGGGCAAAGACGACGATCAGGCCGGCGGCGACGACGAATACCACGGTGGGGGAGAGGGAGATGAAGGAGGTTGGTATCCCGAACTCGTGGCAGTAGGCGACCTCGTAGACGAAGACGAAGAGGTTGGCGGCTGTGAGCGCTGCGACGATCAGGAGGGCCGCCGATAGCCAAGTGGGTACCGATGCCTGGTTTTGCTGCTGGGTGTGCTCACTCATTGGGACAGGACGGCTCCTTTCGGCTGGGTGCAGTGCGCCGGCGGGCGCGGCGACGGATGGGGGCAGTGGTGGGGGCGGCGCAGCCTGCTCCGAGAATATCTGGGGGCATTATAGCCAGGTGGGAGGGGAAAGTCACGGGGCGGGGAAACCCGTCAGCGCTTTGCCGCTCACTGGCCTCCCTCCTCTGGCTCTGCGGCGGCGTGGCGGGCGGCCCAGGCGGCCACCTTCGTCGCCAGCTCATCGCTGCGGCGGCTCCAGTCGCTGTCGCGCAGGGAGGGGAAGGACTGGGCCAGCAGGTCGTGGAGGAGGGTCGCCGTCTCGTAGGCGAGGTCGAGGAAGGTGAGGAGGCGGCGGCGCTGGTAGAAGGGCCCGCTGCGAAGGGTGCCCTTGCTGTCGAGGGCGCCGGAGACGGAGGCGGAGGAGGGGTGGGTGAACCTGCTGAGGTGGTCGTGGAGCCCCTCTGCGGCGGGCGCGTCCTGGGCGAGGGCCTGCCTCATGTCGGACGGGCTGGGCCAGTCGACGTTCTCCTGCCTGAGCCTGGGGGCATCCTGGGGGTTGGCGCTCAGCCAGGCGCCGGCGAGCCAGTACTCGTAGGCGTTTCGGGCGAGCGATAGGGCCTGCACGTAGTAGCCGTCGAGGGCGAGGTTGTGGGCGGAGCGGAGGAAGTTGGCGGCGCCTCCCACCAGAGTGAGGGTCAGCTCCTGGACGTCGTTGGGGGACTGAACCGCCTCGAGCTCACGGAAGCCGCGCATGAGGTGGCTGAGGAGGTCGTCGGCGAGGGACATGTCGTCGCTGTGGTACTGCCAGGCCTGGCGGTGGACGGCGCGCTCGCGGTCCTCCCAGGTCGAGCCGTGGGGCAGTTGGGCGGGCATAGGCGCTAGTCCTGGGGCTCGCTTTCGTCGCGCAGGCGGCGGAGGCGCTCGCGGATGGTGCGCTCGAAGCCCTGGTCGGAGGGGTCGTAGTAGCGGCGGCCGCGGAGCTTATCGGGGAGGAACTGCTGGGGCACGTAGTGGTCGGGAAAGTGGTGGGCGTACTTGTAGTCCTTGCCGTAGCCCTTCTGCTTCATCAGGTCGGTCACGGGATTGCGGAGGTGGAGAGGGACGGGCTCGTTGCGGGTCTCGCGGACGTCGCGGCGGGCCTTCTCGTAGGCGGCGAGGGCGGAGTTGCTCTTGGGGGCGGAGGCGAGGTAGATGACGGCCTCGGCGAGGGGGAGGAAGCCCTCGGGCATGCCGACGAAGTGGACGGCCTGCTGGGCGGCCATCGCCACGACGAGGGCCTGGGGGTCGGCCAGGCCGACGTCCTCGGCGGCGAGGATGACCATGCGGCGGGCGACGAAGAGGGGGTCCTCGCCGGCCTCGAGCATGCGGGCGAGCCAGTAGAGGGCGGCATCGGGGTCGGAGCCGCGCATGGACTTGATGAAGGCAGAGATGGTGTCGTAGTGGTAGTCGCCGGCCTTGTCGTAGATGGCGGTGCGGCGCTGAAGGGCCTCCTCGAAGTCGGAGAGGGTGATGGGGCGCACGCCGCTGTCGTCGGGCTGGACGGTGGCGGCGGCGAGCTCGAGGGCGTTGAGGGCGATGCGGGCGTCGCCGCCGGAGGCCTGGGCGAGGCCAGCGAGGGCGTCGTCGTCGACGTGGGGGCGCAGGTGGGCGAGGCCGCGTTCGTCGTCGGCGATGGCGCGGCGGAGGATGACCTCGATCTGCTCGGGCGAGAGGGGGTTGAGGGTGTAGACGCGGCAGCGGGAGAGCAGGGGGGAGATGACCTCGAAGGAGGGGTTCTCGGTGGTGGCGCCGATGAGGGTGACGACGCCGTCCTCGACATAAGGTAGAATCACGTCCTGCTGGGCCTTGTTGAAGCGGTGGATCTCGTCGATGAAGAGGATGGTGCGCTGGTTGTACATGCCGCGTCGCTGCTGGGCCTCGTCGACGATGGTGCGGAGGTCGGCGACGCCGGCGGTGACGGCGGAGATGGGTGCGAAGTGGGACTGGGTGAGGCTGGCGACGATGCGGGCGAGGGTGGTCTTGCCGCTGCCGGGCGGCCCCCAGAAGACCATCGAGGGCACCTGATCGGTCTCGATGCTCTTGCGGAGCATGCGGCCCTCGCCGACGAGGTGCTCCTGGCCCAGGAACTCGTCGAAGGTGCGGGGGCGCATGCGGGCAGCCAGGGGGGCCTCGCGCTGGGTGCGAGCGCGGGCCTGGGCGTCGAACATATCGCCCGTGGGTTTGCGTTTGCCCTTCTTGGCTGGCATCTCGAACAGATTATCGCATGTTGGGGCAAGGACGGCCAGTGGTAGAGGTCAGTCAGAGGGATGCTTGGCCAGGAAGCGGAGCAGGGCGCCGTTGAAGGCGCGCGGCTGCTCGAGGTTGAGCAGGTGGCCGGCGTCGGGGATGATCTCCAGGCGGGCGGTGGAGACGTTGGCGGCAAGGATCTCGGCGATGAGGCGGAAGTCGGGAAGGTCCTGCTCGCCGACGAGCACGAGGGTGGGGGCGCGGATATCGTCCAGGCGGTCGATGACCTGCCACTGCGGCTGGGGGTACTCGGTCTCGTCGAGGTAGTCGCGGGCGGGGTAGGCCAGGACGATGCTCCTGAGGAGATCGAAGCGGTCGGGGAAACGGCGGATGCCATCGAAGAGGGGGTGGGTCAGCCAGACCTGATCGAGGGCGGCGCGCGGCCCTTCGCTGCGGGCGACGCGCACCAACTCCTCGACGGCGTCGGCGTACTCGGGGGAGTAGTCGAAGCCGGGGACGGTGGAGTCGACGAGGACGAGGGAGGCGACGCGCTGGGGGTGATCGAGGGCGAACTGGAGGGCGATGCCGCCGCCCATGGAGAGCGCTACCAGATGGACGGGCGCGTCGATCTTCAGGCGGTCGAGGAGGTCGCGCAGGTCGAGGGAATAGTTCTGATAGGTGTAGCCGGTGGCGGGGGCCTCGCTCTGGCCGTGGCCGCGGACATCGTAGCGGAGGACGCGATAGCCGGCGTCCACGAGGGGCGCGACCTGGGCGTCCCACAGGCGGAGGTCGAGGGTGTGGCCGTGGATGAGCACGACCGGCGGGCCTTGGCCGGCTTCCTCGTAGAAGGTGGCGATATCGTTAGTCGATGCGTGAGGCATGGCGACAGACCTGCATTATCGTATCGGGGACGACTAATTGCAACCCCAGGGCTCGCGCTAGCGCTCGATGATGTGATCGCGGACGGTCAGGGGCGGTCGCGGCGGCAGGCGGAGGCCCTTCTTGGGGTAGCCGAGGGCAATCAGGGCCTGGGGCTGGAAGTCGGGGGGCAGGTCGAGGGCGAGGCGGACGGCTTCGGGGCAGAAGAGGGGCGCGGAGAGCCAGCAGGAGCCGAGGCCGCGGGCGTGAGCGGCCAGCATCAGGCTTTGTATGGCAGCGCCCAGGCTCTGGACGAGCATGAGCTCCTCTGCTCGCTGGCGGTGCTGGTCGGGCCAGGGGCGCCGGGCATCGCCGACGACGCCGGCCAAGACGAGGACGGGGGCGGCAGCGAGGCGGGCCCGCGAGCGGTTCAAGAGGCGGCGGATGCGCGCTTTGGGCACGTTGTCGCGCTCAAGGTCCTGGCGCCAGCGCTCGCCCATGGCGTCGGTGAGGGTAACTCTGGCGTCGGCGGAAAGGATGGCGAAGCGCCAGGGGCGGCTGTGGTGGGGGGCGGGGGCGAGGCAGGCGGCGGCGATGACCTCCTCCAGCAGCGCTGGCTGCACGGGGCGCGGGTCGAACTGGCGGACGGATCGGCGGCCGGCGAGAGCGGTGTCGAGGGTCATTCGGGCCATGCTAGGGCACCGCGGTCGGGTCGAGGGGCAGGGATGCCAGGAGCTGCTGGCTGCGGGTGCCGTTCGGGTGGGCGAGAACGGCGGCGAGGTCGTGCGGGTGGTCGATGTCAAGGGCGAGGGAGGGCAGCGGCAACACTTCGAGCGGCAGGCGGCGTGTCTTGGCCTCGCGCTGGTGGGCGGCGGAGCTGCGTTGGCCGAAGCGGAAGGGGATGATGCCGGGCGGCCGGAGGGCGAGGGCGTTGGTGCCGCCGCTGCGCGAGGGGCAGAGGACGATCGACGTGTCGGCGTTCATGCGGTTAAGGATAGCCTCTACGTCGGCGGTGGTGGCGAGGGGTATGTCGACGGGGAGGACGAGGAGGCTGTTAGCGCCCTGCCTAGAGAGCGCGTCCGAGGCGTAGGTGAGGGCGGCGTTCAGCCCACGCGGCTGAGGCGGCTCGCGGATGGGCTGAGCGCCCAGCTTGCGGGCGAAGGCGAGCACGTCGGCGTCGGGGCTGACGACGGCGGTGGTGGCGACGGCGGGCACGTCGGACAGCAGGCCGACGACATCCTCGAGCATGGCCATGACAAAGGCTCGGCGCTGGTCGTCGGAGAGGACGGGCCGGAGGCGGCTCTTGGAGTGGCGCAGGGCCTTGACGGGCACGAGGGCGGCGATCATGGCTTCTTCTTTCGTATGGCGTCCAGCACGCAGCGGGCGAGGGCGGCTTTCTCCTCCATCCCTTTCATTATCGTATCGGTGACCACTACGTCCAAGCCCAGGGCCTCGATGCGGGCGCGGTCGGCGGCGTCGGCGACGTCGATGACCAGGCAGTCAAGGAAGTCTTCGTAGAGCCAGCCTATCTGCCAGGCGCTGACCTCCATGCGGAGGCCCTTCATCATCTTGGCGGCCGGGCCCTTGATGACGTCGCCGCCGACGATGGGGCTGACGGCGACGACGCGGGCTTTCGTCTGGCGGAGGGCCTGGCGGACGCCGGGCAGGGCGAGGATGGGGCCGATGCTGACGATGGGGTTGCTGGGGGCGATGACGACGCCCTCGGCGGTGGTGATGGCATCGATGACGGCGGGGGCGGGCTTGGCGTCCTCGATGCCGGCGAGCTTGATGCCGCGGAAGGGGTCAGCGGCGCGGCGCTTCACTAGGTACTCCTGGAAGTCGATCAGGCCGTCGGGGGTCTCGACGCGGGTGCGGAGGGGGTCGTCGGTCATGGGGAGGATGGTGACGTCGAGGCCGAAGGCGTGGGCGATCTCGGCGGTGGCTTCGGAGAGGGTGCGGCCCTGGCGGAGGAGGTGGGTGCGGTGGATGGAGGTGGCGAGGTCGCGGTCGCCGAGGGAGAACCAGGTGTCGTGGCCGAAGCGGGCGAAAGCGTCGAGGGTGTGGAAGGTGTCGCCGGCGATACCCCAGCCGGGGTCCTCGTTGACGACACCCGCCAGATGATAGATGACGATGTCGATGTCGGGGGAGACGTGGAGGCCGAACATCTCGAGGTCGTCGCCGGTGTTGGAGACGATGGTGACGTCCGTCTGGGGGACGATTTGGACGAGGCCCTGGAGGAAGCGGGCGGCGCCAACGCCGCCGGAGAGGACGGTGATCATGGCTTCTTGGGTGGGGGCTTCTTGCGGGGGCGCTTGGGCTTCGGTGACGTGGGGGCCTCAAGGGCGTGGATAAGTTCGTCAGCCTTTTGCGCGTCCGCAGACGCGCCCACTTCTGCGAAAATGCGGCGGCCCTCGCGGAGGGAGCGGAGTGCGTCGGGGAGGTTGCGCCTGTCGAGCTGCACGAGGCCCAGGTTGGCGAGATCTTGCGCCTGGCCGAGCTTGTTGCCGATCTGGCGGTCGATGTCGAGGGCTTTCTTGTGGTGTTTCTCGGCCTTGTCCAGCTCTCCCCTAGCCTGGTACACGTTGGCAAGGTTGCCTAAGACGCTGGCCTGGCGTAGGCGGTCGCCGGTGTCCTCGAAGACAGCAAGGGCCTTTTTGTGGTATTGCTCGGCCTGGTCCCAGTCGGCCCTCAGGGCGTGTACAAAGCCCAGGCTGGAGAATTGCTGCGCCTGACCGAGCCGGTTGCCGATCTGCTCGTGGATCTCAAGGGCTCTTTTGAAGTGGTCTGCGGCCGGCTGGAACTCGCTTCGTTCCAGATACGCGTTCCCGAGGTTTGCCAGGACCTTGGCCTGGCCGACTTCATCGCCGATCTCTCGGTGGATCTGCAGCGCCTGCTTGAAGCGCCCCCTAGCCTTGTCGAGATCGTTGCTCTGGACGTACACGATGCCGAGGTTGTTGAGGGCGTGGGCTTCCCCGAGACGGTTGCCCATCTGCCGGAACATGGCCAGGGCCTTCTCGTGGTACTGCTCGGCCTTGTCGACTTCGCCCCGGTCGGCGTAGAGGTTGGCCAGGTTGCCCAGGGTCTTAGCTTGGACGGGGCGGTTGCCGCTCTCCTCGTGGATGGCCAAGCTCTTCTTGTGGTGCTCCTCGGCCTTATCCAGTTCGCCGCGGTCGGCGTAGACGAGGCCCACGTTGGCGAGGGCGGCGGCCTGACCCTCGCGATCCTTGGCCCGTTGCGCGGCGTCCAACGCCTCGCGATAGCGGTCTTCGGCCTCTTGGAGGCGGCTGAGGCGGTAAAAGCTGTTGCCGATCAGGAGGTGCAGCGCGCAGCGCTGGCTGTCGTTCTTGGCGGCGGCAAACGCCTTCTCGAACTCTGCGATGGCCGCCTCATGCTGCTCGGCTTGCTGGAGGCGGCGGCCTTCTTCAAAGGGGTCGCGGACTTTGGGCTCGGCTTGGGGCAGGCCATCCAGATACTCGGCCAGCCTGCCAAGGGACGCCTCAACCCTCTCCAGTCGCTCGCCCACATCGGGCTGTCCGCTCATCCGACGCCAGAGCCAGCGTAGGCCGGCCAAGAGGGCACCCAGGATTGTGAGTGAGCCGGCGACAATGCCAATGACAATACCGGCGACTTGCAGGGGAGTCAGCGCGCTACCTCCACGAGCGTCACGCCTTCGCCACCTTCCTTGAGGGGGGGCGTCGAGATGGATTTTACCAGCGGGTGCTCCGATAGGGCATCGCGGATGGCGCGGCGCAGGGTGCCGGTGCCGCGGCCGTGGACGATGCGAACCTGGGGCAGGCCGGCGCGGAAGGCGGCGTCCAGGTGCTGGTCGATGAGGGGGAGGGCCTCGTCGATGGTCATGCCGCGCACCTCGAGTTCGGGCGGCGGCGGCTCAGAGGGTGGGAGGCTGGTGGCGACGGTGGGCACCTCCTCGGCCTTGTCGACGCTCTCGATCTCCTTGACGTTGATCTTGCCGTGGAAGGCGCCGAGGCGGACAGCGAGCTCGCCGTGCTCGTCGGGCGGGCCGAGGGCCTCGGCGGGCTGGGAGAGGTCGCGGAGCCAGAGGCGGTCGCCGACGGCGATAGGTGGGAGGGGGCCCTTGCGGCGGCGCCGGCGCTTGCGCTTCACCTTCTCCACCCGCTCCTCGACGGCCTCGACCTTCTGCCTGGCGGCCTCGAGGGCTTCCTTGGCGGCGGCAGCGGCGGCCTCGCGCTCGGCGCGGGCGATCTCCTTGGCGGCGGTGCGGAGGCTGGCGCGCGTCTGCTGGAGCTCGCGCTCCATCTCCAGGCGGGTCTTCTCGATGGTGCGATCGTGCTCGGCGTCGACGGCTATCAGCTTCTCGGCGAGGCCGGCGCGGATGGCCTCGGCCTCGCGGCGGGCGATCTGCTCGGCGCGGGCGGCGTCGGCGGCCTGCTGGCGCTCGCGCTGGATCTCGGCGAGGAGGCTCTCGAGCTCCTGGCGGTCGGGGGCGATGTGCTCGCGGGCGCGCTGGAGGACATCGGCGGGCATGCCGAGGCGGTCGGCGATGGCGAGGGCGTTGCTCTGGCCGGGCAGGCCGATGCTGAGGCGATAGGTGGGGGCGAGGGTCTCCAGGTCGAACTCGACGGAGGCGTTGACGATGCCGGGGGTCGTGTGGGCGAAGAGCTTGAGCTGGCCATGATGGGTGGTGGCGACGGTAGTGGCCTCCACATCGAGCAGGTGCTGGAGGATGGCCTGGGCGAGGGCGGTGCCCTCGCTGGGGTCGGTGCCGGCGCCGAGCTCGTCCAGGAGGACGAGGGTGTTGCGCTTGGCCTCGCTCAGGATGTGGATGATGTTGCCGACGTGGGAGCTGAAGGTGGAGAGCGACTGCTCGATGCTCTGCTCGTCGCCGATGTCGGCGTGGACGGCGCCGAACACGGGGATGCGGCTGCCGAGGTCGGCGGGGATGGGCAGGCCGGCCTGGGCCATCAGGGTGAGGAGGCCGACGGTCTTGAGGGCGACAGTCTTGCCGCCGGTGTTGGGGCCGGTGATGAGAACGATGGAATAGGAGTCGCCAACCCAGATGGAGATGGGCACGACCTTGCCGGTGAGCAGAGGGTGGCGGGCGTTCACCAGGCGCAGCTCGGCGGGGCCGTGGGCGAGCCAGGGCTGGTCGTCGCTGAGGTAGGGGAGTTCATTGCAGGCGAGGGCCTCGCCCAGCTTGGCCTTGGCCAGGGCCAGGTCGAGCTCGGCGATGGTCTGGACGGTGGTCTCGATTTCGGCGGCGGCCTGGCCGACGCGGTCGCTGAGGGCGCGGAGGATGCGCTCGACCTCGCGCTGCTCCTCGAGCTGGAGCTCGCGCCAGGCGTTGCCCAGCTCGACGGCCTCGAGGGGCTCGAGGAAGACGGTGGCGCCGCTGCTGGAGACGTCGTGGACGATGCCCTGCAGGTGGCCGCGCATCTCGGCCGTGATGGGGATGACGTAGCGGCCGTCGCGGAGGGTGACGATGGGCTCCTGGGCCGCCTGGCGTCCCTTTTGCGAGGAGAGGATGTGCTGGAGCTTGGCGGTCAGGCGGTCATGGGCGATGCGGGTCTGGCGGCGGAACTCGGACAGCATGGGGCTGGCGGTGTCGACGAGCTCGGAGCGGGGGTTGATGCAGCGGGAGATCTCGGCGGCGAGGGGCGAGAGGTCGGCCAGGCCCTCGGCGAGGGCGCTGAGCAGGGGCAGCCCTTGAATGCCGAGGCGGTGGATGGTGTTGCGGAGGGACGCGGCCAGGCTGAGGGTAGATTGGATGTCGAGCAGCTCGCTGGGCTCGAGGACGCCGGCGAGGGCGGCCTTCTGGACCTGGGGCCGGACGTCGTGGGCGCCGCCGAGGCTGAGGTTGGGCTGCATCTCGAGCAGACGGCGGGCCTCGGCGGTGATGCGCTGGCGGTCGACGACCTCGGCGTAGTCGGTGGAGGGAAGGAGGGCGAGGGCGAGGGCGCGGCCGGCGGAGAAGGAGGTGTGGCGGGCCAGGCGGGCCAGCACCTTATCGAACTCGAGGGTGGTCAGGGTTTTAGGGTTCAACAGTTCTGCTCCTGCCTCGAAGATAGTTGTCGTCCCAGCACGACCGAGGTCTCGATCTGGCGGTCGGGGATGTCCCAGTAGGTGCGGAGGAGGGCGTCGCCGTCGGGCAGGAGGCGGAAGCCGTGTTTTTCATAGAAGCGGATGGCCCAGGTGGCGGCGGCCCAGGTGCCCACCAGTAGGCGGTCGGTGGTGGTCAGGCCCACGACGTGGCGCATGAGGGCGCTGGCGATGCCCTGGCGCTGGCGGTTGGGGAGCACGTAGCAGTGGCGCACCAGGGTCACGTCCTTGATCGGCTCGTAGCCGACGACGCCGGTCAGGCGTCCGTCCTCCTCCCAAGCGTAGAAGGTCATGCGGGCGGCCTCGCGCTCAAGCTCGTCCATGGGCATGTAGGGCTGGTGGTAGCAGTCGGGGGGGATGGCGCCCTCGTAGGCGGTGGCGGCTTCGTTGATGAGCTCGTATATGCGGTCGAGGTCGGCTTGATTACAGGGTCTAATCACTAGGCGCGGTCTCCACTAGGTGTAGCGCCTCACGGTGAAGCGAAAGAGCTCGGGCGACTCTTCAGGGGGGATGTAGGCCTTGGACTTGGCGATGGATATCTGCTCCTCGACGGTGTCCACGCCCTCGAGGTCGGGCAAGAGCAGGCCGCGGCGGGGGCCGAGGCGGACGACGATGCCGTAGCGCTTGGGGTCGAGCTCCTCGGGGCCGGACACGGGCTCGGCGGGGGAGAGGACGTCGACGCTGTAGGAGAGGTCATCGAGCTCGTCGGGGGTGATCTCCAAAAAGCGGGGGTCGCGGGTAGCCGAGTCGATGGCGTTGCGCACTATCTCCAGGGCGAGGTTGGCCTGGGTTGGCTCGAGGGTGCCGATACAGCCGCGGAGTTCGCCTCTTTTCTTGATGGAGACGAAGGCGCCTGCCTGCTTCAGCATCTCTTCCGAGAGGTCCGTCGGCTCGATGATGCGGCCGTTGCAGACGAAGGTTTCGACTGCCTCTCTGGCCAGGCGGACCAATGGGTGGCTGTCGGCCTCAGCGCCGGCGGCTGCGAAGGCCTCCAGGCTCTCTGCGGGGCCTTCGATATCGATGGCCGCCACCAGATAGCCCACGCCGAAGGGCCCCTCGTAGGAGAGGACGCGGGGGTTGGTCTTCAGGCCGTCCAGGGCGCCCATGAGGAAGCTCAGCGAGAGCACTGCGTCCTCGGCTGCCTGCTGGCGGAAGGCGGTGTCCATCTCCAGGACGGTCTTGACGTCCCACTCTGCGATTGCCTTCTGGATCGTCTCGTCGAAGAGGGGGCCGGCGGGGCCTTGGGCCAGGCTATGGGAGAGGTCGGCGCTGGCAATGATGACCACACGCTTGCCGAGGCGCTGGGCTGCGTGGGCGACGGCCTGCCCGAGGGCGAAGTGCTGCTGCGGCGGGAGGTAGGATACGCACAGGGGCAGGAGCTTGGCTTCCCCG
>CP070630.1:594588-597417 GCA_020356025.1 Dehalococcoidia bacterium | reverse complement strand
CCCCAGCGTCCAGAAGGCGATGCTCACCCCGTCGGCGGTCTGCGCGTACTGGATGCGCGGCTCCATCACCCCTCCTCCCGCCAGCGCACCTCGTACAGCCGCACCGGGTCCTCGAACCCCCGCAGCGCCACGTCGCCCCGGTCCGCCAGCAGGAAGCCCTTGCCTGCCGCCAGTTCCCGCACGACGATGGGCGCCAGGATCTCGCCCGGCTCAGCGTGGGCGCATATGCGGGCGGCTAGCTGGACCGCCGTGCCGAACAGGTCCTCCTCCTCGGCCACCGGCTCCCCCGCGTTGAGGCCGATACGTACGCCGATAGGCATGTCTGGGTTCGATTCGTTGTGCTGGGCGAGGGTACGCTGAATGGCGATAGCGCACTCCAGGGCGCGGCTCGCCGAGGCGAAGGAGGCCATGATGCCATCGCCGGTGTGCTTGATCTCGGAGCCGCTGTGCGCCTTGAGCGCATCGCGGACGATGCGGTTGTGTGTCCGCACCACCTCCTGGGCCTTGGCGTCGCCCAGGCGCTGGGTCAGGCTGGTGGAGCCCTCCATGTCCGTGAAGAGGATGGTCACCAGGCTGCTTGCTGCTGACGGCTTGGCCGTCCGCCCCTCGCTGCGGCCTTCGTCCAGGAACTGAGTCAGGGTTTCCAGGTAGGAGATGTCCCCAAGCAATGGGTAGTCCATATCGCCCTCTAAGGCCACAAAGCGGGCGTCCGGGACTAGCGCAGCAACAGCCATCGCGGCGCTGGTCGGCGCGTCGCGGTTGCCGCGCCGGTGAAGCACCAGCGTCGGCGCTTTCACACGAGGCAGGAGAGGTCTCACGTCTACAGTCGCGTAGAACTCGATGCACTTCGCCGTGACCTCCGGCGACGCGTGCTCACGGAGGGAATCGGAGAACCAGCGCTGCAGCTCGGTCGGCCCACTGGGGAAAGTCACGTCGGCAATGGCCCTCCGGGCCAGACCCCAGTTACCGCGGATCAGTTCCACCAGGACCCGCACCGCCCCCGGCCGGGTGATCTCCACGCCGCATGGGTACGGCGACCACAGCGCCAGCCGCGAGACGCGCTCCGGGTGCTCCACCGCGTACGCGACGCTGATTGCTGCGCCCTCGAGCATGCCCCACAAATCGAACCGCTCCAGTCCAAGGTGGTCAGCGACGGCCGCCAAATCGGCAACTTGCGCCTCAAGCGAGAAGGCATCCACTTCTCGCTGCGAAGCGCCTACTCCGCGCCGATCAAAGATTGCAAACAGCCGTCCCCGGCTCAGGCTCTCCAGAGCGGGGCGGCAGTCAGGGTTCCCCCAGTACCGCCCTACGTCGCCGCCCCACGGAGCCACAGAAACGAGCGGCGGCCCTTCGCCCAGCGTGGCATAGCCGATGCGTGTCCCGTCGGCGCTGGTGCAGAACCGGATCTGCGCCTCCATAGCGCCACTATCCTACTCGTAGGCGCAAGGGTTGGCAAGGGAACCGGCCGCCGCCATCACGAACTGCGCGATGGCGGTGGCCTCGCCGCTAATAGCCCGTGCAGTACTTAGGGCTTTGCTCTTCGGCCCTGCTAGGCTAGCACCACGCCTAGCACCTGCCTGCCGACTGAACATAAGATGCAACGTTGTCGCTTCTTCGGGCGTCTGTCTTAGTGGAGGGGCAAATAGGCAATGCTAGGGAAGATGGGCGACTTTGTCACGAGGCTTGCGGCCCGCCTCCAATTGGAGGGGGGGCAGGCCCTGGCTGAGTACAGCTTGATCTTGGCTCTTATCGCGACTGTGACGATTATAGCTTTGACCGCTCTCGGGCTGGCGATCATCGACCCGCTGGACAAAGTCGCGAAATGCAAAATATGATAGTGCCAGCAATTGAGGCCAGTTGGCCCAGCCGCTACTAAGGAAAGAAGCCACCGCCACCACCAACCACGCGCCGCCTTCGGCTGGCAGGACGCCGCGAGCCCGTACTTGTCTTGTCCCCGAGACTCTCCCGCCTTCGCCTATTCGCAGTCTAGGCTAACGTCGATGCCCTTCTCGTCGGCGACTCCCTGAAGCTCGCTGCAGGCGTCCGCAAACCGCTGCGAGGCCTCCACCCACTGCGCCTCGGTTCCTGTCCCCACGAGCAGTTCCTGTACCTCGGAGGTGGTCTCGACATCTGCCAGCTGCTCACTCAGGGCTTCCCACATTGGCAGCATGTTCGATAGGGCAGCGACGAATTCGTCGTGGGCATCCCTCGCCTCACCCGGTGGGTCCAGGGCCTTCATGTCGTTGATCGCTTGCCCAACGATATCCTGGTAGCCATCGACGTAGTCCTGGGTCGCTTTGGCGTCTTCCCCGATGACTCCCTCCGACTCCTCCTCCAGCCCACCGATGCCTGCCTTGATTCCCTCCTCAATGTCGTCGAGCTGCCGGAAGTACTCGTCGGCGTCTAGCCCCTCCTCCCCGTCTCCGCAGGCCGCCAGCAGCAGCGATCCTGCCCCGATAGCCAAGACCACCGGTAGAAACCGCCATAGAACGTTCATCGCTCTCCTCTCACGAACCAGCGCTTGGCCTCATCCTACTCGCAGCCGCGAGGGCTGGCAAGGAAGCAGGCGCTCACCCTGAGCTTGCCCTGAGCCTGTCGAAGGGCCTGTCGAAGGGCCTATCGAAGGGGTCTGCCCCCTACGGCGCGATGGCCATTGTGCAGCTCACCGGCGCCGTCACCAGGATGAGGAACGCATCGTACTCATCCAGCGACCCCATGTTGGAGAGGTCGGGTCTGTCGGGGAAGTGGCGTTCCCAGCCTCCGCCTACTAGCCGATAGGCGGCGGCGTAGCTGCCGTCAGCACAAGCGAAGGCGTCCTGCGGCGTCGTG
>CP070630.1:568806-594488 GCA_020356025.1 Dehalococcoidia bacterium | reverse complement strand
GGACGGACTAGGCACCGACTGCAGCGGCACCTACGACACCGTGCTCGCCCTGTCGGGCGCCACCAACGCCCACGTTGCCACCAGTGTGGGCGGCGCCTACACCACGGAGGTCTGCCTGTCCGTGGCCGACGGGACGGCCGACTGCACCCACGACGCTAGCTGCGGTGCGGGCTACCAGTGTCTGGCGACGATCTCCGGCACCACCAACGCCCACGTAGCGGACTGCGACGGCGTGGCTCCCTATGCGACGAAGGTATGCTGTGAGGTCGAAAGCGGGGCCGACTGCACGCCAGGCGTGGACACCGACCTCGACGGCTTCAACAACGATGTCGAGTGCTACCTGCCGACCGACCCCGCGGACGACTGCACGAACGACCCCGGCGTCCACGATGCCTGGCCGCTGGACGTCAACATCGACACGTTTGTCACGGTGGTGGGGGACGTCCTCCCCTACTCGGGGCGCATCGGCGCGTGGGGCGGGCCGCCGCCCGACGCCGGCTGGATGCAGCGCCTCGACCTGAACATGGACAACTACATCACCGTGGTGGGCGACGTCCTGCCGTTCAGCGGAAACATAGGAGCGAGCTGCACGTAGGAGGTGACGCGGCAAACACACCAACAGAACGGGGGTGACACGGAAGAGCACCGTCGCGGCAGCAACCGCTTGGACAGCGCCAACAGAGCGTCTAGGATCACCTCGTCAAAGGCTTGACGCGCGGTTTATGATTGATGACGGCCTACGTCCTCAAGGGGCGCTAGGCTGGCCGTCGGCCTATTCGAGACCACGTGACACGCGGCGTCTTTTGAACGGCCCTTGAACGAGGAAACCGATGAGACGGATGCTGTGGCGAGGAACACTAGCGGGCGTACTGGTCTTCGCCGCCGTCCTAGGGGCGCAGTCGCTTCTCGATGGCGGAGGGGTTGGACAGGCTAGCCCTCCCGTTTCTCTCGGCGTTGACGCCGATCCGGATGGCAACACAGCCACCTCCTTGGGGGACATCGACTCGTGCATATCCGTGGAAGTTGGAGATACCTTGGCCATCGATGTGGTTATCAGAGACGTGGAGGATCTCCAGGTATGGAATGTGCTTGTCCGCTATGACCCTTCGCTGGTCAACATCATTGACAGGGATCTCGAGATGTTCCTGGCCGCTGATCCGGGAAGCGACGTGGTGGATCATTCGTACGGCGACCCGAGCCTCAGCGGTGCCTATGACCTCCTGGCGGCAGATGCTGCGGACGACCCTCCCCACGAAAGCGGCTCCGGTGTGCTGGCCAGGCTGACCTTGAGTGCGCTAGAGCCCGGCCTGACGCCGATCGAGATTGAGGACTCGCTACTGTGGGGCTATCCTCTGCACCTGATCCAAGTCGATTCCGTGGCTCATGCCTGGGTCGCGGTGGGGCAGGAATGCCCTGGCGAACCGACTCCCACTCCCAGCCCGACAACGACGCCTATGCCCACCCCCACGCCAACACCCGTGCCCAACGTCGGAGTGGATGTCGAGCCTAGCGGCAACACGGCTACCTCTCTAGGAACCATCGACGACTGCCTATCGGTGAGTTCGGGCACCACTTTTGATGTCGACATCTTCGTCGAGGGTGCGACGCACCTCCGCGTGTGGAATGTGGCATTTCGCTATGACCCGTCGGTCGTCACCGTTGTTGACAGGGATATTCAGATGCTTCTAGCTGCCAATCCTGGCAGCAACGTGGTCGACTCGTCATACGGAGACCCCAGCGCTGGCGGTAGCTACGAGCTCACGGCCTCAGATGTTAGCGAGGAGGAGAGCGCTCACGAGACCGGCTCGGGAGTGCTCGTTAGGCTAACGTTCACGGCAGTGGGATCTGGTCTCAGCCCAGCCGCCCTCTCGGAAGTCTTCCTATTTACCTATCCGGCATGGCCCGTGGAAGTCGGCTCGGTCTCTGGTGGTCAGATAGCTGTCGATCGAGAGTGCGGTTCGGATGAAGACCTAGACGGTTGGCCCGATGAAATCGACAATTGCCCACAAGCGGCCAACCCCGACCAATCCGATACTGACGACGACGGCCTGGGCGATGCCTGCGATGATGACGACGACAATGATGGCTGGATGGACGCCGATGAGAACGTTATAGGAACGGACACGCTGGACGACTGCACTGACGACGCCGGCGATCTCGACGCCTGGCCGCCGGACAACAACATGGACAAGTTCGTCACCACCGTGGGCGACATCGCAGTCTATGCCGGCAATATCGGCAAGAGTGTAGCCGAGTACTCAGAACTGCAGCGGCTCGACCTCAACACGGACGGCTATGTCAGCACCGTGGGCGACGTGCTGATGTACGATGGGAGGATCGGAGAGAGCTGCACGTAGAGGCAGCGCTCGCCCTCACCGCAGGCGCGTGGCACGTCAGGAGACGGTGGCAGGAGTAGAGCTGCTGCTCCCGCCATCAGTGCGGTTATCTCGCCGAGCATGGTATCCTTTCTTTGAGATGCCAATCTACGAATACGTCTGCGCCTCGTGCGGCCACCGCTTCGAGAAGCTGGTGCGCAACACCTCTCTCGGACAGGCGAGAATACCCTGTCCCCATTGCCATGCGCCAAGCGCCGAACGGATCGTGTCATCGTTCGCCGTGGGCGACGGGGCGTCGTCGCCCTTCCCGCCTGAATCTGCCCCAGCGGGCGGCAGCTGAAGCCCCACGAAATGCTGATCCCGTTGGGATCGGGATACTGCTCACCGCCCTCGTGTCATTCGTGATCGCCATGGGGTGGGCGTAGCCGCTTCTCTTGCCAACCCTCACGGCTGCCGGTAGGATGGGCACTGCCCTGGTTGTCTAGCATGACGATGCCAAGGGGATGAAGAAAGGGGGCTGATGCAGCCGTGTGGAAGATAGGCAAATTGTGGCTGACTTTCTCTGCGCTGGCAGCGGTGCTGGTGATACTGGCGGCAGCCTGCGAAGAGGAAGAAGGGGAGGAGACGCATACTGCAACGCCTGCCGCTGCGGAGACCGCCACGCCCACGGCCACCGACACTCCTGCCGCTGTGGCGGAGGTGCCGGGCATTACGGACACGGAGATACTTCTGGGAGCGGATTGCATCCTCGCCGGGAGCATGGGGGCGGTCTACGCCACGATCCCTCAGACCGTGGAAGCCTACTTCAAGTACATCAACGAGACCCAGGGGGGCGTCTGCGGTCGCCAGATCGTCTACAAGGTGGAGGACAACCAGGACGACCCGGCCAAGGCTGTGGAGGCGGTGCGCAAGCTTGTGGAGCAGGATAAGGTGTTCGCCATGGTCGGCTCCCTGGGCGACGGTGCTCATCCCGCCGTCTGGGACTACCTGAACGAGAACGGTGTGCCCGACATCCTGGTCTCCGCCGGGTCTCACATGTTCGGCGCCGACCCCGAGGGGCACCCCTGGACGGTCCAGATGATCCCCAGCAACAAGATCGAGGGGGTGTTCTTCGGCGAGTACATCTCGGAGAACCTGCCTGGCAAGAAGGTGGCGATCCTCTACTCGAATATCAGGCAGGGCTATGATCACCTGGAAGGGGTCAAGGAGGGCTTGGACTCTGATAAGAACGAGGTCGTCTCCGAGCAGAGCTACGAGCTTACGGCGGTCTCCATCAGCTCTCAGGTGACCAACATGAAGAACTCGGGCGCCGAGGTGGTGACTACCGTTGCCAGTCCCGGCTACACGGCTCAGGCCATTAAACAGGCCGACCGCCTGGGCTGGCATCCCCACTGGGTCATAAGCTACATCAATTCCGACGAAATGATGTTCAGGTTCGTTTCGCCCGAGCTTCTGGAGGGCGCCATTACTATGCAGGCCCTCAAGCTGGCGGCCTGGACCGACGACCCGGCTGTAGCCGAACACTACCGGCTCATGGACGAGTACGGCGGGCCCACGCCCACCAACTTCACCATCTATGCCCAGGCGCTGGCGGAGGTGGCAGTGGAGGCGCTCAGCAGGTCCTGCGATAACCTCACGCGGGAGGGCCTCATGGACGCAGTGGAGTCCATCAAGGACTGGCACAGCGACCTGCTCATAGATGAGGTGAACATCACCTTCTCCGACACAGACCACACGGCCTTTCAGACCGCCAGGATGCTGCGGTCTACGGTAGAGGATGGGAGGGGGAAGTGGGAGTACTTCGGGCCCTTGTTTGTCTTCGAAGGGGGGGAAGTGGAATAGGGATGCCGGTGCCGCGATTCAGGCGGAGGGTCAAAGGATGAAGGGTGCTGCCAACGACGAAGGACAGAAGCGACTCCTGGCCGACATACGCTCGCTTTGTGCTATTCAGCGGCCCTCAGCGTCGGCGGGTGAGCGCGAGGCCGCTGAGTGGGTGGCCTCACGGCTAAGGGAGATGGGGTTTGAGGCGGCGGTCGAGGAGTTCCGCTTCCGCCCCGCTTACTGGACAGCGTGGGGTATCCATGTGAGCTCGGCTGCCCTGGCGGGCATTGCGTCGATCTTGTCGCGCAGGCTGGCGGGACCAGCGGCGGTCATATCCTCCCTTCTGGCTATCTCCTTCTGGGGAGATCTGACCACCGGCTTCCACTGGCTGCGTAACCTTCTCCCCGCCCAGTCGGGATACAACGTGCTGGCGCGACTGCCGAACCCGAGCGCGAAGCGGGTCTTGGTGGTTTCCGCCCACCACGATGCGCCTCATTCAGGCGCCGTCTTTCATCCGGCCCTCGCCCGCTGGCTGAGGCCACGCTCCGGGCCGGCCAGGCAGCAACCACCGATCCTACAGCTACCCTTCGCCGCCATGCTGATCGTGGCTGCCGCCTCCCCGCTGCGTGCTGCAGGTCTGTCGCCGCTTCTCTGGCGGAATCCGTTGCGGCTGGCTGTTCTCCTCAACGGTGTCACCGCCGCTCTCTTGGCGGACATCGGCCGCAGCCCGGTGAGCCCCGGCGCCAACGACAACGCCTCAGGCGTGGCCGCGGTGCTGGCTCTGGCGGAGGAGTTCAAGCAAAGGCCACCTCCCAATCTGGAGGTCTGGTTCCTTTCCACAGGCTGTGAGGAGGCGATCATGGGCGGCATGCTGGCCTTCGGCCGCCGTCACTTCCCCGAGCTAGTAACCCGGCGTCCCTTCTTCCTCAATTTCGAGATGTTGGGCTCGGGTCGGGTCAGCTACATGGAGGGCGAAGGCTTCCTCAAGCTCTACCCCTACCACCGCGAGGCGGTGGAACTGGCGGCGGAGGTAGCGAGCGAGAGGGGTTTCGAGGAAGTGAGTAGCCACACGATCCGGCTTGGCACCGACGCTCTCGTACCCACGCGTCACGACTTCCCGGCTCTCACGGTAGACTCGGTAGACGAAGGCGGTTTCGTCTCCAATTACCACTGGCCGACAGACACGCCGGACAACATCGACCTCAGCTCTGTGCAGCGTACCGTCGCCTTCGCCAAGCGCCTGGTGGAACTGCTGGATGAGCGAGCCACCTCATCCTAGCCCGGCTGGGCAACCGCGTCCTTGTTGACAATCGGGCCTCGCGGCCGCGTGACCAGCCACCCTTACCGCAGGCGCGTGTACGCCAGCACGCGGTGCCTCCACTAGCCCGTGTTGCGCACGTCGGCCGACCGCACACTATGCCTCCATCCGTGTGGCTCGTGGTGCCTGCAACTCCTTCTTTTTCTGAGTGTTCCTGCGTCGCTCTTGACGTCACCCACATACTCTGGCATGATGCGAATGCCGGCCGGGAAAGCATCGCAGCCACGGAGGTAACATCATGAGGAAACTGACATGGATTGCGGTCGCCGGTGCCCTACTTGCGCTGATAGTCGTGGTTGGCTTTCACGTTCAGGGCGGACAGGAAGTCTCCGCTCAGAACACGGTCAACTTCGACATCGACCCCGAGATCACGGGCAACAGCGCGGACACGCTGGGAACAGTAGAGCAGGATTGCTACGAGATTACCTGCCCCAGCGCGAACTGCACCTGGGACGGCAGTTCCACGTTCGACGGTAGCGTCGACTACACCATCGACATTGTGGTTACCGGCGACACGCAGGCGCCCGTATTTTACGACGCGGGGCTGAACTACGACAACACTAAGGTGAACATTGAAGACCCCACCGACCCGTTAATCAAGATGCCCTTCATCTCCGCGCCGACTGACCCTTGGGACGGGAGCAACGCTCGCCCGGACAGCGACGGCAGTTGGCATGCTGGAGCCGTCTACCTTACGCCGCCCAACGCCGGCACGCCGGGCAACGGCACGTTAGTCAGGGTGGGCCTGGACATTGGTGCCTCCGGCGTCGCGGACTTCACGTTGCAGGACCCGCCCCTAACCGCCTACGGCTCGAACGCTGGCGAGCACGCGGTCACGCTGGACGGGATCCAACTCGCCATCAACACCTCCTGCCCGGCGCTGGATGTTGACCTCAGCGTTGACTCCGACGTGCCCGGCCCGCCCATGGACATGGACGTGAGCGTGAACGAGACCCTGCACGTGGACACCACGGGCACCCATACTGGCTTACCGTTGCCCAACACCGTCGAGGTGACCATCAGCCACACGGTGACAGCCCCTGCTGGGTGCGAAGTGAACAGTGCTGCCTCCGCTAGCGACTCCTGGACGGGCGATCTGGCGGGAGGCGCGAGCTACCTGCTATCCACGGACTTCACCATCCACTGCGCGGAGGCCAGTGACCACACCTTCGTCGTAGAGAACGAGATCGAGCTGCTGGAGCCCGGCTACGGCGACCCCAACCTGGCCAACAACACGGACACGGTCAACGTGCCGGTTGAGGTCTGGGCGGACAGCGACATCAAGATCAACAGCTTCGAAGTGGTGTACGACCGCATCATCGACAGCGATGGCGATACGGTGCCGGACATTGCCGTCGTGGACGTGAGTACGCCCACCGACATCATCGTGCGCAAGGTCCTCCACAACAACGGCCCCCATGGACCGACCGAGGTGGAGCTGAGCAAGACGGCGATGGTCGCGCAGGGCGATGCTCAAGTACTGCCGGTCATGGACAGCGAGCAGGCGGTGCTGGACGTGAGCTCAACGGTCACGATCGATGAGACGTTCACCATCCACTGCTACGATAGCTACGTCGGCGAGGTGGCGGTGTTCTATTTCCTCAACAACGTCACCAACAAGGACGCCCACATCGAGGATGCGGACCCGCCCAGCGCCGAGGTGTACCTGCCGGTGTACTGCGTGCCGCGCTTCACGCCGACCTTCTCCGAAACCAGCGACGAGGACGACGGCACCATAGACCCGCCGGTGGACGACATCTGCGTCCTGAGCCTGCCCTGCAAGAGTCTGACCAGTGTGGACATCCCGGACGACATACCCAAGCAGCCGCTGGCGGTCATCCAGACGATCTATCCTCCGGCGGTGGACATCGCCAGCGGTGCGACCATCACCAATGGGGCCACGGTAGGGAAGAGCGAGTTCTGGGCGCACCTCCACGCCCAGGGGCTGACTACGGATTGCTATGCTCCTTTCAGCGGCCCTGCCGATCTGGGCGACGCGGCTCTGCCATCCGAAGGCACGTCAGCATCGCCCTACGCGCTCTTCCCTGGTTTCGGAGGCTGCACCGGACCGACCCAGGGGTGTGGGTTCATCTACTGGGCGCAGCAACTCGACGCCATCAACAACTTTGTCCAGCTTCAGTACCCCGGCGCAGTGCTGTGGGCCCATCAGAGTGGCGTAGCCCTGCCCGATATCCTGAACATCCCCATCAACATCCTGATTTGGAACCTGGGCCCCAACGGCTGGTGGAACATCGTGCAGGTAGGCGAGCCGGACTATGACCTCGATGGTCTCTGGGATGACGTCCTCGATCCCGACGATGACGGCGACACGGTGGTGGACGTAGTCGACAACTGCCTGGCTGTCTCCAACGCTGACCAGGCAGACGGCGACGGCGACGGCGTGGGCGATGTCTGTGACCCCAACCCTGGTGTCGCAGACCCCACCGACCCCGAGAGTTTCTTCTGCTCACCGTACCACTTCGAGACGCTAGCCCTCGGCGAGACCCAGAACCCCAGCGGTGAGATTCTGCGCACGTGCGAGCAGGCCGGCACCCACACGGTCACGGGGATACTGGTTCGCGAGGACACGGGCGAGACCATGATGCTCGACGACACGATGATCTGCGTCACGGTCGAGACCGACCTGGAGGTGGAACTGCTCAAGAATGAGCTGATCACCGTACCTCAGGACCTGGTGCACACCGAGACGGTGGAGGTCAGCGTCTACAACAACGGCGCCGGCCCCACAGACTACGAGGTTGAGTTGGTGCAGGTGTCCACCGACAAGGACAAGTGCGTATCGCACCTCGTGGCGGAGGGCGGCGACATCCTCGATGAGTACACCGACGGCAATGAGTTCTACAGCACGCTGACGTGGACGGAGCCTATGGTGGATGCCTACACCACGGCTGTCTCGTCGCGCGACTACGAGATCGTGTGTAGCCAGTCAGGTTCGTTTCCCGACATTCAGCAGTTCTCGGTCGATGTCCAGCCGATCACTGTGAGCGAGACGGACCCGGCGGACAACACCGCTGAGAACTACGTCAGCGTTGACTCCGACCCGGACGTGGACGGCGACACTATCCCGAACGCCGACGACAACTGTCCGTTCGACCCCGAGAACTTTAACGGCATCGAGGACGAGGACGGCTGTCCGGAGATGGACGCCGACAACGACGGCATGCCCGACGACTATGAGCAAGCCAACGCCTGCCTTGACCACCTGGTCGACGACGCAGCCGAGGACCCCGACAACGACGACCTCGCCAACATCGACGAGATGGGTGCTGGCACTGACCCTTGCGACGACGACAGCGACGACGACACCTTCCCGGACGGCCAGGAGGTGTCCCTGGGCTCGGACCCGCTGAACGTTGATAGCACCCCGGAGCACATCAGCCTGCCCTCAACCTGCACCGATGGAATCGATAACGATCTGGACGGATTGCCAGACCTGCTCGATTGCGACAACGACGAGGACGGGATCGCCAACTACTTTGACATCTGTCCGTTCACACCTGAGGACATGGACGGCTACCAGGACGACGACGGTTGCCCGGATCCCGACAACGACATGGACGGCATCTGCGACCCTGGCCAGTCCAACCCTGGCTACTGCATCGGCTCCGACGACTGCCCCAGCGTCGCTGAAGACTATGATGCCTTTGAGGACAGCGACGGGTGTCCTGACCCCGACAACGACGGAGATTTCTTCCCCGATTACACCGACTCCTGCCCTGGGACAGACGGGAGCACCGGTGACGACGGGCTCCCCTGCACCGACGACACGAACGAGGTCAATACCTGCGAGGACTACGACGGGGTCATCGACACCGATGGCTGCCACGACAGCCCCGGCGACGACTACGACGGCGACTCGCTAGGACGGATCGATCCAGAGACGGGCTTCCCCTGCTTCTGGGACGAGGTCGAGGTCTACCTGGGTACCGACCCCACCGACGCCTGTCCAGACAGCCCCACACACGACGCTTGGCCGCTGGACATGAACATGGACAGATCTGTCACCGTCGTGGGGGACGTGATCAACTATGCGGGCAACATTGGAGCGCCGGTGTCCGGCGACCCGGCCGTCCTCCAGCGGCTGGACCTCAACGTGGATGGTTCCATCACCGTCGTCGGCGACGTGCTGCCGTTCCAAGGTTTGATGGGACTGACCTGCGACCCGAACGGGGACTAGTAGCGTCTGCCCGAAGTGCGATACAGAGGGGCGAGGCCTTCCGCGCGGGGGCCTCGCCCCGACGTGCTGATGCGGAGCAATGACCCTGAGCGCAGGCGCGTCGTACGCCAGGAGGCGGTGGCTGGGGTAGGCTCCAAGTATCCCCGGATGAGCGCTGTGGCAGAAGTCAAGAGGGCCGCGTGGTCAGTTATGGGGTCTATTTCCTATCTATGGTGCCGAGGGGCAGAGTCGAACTGCCGACACCGTGATTTTCAGGTATCTGGCTCCGAGCGCTGTGGCATCAATACGTGAGGGGCGAGCGAAACGCGTCCAGTTATCATCTGAAAAACCGGGGTCCTGAAGCCCGTCCCTGACCGATTGTCCCTCCTAGCCAACCCTCGCGGCTGAACCTGGCATTGGCTGGCCCATAGAGAAGGAGGAGAGCATTTGCCCTCCCCCTTCAGATGCTAGCCGATGGTGATGCCAGCTAAGGCTCCACCGGCATCCCCAGGCACTGCACTCCGCTGGCCGTCACCAGCACCAGCAGGCTGTCGTACTTGTCCACCGTGGCCAGGGTGGTGATGCCCGGGTCACCCGGCACGTAGCGGAGCCAGCCCCCTGCCTCTAGCGCATAGGCAATGGCGAAGTCGCCGGCGATGCAGCTCAGGGCCGTGTCCGCAGCTGCGGCGTCGGCTCCCGTCCAGACGAAGTTGTTCCAGCCCAGCGGCAGGTCGAAGTCACGGGTGTCCGCCACTGGCGTTGGACTGGGCGTAGGGCTGGGAGTGGGGCTAGGTGTCGGTGTTGGAGTAGGGCTGGGGCTCGGCGTAGGAGCGGGCTCTGTCGCCCAGGGGTGGAAGACAACCGAGCCTTCGTGGGGGAGAACACACTCGGTGCCGTCGTCGTCCTCATCGTTCATGATGCGGTTGGCAATGTCGAGCCGGTGGATGGTGCCCCACCAGTTGTAGGTGGCGTCCACCGTGTTCTCAGCGTAGCAATCTTGTGCCAGGTAGGGGTGGTTCGGCAGGTCGAAAGGGCCGCTGAAGCTGTTGGCGTTGTCAGGCGAGCCGCCGATCTGAACAAAGGTCTCGGCCGACCCACTGGGTATTGCGATGCCGGTGGTATCTGGCGCAGTGACGATGTCATTCCGTAGCATCCGTACGTGGACCCGTGGACCTGCGATCATCACCTGTGCAACCACGTTGTCCGAAAAGGTGTTGCGCTCCACCACCAGTTCATCTTCCTCTCGTACCGAGAGGCCCCTCCAGCCATTCCTCGTTATGTCACTGCCTCGGAGTACGTTGCCTGTCCCATTCGTCATGAACACTCCCTCATCCTCGTTGTCATGGACATAGCAGTCTTCGATAACCAAGTCCACTGCGTCATTCGTTTGTATGCCCTGGCCCCACTCGGTAGCCTCAACATCGTTGATGGTGACGTGCTCATAGCCCGGCGGACCGACGGCGGGTACTAGGATGCCCTCATTAGATGCACCCGGACCGTCCAGCGTGAGGTGGCGAATCGTCACATTGTCAGCCTCGATGGTCAAGCCGTCCGCGGGTGTGGCTGCATCAACCTCTACCACTACATCCGCCCGATTGGCCCCTTCCCGACCTTCGATCGTGACGCTCTCGTTGACGGTCACCCCCCCATCGTAGGTGCCCTCGCAAACCATGATGGTCTCGCCACCACTGCTGTGGTCGACAGCCAACTGGATTGTTGAGTAGTCAGGGCTATCGCAACCGTCCACCGCTGGGTCGTTGTCATCGTTGACAATCAGGTCAGGTTGGGCCTGGGCTGGCCAACTGTGCCACATACCCAGGGCAATGCTAAGAGCCGCTACCGCCGTGACCACCAGCGGCACCACTGCTGCCCTAGAGCGAATCCATCTCATGTTGGACCTCCTTCTATTCCCCTTACCCCGCAAGTGGCTGTCGCTGTTGATGAGAGGATGCTAGTTTCTGCTCCTTCCTGTGTCAACGCTTTCGTCGCCAGCATATCTGTAGCCCGCTCTGCCCTTGCCAACCCTTCTGCCTACGAGTAGGATAGTGGCGCTATGGAGCCGCGCATCCAATACGCGCAGACCGCCGACGGGGTGAGCATCGCCTACTGGACCCTGGGGGAGGGGATGCCCTTTGTGCAGATGCCGGATCTGCCATGGAGCCATATCCAGTTGGAGTGGCAGATGCCCGACTGGCGCAGCTGGTATGAGCGTCTGGTGGAGAAGAGGAAGCTCGTTCGGTATGACCGCAGAGGATCCGGTCTGTCTGACCGCATCGTGGGTGACTATTCGCTTGAGGCACATGTCCTGGACCTAGAGGCAGTCGTGGACCGCCTCGGCCTGGAGAGCTTCGCACTGCTCGCTGGTCTTCACGCTGGGCCGGTGGCCATCGCCTACGCGGCCCGCCACCCGAAGCGGGTATCGCACCTTATCTTATGGTGCTCCTACGCGCGGGCCTCCGACTACCTGGGGTCGTCCCCACAAGTTCTAGCAACTCGCTCTCTCCTAGACAAGGACTGGGAGTTCTACACGGAGACGCTGGCACATTTCGCGTTTGGGTACTCTGCCGGCGAGAAGGCACACCAGTACGCTGCATTCCTGCGGGAATGCGTCACGCAGGAGGCGGCGCAGGCGTTCTACGGCGCGAGCCGCGAGTTTGACGTCAGCGCCCTCCTCTCGCGGGTGAGGTCGCCGGCCCTTGTGCTCCACCGCCGCCAAGTCCCTTGGCCTCATGTGGGCCTGGCCAGAGACCTTGCCTCCCGGATACCGGATGCCCGCCTGGCCCTTGTGGAAGGGACTATGATAGCGCCCTTCGTGGGCGACATGGAGGGCGTGCTGGCTGCCATCGACGAGTTCCTAGGCGAGGGCGAGGAGGCCGCGGCGGGGGCACCCCCGTCCGGCCTTGTCACCATCCTCTTCACCGACATGGAAGGCTCTACCACCCTGACCCAGCGATTGGGCGACGCGAAGGCGCAGGAGGTGGTGCGGACGCACAACCGCATCGTCCGTGATGCGCTCAAAGCACACAGCGGCTCCGAGATCAAGCACACCGGCGATGGCATCATGGCCTCCTTCGCCTCGGCGAGCCGCGCGCTGGAATGCGCTATCGTCATTCAGCGGGCCCTCGCCCAGCACAACGAATCGAACCCGGACCTCCCGATCCGCGTACGCATCGGCCTGAACGCTGGGGAGCCTGTGGCCGAGGAGGAAGACCTGTTCGGCACCGCTGTTCAGCTGGCAGCCCGCATCGCAGCGAAGGCGGAGGGTGAGGAGATCCTGGTCTCGGATACGCTGCGGGGACTCGTGGCAGGCAAGGGGTTCCTGTTCTCAGACCGAGGCGATGTGGCGCTCCGAGGGTTCGAGGACCCGGTGCGGCTGTACGAGGTGAGGTGGAGGGAGGAGTAGTCCCAAGGGGGCGGAGCCATGAAGCGACTTGCGTTGGCTATCCTGATCGTGACAGTGGTCGCAGCCACCGTGTTCGCAATACTCAACCGACCCGGTGCCGAGGCCACGCCCCCGGGCGCGACCATCACGGTCAACAGCGTCCAGGACAACAACATCCGCGACGGCGAACTGACCCTACGGGAGGCCATGATGCTGGCAACGGGTGACCTGCTGTTCACCCTTCTGTCTGAGGAGGAGTGTGCCCAAGTTTCCACGATATTCTGGTTGGAAGAGCCCATTCATTGGTGTGGGGGCGCAACTGGCAATCCTCCTGGTGCCGACTACGCGGACACCATCGAGTTCGCTTCCTTCGGCCCCGTTGTTCTCATCACCCTGGGGTCTGACCTGCCCCCTCTGGACGAGGGCGACGACACGATTGACGCTTCCTCCTCTTCGACTAGATGGGTCGTTGACGGCGAGGACAACTGGTGTTTCCAGATCATCTCCAACAACAACGTCGTGAAGGGCCTGGAGATCTACGACTGTTCGGAAGCTGTGTCGATCGGTGATGGCGCTCAGAACAACACTGTGGGTGGTAGCACCCAGGCCGAGCGCAACGTTATCTCCGGAAGCGGGAAGGGCGTGGCAATCTCAGGCAGCGGGACGAACGGCAACGTGGTCAAGGGCAACTACATTGGCACCGACCCTTCAGGGACAGCCGCCATCCCCAATGATCCGTACGGGGTTTGGATCTGGGGTGGCGCTCAGAACAACACTGTGGGCGGCAGCGGCCCTGGCGAAGGCAACGTGATATCTGGCAATGACGGGGAAGGCGTGCACATAGGCGAGGGCACCAAAAGCAACGTGGTCAAGGGCAACTACATCGGCACCAACGCCGCTGGCGACGCCGCTCTCCCCAACAAGTATGGCGTCTGGATCTCTGGTGGCCAGAACAACACCGTGGGCGGCAGCGGCCTCGACGAGGGCAATGTAATATCCGGTAACGACGGGCCGGGCGTATTCATCTCGGGCGCGGACACCGACGGCAATGCTGTCAAGGGCAATTTCATTGGCACCGACGCCTCAGGGGCGGTCGCCGTCGCCAATAAAACTCAGGGGGTTCTCATCAACGATGGCGCTCAGAACAACACCGTGGGCGGGAGCAACCCTGGCGAGGGCAACGTTATCTCCGGCAATCATTTCAACGTGTCAATGGCTGACAGCGGCACCAACGGCAACGTGGTGAAGGGCAATTTCATTGGCACCGACGCCTCGGGCACGGCTGCCATTTTCGATCCTGGGTTGAGTATTGTCGGCGTGATCATCGGTGTTGGCGCTCAGAACAACACTGTGGGCGGCACCGCTCCTGGCGAAGGCAATGTCATCGCTTTCAACGGAGACTGGGGTGGCGTGGAGGTGAACGCTTTCGCGGGCACTTCCACCGGCAACACCATCCGTGGCAACTCCATCCATTCCAACGAGGGTAAGGGCATCTGGAACATCGAGGGGGGCAACAACGAGCTAGCGCCGCCTACCGTCGACAGCGCGGGCTCCGTCTTCGGCACTGCCTGCCCCAACTGCATCGTCGACATCTACTCCGACGACGAGGACGAGGGCAGAGTCTACGAGGGCTCCACTACAGCCGACGGAGACGGCGACTGGAGCTTCTCCGGCACGCCTGAAGGGCCCAACATCACCGCCACCGCCACCGACTCGGACGGCAACACCTCCGAGTTTTCAGACCCGCTGGAGCCTCCCTGGCCTGCGCCCAGCCCCAGTCCGGCACCGTCACCTACACCATCACCAACGCCGACACTCACGCCGACCCCTGGCGAGACCCGCACCCTCCAGTGGGGCCCCGGCTGGCACAACGTCACCTGGAGCGGCACCTCCACCCCCGAGCAGGCCTTCGCCTGTGCGGCGGGCAACTACGCCGCCGCCTATCGCCTGGTCGGTGGAGGCTGGGAGCGCTATTTCCCTGACAGGCCCGACCTGTCCAACATGACCGACTTGGGGCAGTATGATGCCTTCCTCATCCTGGTCACCGGGGATGTCACCTGCGACATGGCGGTGGCCGACCCGCTGGGAACGGAACGCACGCTGGACTGGGGCGTCGGCTGGCAGAACGAGGGCTGGACCGGCGCCGATGGCACACCACCTGAGGACGTATTCGACTGCGCGGAGGGCAGCTATGCTGCGGCCTATCGCCTAGTAGGGGGTGGCTGGGTGCGTTACTTCCCCGACAGACCCGAGATCTCCAACATGGGGCCGCTGGATGAGTATGACGCGTTCCTCATTCTGGTCACGGCGCCGGTGAGCTGCCCCATGGCCGTCAGCCCGTAGCCGTATAGGGGAGCGGTGGCAGGGCTAGTCCCCAAGCATCTCGGGATGAGCGCTGTGGCTGCCGTCAAAAGGGAGGCGTTGTCCAGTTATGGTGTCTATTTCGTATCTGTGGTGCCGAGGGGCGGAGTCGAACCGCCGACACCGTGATTTTCAGTCACGTGCTCTACCACCTGAGCTACCTCGGCCAGCCAGCCCATTCTAGGATCGCCTCCAATGAGTGTCAAGGCGGCGAACCCCGACGCTGGTCTCCTCTCCCGGCTCTTGGGCCGGTCGCTTAGAAGACCTCGAGGCCGTGGGCCTCAAGGAGAGCCGCGTCGGCCAGAATCGCCTCCGTCTCGCCGTCGGCGACGACGCGGCCGTCATCCATGACCACCGTCCGAGGGAACAGGTGACGGACGATCGGTATGTGGTGGGTGGACACGATCATCGTCTGGGGCAGTGTCTGCAGCAGGCGCATCAGCTCACGGCGAGCGCTCGGATCGAGGCTGGAGAAAGGCTCGTCCAGGGCAAGGATCGCCGGGCTCATCGACAGGACGGTGGCGATGGCAATGCGCTTCTTCTGGCCCAAACTAAGGTGGTGAGGCAGGCGCTCCCCGAAGCCCTCCATCCCCACCTGCGCCAGCGCCAGGCGCACCCTCTCCAACACCTCATCCTTGGGCAGGCCCATGTGAAGAGGGCCAAACGCCACATCGTCGAAGACAGTGGGCGAAAAGAGCTGGTCGTCGGGGTTCTCGAACACTAGACCCACCTGAGCGCGGAAGTGCTTCAGGTTTCCGTTGTTAAGGCGCTCACCCATGATGCGAAGGTCGCCTTTGCCCCGCAGGATGCCGTTCAGGTGCAGAAGCAGAGTGGTCTTGCCAGCGCCGTTCGGGCCAAGCAGCGCCACCTTCTCCCCTGCTGCGATGGTCAGATTGACGCCTCTCAGAGCCTGCACGCCGTCCGGGTAGGCGAAGCGCAGATTGGCGATCCCGATGGCGCCATCGACGGCCGCCCGAACCTCAGTAGCGCGCATAGACCTGCACTCCCGCCACGTAGAGAACAAAGACCACCGCCACAACGATCTCCGCCAGCCGCCAGACGCTGTCCCGCAGGAAGCGCACCTCGCCGTCGTAGCCGCGCGCCTGCATGGCCGCATAGACCCGCTCGCTGCGCTCATAGCTGCGCAGAAAGAGAGAGCCCACCATATGGCCCAGAACGCGAGCTCGCCACCAGACGCTGCCGCCGCACCTGCGGCCTTCCAGCCGGGCGCTGCGAGAATCGCGCGCCCGCAGGAGGCGTTGGGCCTCCTCACCAATGACGAACAGATAGCGATGCATGAACGACACCGTGGCCACCAGAATGCGCGGCACGCCTAGGGCACGCATCGCCCGCAGCAGCTCCAGCGCTGGCGTCGTCGCTGTGAGGATGATGGCGGCAACCACCGACAGCCAGGACTTGGTGAGAATGGTGAGCACGGCCGTCAGCCCTTCTTCGCTGGCCGTCCAGCCGAAGGGCTGGAGCGTGAACAGCGTATCGCCCTCCTTGGTGAACAGGAGAGGCACGGCAACCACAATGAAAGGCAGAGCCAGCGCGGACCGCCTGAGGATCAGCAGGGCAGGAAGCCTGCTCGCCGCCGCCGCAGCCGCCAGCGGTGCCGCCAGCAGGCCGAACGCCAGCCAGTGGCCCACGGGCGTGAAGGTGGCGGCGAAGATGTAAGCCACCGTCAGCAGCAGCTTCAGCCGCGCATCCGTGTTGTGGACTAAGCTGCTGCCCGCTTGATACCGCTCGATGAAGCGAACGCCGATCGACATGTCGCCTTCTAAGAAGACTCGCTAGCCTGGCCCAGCGCCACCGGCGGTCGACCGCCGGGTACCCCGCACCCGCCAGAGCACAAAGGCAGCGGCTAGCGAGATTGCGGCTACAATGAATACGCCTATCATCCCTGCAAGGATCGTCGCCAGGTCTTCGTTGTCGACCCAGGGAAGAACGTAGTCGGCGATGACCTCGTAGGGCGCGTCCTCGGCTTCCGTTATGAAGCCTTCGTTCTCAGCCACCTTCTCCAGTCCGTCCGGCTCGGACGAAGCGAAGGGCGAGAAGAGAGTGATCAACAAGGCTATCCCTATGCCAACCACCAGCAGGCCAAGGTAATGACGAAGCCTCATCCTCTAGTCCTCCATCACAGGCACTTGCGCCACGACCAGATCAGGGCGAGTGGCAGAGACAAAGGCCACCGCTGCCACCGTGATTAAACCCTCGCCGACACCGATGGCGGCGTGCACACCCACCATCGCCGGTAGGGCCACGTTGAGAGGAGAAGTGTCGGAGAAAGCCAACTCGAAAGAGCACGCTATGGCAGCCATCTCCACCGACAACCAAGCCGCCGCGAAGACGGCCGCGTAGCGCACCCAGGGAGCGAGATGGCTGAAGCGGATGAAGCCCGCGTGCACGGCGTAGCCTACCAGGCAGGCCACGACCGCCATGTTGAATACGTTGGCTCCCAGCGCTGCCAGCCCGCCGTCCTGGAATATGAGAGCCTGCACCCCCACAACGGAGGTCATCACGATCATGGCCGCCCAGGGACCTAAGAGGATCGCTGCCAGGGCTCCCCCCACCATGTGGCCGGAGGTGCCGCCCGCCACCGGGAAGTTCATCATCTGGGCGGCAAAGATGAACGCGGCCATCACCCCCATGAGAGGGACGAAGCGCTCGCCTAGGGTTCGGTTCGTTCTCCAGACAGCGACGCCTATGGCCACCCCCGCCAGGGCAAAGCCAACCCCGGCCACCGGCCCGCTAACGAAGCCATCGGGTATGTGCATAGCCGGCGCTTCGATGGTCTCCAGCGTCGAAGGGTTAATCAGCGCCATGCTGGCCTTCCTTTCTGACGCCGCCCCTTCCCTCGCCTCGGCGACATCGCTGGCACAAGCCGAAGATGGCGAAATGGTCGACGTCGGCGGCGAAGCCGTATTCCTTCAGCAAGCGAATCTGCAAGGGCTTCAGGAGTTCGTCCTCGAAGGCAAAGCTCTCGCCACACTGGCGACACACCAGGTGATGATGCCGGTGCCGCTCCCTCTCCAGCAGCTCATAGCGCACGTAACCGTCGCCCAGGTCCGTTTCGCTTATCAGGCGCAGCTTCTTGAGCAGATTGAGCGTGCGGTAGATGGTAGATATGTTGACGAATGGGTACTGCTCCTGAACCTTCCGGTGGATCTCCTCGGCGCTAATGTGGCTCATGCTATCGTTGATGATGTCGAGGATCATGATCCGCTGAGGGGTCAGACGATAGCCCTCTTGCCGCAGCGATTCGACAATAGTCGGGTGAGCAGTCATTGTGCAAATAGTTGCACTTGCAATGATTTGCTATGTGCACTCATGTTACGACCAGCGGGTTCCTGTGTCAACAGGCATACGGAGAAATGTGCCAGCTCCTGCCGCTGCTGACGACTTCATCAGCCGGTGCTATACTGACCTTCGAGATGCCTCACCTGTCCATTAAGGGCCTCGACATCCACTACAAAGAGAAGGGCCAAGGCTTCCCTATCGTCCTGATCCACGGCTATAGCGGCAACCTGCAGAACTGGATCCTCCAGGTGCGCGCCCTCGTCAAGAGATATCGCACCATATCCCTGGATCTGCGCGGCCACGGCCGGTCGGCCAAGCCCACTCAACGCGAGGACTACTCCCTGGAGCTTTTCGCCGCTGACGTTTATGACCTCCTCAACAGCCTGGCTGTGCCCGAGTGCTATCTGGTTGGCCATTCCATGGGGGGCATGGTGGCCCAGGAGTTCGTCCTGCGCCATCCAGAGATGGTCAGAGCCCTCGTTCTGGTGGACACGGCCGCCGATGTGCCCCAGAACTTCCCCTGGAAGGAGCGTGCGCGACTGATGGAGCTGGCTCGCACCGAGGGTATGGAGGCGGTCTTCGACGAGATGCTACAGACGCAGCCCCTGGGAAGCCAAGTGGTTGGAGAGAACCCTGAACTCATCGACATCTGGCGGCGACAGTTCCTCATGACCTCGCTGGAAGGTTACCTCTACTGCGGCGAGGCCATCGGCAGCCGTCGCCCCCTGCTGGAAGAGCTCGCGCAGATTCGCGTGCCCACGCTGATCATCTGCGGCGAGGCGGACGAGCCTTTCCTAGCGCCTTCGCAACGTATGCACCAAACGATCCCCGGCAGCGAGCTCTCCATCATCGCCAGCGCCGGCCATACGCCCACCCTGGAGAACCCCCTGGCATTCAACGAGGCGCTGCTGTCCTTCCTCGCCAGGGTCGATTCGGAGAGGCGCTAGCATCGCCCGCACTTGCGTAGCTAGCCGCCGTCGATTATATTTCTGGCCGTAGAGCCAACCTGATTCAGGACAATCCAGGCCATAGGTATCAGCAATAGGGCGGCCGTTGCCAGATGGACCCACGATGGCCGCCAGCCATAGTCAGAAGGGAAAGCCGATGAAGGCGGTGGTATTCGAAGAGCACGGTGGAGCGGATGTCCTTCAGTACAAGGAGGTGGCCGAGCCCAAGATCGGGCCCAACGATGTGCTGATCAGGGTCAGAGCGTCTGGCTGCAACTACAACGACATCTGGGCCCGCCGCGGCCTGCCGGGCATGCGCGTCAGCCTGCCCCACATCTCCGGCAGCGATGCGGCCGGCGAGGTGGTGGAGGTCGGCTCCGAGGTGGTCGACATCAAGAGTGGCGACGAGGTGCTGGTCTATCCCGGCCTGAGCTGCCGCACCTGCCAGTTCTGCGCCAACGGCCAGGACACCTTCTGCCGCCAGTACAAGATCTGGGGCTTCCAGACCGGCCCTCTCGACGGCGGCCACGCCGAGTTCGCCAAGGTGCCCGCCTTCAACGTGATCCCGAAACTCAGTGGCCTGGCCTGGGAGGAGGCGGGCTCCCTAGCCCTCGTCCTTCTCACTTCCTGGCGAATGCTGGTAGGACGGGCCCGCATTCAGGCGGGTGACTTCGTCCTGGTATGGGGAGGAGCCGGTGGTCTGGGCAGCATAGCCATCCAGATCTGCCGCATCTTTGGCGCTCAGCCCATCGCCGTAGCCAGCAGCGACGAAAAGCTGAAGTTCTGCCGTACGCTGGGAGCCGAGCACCTGATAAACCGCAAGAAGCAGGATGTGCTGGAGAAAGTCCGCGAGATCACCGGTCGCCGCGGAGTGGACGTCGTTTTCGAGCACGTGGGCAACGCTACCTGGGAGCAGAGCGTGGCCAGCCTGAAGTGGGGAGGAACCCTGGTCACCTGCGGCGCCACCACTGGCTTCGAAGCGCCTACCGACCTTCGCTTCCTCTGGAACAAGCAGATGAACTTCCTCGGCTCGCACATGGGCAACAAGACCGACCTTCTCGAGGGCCTGCGCTGGCTGGAGAGCGGCCACATCAAGCCTGTGGTCTCCCATGCCTTTCCCCTGCAAGAAGCGGGCACGGCCCAGACGATGATGGAGAAGAGCGAGGTCATGGGCAAGGTGGCGCTCGTGCCGGAGACGTAGGGCGCACGAGACGTCGAGGCAGAGCGGCGGACGGTGCAGCGATGCACATAGGAGATGAGCGATGGAGCCGTTCAATGTTGAGAAGGCTCTCGAGGGAACCGGCGAGCCCTTCTCGCCTGTCGATCTGGCGTACGTAGATGATCACGTCCTTCGATGCAGTCTGGTGAAGGGTCACTTCCACTGGCACCGGCACATCGCTCAAGACGAACTATTCCTTTGTCACAGTGGCAGGCTGCGCGTCGAGACCCGTGAGGAAGTGGTAGAGCTTCTGCCAGGAGAGGGCGTGGTGGTACCGAAAGGCGCGGAGCATCGCACCTCTTCGGCAGAAGGCGCCGTAGCCCTCGTGATAGAACGGCGAGAAACAAAAAGCAAAGGGGACTAACGTTTCCATGTAGCAGTGTGGATGGAGGTAGATGTGAACGACGTAGTCATCATGAGCGCGGCCCGTACGCCGGTGGGAACCTTCGGCGGTAGCCTGGCCGCTATGCCGGCGCCCAAGCTGGGAGCAGTGGCCATCGCCGAGGCTCTGCGCCGCGCGGGGCTCCAGCCGGACGAAGTGGACGAGGTGATCATGGGTCTAGTGCTGTCGGCTGGCGTCGGGCAGGGGCCGGCACGCCAGGCGGCCATGGCCGCTGGCATCCCCGTGGCCTCACCTGCCACCACCGTCAACAAAGTGTGCGGCTCGGGCCTGAAAGCGGTGGCCCTGGCCGCTCAGGCCGTCGCCCTGGGCGACGCCGATGTCGTCGTGGCCGGCGGCATGGAGAGCATGAACGGCGCCCCCTACCTGCTGGCCAAGGCTCGCTCTGGTTATCGCATGGGCCACGACACACTTATCGACAGTATGATCGAGGAAGGCCTGTGGTGCGCCTTCGAGGATCACCACATGGGGATGTGGGCCGAGAACATCGCCACCGAGTTCGAGGTCTCCCGCCAGGACCAGGACGAGTTTGCCGCCGCCAGCCACCAGAAGGCCGCCCATGCCTGGGACACCGGCGTCATGGCTGAGGAGGTGGTGGCGGTGGACCTACCCCAGCGCAAGGGCCCACCCGTGCCCTTCGAGAAGGACGAGCACATCCGGTCCGACACCACCGTCGAGAAGCTGGCGACCCTGAGGCCGGCCTTCAGGCCGGATGGCACGGTGACCGCTGGCAACGCCTCGGGCATCAATGACGGCGCGGCAGCGGTGGTCGTCGCCTCTCGCCAGAAGGCAGAGGCCTTGGGACAGAAGCCGCTGGCCGTCATCCGGGCCTACGCCTCGGCCGGAGTGGAGCCGCGCATTACGGGCATGGGGCCGGTGCCAGCCACCCACAAAGCCCTCGCCAAGGCTGGCCTGGAGTTGCAGGATATCGATCTCATCGAAGCCAACGAGGCCTTTGCCTCCCAGTCACTGGCTGTGGGGCGAGAGCTGGGCTGGGACTGGGAGCGGGTGAACGTCAACGGCGGCGCCATCGCCTTGGGCCATCCCATCGGGGCCAGCGGCGCTCGCATCCTCACCACCCTCCTGTATGAGATGCGGCGGCGCCAGGCTCAGCTTGGTCTGGCCACCCTCTGCATCGGCGGTGGTCAGGGCATGACCATGATCGTCGAGCGCGCGGCCTAGATGCGTATCGACAGAGGTACCGTTTCCCTCTAGCGCTCCTTCAGGTGGCGGTACAGGAGAGACAGCGCCGCCGTAGCCGAGCTGTCCTTGTTCTCCTCACGTTTGCCCTGCCACAGGTGCCTCTCACAGGTGAGCACGGCCGGTGCCGCCGACAGAGCGATGTACGTCAGCCCCACCGGCCTCTCCTCTGTGCCGCCCGTCGGCCCAGCGATGCCGGTGACGGCCAGCGCGATGTCGGCTCCCAGCAGACGTCGCACTCCCTCGGCCATCGCTACCGCTGTGGCCTCGCTCACCGCCCCCTCGCTCTCCAGGACGTCGGCCGGCACCCCCAAGGGTTTCTCCTTCACCGAGTTGTGGTAGGCGATCACGCCCCCCAGAAAAGCGGCCGAGCTGCCCGACACCTGCGTGAGCCGGTGGCCGATAAGCCCACCCGTGCAGGATTCAGCCACCGCCAGCGTCTTGTCGCTCTCCACCAGCAGGCCGATGATCTCTTCCTCCAGCAAGGCTATCCCCCCAGCCTTGGCACTATCACCTCGATGCCCTATCTTAGTAGCCAGTGGCAACTCTCATTATATGAGGGTAGCATGTTGACAAGAATACGTGACAAACATTTGTGAAGTGTTGGAGGAAGCGATATGGCTGCGCTCAGTGTCGGCGCCCAGGCACCCGATTTCACCCTCACCGGCATCGACGGCAGGCAGTACTCCCTGTCCGCCGCTATAGAGCAGGGCCCACTGCTGGCCGTCTTCATCCAGACCACCTGTCCCGTCTGTGACCTGGCGATGCCCTATCTTAACCGTCTGACGGAGGCCTACGGCGACCAAGGCTGGCAGCTCTGGGTCATCACTCAGGATGATCAGGAGGCCTCGCGACGCTACGCCCAGAGGTTCGGAGCCACCTTCCCCCTGGTGGTGGACGACCCAGCCGACGGCTGGAAGGTCTCCCGCGCCTACGATCCTCCGGCTACTCCTACCCTCTTCCTCATTGGGCCCGACGGGCGGCTGCAGTTCAGCGGCCAGGGGTTCAGCAAGGCCGACCTCAATGACGTCAGCGACAGGATCGCCGGCCACCTGGGGGTGCAGCCAGCGGTGGTGGCCGAGCGCGACGATGGCAACCCCGACCTCCGCCCTGGCTGAGGGCCACGCCACCCCAGGGGCTAGTCTAGCCCCCAAACCACCTGCACCATCCGCGCCCGCCTAGGGGTGCGGCCTGACTGTCGACTGTCAAGTGCCACTTGCTAGTCTCTTGCCAACCCTCGCGCTTGCGAGTAGGATAGTGACGCTACGGAGCCGCGCATCCAGTACGCACAGACCACAGGAGGAGGGTGACTGATGCTACTGAGGCGTTTGCCAGACAGGATTGACCTGCTAAAGAAGGTGCCCCTCTTCAGCGGCCTTAGCCGCCGCCACCTCGGCCTCATCGTCAGGGAGACAGAGAGGGTTAATGCAGATCGAGGCAAGGTGTTGGCCCGACAAGGAGCCCTTGGGCGGGAGTTCCTCCTCATAGTCGACGGCAGCGCCCGGGTTGAGAGGGACGGAAAGGTCATCGCTCGCTTAGGAGCAGGTGATTTCTTCGGGGAGATGTCGCTCATAGACAAGAAGCCGCAGAGCGCCACCGTCACTGCCGAGACCGCAATTGACCTGTTGGTCGTTGACGCACGCTCTTTTCGAAACTTGCTGGACACGGTCCCCGGGCTACAGAAGAAGATCTTGATCACCCTCTGTGAGCGCCTGCGCGGTGCTGATGCGGCTCTGGGCTCGAGGAACTAGTCGAGCAATCGCGGAAAGCGAGCAGCCGGGCAGAGAACTCGATAGTGTAGGATAGTGGCGCTATGGAGCCGCGCATCCAGTACGCCCAGACCGCCGACGGGGTGAGCATTGCCTTCTGGACGCTGGGGGAAGGCTTGCCCTTTGTGCAGATGACATCGCTTCCACACAGCCATATCCAACTGGAGTGGCAGGTCCCTCAGGTGCGCCGCTGGTATGAGCGGGTGGCAGAGAAGAGAAAGCTCGTGCGGTACGACTTGAGAGGGTGCGGGCTGTCCGACCGGGACGTGACCGACTTCTCGCTTGAGGCCCATGTGCTGGACCTGAAGGCCGTAGTAGATCGCTTAGGCCTCGAGAAGTTTGCTCTCTTCGGATTTCTGCATGCTGGGCCCGCAGCTATTACCTACGCCGCTCGCCACCCGGAGCGGGTTTCGCACCTCGTCCTGTGGTGCTCCTACGCACGGGCCTCCGACTACTTGCGGTCTTCGCCACAAGCTCAGGCAACTCGCTCCCTCCTAGACAAGGACTGGGAGCTGTACACGGAGACTGTGGCTCATTATTCTCTGGGATGGTCGGCACCTGAGGAGGCGCGCCGGTTCGCTGCCTTCATTCGGGAATGCGTTACGCAGGAGACTGCGCAGGCGGCTTATGGTGCGAGCGCCGAGTTTGACGTTGCAGCGCTTCTGGCCGAGGTCAGCTCGCCGACGCTGGTTCTCCACCGCCGCCAGGTTCCTCTTCCTGATGTCGCCCTCGCCAGAGACCTTGCCTCCCGGATACCGGACGCCCGCCTGACCCTTCTGGAGGGGACGTTCATTGGGCCGTGGATGGGCGATATGGAGGCGGTGCTAGCGGCCATCGACGAGTTCCTGGGCGAGGGTGAGGAGACGGGAGCGGCAGCACTCCCGTCTGGCCTCGTCACCATCCTCTTCACCGACATGGAGGGCTCCACTACCCTCACTCAGCGCGTCGGCGATGCCAAAGCCCAGGAGGTGCTACGGACGCACAACCGCATCGTCCGAGACGCCCTGAAGACCCACAGCGGCTCCGAGATCAAGCACACCGGCGACGGCATCATGGCCTCCTTCGCTTCGGCCAGCCGCGCCCTGGAGTGCGCCATCGCCATCCAGCGTACCCTCGCCCAGCACAACGAATCGAACCCCGACATGCCCATCCGCGTACGCATCGGCCTCAACGCGGGGGAGCCGGTGGCCGAGGAGGCAGACCTGTTCGGCACCGCCGTCCAGCTCGCCGCCCGCATATGCGCCCAAGCAGAGCCGGGCGAGATCCTGGCGCCGATCGTCGTGCGGGAACTGGCGGCGGGCAAGGGCTTCCTGCTCGCGGACCGGGGCGACGTAGTGCTGCGGGGGTTCGAGGACCCCGTGCGGCTATACGAGGTGCACTGGCGGGAGGAGGGTTAGTGATGGAACAGCACATCCGCTTCTGCACCAGCTCTGACGGAGTCCGGATAGCCTT
>CP070630.1:560480-568706 GCA_020356025.1 Dehalococcoidia bacterium | reverse complement strand
GGAGGCCAGTAGAGGGAGCGCCCCGCTGGATGTTGACGACCACGCAGGGGGCCTCCATCATAGCCGCCATCCCGATGTTCTCCATCATCAGGGAGAAACCGGGGCCGGAGGTGGCGCTCATCGCTCTCACGCCGGACAGGGAAGCCCCCACAAGAGCAGCCATGCTGGCCAGTTCGTCCTCCATCTGGATGAAGATGGCCCCCACCGGTGGCATACGGAGGGCCAGTCTCTCAGCCGTCTCTGTGGAGGGGGTAATAGGGTAGCCGGCAAAGAACTCGCAGCCGGCGGCCATGGCGCCTTCGGCGCAGGCGTGGTCGCCCAGCAAGAAGTGGCTGCCCGTTAGCACACGCTCCTCGGCACTCATTCGACGCTCTCCTCTTCGACGATCTCCTCGGTGTAGATGGCGAACTCAGGGCAGAGAATGGAGCAGAACTGGCAGGCAATGCATTCGTCTTCCTTGCCCTCAGCTACGATGGGGTAGTGGTACCCTTTAGCGTTCATTTCGGAGGTCTCCAAAAGGACATCTCGGGGGCAGAAATCGATGCAGAACCTGCAACCTTTGCAGCGCTCGGGGATGATGTATAGCTGCCCCCGCGGGATGCGCACCTTGGTGCGATCCAGCGGTTGCCGTATGAGAACTCCCGCCATCCTGGCACCTCCGCAGAAAGTAAACCCGTCCGGCGAGAAGCACCCTCGCCGGGTTTGCTCCTATTTGGCATTCTCGCCGTTCAGCAAGCCGGCAAACGTGACACTGCTCAGCTTGGCTGCACCCACAAGTAGTACCTCTTGCCCCATCCTGTAAACAGGGCAGGAGGACTCGCGGCCACACTCGTCTGGGGCCAGCAGACAGCGGTCCATCTTAACAGGCCCGTCGACGGCCTCGATCACGTCCAGAAGGGTAATCTGGTCTGGCGAGCAGGCCAAGCCAAGGCAACCCAAGCGGCCTCGCTTGTTCTCCAGGATGCCCGTCTTGGCCAGGCGCTGCGAGATCCTGCCCACATAAGATGGTGAAAGATCCTGGCGCTGGGCGATCTCTTTGATCCGCGCCTCCCGATGGCGCGACAGATCGAGCACTACCCTTATCGCGTAATCAGCTTGCCGGCTTACTCGCACGTTCTTCTCGCCCGATAAAAGTTTAAATCTCGGGCATCTTTAATCTTAACAGCGCCCTCAATCGAGCGCAACGCTCCAAGGCCGCTGATCTAAAAAAAGCCCATCTTCCAGGAGATAGCCTTTCTGGGCAGGCCCATTCAGGCCTGACAGAGGGTATCAACCAGTCTGAGTATACAATGGCGGCCCTTACGATCAACTTTGCCTAACGGACATCGCCCCTTGTATGCTAGATATTGATTGTCCGACGCTTCTGCACAGCGCGCGTCGAAGAGGGAGAGCCTTGATTCAACCCAAGGGTGGGTTTTCGCAGCCCGAGGATACATGGGTAGCCAGCGCCTGCGGCATGTGCTCCAGCCAGTGCGCCATCCTCGTCCATCGGCTGAACGGTGTCGTCAGCATGATTGAGGGCAACCCCGGGAGCCCTCTGGGGATGGGTCGTCTCTGTCCCGGCGGCCCCGCCGGCATCCAGCTCTTGTACGATCCCTATCGTGTGAACCATCCACTGAAGCGCACCAACCCGGAGAAGGGCATCGGCGCCGATCCCCGCTGGCAGGAGATCAGTTGGGATGAGGCCTTGAGCATCATCAGCGAGAAGCTGAGAAAGGTGAGGGCGGAGGACCCCCGTAAGCTCTTCCTCTGCGGAACGCCCGTCTCCCCATCAGCCCTGGCATTCGCTCTGGGTGTGTTCATGCCTGCCTTCGGCAGCTCCAGCGGCTTCATCTGCGATGACGGCCACCGGGGCATGGCTCAAGGCATCACGGCGGTCAGACTCCACGCCTCCAGCGCCACTAACCCCGACGTCACCCATTGCGACTATCTGCTCATCTTCGGCTGTGAAGCGGGCCCTGCTGACTACTACGGCTTCACCACCATGGCTCAGAAGATGGCCGACGCCCGTGTGCGGGGGATGAAGGTGGTGGCGGTGGCTCCCTACATGGGCCTGGCGGCGGGCAAGGCCGACGAATGGCTGCCCATCCGGCCGGGTAGCGAGAGTGCCCTGGCCTGCGCCTACCTGAACCTTCTGCTCAATGAGTACGGCCTCTACGACGCCGAATACATCCGCCGCCACACTGATGGCCCTTACCTGGTGGGGCCAGACGGCCACTACGCCCGTGACCAGGTCTCCGGCAAGCCGCTGGTCTGGGACGCCGCCGATGGCAAGGCCAAGCCCTTCGATGAGGGCGCAGGGGATGTGGCCATCGATGGCACCTACGCCGTCGACGGCAGGGAGTGCAAGCCGGTCCTTCAGCTCCTGAGGGAGCAGGCCAGCAGGTGGACGCCTGAAGCCGCCTCGGAAGTGACCACCGTTCCCCCAGAGACGATTCGCCGAGTGGCCCGCGAGTTCGGGGAGGCGGCCAGGATCGGCAGCACTATCGTCATCGAGGGGCAGGAGCTGCCTCATCGGCCGGCAGCCGCCATCTACTTCGGAGGGGCTTACGGCCACGACAACGCCTGGCTCACCTCCCTGGCCATCGAGCTGCTGAACCAGGTGGTGGGCGCCAGCGACATGCCCGGCGGCCTCCTGGGCTGCGATCCGCTGTCATACGGCCATCCCCAGACGGAGATGCCTCGCTGGGCGCCCCAGGTCGATGACGACGGCCTCCTCCTGCCCAACGAACCCCACAACTGGCGGGGCCTCGGCGGCTGGCCTGTCACCACCTGCCTGCTGCCTCTTACGGCAGCCGTCCGCGACAGGTCATCCTGCGACTATCAGCCCGAGGTGCTCATCAACTGCGGCTCCAACCTGCTGATGGGCCTAGCCGACCCTGAGGTGGGATTTGAGGCTTTCAAGGACTGTTTCGTCATTTCCTTCAACCTCTTCTCTGACGAGACCGCTGAGGCTCTGGCCGACATCGTCCTCCCCGATGCCTGCTACCTGGAGCGACTTGACCCGCTGCCTGACTGGCTAGGCCACGGCCTGTCGGCGGGCATGGGCGACTGGTGCTACCACATCCGTCAGCCGGCGGTGGAGCCCCTCTACGAGCGCCGCCACTCCTGCGAGGTGCTCCTGGAGATCGGTCAGAGGGTGGGCTTCTCCGATAAGATGAATGCCAGCGCCAACCTCCTGTACGGCCTCAAGCCGCCCCACGCGCTGAATCCAGAGGGAGAGTATTCCTGGGAGCAGATGACTGATAGCGTCTGCAAGGGCTGGTTTGGGCCGGAGCACGGCCTGGAGTGGTTCAAGGAGAACGGCGTCCTCACCTGGCCCAAGCGGCTGGACGAGGCCTACTGGAAGCCCTTCAGCCGGGCTCGCATGCCCCTCTACCACGAGTGGGCCCCTCGCTTCGGTGAGCAGATCAGACAGGTCGCTGAGGAGAGCGGAATCGGCGACATCGATGTGTCCGACTTCCTGCCTCTGCCCGACTGGCGTCCCTGTCGGGCCTTCCAGCCTCAGCCGGCATACGACCTCCAGGCCATCCACTACCAGGCGCCCTGGCACATCTTCCCCCACGCGCATCAGAACCCCTGGCTGGAGGAGGTGTGCCGCAGCGAGCCCTATAGCTACTTCATCTGCATGAACTCGCGCACGGCCAGCGACAAGGGCATCAGCGACGGCGACCCGATCTGGGTGGAATCGGTAGAGGGTCGTCGTCTGAAGGGCAGGGCCAGGCTGCTCGAAGCCATTCACCCCCAGGTGGTGGCCGTCGTCGGCAACGGCGGTCACTGGGCAGGGGGCCTGCCCCTGGCCAAGGATAGGGGCGTTCTCTTCAACTCATTGCTGACCTTTGACCTGAAGCACATCGACCTGGTGTCTCTGGCAATCGACGGCGACGCCAGAGTGAAGGTCTACAGGGCCTAGAGGAGCGATCCGTGCGGTACGGGATGGTCATCGACCTCAAGAGGTGCATCGGCTGCCACGGCTGCCAGATAGCCTGCAAGGCGGAGAACGGCACCCGGCCCGGCACCCTATGGGCGCGGGTGCTCGAGCAGGAGCTGGGAACCTTTCCCAACGTCCGTCGGTTCTCCCTGCCCCTCCTCTGCCAGCACTGCCGCCTGGCCCCTTGCGTGGAAGTCTGCCCCACAGGGGCCACCCAGAAGCGGGCCGACGGCATTGTGACCATCGACTCCGACAAGTGCGTGGGCTGTCGCTACTGCCTGATGGTCTGCGCCTATGGCTCTCGCCACTACCAGGCCGAGCCGTGGACCTATTTCCCCGGCAACGGCGTCAACCCGTACGAGGCTATGGCCTACGCCAGCCATCCTACGGGCGTCGTGGAAAAGTGCGACTTGTGCCTTAGCAGGGTGGAGAGGGGCTTGCAGCCAGCCTGCGTGGTTGCTTGCCCTGCCAAGGCCAGAACCTTCGGCGACCTGCACGATCGCCACAGCGACGTCACTCGCTTGATCGACGAGAGGGGCGCCTTCCGCCTGCGCGAGGACACGGGCGCCTGCCCCTCGATCTTCTATCTGCCCCCCTGAGGGTAATAGCGTGCCGTCGATAGATGCCCTCGATCAGCGCCTCCAGGACCTGACGCTGCCCTATCGCCCCCAGAGGGAGTGGATCGAGGGGCGAGGTCTGCTCGTCGTTATCGCTCACTTCTTTTCCGGCGTGGGAGCAGGCATCTGGCTCTTCTCACTTGCCCTGGACTACGATGCCGGCCTGATCATCAGCATCGTCGTGATGGCTGTGCTGGCGGGCGGTGCCCACCTGGCCTTCTTGGGTCGCTGGCAGCGCTTCTGGCGCATGATCCTCAGGCCTCATAGCTCCTGGATCAGCCGCGGCCTCCTCGGGATAGCCCTCTTCCTGACGGGAGCCATCCTGTACGTCCTGCCTGGGGTGAGGGATACTACCTTTGGTTCCGCCATGCTGGCGGTCTCCATCCTGGGGATGGCGCTGATACTGTTGCAAAAGGGATTCGTCTATCTGGTCTCCAAGGCTATCCCCTTCTGGAACATCTCCCTCCTGCCCTTCCTCCACATCGCCTACGCCCTTCGAGGCGGGGCGGCCCTACTTCTGATAGTGGCGGCCGCTGCCGGCGAGGTGTTCGACATCGACCTCTTGGAGGTGATCAAGCTCTGGGTGGTGGTATCCAGCGCCGTGCTTGTCCTGCTGTACCTGGTCCTCGCCAACAACGCTGGCCCTGCCGCCAAGCGCTCGCTGCAGGAGTTGGTGGCGGGAAGGATCTCGCCTGCCTTCCACGGCGGCGCCATCTTCTTGGGGCTGGTGATCCCGATATTCCTGGGAACCATCGGCTCCACCGCCGGCCTCTGGCGAGGGCTGCTGGCCGTGGTTGGCCTGTCCTCGCTGGCGGGCGATTTCTTCGTCCAGTACTGTATCGTCAAGGCCGGCATCTACCTGCCGATCGTCGGCGAGCTGCCGCCAGCCCGCTCCTACCGCGGCAGGCCTCGCCTGTTCTAGGCGGGCGTCCGCGACCGGTCTCCAAGCTGGCCTTGACGCGAGGCCTCAGCGGCGCTATGATATCAGCGAAGGCTGATATAATCCCGCCTTCGGTGTATCATGGTTGTTAGGCGTTCGCTTGAACCCTCCGCGCTAGTGACGCGAGACCTTCTCGTTCCTCTCAAGGCACTGGCAGACGAGACGCGCCTGCGCATCTTCATTCTGCTCACCAGACAGGAGTCGTGCGTCTGTGAGATCGAGGACATGCTGAACCTTTCCCAGAGCCTTGTATCGAACCATCTTGCGGTGTTGCGTCAGGCTGGCCTGGTCAAGGCGCGGCGCGATGCGGAGGACGCCCGCTGGATATTCTATCGGGCGGACCCAGAGGCTGCCGCTGCGCTCCGTCAGAAGTGGGCAACGCTCCTGGCGGTGAAGCCTGCACCGGGCGACCGGAGGCGGGCCGAGGACGTCTGTCGGCTGCGGAGGCCTTAGGGCATGTCTTCTTTTGGGGAGATTACATCAGCCAAGGGTGATATAGCAGGCGCCGGGCAGCGACCCGGTGCCCCATCGTTGGCTGTTGCAGCAGAGCGGCGAGCGTCAATTAGGCTGGCGGCGGGCTTGGCCCTGGTGGCCCTAGCGTGGGTGGGGGCCTACCTCGCCCTCCGGCCCCTCGCCGACGTCTTGACGTACGATCTGCTCCGCCTCTCTCGCGATAGCCACCTTGGCAGCGCCGTCAACTTCTTCCTCTACGACACGCCGAAGATCTTGCTGCTGCTGACAGCGGTTGTATTTGCTGTGGGGATCGTGCGGACTTTCTTTACGGCGGAAAGGGCACGGAGGGCCCTGGGCGGTCGTAGAGAAGGCATAGGCAACGTGGCGGCGGCGGGATTGGGGGTGGTCACCCCGTTCTGTTCCTGCTCGGCGGTCCCCCTGTTCATCGGCTTTGTCGAGGCAGGCGTGCCCTTGGGGGTGACCTTCTCCTTCCTTATTGCAGCGCCCATGGTGAACGAGGTCGCAGTTGTCCTGCTGTTCGGTCTGTTTGGCTGGGGCACGGCGTTGTTGTATGTCGCCCTCGGCCTGAGCATAGCCGTGGTCAGTGGCTGGGTCATCGGCCGGCTGCGGATGGAGCATCACGTCGAGGACTTCGTCTACGAGATGGCGGTGGGTCAACTGGACGCCGAGGAAAGACTCACCTGGCCCGACCGTATCGCTCGTGCCCGACAGGCCGTGCGAGAGATTGTGGGCAGGGTATGGCCGTTCGTGGTCGTCGGCATTGCGGTCGGGGCGGGCATCCACGGCTATGTGCCGGAGGACTTCCTGGCTGATGTCATGGGGAAGAGCGCCTGGTGGAGCGTCCCCGCGGCAGTGGTTCTGGGAGTGCCGATGTACTCCAATGCGGCGGGGATCATCCCGGTGGTGGAGGCGCTGATGGACAAGGGCGCGGCGCTGGGGACCGCGCTTGCCTTCATGATGAGCGTCATTGCCCTCTCTCTGCCGGAGATGATCATCCTGCGGCGGGTGCTCAAGTGGCAACTCATCGCCGTCTTCATCGGGGTAATCGCCACCGGTATCGTCTCTGTGGGCTATGTGTTCAATCTTGTCCTGTAAGGAGGAAGGCCATGCTCAAGATTCAGGTTCTCGGGCCAGGCTGTGCTAACTGCCAGCGGTTGGAGACGCTGACCCGACAGGCGGTAGCTGGGCTGGGGGTGGAAGCAGAGGTTGAGAAGGTGACCGACATGCGCCAGATCATGGCCCGGGGAGTGATGGCTACCCCTGGCCTGGCCGTCAACGACAAGCTGGTGAGCACGGGGCGCGTTCCGTCGGCTTCGGAGGTGATGGCCCTCATCGCCAACGTCCTGGCGGAAGAGGACGCCGGGTCTTGAGGGCAGAGAGATGAGTCAGCTCTACCAGGGCATACCGCGGGAGGAGATCCCCTGGTTCCCGATGATCAACCCCAAGCTCTGTGACGACTGCCTGAAGTGCCTGGAGTTCTGCCCCCACGACGTGTACGAGGCGGTGGAGGGGAAGCTGGAGGTGGCGCGCCCCTTCAACTGCCCTGTCGGCTGCTCCAGGTGCCAGGCGGTGTGCCCGCCGAACGCCATTCACTTCATGGAGAGGCGAGACCTGAACATGCTTCTCCAACAGCTACGCCGGCAGCGGGCCGGCATGTAGCCGACGATCGGTGAAGGCAGGAGACCAATGACATCAGAAGCCGTTGCCCAGCCGCAAACCGCAGGCGTCGCCGGACAGCTCGGTCTGCTTGACCGCTTCCTTCCCCTGTGGATCTTCCTGACCATGGCCCTGGGCGTCGGCTTGGGCCGCATCTGGCCCGACATCGCCGACGCCATCGATGCCCTGCGCATCGACACCGTATCCCTGCCTATCGCCATCGGCCTGCTGTGGATGATGTATCCGGTGCTGACCAAGGTGCAGTACGAGCAGCTCTCCAAGGTGGCCACGGCGTGGAGGATGTTCAGCGTGTCGCTGGGGCTGAACTGGATCGTCGGCCCCGTGATCATGTTCATCCTGGCCTGGATCTTCCTGCCCGACCTTCCGGAGTATCGCGTGGGGCTGATCATCGTGGGGCTGGCGCGTTGCATAGCGATGGTGCTCATCTGGAACATGCTGGCGGGCGGAGACAACGACCACGGCGCCGTGTTGGGGGCTCTGAACTCCGTGTTCCAGATTCTGTTCGATTCCCTGTACGCCTACTTCTTCGTGAGCGTGGCGTCTCCCTGGATACCGGGGGGCAGCGGAGAGGCCGAGGAGGGACACGT
>CP070630.1:556909-560380 GCA_020356025.1 Dehalococcoidia bacterium | reverse complement strand
GGAGGGGTTTCTCATCTCCGAGGCGGTGCGGGGCGAGGGCGGACGGCTGCTCACTCCAGGCGGGCGTCCCTTTATGGCCGACTACGCCCCCAAGTGGGGGGATCTAGCTCCCCGCGATGTCGTCGCCCGCGCCATCCATCGCGAGATGATTGAGCATGGCAATCCTCACGTCCTGCTCGACATCGGTTCTGCTATGCCAGCCGACCGCATCCGGGAGCGATTCCCCACCATCTATGCTCGCTGCCTGAGCCTCGGCGTGGACATCACCCGCCAGCCCATCCCTGTCGTCCCCGCCGCCCACTACTTCTGCGGTGGTGTGTGGACCGACGAGTGGGGGCGGACGACTATCGAAAGGCTGTATGCCGTCGGCGAGGTCGCCTGCACCGGCGTCCACGGCGCCAATCGACTGGCCAGCACGTCGTTGCTGGAGGGCCTGGTGTGGGGCGATCGTGCGGCGCGGGACATCGCTGCCCGCGGCCCGCTGCCCATCGTCGAGGCTGAGGAAGTGCCGCACTGGGAGGAGGAGGGATTGGAGGAGGAGGCCGACCCGGCCCTCATCTGGCGCGACATACGGACCATTCAGTACACCATGTGGCACTACGTCGGCCTGGCCCGCTCGGCCGGGCGGCTGGCGCGTGCGCTGCGAGACCTGCGACACCTCCAGGAGGAGATCGATGACTTCTACCGCGCTACCCGGCTGAGCGACCCCTTGATCGGGCTGCGTCACAGCGTGCAGGCCGCGCTCATCGTCGCTGAGGCGGCGCATCGCAATCGCACGAGCCGTGGCTGTCACTACCGCGATGACAGCAAGAACACGGCGCCCATTTGATGGCAGACTGGTATGGCAGATCGTCGCCGTTTGACCAAGTTAAGCAAGTTCCTGGCCCTCATCCTCCGCCACCAGCCGGAGCGGTTTGGGTTGGTACTGGACGAGGAGGGGTGGGCCTCGTTTCCAGAGGTGATGGAGATCCTGCGCGGGCTGCCCAACTTCCGCTGGGCGACCCGTGCCGACGTGATGGCGGTCGTTGAACAGGGCAGCGGCGAAGGCTCGCCTGATCCTTCGTCCCGAGGCTTCGGCGCGACTTCGGCGGACTCGGTCGAGCCGCGCAGTCGCGCCGCTCAGGCGGAGGCGTACGCCGAAGCGGGCAAGCGCCGCTTTCAGGTGGAGGGGAAGCGCATCCGCGCCCGCTACGGCCACTCCCTGGCCCGGCCTATCCGTTACGAGCCATGTACTCCGCCATCGCGTCTCTACCACGGCACCTCACCCGACACGCTGGCGTCCATCCGCCGCGAGGGCCTCAAGCCGATGGAGCGCCAGTACGTGCATCTCTCGCCCGAGCCGGAGACGGCGATCCGCGTCGGGACCCGCCATGCCGACCGTCCCGTCGTCCTCACCGTCCGCGCCGCCGAGGCCCACGCGGCAGGCGTTGAGTTCCACCAGGCGGACGAAGACGTTTACTTGGCGAAGCACATCCCTGTCGAGTTTCTTGAGTTCCCGAGAGGATATGGATATGAAACCATCTGATCGGTCGGCGGCTGAGGGCATCCTGTTCACCGACGAGTATCAGCTCACCATGGCCCAGCTCTACTATCGGATGGGCTTGCACGAGAGATTGGCCCAATTCGACCATTTTTTTCGCAGCTATCCCGACTATGGCTCTCACCAGGCCGGGTATTGCATCAACGCCGGTCTCGAATGGCTGCTCGACTGGATGAAAGGGGCCCGTTTTCGGCACCAGGACGTTGAATACCTGCGCGGTCAGATGGGTCGAACGGGCAGACGGATATTTGACGACGATTTCCTCGCCTGGCTGCGGGAGAACGGCACGTTCGACGGCGTCACGATGCGCGCTATCCCGGAAGGCCGCGTGGTGCATCCCAACGTTCCGCTCACCGTCGTTCAGGGGCCGCTGGCGATGGCTCAGATCCTGGAGACGTCGCTCCTCAACCATCTGAACTACCCCACGCTGATCGCCACCAAGGCCGCGCGCATCCACGAGAGCGGCCGGGGACGGCTGTTGCTGGAGTTCGGATTGCGCCGGGCGCAGGAGAGAGGAGCCAACGCCGGTGCCAGGGCGGCCCTCATCGGTGGGGCCGATTTCACCTCGAATGTCGGCGTCTCCCACGTGTTGGGATATCCGCCGAAAGGCACGCACGCCCACAGCATGGTCCAGGTGTTCATGGCGCTGGGCCAGGACGAGCTCGACGCGTTCCGCGCGTACGCCGACGTCTACCCCGACGACTGCCTGTTGCTGGTGGATACGATCGACACGCTGGAGAGCGGTGTTCCCAACGCGATCAGGGTGTTTGAGGAGTTGCGGCGGGCGGGGCACAGACCGGTGGGCATTCGGTTGGACTCGGGTGACCTGGCCTATCTCAGTATTCGGGCGGCCAAGATGCTGGATGAGGCTGGTTTCCCTGAAGCATCGATCGTCTTATCCAACCAGTTGGACGAACTCGTCATCTGGCAGATCATCACTCAGATCGAAAAGGAGGCACCGCGTTACGGCGTCGACCCCGACCGTCTGATCGGCCGGCTTGTCTACGGCGTGGGCACTCGGCTGATTACGTCACAGGGGGCATCTGCCCTCGATGGTGTCTACAAGCTGGTGGCCGTGCAGGATGGTGGTGCGTGGGCGCCAGCCATCAAGCTCTCTGAGACGCCGGAGAAGACCATCAACCCGGGCGACAAGCACGTCTGGCGCGTGTATGACCGGCGGGGCAAGGCCACAGCCGACCTCCTCGGTCTCGACGATGAGGATCCCCACGAGATGGAGCACATCCTTCTACATCACCCCACGGAATACACCACGTACCGGACGCTCGCTCGGGACGAAGTCTCGGAGATCGAGCCGCTCCTGGTGGATGTTGTGAGAGAAGGCGAGTTGCTTTATGACCTGCCCTCCATCGAGGACATGCGCGAACGTCGCCACGCCGACGTGGAACGGCTAGATTCGGGCGTCAAGCGGCTCATCAATCCGCATATCTATCACGTCTCGCTCACGGAGCGACTGTGGGACCTCAAGCAGGAACTTATCGAGGCGGTAAAGGGGGATAGTTAAGCAGATCCCCTCTGCGATGGGGCAGCGGGGGTGAAACGAGCAGCTGGGGGGTGGATCGAGCGGGCAGGTACCAGGATAGGCACCCGGGTAGGGGTTCCAGAATGACCCTCCGTCCAGGGAGGCTAGAGTCTTGCTTCACCTAACGACAGGCGACCAGGTGCCCCTCGTCGCCCGGCACCAGCCGGAGAGAGGGCGACTCGTGAGCGCAGGCCTCCTTCGCGACGGGGCAGCGGGGATGGAACCGGCAGCCCGGCGGCGGGTTGATGGGGCTGGGGATCTCTCCTTTCGGCATCGGGGCGGCGCGACGGGCGTGGGGATTGGGCACCGGCACCGCCGCCAGCAGGGCCTGGGTGTAGGGGTGCTGAGGATTCCGATAGACCTGTTCCAGGTCACCGATCTCGACGATCAG
>CP070630.1:544298-556809 GCA_020356025.1 Dehalococcoidia bacterium | reverse complement strand
CCGACGCCTCCGACAACTGCCCGCTGGTGGCCAACCCAGGGCAGGAAGACACAGACACCGACGGCCTCGGCGACGCCTGCGATGACGACGATGACGACGACACCGTCCCTGACGCCTCCGACAACTGCCCCCTCACACCCAACGCAAATCAAGAAGATATGGACGCCAATGGTATCGGCGATGCCTGCGACGACTACGACGGCGATGGCATCATGGACGCCGTGGACAATTGCCCCCTGATAGGGAATCCAGCCCAAACCGACACCGATGGCGATGGCACCGGCGACCCCTGCGACCCTGACGACGACGACGACGGGGTCGTCGACGTGATGGACAACTGCCCGTTGGTGGCGAACACGGATCAAGCCGATGTGGACGGCGACGGCATTGGTGACGTCTGTGACCTCGACAACGATGATGACACCGTCCCCGACGCCACCGACAACTGCCCGCTAGTAGCCAATGCTGGCCAAGAGGACACCGACTCCGACGGCCTCGGCGACGCCTGCGATGACGACGATGACGACGACACCATCCCAGATGCCACCGACAACTGCCCGCTAGTAGCCAATGCCGGCCAAGAGGACACTGACTCCGACGGCCTCGGCGATGCCTGCGATGACGACGATGACGACGACACCGTCCCCGACGCCTCCGACAACTGCCCGCTAGTGGCCAATGCCGGCCAAGAGGACACCGACTCCGACGGCCTAGGCGATGCCTGCGATGACGACGATGACGACGACACCGTCCCCGACGCCTCCGACAACTGCCCGCTGGTGGCCAATGCTGGCCAGGAGGACACCGACTCCGACGGCCTCGGCGACGCCTGCGATGACGACGATGATGACGACACCGTCCTCGATGCCTCCGACAACTGCCCGCTAGTAGCCAACGCTGGCCAAGAGGACACCGACTCCGACGGCCTAGGCGATGCCTGCGATGACGACGATGACGACGACACCGTCCCAGACGCCTCCGACCTCTGCCCCAACACAGCTCCGGCCGATCCCGTCGACGCCAACGGCTGCTCCGACGCTCAGGTCGACGCCGACTCTGACGGCATCTGCGACCCCGGCGCTCCCAGCTCCGGCCCCTCCGCCTGCTCCGGCTCCGACAACTGCCCGCTGGTGGCCAACCCAGGGCAGGAAGACATGGACACCGATGGTATCGGCGATGCCTGCGACGACTCCGACGGCGACGGCTTCGTCGATTCGGATGACAACTGCCCCCTCATCGACAACCCTGGCCAGACAGACACCGACGACGACGGCATCGGCGATGCCTGCGACGACGACGATGACGACGACACCGTCCCCGACGCCACCGACAACTGCCCACTGGTGGCCAATCTCGGCCAGACAGACACCGACACCGACGGCCTCGGCGATGCCTGCGATGACGACGATGATGACGACACCGTCCTCGACGCCACCGACAACTGCCCGCTGGTGGCCAATCCTGGCCAAGAGGACACCGACACCGACGGCCTCGGCGATGCCTGCGATGACGACGACGATGACGACACCGTCCCCGATGCCTCCGACAACTGCCCGCTCATCGCCAACCCAGACCAGACCGATACCGACTCCGACGGCCTCGGCGATGCCTGCGAGACGGACGACAGCGATGGCGACGGGTTCACTGACGAGACGGAGATCTACCTGGGGACGGACCCTCTGGACGCCTGCCCAGATGACCTCTCGGATGACGCCTGGCCCCTGGACGTCAACATGGACGGGACGGTTACCGTCACCGGCGACACCCTGAACTTCGGAGGCCGCATCGGCGCTGGGCCAGGCGACGCCGAATGGTGGCAGCGCCTGGACCTCAACATGGACGGGGCGATTACCGTCACCGGCGACATACTCCTGTATCGAGACATGATCGGCGAGGGGTGCATCTAGGCTCTCACCTGCCTGCTTCTTGCGACATGGGAGCGGACAGGCGTCCAGGCACAGAACGAGCGTCGCGGCGAGGCATCTGTCAGCCCTATGTTTGCCCCGCGAGCAAGCTCTGTCTGCTGGCCAGCCAGCTTGACGACCCTGACACCGCTGGCGCGTAGTATGCCAGGAGGCGGTGGCTAGCCTAGCGCGACCCTAATACTGCCTCGCCAGGTGCGACGCTGGAGCGACCCTCGCTGCCAGCTCCTTAGGCGTTCTCCCTCTCGCATCAACTCTGTTGCCGCGTCCCAGCCACAAGACAGCCCTGCCGCACTTCTTGACAGCCCAGTCGAAGCGTGCATGATGCGCGTGTCAGGTTCACAGTGCGGAACGTAGCGAGGCGGCGTTGCCCGAACGATCCAGAGACCATGTTCGCCAAACCAGTGTGTCAGGCGTGTGGCGTTGCGGTATACTGAGGCGGTGTAGTCCGGTGGGACCCGCAGGACCATGAAAGGGGTGTGGCAATGAGAAACAGTATTAAGATGCTCCTGAGGATCATGGCGCCGCTGGCAGTGGTGGGCGCGGTGGTGCTTACCCCCAGCACGGTACTGGCCGACGAAATCGAGCAGCTCAAGCTCGTAATCAACATCCACGACGATTCCTTGATGGGCAAGAGCGACGCCCAAGCCATAGCGAAAGCCGTTGACGACATCCTCAAGCAGTGTGACCAGTACGGGATACGAATGCGGGTCACGCCAGAGATCAGAACAGGCGTCACGGAGGTCGCCGGCGAGTCGATCCCCGGAGAAAACGTCACAGACGCTCAGGAAATAGATATAAACAAGGCGGGGGAAAAAGAGGTCAAGGACGGTGGCTATAAGATGACGGTGGTCGAGAGTTTCTCTAACTCCAACACCAACGGCTCAACAACCCGCAAAAACAACGCCCCCATGCCCGCCTCCACCGTCGACGACGACATGACCGCCGACACCTGGGCTCATGAGCTGGGCCACGGCCTGGGGCTTGAGCATGAGACCGACACGGACAACGTGATGTATGGCGTTAAGCAGGGTCGGACCGGTACGGAACTGACCGAAGACCAGTGCCAGAAGCTCAAGGAAGGCTTCAGGGAGCGTGGCGCTGAGAGAAGATGCAGCGAAGAACAGCAGACCCAGGGGGATTGCACGCCCGGCACGGAGAGCGTGAACGATGCCGCATTCGATCCGACGGGTGACACCCCCAACCCCATAGTCGACCTGGAGGCAGCGCTCTTCACCTTCGACCTGGACCCGGTGACTCCCAGCCTGTTCACGGCCGTCCGAGTGGGGCTTTTCCCTGAGGACCCCGTGACTGTTACCTACGAGATCGGCTTTGACACCGACAACGACCATGCCACCGGGGGCTTCGTTGGAGGATTTCCGGGGTTCGATTACGAGGTGCTGGTCGAAGCTACGGGCACATTCCCCTTTGTGGGAACCGCTACAGCGAGCCTCATCAAGTTGCCAGAGGGCGTGCCGATGATACCGCTGGACGACCCGGAGTTCGTCCTGGTCTTTGAGCACGTCGACGTAGTGGACCCGCCGGAGGTGCCAGAGGTAGAGATCGCCGCAGAGGTGGCCCTGAGCATCCCTGTCGGGCTTCTCGATCCCCTGGCCAACCCCATGCGGGTCGTGGTCGTAGCATTTTCCGCTCCTGACGAGGACGTTTTGGAGCCCGATGAGATAAACACGCAGCCCATCATCGGGCCAGAGCTGCTGGTGACCCCCCGTACGGCGCCTCCGGGGCAACTGCTGAGTATTACGGGGAGTGGCTTTGCCCCACTCAGTGAGCTGACTCTTCTGCTGGCAAACGAAGTGCTTGACGAGACGACGACTCTGGGGGATACCACGTTCAGTATCGACGTAGACATGCCTTCATTGCCTGCGGATCACTACCTGCTCGACGCCATCGACGCCGAGGGAAACTTCGGGCTGGAGGTTGTCACCGTCACCAATCCTCCCGTCGGCGGCATCACGGCGCTCCCGGACGCCTCCGACTCGTCGTCTCTCAACTACTTCGCTCTCGCCGGCCTGGCGGCTGCGGCGCTGGTCGCCTTTGGCGCAGGCGCGTGGTATGCCAGGAGGCGGTGGCTGCAGTAGGGCTGGTGCTGGTCGTCATTACGGCGGGCACACGATATGCCAAGGGGCGCTGGTCATGAGGGCAATACGCATCGTCGCCCTTGGCTTGCTGGCGCTGGCGGTGCTGGTAGCTGCTGCGCCAATTAGGCCAACTGGCGCGGCGTACCATGGGGCAAACGGCAAGATCGCGTCTGAGACCGCCGCCAGCATCGACGCGCAGGTGCTCGAGGACACGGCGGGGGGGCGCACGGGCCACTTCCTGGTGGTGCTGGTTCAACAGGCTGACGCCCGCCAAGCCGCTGCCGCAGCCCACAACTTCGAGGCCCGCGGGCAATCGGTCGTCGAGGCACTGCGGTGGGAGGCAAAGGCCAGCCAGCCTGCCGTAAGAGCGGCCCTGGACACCCTCGGCGCCCGATACCGCGCCTATTGGATCGTCAACGCCTTCGCAGTGGAGGGGAGCCGCGCCGTGGTGGAGGCGATGGCGGCACGGCCGGACGTGGCCGCCATCGAGTCGGACAGGGCCTTCCAGGTCGACCTGGAGCGCCCGATGACTGGAGCCATCACGGCGCCCGCGCTGGCGCCCTCGGCCATTGAGTGGAACGTCTCCTGGGTCAACGCGCCCGCCATGTGGGCCCAGGGCCACACCGGCCAGGGCCAGACCCTGGCCAACGCCGACACGGGCGTGTGCTGGGAGCACCCCGCTCTCAAGTCCCACTACCGGGGCTGGAACGGGAGCACGGCCGATCACAACTACAACTGGTGGGATGCCATCCACTCCGACATCAGCGGCAACGGCAGCAACCCCTGTGGCTTCAGTTCGCCCATCCCCTGCGACGACAACGGCCACGGCACTCACACCACAGGCACCGCTGTCGGCGACGATGGCGCTGGCAACCAGGTCGGTGTCGCGCCGGGGGCAGCGTGGATCGCCTGCCGCAACATGGACGAGGGCGTCGGGCGCCCGAGCACCTACATCGAGTGCATGCAATTCTTCATGGCGCCCACGGATCTGAACGGCCAGAACCCAGATCCTAACCGGCGGCCCCACGCCGTCGGTAACTCATACATCTGCCCGTCGGTAGAGCTGTGCGAAGCGCACAGCCTCCAGACCGCGCTAGAGAACCTGCGAGCGGCGGGCGTCTTCATGGCGGCCTCAGCGGGCAACTCCGGCCCTGGCTGCTCGACCATCGACTCGCCGCCGGCCCTCGAAGACTCGGCCATTACTGTGGGGGCCACGGGCTTCCAGACAGACGACATCGCCAGCTACAGCAGCCGGGGGCCGGTGACCGTGGACGGCAGCAACCGGCGGAAGCCGGACCTAGTGGCGCCCGGCTCAGGCGTTCGCTCCAGCTACCCGCCGGAGGGCTATGAGACGCTGAGCGGCACGTCGATGGCCTCCCCCCACGTGGCGGGTGCTGTGCTGCTCGTGTGGTCGGCCGTGCCCAACCTCAGCCGCGCTGTCGACTATACGGAGTTCGTCCTGGGCCAGACGGCCGTGCACCTAACATCAGACCAGGGCTGTGGCGGCGACTCCTCGAGCCAGGTCCCTAACAATGTATACGGTCAGGGGCGCATCGACGTGCTGGCCGCGTACGGCTACGCGTCCCAGTCCGCCCCGGTGGGAGGCATAGCAGAATTGCCAGAGCTTGGGATCGACCCGATGGCTGATTCGGGCAAAGCGGCGATCCCATGCACGGTGGTGGTCGCTGCGGTGGTCGTTGGCGTTGTTGTGCTTTCTGCCAGCGCCTGGTACGCCAGGAGGCGGTGGTTGGGGTAGGGCTGCTTCCCGCTGGCCAACGCCGTCGTGAGGTTCGTCGCCCCGCTCCGGCTGGCCTCAAGGGGCTACGGCCATACTTATCGTGGCGGCGACGGTATTGGTCGTCCCGTCGATGACGGCGACGGCATCATCGTCGGCGGTGGCCACATAGATGCGATCCGTGCCGGGGTCGACCGCCACGGCGGAGGGCCTATCGCCCACCGCCACGGTGGCAATGACAGTATCGGTCGCGCCGTCGATGACGGACATGGTGTCGTCGTCCATATTGGCGACATAGATGCGGTTCGTATCGGGGTTGACCGCCACAGCGGAGGGCCTCTCGCCCACCGCCACGGTGGCAATGACAGTATCGGTGGCCCCGTCGATGACCGCGATTTCGCTGTCTGCCGCCATGGCCACGTAGATGCGGTTGGTGGCGACGTTGACGGCAACGTCTATCTGGCCGAGCCCGACGGGGATGGCGGCCGCCACAGCAGCAGCATCCGCATCCACTACCACCAGGTCCTCGGCGAGCCCGTTCGGCACATATATGCGGCCGGTGCTGGGGTTGACCTGAACGTCTATCGGGCCCTCCCCTAAGGCGATAGTGCCGACCTCTGCGTTGGTGTCCCCATCCAGAACGAACAGGTCCTTGGTCGCCCACCTGGTGACGTATACGAGGCCGGTGTCGGGGTTCACCGCCACGTCCAACGGGCCGTGCTCCGGCCTAATGGTGGCGACCACAGTATTGGCGTCGCCATCGATCACAGTGATGGTGTCGTCGTGGAAGGCGATGACATAGATGCGATTGGTGTTGGGGTTGACGGCGACATCCAGCGGGCTCACTCCCACCGGAACGGTGGCCACGACAGCGTTGGTCTCCTCATCTATGACCGAGATGGTGTCGAGGTACTGATTGGCAACGTAGACGCGCTTGGTGTCGCCGTTGACGGCCAGGGCGATCGGCCAGGCGGTTGGTCGCTCGCTGGAGGGCGTACCGACAGGCGTTGCGGTGGCGGTCGCCTGGGGGGCAGGCTCTTCCCCGTCGCCGCAGCCGGACAGGAGGAGAACCAGGGCCGCCAGGCAGGCCAGGGCGAGCGAGCCCAACCAGGACAAGCCTCTGCTTCCAGCAGCTTTCCACCCCATGAAGCACCTCCGGCCGCCGACCGCACATCAGTTGAGAACGATGGTAGCACAGGGAACCGCCCCAACCAAGACGAGGCCATGACCGAGGGTCGGAGACCGATGGATTGTTCGCTGCCTACAGACTGTCTGGATTACCTGCAACGAATTCTATAATCGGGCTTCCAGGGGGGTTGACACGTTACGGAAAACCCGTATCATGGATGTATTACCGTGTCGGAAGCTACCCAGTAGCGACACCGGCGGGTTGCTATTGCATTGCCGGCTGCAATAGTAGGCTGTCCCGCGGAAGGAGCCTGCTATGACCAGGAAGCAGAGGCGTGCAGTATGCAGTGCAGTAGTCTTGGCGGTGGTGGTTCCCCTTCTCACCCTTGGCGTTCTGCATCATTTGGCCGGCAGCGCCCAGGCCCAAGCTGTGGATCTATCGATAGAGGGCGTGGGACTCGGCTGCGACACCGCCGGCGGTCCCACCACCTGTAACGTGCCGGTGAGCACCCAGTTCACGGTGCGCATGAACGTGGACGTTCTCCCTCCCGGGCCGCCCGGCGACTACAAGGTATTCCAGGGGTACCTGACCCACACAGCGGGGCTCACCTGGGTCGACCGCCCCGGAACCGCTGAGATCGTCTGGCCTGATTCCCAGCTCCCAGCCGAGGCGCCGGGCGCCGGCTATTACGTGGCTGGCGACGTCATGATATTTGGGCCGCCGTGGTCGACGCACATCGGCGCTATCCTGGAGGTCGACTACACCTGCGGCGCCTCCCCCAGCACGGAGACCGTCACCATGGTGCACGGCTTCTCCCCGAGTCGCACATTCCTTCGAGATAGCACTGATGTGAACCACGCAGAGGCGGGCAGCGAGAGCCTGACCATCAACTGCCTCGGGGAGCCGCCTGTTGAAGTCAAGTGGATGCAGTGGCCCGATGCGAGCCCCTGGGGGTTGGACATCGGAACGTTGGAGCCCGGCCTTCCCTTGGTGCTGGCCGACGACTTCCTATGCACTGAGAGCGGGCTGATCAAGCAGATCGACTTCTGGGCGTCGTGGCACTGGGATGACCCGCCTATGGGCGACCCCAGCCTGGTGGCATTCAACGTGAGTCTCCACTCGGACGTTCCGGCGGGGGTAGACCTGCCCTGGAGCCACCCGGGCGAGCTGCTCTGGATGCACACGTTCGACGTGGGGAGCTGTATCGCTGAGCCCTGGGCCTTCGATGTTGAGGAAGGCTGGTTCGATCCTCCCGCCGGCTTCTACGATCCCTTCGCGGACAGCCAGATCTGGTTGTACATCTGTCCCATTCCCGAGGAGTACTGGTTCCTGCAGACGGAGGGCACCATCTACTGGCTGGATATCCAGGCCGTCCCCATCGAACCCGTCTACTACTGGGGGTGGAAGACCTCGGTCGACCACTGGAATGACTCCAGCGTCTGGACGATAGGGCCGGAACCAGTCGACCCACTCGACTGGTTCGACCTATGGTACCCGCCGGGGCACCCGCTGTACGGCAACCCGATCGACCTGTCGTTCCAGCTCTGGGGGCAAGAGTGCGACCCGGCTCTGGACAGCGACTTCGATGGGTTCAACGACTACGTCGAATGCTACCTGCCCACCGACCCGTGGGACGACTGCAGCGACACCCCCGGCGTCCACGACGCCTGGCCGCTGGACAACAACATAGACAGGGCTGTGACCGTCGTGGGCGACGTCTTGCCCTACTCGGGCAAGATCGGGCTGCCGGTGACCAACCCGACGCTCAAGCGGCTTGACCTCGACGCCAATGGCAGCATCACTGTGGTGGGCGACGTGCTGCCGTTCGCCGGGAATATAGGAGCGACCTGCACGTAGACGCCTGAAAGCATCTATGCGAAACGCAAAATAGATAGGCCGTGGCCGGAAAGGAGCCTGCTATGACCAGGAAGCAGATCGGTGCAATATGCGGTGCAATACTTCTGGCGGTGATTACGCCACTTGTCGTTCTGGCGCTGCTGCACGCGCTCGACGGAACGACGGAGGCCGCGCCAGCGGCGCAGGATTACTACCAGGACCCCACGTTCTCGATAGCGCAAGGAAGCGCGAGCCCCTTTGACCCGGCCGACGCGCTCACCCTATCAGCGGGACCGGCGCCGCCGCCGGTGGTGGCGCGGGCCTGTGCCGCGTTCGGGCTTCTCGCCTGCGGATTCGGGGACGACATAAACTCCGGCTCCCTCGGCGACGACTTCAAGCTGCCGCCGCCCGACCCGGCCAACCCCACCGCCTACCTGTACTTCTCCGTGGCGCCGGGTTCAACCGGCTTTGTAGGCACCGGCGTGTACAATGAGACCGTCAACTGCACCATGGGGACGCCTGAGCCGGAGGCGGACGAGTTCGGCAGCGCCGCCGGCGGCAGCAACTACCAGTTCCTCGACGGCGACGGCGTCAACTCCTGCTCCAACCCGGGGCCCGTCCCGTCCCTGGGGCTCTTCGAGCCGAACGCGCCCCCCGGCTGGCCCGACGACCTGGATGCGGTGGACCCGGAGAAACTGGCCAGCGTGGGCTTCCCGATATACGGCACCGCGTCCGCGGCCTCGCCGACGCTGGGGATGATGGCGCCCCCCTGGAACTCGCCGGCCGCCATCCACGTTGACAACGGCGCCGGCTTCGTTATACCCGGGTACGCCACGCCCGCGGCGCTGGGCCTTGCCGCCGGGGACGACATCGATGCGCTGTGCATCCATGACGTTAACAGGGACACCACCTACGACCCGGCCGGCGGGGACATCGTGTGGTTCTCGCTGGCGGCAGGGTCGCCCAGCCTGGCGACGAATCCCGACAGCCCGGCCGACGTCTTCGCCGCGCCGTTCGTGGCGGGGTCACCGGTGGTGACCGCCGCCCAACTGGGACTTAACTTCGACGATGAGCTGAACGCCCTGAAGTGCTATGCAACGGGGGCGGACATCAAGGTGCTCACCTTCTACAGCGACCCGGAGGGGCCGTTCACCCTCGACGTGAGCACCTACAACGTCATCGACCTGATCGAGAACAAGCACAACAACGGGCCGGAGGACGCCCTTGTCGACGTCTGGTGGTACATGGACCCGATCGACGACAGGGACGGGGACGGCATCCCGGACATCAACGTGCGCTGGGAGGCCGAGATAGACGACCTCTGCACCTACCAGGGCCTGCCCGTGGCCTGCGGCGAGGGCGACGGCGTCGGGAGCGGCGGCAGCGGCGACGGATTCCCCTCCCTCACCGGCGACAACTGCCAGGACGACATCGATAACGACGGCGACACCACGTGCGACGTAAACGGCTGCACCGCCTATCCCAACAGCCCCGACCCGGACTGCGGCGACGTCGACGACATCCACTTCCAGATCTACCTGTCGGCAAGCATATCCGAAGTGGTGCAGCGGCCGCTGAAGATGCACTGCAAGCCGCGCTCCGACACGGAGCCCTACACCCTCAGCCTGTACAACGAAGAGTGGCCGGTGGAGATGGACGACCCCGACCCCTTCAACAACTTCCAGCAGCTGGACATAGAGGTGACCTGCCAGCAGGCGGACCCCCACTACAAGTGCTACGACATATACTACGGAACGGGAGACGTGCCCGATTCCGTGATGCTGGAGGACCAGTTCACCCCAGGTGGGGTGACGGGTGTGGAAGTTGGGTACCCCTATGATCTGTGCCCGCCGGCGATCAAGTACGTGGACGGCGAGTACGCCGGGGGAGGCTTCGCCGCGCCCCACCTCAAGGCCTACGCGATAACGGGAATGCCCCCTGCGGACGCGACCGTGAACATCACGACCCAGTTCGGCACCGAGACGGACGTCTACCTTGGCTCGGCCCACCGGCTGCTCGTGCCGGCCCTCAAGGCCATCGCGCCAGACGATCCGACAGGAACACTGCCAGACGAGCCGCACTACGTGTGCTACTGGACACCTGCCGCGGCGCCGCCGCCGGGGCTGATCATCGACCTGGAGACCCAGTTCGGCACCGAGCCCGACGTCGGATTCGCTACTATCGCAGGCTGGCTGTGCGCGCCCGCCCTGAAGGACGGCGTCGGCAGCCTGACCGCGCCCCACCTCAGGTGCTACCGCATGGCCGGCGGAACCGCCCCGGGCTATACCGTGAACCTGATGACCCAGTTCGGCTTCGAGTACGACGTGGACGTTGGAGAGCCGTGGGCCATGTGCGTGCCGGCGCTGAAGGAGCACGTGGTGGACGAGACGGACGTGAAGATCTTGGACCAGTACTTCGTGGACCCGCCCACGGACATCGACGTCAGCGTGGACACGCCGGTGACCCTGCGCAAGGTGATCCACAGCAACGGCCCCTACACGGATCCGGTGTTGGTGGACATCGCCAAGACGGCCAGCGCGCCGCCGGGCTGCACCATCCTCCCGGGCATCGGGCCGGACCAGATCTGGGTGCCGTACTCGGTGGACGTGGTGCACGACGAGATCTTCGACATCCACTGCGACGAGCCGAGCACCCACGGGCCGTTCACGATCGATAACCTGATCGCCATCAAGGACCCGGTGGTGACCGACCCCGACCCGCTCAACAACACGGCGTCGAGCAGTATCTATGTCAACGCCTGGGCCTACGCGGACGTCAAGATCATGGGCCAGCAGATCCTGGCCGCGAACTGCCTCGACCCGCCGCCTACCGAGATCGATCTCAGCGAGGACGTTACCATCTGCGTGCACAAGCTCCTCCACAACAACGGCCTCTACGGGCCGGTGAACGTGGACGTCATCAAGAGCGCTAGCGCCTCGCCAGGCGCCACAATCGTGCCGCCCACCCACACGGAGCAACTGCTGCTGTATCCCAGCGACGTCGTTCCCCATGTCGAGTATTTCACCATCCACTGCACTGAGCCCAGCACCCACACGTTCTACGTGGACAACGACGTGGTCGTGAAAGATGAGCACGTCATCGATCCCGACGGCGCCTCCGCTTCCAGCCAGATCGACGTGAACTGCTTGGCCTACGCGGACGTCAAGGCCAGCCACGAGATCCTGGACGCCGACTGCGTCAGCCCGCCGCCCACGTCGATCCCGGTGAGCGAGGACGTGACCGTCTGCGTGCGGAAGCAACTGCACAACAACGGGCCGTACGGGCCGGTGGACGTTGACATCTACAAGAATGCGTTCGCGGGCGGAGGCGGGACTATTGACCCGCCGACCGGCACCGCGCAACTGCCGCTGCCGTCCAGTTCCACCGTCACCCACGACGAGTTCTTCACCATCCACTGCTACGACCCACCCGGCCCGGCCTCGTTCACTGTGAACAACACCGTGACGCCGAAGGATGAGCACGTCATCGACCCCAACGGCGCCGGCGATACCGACACGATCTACGTGGACTGCACCGAGGGGCTGGAGGCCGACAGCAAGGTGACAGACGCCGGCGTGTACGACTACCTGGGCCACGACCGCGACACGACCGACGGCGATCTGGACATCTGGGACACGGACAATGTCGCGATCGAGCTCATCTCGGAGGAGCACAACAACGGGCCGAACGAGGCTCTGTCGCGGTTCACCTTCCTGGCGGACGTACCGCTGGGCTGTGGGGGCGAGTGGATAAACGAGTTCGACACGTACCGCCCATTCGACCCGCTTTT
>CP070630.1:539357-544198 GCA_020356025.1 Dehalococcoidia bacterium | reverse complement strand
CGAGTCCCGACGACCTGCCTGAAAAGCAGGAGGCCGGCATTCGGCGGCCTTCGCCTTGCACGCGTTATAACGTTTAGTTGGGCTGGAGCGGGAGACGGGGATCGAACCCGCGACAACCTGCTTGGAAGGCAGGAGATCTATCAGCTGGCGATCCTCGAGTGAAGCAAGGCTCTGGAGGGCCGGGTGGGATTCGAACCCACGACTCCCGGATTAAAAGTCCGGAGCTCTTCCGCTGAGCTACCGGCCCTCATTGCCCTTCGGCGTGATTGTACGTCCAAATTCGGTTCGCCTTCAAGGGGCTGCGCTTGTCCAGCACATGGGTGACGCCAAGTCACCTTCTGTTGCTGGAAGCGCGAATTCTAGGGCCCTGCCTCAGTTGATGTCACGCCCGCGTCCACCACGCGGCCGTCCAGCATCCGCACGATGCGCTCGGCGGAGCCAGCGATCCGGAGATCGTGGGTCACCAGCACCAAGGTCACGCCCCGCTCGCGCTGGATGCTCCGCAGCAGGTCCAGCACCATCTCGCCAGCCTTAGAGTCCAGATTGCCCGTGGGCTCGTCGGCCAGGAGGAGAGGCGGGTCGTTGGCCAGGGCAAGGGCGATGGCCACCCGCTGACGCTCGCCACCGGAGAGCTTGGTTGGCGGTGTGCTCGCCCGGTCGCCAAGGCCCACTGCCTCCAGTAGTCGCTGGGCCTTGGCCCGCCGATCCCAGAAAGAGAGCTCAGCCTCGTACATGGGGACCTGAACGTTGGCGGCGGCGGAAAGCGTAGGCAGCAGATTGTGGAGTTGAAAGACCAGCCCCACCTCACGAGCGCGGTAGCGACTGAGGTCGCCCATGCGCGCTAGGTCGACGCCGTTGACAGCGATTCGGCCGGAGTCGGGCCTGTCCAGGGCGGCGATCAGGTGGATAAGGGTAGACTTGCCGCATCCGGAAGGGCCCGTGATGGCCACGAACTCGCCCTCGCGGATCTGGAGCGTAGCACCGTTGAGCGCGTGGATGCGTCCCTCCTCGTAGGTCTTGACCACGTCTTGGATGTCGATGACGATACGATTTCTATTCATAGCGGATGGCCTGAATGGGCGACAGCCGCACAGCGCGAATGGCCGGATAGAGAGCCCCCAGCAGGGCCACTGCCACCCCCACCACAAGGCCGCGTATGAACACCTCGGGCGTGTATTCGGGATCCAGGAAGCTGCGTACCACCGGAAAGATCAGGATCGCCCGGGTGAAGATCACAGCCAGGATCGAACCTACGACAGCGCCAATAAGACACAAGAGGATGGATTCGCCTAGCACCATCTGAAGCACCCGTCGCTGCCGCCAGCCCACCGCCCGCAGGATGCCGAACTCGCGGGTGCGCTCCATGACCGCCATCACCATCGTGTTCATGACTCCGATGCCGCCGATGAAAACAGCGAGGAAGGAGATAGCCAAGTTGGCCGCATCCATGATCTCAATCCCCTGGTCGACATCGCCATAGTCAGAGATGGTGCGCAGGGTGGCCAGCTCCGGGTGAGCCTCCTCGATGCGGGCGGTAAGCTCATCTAGGTCGGTGCCCGGCCTTGCCTTCACGTAGATAAGCGTGAAGAGGCCGTCCTTGCGCTCGTACTCTTGGACAGTCGCCAGGGGGAGCATCGCGCCGCCGTCTTCCCAGACGTTGCCCGTGCGGTAGATGCCCACCACCGTGAAGGTGCGATCCTTGAGTTCGACAGTATCGCCCAATTCCTTACCCAGCTGGCTCGCGCCCTCCTGGCCCAGCAAGATCTCGTTGCTAGCACCGAGGGCCAAGTAGCGGCCCTCCAGCAGCGGCACGTCGAAGTGTTCTAGGTCGGCTGGCTCAATACCGAGCTGAACGAAATAGGGGTTTGAACCCGCACGAGAGAAGGCCATCAACACTCCGATGGCATGATCCACCTCGGGATAGGCAGCCACATCCTCCAGTTGCTCCTCCGTCAGAGTGCTGAAGCTGAGGTCGGCGCTGCCCGACTGCCCGATGGCGAAGTCGGCTCCACCCGCATGCAGAATGTCCTCGGCAGTGGCCTTCAAGCTATGGGTGACTACCCCCAAGGCCACCACGGTGGTGATGCCCAGGCTGATGCCCAGAGCCGTCAGCAGTGTACGGATACGCTGACGCAGCAGGTTGCGGAATATGAGCATGAAGAAGGGCATGGCGCTGTTCTCCTTCTATCCTCCGTCGGCACAGGAGATACCGTCTATGTTGGGAACCCCTCATCCTTCGCCTAAGACCGTCCGATCCTTTTACCTGGGCGGCGCGGTTTGCGGTTCCGCCAGCCAGCGACGGCCCTTGTCAGTAAGCTCCCACAAGCGGACACCGCCGGGCAGGCTACAGGAGCTGTGGAGGGGACAACTCGTGCAGCCCTCCACTACGCACTCATCGATAGCCATGCGCAGACAGCCGCTGCGTAGCAGGTCAGCCACCAGTTGCTCCACCAGCGCTCGTGAGACGCCCAGCTCCCGCGCCAGCTCGTCATAGGAGACCACGCCCTGACGACCGGCGATGAGCGCCAGAAGCCTTCTTAGCATACTACACTCCCCATCCCATCAGCCGAGCCACCTGGTAAATGATGATGCCCACAGCGAAGGAAATGCCCAGCATGTAGCCAATAGCGAACCCCGTCCAGCGCCAGCTCTGCGTCTCTCGCCGGATGGCCGCCACGGAGGCCACACAGGGGATGAACAGCATCTGAACAGCAATGAAGGCCACCGCAGCCGCCGGCACCATGATCTGCGTGAGCTGAGTGCTCAGGTTCACATCTCCCTCACCCGCCCCCAGCACCACCCCCAGCGTGGCGATGGTGTTCTCCTTGGCCACGAAGCTGGTCATCAGAGCCACGATCATCTGCCAGTCCAGCCCGACCAACCCACCTATGGGCTCCAGTCCGCGGCCAACCACACCCAGGATGCTATCTTCGATGTTGTCGCCGGGGAAGTTCGATAGGGCCCACACTACCAGCGACATGGCCAGGATGGCCGTACCAGCCAGCACGACGAAGGCCCGAACGCGCTGCCAGGTGGCCATCAGCACCGTCCGCCAGTTGGGTGCATGATAGCGTGGCAGCTCCATAACAAAGGCTGCCTCCTCCCCACGAAACACGAAGCGACTAAGGAGCAAAGCCATCAGCGCCAGCACCGCTAGGTTGACCGTCACCATGCCCCAGGAAACGAGGGCGGCGGCTCCCCCGAAGAAGGCCCCAGTAAATAGAGCTACCACCACCATGCGAGCTGCGCAGGGCATCAAGGGCGCTACCAGAATGGTGGTCAGGCGCGCCGAAGGCGACTCCACGATGCGGCTGCCCAGGATCGCCGGAACGTTGCAGCCGAAGCCCAGGAACAAAGGCAAGAAGGACTTGCCCCGCAACCCTATCAGGTGCATGAAACGATCCATAACGAAGGCCGCCCGCGCCATGTAGCCCAGATCCTCCAGCAAGGCCAGAGCCAGAAAGAGGATGGCCAGGATGGGCACAAAGGTCAGCACCAGCCCGGCTCCACCGATGACGCCGTCGGCCAGCAGACTGACCAGGCGGTCTGGCGCCCCCTCCAGGGTGCTTTCCAACCATTCGGCGCTGCCCTGCACCAGCCACTCGTCCAAGCGCTCCTGAAGGGGCGTGCCCAGACTGAACATCGTCCAGAAGATGGCAGCCACTACGCCCAGAAAAGCCAGCACTCCCCCCACCGGGTGGGTAAGAATGCGATCCGCTCGCTCCCCCAGGGGAACTCTTTCCCTTTCCAGGCGGTGAGCCACCCGTTGGGATGTCTCCGCCACCCACTCGTAGCGAGCACCGGCGATCTCCAGGATGGCATCGTCGTGCAGGCGCAGGAAGGAGTTCACGCCCCGCCAGCCGTTGGTGGACAGGGCCTTTTTCATCGCGCCAACGATGGCCCTGTCCCCTTCCAGCAGCTTCACCAACGCCCACCGCCGCGGGTAGGAGATGGCCAGGTCGGAGGGAACCATGTCATCGAGGCTCTCCACCAACGCCTGCACTGCCGCCGACGTTGGCGGTGGTGGCCTCAGAGCCCTCGCCTCACCAAAGGCGACAGCCTGCACCGCATCCAGCAGCTCGGACACACCTTCTCCTCGAGCTGCCACCGTGGGAACAACCGGCACCCCCAAGGCCGACTCCAGGGCCTGGGGATCAACTCGGAGGCCCTGGCCATCGGCGACATCCATCATGTTGAGGACAACCACCAACGGCACCCCCAGTTCCCAGAGTTCACACACCAGGTACAGGTTGCGCTCCAGGCTGGAGGCGTCCACGACCACGGCCACTACATCGGGTTGTTCCCGGATGATGTAGTCGCGGGCTATCTCCTCCTCCAAGGAGTTGGCAGTGAGGCTGTAGCTGCCGGGCAGGTCCACAAAGAAAAAGTCGGTGTCGCCGCGCTGGCAAGTGCCTGTCTTGCGCTCGACCGTCTTGCCAGGCCAGTTGCCGACGTGCTGGGACAGGCCTGTCAGAAAGTTGAAAACGGTGCTCTTGCCGGTGTTGGGCGGTCCCGCCAGGGCCACCCTGAGGGTTGCCCTGCCCACCCCGCTCGCCGCCATGCTAGGTTTCGACTCTCTTCACCCGCAGCCGCTCCGCCTCACCCCGCCCAAGAGCCACCCGCGTGCCGCGTACCGAGACGATGAGAGGGCCGTGGCCACTATTGTGCACCACCTTGATCTCAGTCCCGGGAGAGCATCCCAGGGCCAGGAGACGAGCCATGAAGCTCCTACCGCCGGAGAGGTCAGCGATGATTCCTACTTCGTCAGGCCGCAGTTCGCTCACCATCACCGTCCTGTCGGCAGGCGTTTCTTCCGTGTGAGCTGGCTGAACCATGATCTG
>CP070630.1:536167-539257 GCA_020356025.1 Dehalococcoidia bacterium | reverse complement strand
TGCTTGCCAACCCTCGCGTCTGTGGGTAGCATAGGGCTACCCCGTTTGTCCAGCATGCAGAGAACAGGGGGATGAAGAAAGGGGTCTGATGCAGCCGTGCGGAAACTAGGCAAATCCTGGCCGATCTTCCTGACCTTAGCAGCGCTGCTGCTCGTACTGGCGGTGGCCTGTGGGGAGGAGGGAGAGGAGACCCGCACCCCTGGCGACACGCCCACGGCCACGCTGGCCGGCACTCCTACCCCCACGTCGGCGCTGGAGGTGCCGGGCATCACCGACACAGAGATAATCCTGGGAGCCGATTGTCCCCTTACCGGCGCCACGGCAGCGGTCTACGCTACCATCCCACAGAGCACAAACGCCTACTTCAAGTACGTCAACGAAACCCAGGGAGGCGTTTGCGGTCGCGAAATCGTCTACAAAGTGGAGGATAGCCAGGACGACCCGGCTAAGGCGGTTGAGGCCGTGCGCAAGCTGGTGGAACACGACAAGGTGTTCGCTATAGTTGGCTCCCTGGGCGACGTCCCTCATCCGGCCGTCTGGGAGTATCTGAACGAGAATGAGGTACCGGACGTCCTGTGCTCCGCCGGCAGTCACATGTTCGGCGCCGACCCTGAGGGGCACCCTTGGACTGTCCAGATGCTCCCCAGCTACAAGATGGAGGGCATCTTCTACGGCCGCTACATCTCGGAGAATCTGCCCGGCGATAAGGTGGCCATCCTCTATCCGAACAACCCGATGGGTACCGACGGACTGGCAGGAATCAAAGAGGGGCTGGACCCGGAGAAGAACGAGATCGTCTCCGAGCAGAGCGTCACGCCCGGAGCCACCAGTGCGAGGTCAGAGATTTCCAATATGAAGAGCGCTGGCGCCGACTTGGCTGTCCTTTTCTTAGACCCCGGCTCAACCGCTTACGTCATCAAAGAGGCCGACCGTCTGGACTGGCATCCCCAGTGGTTCATCAGCTACCTGAATTCCGACGAGATAATGTTTCTGTTCGTCTCGCCCCAGCTCATGGAGGGGGCTATTACCTTCCAGGCCCTCAAGCTAGCGAGCTGGACCGATGACCCAGCGGTGGCTGAGCACCAGCGGATCTTGCGTGAGTACGGCGGTCCTACTCGGCCCACCAACTTCACCATCTACGCCCAGGTGCTGGCGGAGACGGCGGTGGAGGTGCTCAGCAGGTCCTGCGACAACCTGACGCGAGAGGGTCTCCTGGATGCACTGGAGTCCGTCCAGGACTTCCACAGCGACCTGCTGCTGGACGGCGTAAATGTCTCTTTCTCCGAGACGGACCACACGGGCCTGCAAACCGGTAGGATGCTGCGAGCTGTCGTCGAGGACGGCGAAGGGAAGTACGAGTACTTCGGCCCGCTGTATGTGTTCGAAGGGGAGTAGAATAGCCGGCCCCGTCTGCGCGTTGAGAGCTACTCTATCCCTCTGAGTCAGGCCTCCACTCCCGCTAGAGGCGCATTTCTCGAGAGGAAAAGCGCAGGAAGCGGGCGCAATCGGCGAGGAACCGCAGGGGGTTGATGGTGCCCAGGGGACGGAAGGAGATAGCCTGCAGCAAGACCCGAGGGAGGCTGATGCGCAAGACTCCGCGATAGAGGAGGGCCTCCTCGCCGTCGGCCTGCTGTAGCACCTCCGCAAAGAGGGTAGTCATCTGCCGCCAGGCATCCAGGCCTTTCGGTCTGTTCAGGCGTTTCTCGCCCTGGAGGAGGAAACGCTGGCCGCCATGCTCGAAGGGAAGGAAGTAGAGGAGGCGCTTTCCCTCGCCGCGAGAGCAGAAGAGGTGGATGCGGCCGTCCTCGACGGGGCGGGAATGGCCCATGCCGGCCACGGTCAGCCGACCGCTGAGGGACGCTTCGTGTTCGGGATCGGCCATGAAAGCCTGGAGGTTCGGAATATGAACCGTGACCCAGAAGCGGGCATGCAGGTTGGCGGCGCGACCGGCCTCGTAGGCGCTCCAGTGGTTCTCACCCCGGCCGAGGTAGCCGGAGAGGGATTCCGAGAATCGTAGGCCGCTGGGCTTAGTCGTGGCCATCTGACCGCTCGCATAATGGGCCAGGCCCGCGGCGATGTCAAGAGGTCGGCGGTTTGACACGAGAGGTGGAGGGGACGCATATTGACGTAGACATGGGTACCCTGTCGCAAAGAGAGAGGCGAACGCTGAGGCGCTTCGCTGAGACGCTGCTGCCGACGGGCGGAGCCGTGCCCCTGGGCGCCGCCGATGTGGGCACGGCGTCGCTGGTGGAGGAATACGTGGCGCGGTTGCCGCGCCGCTTCCGAGTGGCCTTGCGGCTGGGGCTGAGGACGTGGGATTATCTGCCGCTCTTGTCCCGCTACCGGAGGCGGTTCAGTCGGCTGGGCCTACGAGAGCGCGAGGAGTACCTGGCCCAGAGTCTGGAGAGCCGCTTCTCCCCGCGTCGCTTGCTCTGCTTCTGGCTCAAGACGCTGTGCCTCTCTGCTTTCTTCAGCGACCTGCGAGTGGAGCAGACCATCGGTCTTAGCCGCTCCTGCCTGGACGGATCGCCACCGTCCGAGGGGCCGTGCCTAGAGCCGATTTCATACCCTTCGATTCAAGGGAACGTGGAGGTGCGGGCGGACGCCTGCGTGGTGGGGTCGGGGGCTGGTGGCGCCGTGGTCGCCAAGGAGCTGGCGGAGGGCGGCATGTCCGTCGTGGTGATCGAGGAGGGGGCGTACTTTCGGCGGGAGGATTACGCCCAGGGAACGGCGTGGGGGCAGATTCAGAAGCTGTATCGCGAATCAGGTCTGACGTTGGCCTGGGGCGAGCCGGCGGTCCCGATACCGCTGGGCAAGGCGGTGGGTGGCACCACTGTGGTGAATTCAGGTACATGCTTCCGGACGCCGGAGAAGGTGCTGCGGGAGTGGGAGAGGGATTGGGGCCTGGAGGGAATAGACCCGGACACGATGGCGCCGCTTTTCCAGCGAGTGGAGGAAACGATCTCGGTACGACCGGTGCCGTGGGAGATCATCGGCAATAACGCGCGAGTGTTCGATCGGGGCGTGAAAGCGCTCGGTTACCACGGCCAGCCGCTGTTGCGCAACATCGATGGCTGTCGCGGCTGCGGG
>CP070630.1:529229-536067 GCA_020356025.1 Dehalococcoidia bacterium | reverse complement strand
TCCAGGAGGTTTTGCCTGATGCCAGACATCTATACTGCGGCCTGGTACGAGAGCCTGAAGGACGTATTGAATCGCAGCGAGCAGGTCACTGCCATGGCGCCGTCCGGACACTTTCGGGTGCTGGCCGAGATCAGGGGCGATGGGGTCTCGCCCTATTTGGGCGATGGTCAGATCAAGCGCTTCACTCTGGAATTCGAGGAAGGCAAGTGCACCGGCTATCGCGAGTTCACTGACGCGCCCACGCGCCGCGACTTCGACTTCACCGTAGACCTACCGGCCAATCTGTTCGAGGGCATCGTCGCCAATCAGGTGGACCCGGTGGAGGCAGGGCTCAAGGGTGACATCCGCATCATCGGCGACATGCGTCTTCTCATCCAGCACGCCGAATTAGTCAACCTTCTCCACGATATCTACGTCCGCGACATCAAGACGGACTGGCCTAGAGGAAAGCCGCCCTACGCTTAGGCCGTCTGCCGGTCGAATCGCCGCAATGTCAGGTTGGAATCGCGCACAAGCGCCTGGTAGGCGTCCTCCAACGGTCCTTGGTAGGCGTCCTCTACTCCGTAGACAATCTCTTTGATTCCCGCTTGGATGGCTTCCTTCAGGCAGGAGAAGCAAGGACGAACCGTAGTGTACAAGACTCCGCCCTCGGTTGCGTTTCCGTGCCGGGCAGCCAGGAGTATGGCATTGGCTTCAGCGTGAACGCAGATGCAGGTATCGTAGCCTTGGCCGGGTTCAACGTCTGACTGGCAGCGAGGGCAGCCGCCCTCAAAGCAATTCTTCACTCCGATGGGTGTGCCGTTGTAGCCAGTGCTGATAATGTTCCTCTGCTTCATTATGAGAGCGCCAACCTTCCTTCGCAGACAATTGGAGCGGGTTGAGGCGTCCTCTGCTATCTTCATGAAGTACTCGTCCCACGAAGGGCGGTAGTCAGTCATGTTGTGCTCCCCAAGATCGGCCTTGCCAAAGCACTGTCCGCAGCCTGGTGCTTGCAAGCATTATATACGACAGGGCTTGCGAGGGGCTTGTCCGTATTGACATTCCGATTCTTTGGGGTAAAATTTGGGCGATTGAATGCTCGATTTCTCCTTTTGGCTATTTAGTGCTAGGAGGTTAGAGTGATGAAACGATTGCCATTTCGTCGGGGCGTAGTGCTGGTCCTGGCCCTGGCAGTTCTGGCGGCGGTGGCCCTGGGGCTGGGCGTTTTCGGCCAGGAGCGGGCCGCAGCCGACCCTGGGGTAAACCTGGTGATCACCAAGACGGCTGTACCGAGCGAGGCGACGGGGGTCGTCAATGGCGGAACCATCACCTATACCCTCACCGTCACCAATACCGGCGACACGGCCACTGCCGCCGGTGTGGTCATCCGCGACGACATGTCGGGCCTCGAGAACCCTGTCGTCACCCCCGGCACGGGGGTCACCTGCACCGATGTCACGCTGCCGATCATCGAGTGCGCAACGGACGTCGCCATGGGCGTCGGCGAAAGCCGCACGGTGACCATCGCGGCGACGGTGAGCGCCGCCTCCGGCTACGTCTACAACGGCGCCTACGTGGACCCCCTGAACGGCGAGCCCGGCGAGGACAACGAGGACGCCGACGACCCCGAGTTCGACTGTGGCGCTTCAGGGGGCAACGTGAATGAAGGCACCGACACCGCACCCCCAACCGAGCCCGACAACTACGACTGCACGCGCCACGGGGTCGCCATGCCCGACCTGACCATCACCAAGACCGCCTCTCCCCTCGAAACGACGGCGGTCAGCACGGGGTCCACCATCACCTACACCCTCACGGTCAGCAACTCTGCTGCGGCTACGGGCACCGCCACCAACGTGCTCATCCGCGACACCATCGGGTCGAACCTGACCTACGCTTCGGCCACACCCGGCTCGGGGGTCGTCTGCGGCGATCTCACGCCGCCGGTCATCGAGTGTACGGCGGCCAGCATCGCCCCTGGCGAAACGCGGGCACTGACCATCGCTGCGACGGTGGCGGCCAGCACCGGCACGCTGCTGAACGGCGCCTACGTAGACCCGCTGAACACCATCACCGAGATCAACGAGGACGCCGACGATCCCGACCTCGACTGTTCCGCGGTGGGTGAGGGGTCCGACGCTGGCGCTGCAACGGAGGCCGACAACTTCGACTGCACCTCTCACACCGCGACTGGCCTGCCCGATTTGACCATCACCAAGGCGGCCTCTCCCTCCGAGACGACGGTAGTGGACACCGGCGACACCATCACCTACACCTTGACCGTCACCAACAGCGGCGCAGCCACGGCCACCAGCGTGGACATTCAGGACACTATCGGCTCGGGTCTGACCCTGGGTTCGGTCACACCAGGCACGGGGGTCACCTGCGGCGACACCATTGCGCCGGAGATCAACTGCGTCGCGGCCAGCATCGCTGCTGGCGAAAGCCGGACGGTGACCATCGTTGTGTCGGTGTCGGCCACCAGCGGCACGGTGCTGAACGGCGCCGCGGTCGATCCCGACGACGACATCGACGAGGTCAACGAAGACGCTGACGATCCGACCCTGAGCTGTAGCGCCGTCGGTGAGGGAACCGACGCTGGGGATGCGGATGAGGCCGACAACTTCGACTGCACCAGCCACGCCTTCACAGAGGCCTCGCCCACGCCCACGGCTACGCCCACTGCGGGCCAGCTCCTTGACTGCCCGCTGGCGGGCAAGTGGGCGATGTCGGTGTGGGACGGCCTGGACGACACTGCGACCGGCACTGCCCTGGACACCTGCGCAGGCGTCACCATAAGTGCAGCCTACGCGCTTGACCGCGTCACCAACACCTGGTACCGCTACTTCCCGGGGCGCCCAGACATCAACAACCTGCTGACCCTGGACGACATGCAGGCGATCTTCACCTTCGGGCAGTAGGAGCGGGTGCCCAATGGCCAGAGGTGCCCGGAGCGAGGCAAGGAGGTCGGCCGGAATACGCATTAGCAAGTAGTACAGGAAGTCTCAAGAACGTCGAGGAGATACGCCCGCCGACTTGCGGTGGGCGTATCTCCTGTTTGCTCATCCATTGCTGGGCTTCTTCAACTGCCTCGCGCGTTGGATCGTGCCGCGGCAGGTCGGTATGCTGTTGACCAAAGAAGCGAGGCGCGGGAGGCGATGACTATGCTTGTGAGCACGGAGACCATCTCGTTACAGACGGAAGGCTTCTGCCATCTTGTCGACATCACGGCAATGACCCAGGAAAGGGTGCAGCAGTCCGGCATGACGCAAGGGATCGCTGCCGTCTTTGTCCCAGGGTCGACCGGCGCCGTGCTGACGCTTGAGTTCGAGGACGGGCTGGTGCATGACTTCCAGCGGCTGATGGAACAGTTGGCGCCCCAGAAAATCCCCTACGAACACGATCGGCGCTGGGGCGATGGCAACGGCTTCTCCCACATTCGCTCCGCTCTGATGGGAGCCTCGGCTGTGGTGCCGGTTGTAGATGGAAGACTGGCGCTGGGAACGTGGCAGCAGTTGCTCTTTGCTGACTTCGACAATCGGAAGCGCCAGCGCACCGTCATTGTGCAGCTCCTGGGCGAATGAGCCTGGCCAAGTCTAGAAAGGGTGTAGCCATGGCTACCGTAAACACGGTCACAGGGCCCGTTGAGACCAGCGACCTCGGTTTCACGCTCATGCATGAGCACATCGTTGTGAAATCGCCGGGAGTGGTCGAAAACTTCCCCTCGGTGTGGAACCGGGCTGAGGAGATCGAGCGCGCCGTGACTCTGTTGCGCGATGTGGCGACCCGCGGCGTGAAGACCATCGTCGACGCCTCCGCCGACCTGGGGCGGGACATCGATTTCGTAGCCGAGGTCGGTCGTCGCTCGGGGATGCAGATCATAGTGGCAACGGGGCTCTGGATAGACATCCCTCGCTACTTCCGTAGTCGTAGCGCCGATGTCATGGCGGAGCTCTTCCTCAAGGAGATCAACGAAGGCATAGCCGGCACCCAAATCAAGGCGGGGATCATCAAGTGTGCTACCGACGAGGAGGGAGCCACCGGAGACATCGAGAAGGTTCTAAGAGCCTGCGCCCGCGTCCACCGTGCCACCGGCGTCCCCATCACTACCCATACCTTTGCCGCTGGGCAGACAGGAACGGTGCAGCAGGACATCTTTGAGTCGGAGGGGGTAGACTTGTCGCGGGTCATCATCGGCCACAGCGGCGACTCGAAAGATATCGACTACCTGTTGCGGCTCATAGGCCGCGGCAGCTACATCGGCATGGACCGCTTTGGGCTGGACATGTTCCTGCCGACGGCCGATCGCGTCGCCACGATAGCTCAGCTCTGCAAGATGGGCCATGCCGACAAGATGATCCTCTCCCACGATGCCAATTCCTACATGGACTGGTTCGAGCGCCCGTTGATCGAGATGACCGCCCCGGACTGGCACTACAACTTCATCTCTGACTCTGTTATCCCCGCGCTACTAGAGAGCGGCGTGACCGAGGACGAGATTCGCCAGATGACGGTGGAGAACCCGCGCCGGATCTTCGAGTGCTGCCAGCCCTACTGAGTGCGGCGCTGCCCGCCCGGCTTCATCAGCAGCAGTAACATTACCACGGGGGTTTTCGCATAGACCCCGTGTTGAAGCCCAGGGGGCATGTGGACCCATGCTCCGGCTTCCGCTTCCACCGAGTCATCCCCCAGCGTCAAGCGAGCTTCTCCCTGGATGATGTGCAGAATGGCTGGCATTGAGGCCGTATGTTCCGAAAGCTCCTGATCGACACCAAACCCAAAGAGTACGACCTTCACCTGCTCATCTTCGTGAAGGGTACGACTTAGGATACCGTCAACAGGGATATCCACCTGCTTGGCCAGATCAGCGATGTAGGTGTAGTTCGAGCTCATCTTCACAACTCCTCGGATCTAGTGCCGGCCAGAATGACGGCCGCGACATGTGCGTGGTGTTTCCGAATCAGGAGGTTCCGTCCCGCCGTCCGCAATCGCCTCCTCCCTCGCGATACCAGCGGCGTTCGGCCTCGCTCAGACCAGTCGACTTTGGCCCCCCGAGGAGGGGAGGCATGCGCGAGTTGAGGCCGTGCAGCTTGGCCTGCAGCGTGATCCAAAGCGAGCGGATGGGACTCAAGGGCACCATGTCCAGCGGCCTGATCTTCATCAGAGTAGCCACCCCGGCGGTTATGCCGCGTACGTCGTTGGAGGCCTCCACTTCGATGATTCGGCGGTCGCGGTAGCGCTGCCGCAGGTCGGTCCCCCGATCGTTGATGGTGCACGATCCTACCATCAGGATGTCCCCAGGCAGGTCCTCCAGATCGGCGTCGTCGAAGCCCTTGCCGAAGACGATCGTGAAGCCGCCCTGGCCGGGGTAGTCGTTGCTTAGTAGCTCCAGGACGCATTCCGTGTTCCCCTTGCAGCCCTCGACGCACGCCTGCTCGCGACCCTCGACGATGCGCACGTCGGTATGGAAGCGGCGCAGCAGGGCGTAGGGATAGCGCTTTCGGAAACGGCTGAGGTTGCCGATAACCTCGATGTTGTCGAGTTGGCCCTCGCCTAGTCCCCACTCCGCCGCTAGGCGGAGGTGCTCCACCTCTTCGATGGCATAGCCCATCACCTTGCAGCCCACGGTGTCAACCGCCACCGTGTCTTGGCCGCCGATGAGCACGTTGAGCTGCACGCTGCTCTCTCTCAGCAGGGCCGTGGGTGGTATGTGGCCGTTGAAGATTGCCGTCACGCCCTCGATGATGCAGAAATCGGGCTGCACCATCCGATAGAGTCGAGCGAGGCGGGGGTGCAACGTCTCATGGCCATGAAAGTGCATGCGGTCCTCGTCAATGGGGAACGCTTGCTGGTTTTTCACGCCCAGGGTCATCGTCGTCATGGAGTGGGTCTTCAGCTTGGGCAGGCTGAGGTAGAAGTTGCCTGGGTGCCGAGAGGGGTCAATGAAGGACTCATAGAGCCGCCGGGAAATGCGGATCGGCACCTCTTCGCCCTCCAGGGTGTAGGGCACTGTGCCTCCCTCGTCCAGATAGACTAGCTCGGCGCCGTGCTGGCGGGCGATGTCGGCGTAGCCATTCACCTCGAAAACAAGACGGGTGGCAACACCTTGGGTGCAGTTCTCCATCAGGGCCAGGCGGTTGTAGCCGTGATCGATCAGGTACGTCAGCAGAGCGTCAAGCACGGCAGGGTCCGTGTATGCGCCAGCGGCGAAGTGGACGCCGTTGGGCTTGATGTGGACCTTGCTGCCGGAGGGGATGACCTTGGCGATGCCGCCGTATGGCGCAAAGATGGCGTCGAACGCGGCGGGCAAACCGGCGGCCGTGTCGGCGATGGTCACGATGGGGCGCATGGCAGGTACCTCCCAGCGTAGCTCTGAGCTTAGTCTAGCAAGCACAGACGGTTGGCGAAAGGAGTACGTTTCCGTTGCCAGCGCTCGCGTCTGTAGGTAGGGTAGGGGCGGCACCAGTGGCACCGAAGGCACAAGAGGGAGTAGACTTCATGACGTTGGAAGGGATAGGCCATGTGTTCCCTGAGATCGGGCTTGTCTGTCCGGGAGGCTACCCCCGCCGACAATGAAGCGCTCCTTGAGCTGGAGCGCAGCTCGCCGTTGGACCTGGGGGATGCGGAAGTCATCCTCGACCGCAGCCCCGACTACTTCGCCTGTCTTTCTCTTCAGGAGGACGCGCGCGTAGTGGTGGCCGAGGAGGGCGGACGGCTGGTGGGCGTTTGCTCGGCTGCCTGGCACCGGGTACCTCTGCTGGGCGAGTCGCGGGCTCTTCTCTACATCCAGAAAGGGCGCGTCCGCCCTGAGTTCCAGCGGCAGCGCATCAGCAGCCTGCTGGTTTGGGCCCTGCTGGAG
>CP070630.1:523028-529129 GCA_020356025.1 Dehalococcoidia bacterium | reverse complement strand
AGTTGGCGCAGGCGTTAGTCCAGCCCGCTGACGCCCTTCAGGAAGCCGTCGATCCCCAGGCTGCGTGCTCTGTGCATCTCTTCGGCAGGCATAGCCTCCACTGCTGCTCTCTCCTGGGGGCTATTGGCCCGCACTCGCTCATAGAAGCCATCGATGAGGATGTTCTCCTGCGGGTCCTTGAGGGTGACCAGGGTCCAGAGGAGACGCCAGGCGGGGTTGGGCAGCACCGTCGCGTAGGACGAATGGGCATCGCGGTTGGCCCCGCGGGCCTCCAGCTCGAGGTAGAGCAGGCCCTTCCCTCCCAGGACGATCTGGGGCTGGCCTTGCCAGTTGACGCCGCCTCCTTCCCACAGGCAGGCGTCGGCGGCCAGAAGCTCACGCCGCTCCTCCACGAAGGGCTCGATGCCCGGGCTGCCGATCTCCTCGTCACCTTCGATGAAAAACTTGAGGGAAAGGGGCACCTGTCCTCGCACCGTCTGAAAGGCGCGGATGACTGCCAGGCGGGCGGCGATGTTCCCCTTGTTGTCGCAGGCGCCCCGTGCGTACAACTTGTCGTCCCGCAGGCTGGGCTCGAAGGGGAGCGACGACCAGAGGTCGAGAGGTTCCACTGGCTGGACGTCGTAGTGGTTGTAGAAGAGGATGGTCTTTTCCGTCGAGGCGCCGGCCAGCTCGCCGTAGACCACCGGGTGGCCGCCAGCCTTGGGGATGATCTGGGTGCGAAAGCCGAGGCTCCCCAGCATCTCGCTCACCACCTCCGCCGTCTCGTCGATGGCCCTTCCTTCAGCGCTAACGCTGGGCAGGCGGCAGAGGCGGATCAGGTCGTCGATGGCCTCCTGCTGGTGCTCCTCGATGTGGCGAAAGACGTCCTCCATCGCTTCCCTCCTAGCGTTCCGACTCCAACCAGGCGGTGGCAAGGGCGGGCAGCTCGGCCAGTGGTGCCTCCTCGATCCGGCAGGGCGGCAGGGAGTCCAGGAAGGCCTGCCCATAACGCTTGCTCTTGATGCGGCGGTCAAGCATCACCACCGCCCCTCGGTCGGTCTTGGTGCGGATGAGGCGGCCGAAGCCCTGCTTGAAGCGCAGCACAGCCTGGGGCAGGGCGTACTGAGTGAACGGCTCCTCGAACAGGGCGGAGCGGGCGGCGAAGACAGGCTCGCTGGGAACGCTGAACGGCAGGCGAGCCATCACCAGCAGCGACAGCGTCTCGCCCACTACGTCTACTCCCTCCCAGAAGCTAGCGGTGCCCAGGATAACCGAGCGGGGGTTGCGTTTGAGCGCGTCCAGGAGCTGCTGGGGCGCGCCGTCGATGCCCTGCCCCAACACAGCGATCCGTCCTTGAGCTAACGGCTCGCGGATGGCGGCGTGGGCCGCGTGCAAAGAGGCGTGGGAGGTGAACAACACCAGCGCCCGCCCCTGGCTGGCCCGACAGAGCTCGAACAGGGCTTGATGGGTGACCTCCTGGTAGTCGCGCGCCCCTGGCTCGGGCATATCCTTGGGCAGGAGAATGAGGGCCGCCCGCTGGTAGTCGAAGGGGGAGCCCAGCAGCAGCTCGCGGGCGTCCTCTAGGCCCAGCCGCTGGCGAATGTAGTCGAAGGAACCCTGACTGGTCAGGGTGGCGCTGGTGAGGACGACGCTGTTCTTTTCGGCGTAGAGATGCTCCTGGAGAAGGGGGGCCACGTCCAGCGGCGCTGAGGCCACCGAGATGCCAGCCGGGCCGCCATCCGCCAGCCATTCGATCCTCTGCGGGTCCTCCCGCTCGATGGCGGCGGCGATCCCCTCACGGAGCTGCTGGCCGGTTTGCAGCAGGGAAGCCGTCTCGGCCAGCAAACCCTCGTAGCCCAGGAGGCCCAAGCCTTCGGCGTCGCTGAGAGCGATGTGCAGACGGGCCAGCACGTCCTCGACGGCTGCCAGCGCCAGGCTCAGGTTCTCCCAGGATACCTCCACCGTCACCCAGTCGGGCTGGACGCGCATGGAGCGGGTCAGCAGGAGGCGCTGCTGATAGTTGCCGCTCTCCTCGGCGTGCTGCTGGAGGAAGACTCGCGCCGCCTCGCTGAACTGGCGCAGGCGGGGGCGCGCTTTTTCTACCTCCTCGCCGATGGCCGTGGCCAGGCCGGTGAGGTGGGAGCCCGGTCCCAGAGGCATGGTCAGCCCTCGCACGCTCTGGCGGACGCTCCCCGCTAGCCCTGAACCGCGCTCGCGGCCCTCCCGCCGCTGGAGACGATCCAGGTAGGACAGCAGGTCGGCCTCTCGCGCCTCGAAGCCCAGTTGGCGGGTGGCTTCCTCCTCCAGATGCTGTCCCTCGTCCACGATGAGATTGTCGTAGGGAGGGATGACGCGCCCGCCGACGGCTACGTCCGATAGGAGGAGAGCGTGGTTCACCACCACCAGGTGGGCCGCTTCCGCCCGCTGACGGGCGCGTACCAGGAAGCAGCTTCCATCCAGGACGAAGGGGCACGAGCTACCCAGGCAGTTCTCGTTCTGGGCCGAGAAGCGATACCAGAGCATCTCCTCGGCCGGGCTGAGCCTCAGCTCGGCCCGGTCGCCGCTTTCCGTCTGGGGCAGCCAGAGAAGGAGGCGGAGGAGGAAACGTATCTCCTCATCGGAGAGTGAGGGTGCCTGGCGACCGGCCAGGTGGCGACGCAGGCAGAGGTAGTTGCGCCTTCCCTTGAGTTGGGTCGCCGCCAGAGGACGGCCGTCGGAAGGTCGACCCTCCAGGAGGCGCTGGACGGCGGGGATGTCCTTGGTCATGAGCTGTTCCTGCAGGTTGATGGTGGCAGTGGAGACGATCACGCGGGCGCTGTTGCGCAGGGCATAGCAGGCGGCGGGCAGGAGGTAGGCTAGCGACTTGCCGATTCCGGTGCCGGCCTCGACGATGAGCTGATCGCTCTCGTTGAGGACCTCTGCCATCGCCTGGGCCATCGCTCCTTGCTCCGGTCTCTCCTCGAACTGAGGCAGGATGTCCGGACGCTCTCGCAGCGATTGGAGCAGGGTCAACACCTCCGACGGCTCCACCGGCCGGCGGCGCTCGTCGGGCGAGAGAGGCTCCAGCGCTGGTCGTCGCGCCCTGGCGGGGGCTGGCTTGGTCTCGTTGAGCACTTCGGCGAAGAAGGAGCGCCAGGGCCAACGGCTGGCAGCGGCCAGACGGGCGGCCTCAGCCAGAATGGGCGGTGGCAGGCTGGCAGCGTGGGCTCGCAGGGCCAGGAAGACCTCGCTGGTGGCCTGGGCGTCGGCGAGGGCCCGATGGTGCTGGGGCATGGGGATGTCGAAGTGGCGGGTCAGGGCCGAGAGGCTGTACTCCCCGAGCATGGGCACGAGGAGGACGGCTAGGCTGTGCGTATCGTAGACCACGGGGCTGTGGCTGAGGCCGGCGGTCGCCAGGAAGCGAAGGTCGAAGCCAAGGACGTGCTGGCCCACAATGGGGTGGTCGGCGATGAACTGCTGCAGCCGTGGTGTTACGGCATCCATAGGCGGTGCCTCTGCCACCTCCTCGGGGGCGATGCCGGTGAGCATCTGTATGCGGTAGGGCACGGGCCGGTCGGGATTCACTAGGGTGGAGAAGGTCTCTTGAACTTTGCCCTTTGGGTCGAACTTGACCGCCCCCACCTCGATGATGGCGTCACTATCCGGCTCGAGGCCGGTTGTCTCCAGGTCGAGGGCTACGTAGGTGCTGGCCAAGAGGGCTCCCCGCTTCGATTGAAAGAGTTGGCTCCCTATTCTAGCACTCGCTGGGCAGGATAACGGAAGAGGCGGGAGGCGCAGCAAACTGGCGATGGGGGCACGGATCAGCCTGACTGAGTGAACAGAGCGTCGCTGCTCACGTTACCTTCGCCGAAGGGGGTGATACTGCCCGTCGGCAGGCCCTCGGCGGGGTAGTAGCGGCCGGCCTTCAGCTCGGCGATCAGGTCTCGCTCGTCCGCCAGCGGTCGCTGGAAGACAGTGGTGAAGCAGCCCAGACCGTGGGTGGAGTGAGCATCGCTGCCGCCGATGCCCTGTTTTCCCAGGATGCGGGCCACTAGCAGGGCGAAGTAGTTCTCACGGCGGGTGCAGCCGCCGTTGGCTACCTCCAGTTCGTCCACCAGCTTGAAGACCGGCAGGCGGGCCGCCTCCTCAGGGGACAGGCTGGGGGGCTCGGAGCCGTCGCGGCGGAAGTGGAAGGGGTCGAAGAAGTGGCGGAAGGGGTGAGCCACGAACATGAAGCCGCCGGCCTTACTCGCCACTCGCCTGAGCTCGGCGGCCCTGCGGATGCCCGGCAGGTACTGGTCGAGGCCGATGACGATGATGTGACCCAGGTCGGTGGAGACTTCCATGCCCCCGCTCACGAACAGGTGGCTCTCGCTGCGGAACGTCTCCAGCTCGTGCGCGTCCCAGAGGCGGTCGTGCTCGCTGATGTTCACGCCGCCCAGGCCGATACGCTTAGCCTCCTTCATGAGTTGCCGGGGGCTCAGGCTGCTATCGGAGCCCCCCTTCACTGTGTGGAGGTGCATGTCGACGATGGTGCCAGGCATGGGACCGCCCTTCTAGCCGCAATCGGTGTGGCCCAGAATACAATTGTATCCCTATTCGGCGGCCTGGGCCAGGCGGGGCAAGACCCAGCCGAAGAGGGCGATGAAGGAGAGGCCCATCGCTGCCACCTGCCAGGGCAGGCGTCGGAAGGCGGCGACTACGGTGGTCAGGGTCAGACCACCGAAGATGATGATCAGCACCGTGTACAGGAGGTTGGGGCTGCCCAGGCCGCCGACCGGTGCTTCCTCCAGGGTGTAGCGATAGAACAGGCCAAGGAGCATCCCGATGGCTGTCCACAAGAGGAAGGCAATCAGGGATATGGGGACGGTCAGGGCGATGGCCGATATGTTGGGGGCGATGGCCTTGGCCAGGAAAGGAACGCGGCTGCGCGCCTCGACCAGCATGAGGGCCGCCAGGCCAGTGAAGATAAGGGCCATGCCGTAGCCGGTGACAAAGCCAGCGAATACCTCTTCCATGGCGTCAGTCGGAGAGTTGATCCACGACCAGCGCCTGCGAGGCGACCATGGTCGTAGCGACGAAGGTCTTCGCGCCAGCATCGGCGGCTGCCCCGGCGAGGCGTTCTCCTTGCTCTTCGTCCCTGGGCAGCACAAACAGGGCCGGGCCGCTGCCGGCCAGGTGAACGGCATCGGCACCGGCCTGTATTAGCGCCTGGCGGCAGGTTTGCAGCTCTGGGAAGGTCTGGAGGGCCAGCGAGCCGAAGACGTCGTACAGATCGCTTTCCTTGAGGGGCCTCCCTTGTCTGAGTGCGTCGGCGAAACGGTCGCTGGCGGCGCCATCGCTGTAGTTCTTGAAACTCAGGAGAGAGTACATCCGTCGGGTCTTCTCTGCTATGGACAGCGGCGGCACGATCACCAGGATGGCTGTCCTGGGAGCGTCGGGCAGAGGGGTTATTTGCTCGCCGCGCGCCTCGGCCAGGGCGGTGCCGCCGCGCAGGAAGAAAGCCACGTCCGACCCTACCTCGGCTGCCAGCTCGACCAGCCGTTCGTGGGGCAGGGCCAGGCCCCAGAGGCGATCGAGGCCGCGCAGGGCAGCGGCGGCATCGCTGCTGCCTCCACCCAGGCCAGCCGCGATGGGTATGGTCTTGGTCAGGCGCATCCTGGCGCCGCCGCTGTAGCCCATCCTCTCGCGCAGGAGGCGGGCGGCTCTCATCGTCAGGTCGTCCTGAGGAGGCGGCAGGTCCTCGCTCGTGGTCTCCAGGGCCAAGTCGGCGGCTGTCTCCAGTTCCAGCTTATCGCAGAGGTCGATGGTCTGGAGGATGGTCTTCACCTCGTGGAAGTCGTCCGGCCGTGGGCCAAGCACTTCGAGCGTCCAGTTAATCTTGGCGGGGGCCAGCAGTCTCAGACGCATGGGGTCTCACTCCCACCCGGATGGGCTGCCGCTGTCTCGCCAGGCGCGGTACAGGCAGCCCCACTCGTCCAGGCTGAGCGTCTGGGCGCGGCGGCTGGCATCGATGTTCGCCGAATCGAGAAGGCTCCGAGCGGAGGCGGGGTCGATGCTCAGGCCCAGGGCGAGGGCGTTGCGGAGCTGCTTGCGGGGCGCGGCGAAGCCGGCCTGCACCAGCCGGAAGAAGGCATCGCGGT
>CP070630.1:519688-522928 GCA_020356025.1 Dehalococcoidia bacterium | reverse complement strand
CGACCCCGATGCCGCCATTGCTGCCTGGCTAGGGAAGGTCTATCGTCAGCTCACCGGCGCTGAGGCCCTATTCTGGTACATGTTCGAGGACGAGGGGACCGGTGAGAACCCGGAGGGTCACTTCGGCCTAGTGGAGTATGACAGCGTTCCGAAACAGAGCTACTACGAGTATCGGAATATGACGGGCCCGTAGGCTGTCAGTGGTCCTCGCGTATCATCTATCCTGTAGCTGTTCCTGCCTGAACTTGTCTCGTAGAAAGGTCAGCTGCTTGTCAAACACCACCCGATTTCCGAAAGCCAGGTTCCGGCTGCAGGGCAAGCTGATCGCCTGTTCCTGGCAGACTACCTCATCCCTGCCGATGGCCCTCCAGGCCCGATATTGGGCAATCAATGGGTCGAAATCTTCGTAACGCTTATCGTGTCTGGTGCGTCTTCTATTACGAGAAGCAAGTCAGATATACGTGTGCCTTAGGGAGGGCAAAACATGCTAGGAAGAACAAGGCTGACCTTCGTCCACATGGCGCTCCTGGCCGTAGCGGCGATCATTGTCTTGGGCCTGGCCGCCCAAGGAATTTCCCGCGCTGCGACCCCGGTGCTGGCTCCCGGTGTCGAGAGCCTAGCCATCGACGGCAAGAGCGTGAGCGCTACCGAGGCGGCAGTAGATGTCGCGAACAGCACACCTACCATCACCGGCAGGATCCTGCCTGGTAAGAGCACGGCGGTGCTGAGCATCGATGGGTCCATCGAGTGGGAAACTACGGTTGACGCGACTACGGGAGAGTTCTCTACCATCGCTCCCCAGCCGGTGGGCGCTGGCACGCATACGTTGACCATCGATGATGTGGCCGTGGCGACGTTCAACGTGGTGGCCGAGCTGCCGGCCGCTGGCGGGGGCGGTGGTGCTAACTCCGGCAACAACGGCTTCGGCTTGCAGCCCTGGTTGTTCGTGCTGGCGGGGCTGGTCCTTGGTGGTGGCCTCTTCCTGATCGTCAGACGGAAGCCTTCTGAACGATAACGGTTGGGGTCTATTGGCGTTCCCTTGTCCTGAGACAAACATCTGCCAGGGGAGAGCCCCCTGGCAGATGTCTTTTGTCCGGCGATCGCCTAGATCGACAATCGGCCCGTTATCGAAGCAGGCCATAAGGAGCTTGCTCTGGGCCGCCCACTGTCCAGGCTAGGCTGGCTATCACCACCAGCCAGAAGAACGCCGAGAGGACGATAGCTTTCTCGTTGACAGACCGCGACTCCCAAAGGGCTATCAAGCGCTGAAGCAGACTCTGCCTTTGATCTTCCTTGGAGGCGGAGAGGAGCGTTCGCAGTCGGTTCAGCACCGTCGCGGCGGCGGTCAGGGCCAGGACGAGAGACCAGGTGGTCAGGAAATCGATGTGGCCGCCCAGGAAGTGAATCCACATTAGCCCCAGAGGCACGGCAACCAACGACAGCGCCACCACCACAGCGCAGCGTTCGATGATGTCGAGCCTGCTACCATCAAAGAGACTGGAGAGATGCCATCCTGGCACCACAATCACGTACAGGGAGCCAGCGATGACTCGCGTTGGCTGGTACCAGCCGGCGTCTGACTGCCAGGCGTGGAGCACTAAAGTGAGTGCTGCCAGCGCAAGGGTGAGGGCCGACCTCACCGCCCCATCCGGCAGCGACGGTCGCTCTCCAGGCTCGTCCTCGTGGGCTAGGCTGGCGTTGCTGGCGTGGGTCAGCGTGTCCTCGGCCGCCGTTTCCGAAAAGGCCACCAGCATGGCGGTGGCGATGCCGGCCAGGGTGGCTGTTGGCCAGGCGATGGCCAGATCGACCTCCGCTCGCCAGGCAACGATGGCGAAGGAAGCCAGGCCGGCGGCGCAGCCCAGAGCCCAGGCCAACCAGAGCTTGGTCGGCCCTTCGCGGCCCTGCCCGGATAGCATACCTACCGCCCCGAGGACGGCGACGGTCAGCGCCAGACTGCCGAGCCAGGGCGCGGCCCAGCTCGCAAGGTTGGGAGTCAGCGCGGTCTGAGCAAGGACTACGGCCGCTGCGCCTATCCCAAAGAGGAGGCGATAGCCATCGGCCAGTCGCTTGCCAGTGTTCGCCAATTCTTGCCAGTTCATCCGGACCTCTCTACTGAATGTCTATGCGGCGAGAGAGCCAGCCGCCGTCGCTGGGACGCTGCTCTCCGTCGCCGCCCAGGGTGTGAACCCACAGGCTGAGTTCGTAAGTCCCCGGTGGGAGGGAAGCGCCGTCGGACAGGTCGAGGATGTTCTGCTGTTGGGGGGCGATCTTGGCGCTGAACACCTTGGACTGGAGGTCGAACTCCACCCATGGCTGGAGGCTGCCGGGGCTGCTCAGGAACCACCAGAGGACGACTTCCTGCTCACTCTCGCTTCGATTGTGCAGGATGGCCATTACTGATCCCTGCCCTCGTTGAAAGCTGCTGCTGTCCACTGCCAGGCCTGCTATCTCCACGGGTCCCAGCGCGGGACCTGCTCTGATGATTGCGACCCCATTGGGGTTCTCCAGCACCGTGATGGGATCGTTTAGGAAGAGATCGTCCCTGGCCACGCTGCCCTCGCCCTCGGCCTCCGCCACCACCCGCAGCATGTACTCGCCTGGCCACAGGTAGATCGGTTCGCTGGTTGTGATCGTGGTCTGGCGGTTGGGCGCAAACACTTGCTGCCGCAATTGCTGGGAGGTGTACGCGGGCATACCATCCCAAGGGAGGCCGGACGATCGGCGATACAGGAGCCACTGGATATCGGCTACTGTCTCCACCGTGGCGTGGTTGGTGATGCCGATGGTCAGGGAGAGTTCGGTGGGCATGCTCAGTCCACCGTCGAGGACGGGGGCGGTGAGATCAACGGCTGATACGCGGAGGCCTGGAGGTGGCATGGCCCGCCGGCTGAATGGTGACCACTGGCTGTCGATGCGGATGGTTTGGTCCTTCAGGCTTTTGCCGTCGGAGTGACGGGTGACATCGCCCTCGACGGTGTGCACCCAGGCGCTGAGTTCGTAGATGCCGGGCTCGGCGGTTATCTCCTCCTGCCACATCAGGTCGACCTCTTCACCCGCCGCCAGGGTGTGTCGCGCCTGCGTCGACTGGAAGGCGTAGGGGTTCCAGGGTTCCCAGGCGTTGGGTGTGGCCAGTAACCACCAGGCCTGGATCTCGTGGGCCTCTGAGTCGTGATTCTTCAGTTCCACTTTCACCTCGATGAGGGGTGAGGTGGCGTGAGGCAAACGGTCCACCTGAATATT
>CP070630.1:513660-519588 GCA_020356025.1 Dehalococcoidia bacterium | reverse complement strand
CGGTGTCGGGCGTGCCGCAGCCGCAGATGCCTGGCTCGGTCTTGTTGGGGTCGGTGGGGCAGTTGTCGTTGCAGTCGGGGGTGCCATCGCCGTCTGAGTCGGTGTCGGGGACACCGCAGCCGCAGATGCCCGGCTCGGTCTTGTCGGGGTCGGTGGGGCAGCCGTCGTTGCAGTCGGGGGTGCCGTCGCCGTCTGAGTCGGTGTCGGGCGTGCCGCAGCCGCAGATGCCTGGCTCGGTCTTGTTGGGGTCAGCGGGGCAGTCGTCGTTGCAGTCGGGGGTGCCGTCGCCGTCTGAGTCGGTGTCGGGCGTGCCGCAGCCGCAGATGCCTGGCTCGGTCTTGTTGGGGTCGGTGGGGCAGTTGTCGTTGCAGTCGGGGGTGCCGTCGGAGTCTGAGTCGGTGTCGGGCGTGCCGCAGCCGCAGATGCCTGGCTCGGTCTTGTTGGGGTCGGTGGGGCAGTTGTCGTTGCAGTCGGGGGTGCCATCGCCGTCGGAGTCGGTATCGGGGACACCGCAGCCGCAGATGCCTGGCTCGGCCTTATCGGGGTCGTTGGGACAATTGTCGGAGCCCGTGCAACCGGAGGGACCGCCGCTGGGAGCGCCCGGGTCGCAGATGCCGTCCCCGTCCGCGTCCACCTGGGCGTCGGAGCACCCGTCAGCGTCGACGGGGTCGCCGCCAGCGGTGCCTGGGCACAGGTCCGCCAAGTCATCCACGCCGTCTCCGTCCGCGTCCGCTGCGCAGCTGGCGTTGATCGCCAGCTGGCCGCTGTCCAGCGTCACGGGGTGAGTGCCCGCGCCCGACGCGTAGGCGGTCAGCGCAGGGGGATTCAGGCTGAAGGTAACCACGCCCGACGCGCCGATGTCCAGCCCCACCCTGACCAGGGTGCCGTTGCCCGCAGTGCCCGGGCCGCCGAAGAGGTAGAGCGCACCAGCGGCGAAGACGCCGTCGCTGTCCGGCACCACGTCGCCCAGGGGCATGCTTCCCGGCAGCTTGATGATCGTGTCAGTGTCGGGCGGTGCGATGTGCACCATGGTGACGGGATCTCCGTCGCACTTGGTGGGGTCGACGCCGCCGCTGGGGTCGTCACAGTAGTTCAGCGACGCGTCGTAGGCGACGGGCGCCTGGGTGTCGCCGGTGACGATGATGTCGATAACATAGTCGCTGACGCCATCGAACGACGGGCTGGGGACGGTAATCTCGACGCAATCCTCTATCGTTCCCAGCGTGTTGGCGCTGTTGCCGGTGGTCTCGGGGTCGATGTCGAAGTTGACGGTGCCCTGGGCGGACGCTCTCAGCCCGCCCATAAGGCCAATGCCAAGCACAACTGTCAACGCAAGCGTGGCGCCGGCCGCCGCAATCCATGTGAGCTTCTTCATGGTGTTGCCTCCCTAGCCCATAAATGTCTAACGCCACGATCCATAACGCGAGGGCTCGCTCTTGGTTACGCTTGCTGTCTCCAGTCCTCGCTGGGCCGCCGTCACCGACGTATGCTTCCTAGAGACTATTCGATCAGCAGCGACTTCGTCCTGGACTGGCAGTCGTTGGCAGCGTTGAAGTCGTCTCCCCCGTCGGGGTGAGCCACGTGGTCGATGCAGAGTTCCAACTCAAGCGGGTAGATCCCTGGCGTCGCCGGCGCGTGGCACTCAAACCGCGTGCGGTAGAGCACCCACTTCTGCTCCAGCGCCAGGAGGGCGAACGGGTTGTGACCGGGCAGGATCAACTCCGGGGCAAACGGGTCGGCAAGGCAGCCCGTGATCGAGTCGGGATCGATGGTCAACGTGAGCTCCACCGTCTCCACGTGGTCGCGCAGGTTGCCGATCTCAGCGATGGTCCACATGTTGCGGCCCATGGTGTCGCTGAGGTTGATGGGAGCGGGCCCGAAGAGCATCAGGCTCTTCACCGTCACGTCGTGGTCAGGCGTCCCGTCGCACACGTCGCCGACGCCGTTGCCGTCAGTGTCCTGCTGGTCGGGGTTGTAGTCGTCCTGGCAGTTGTCGTCGCAGGCATCTTCGGCGCCCTGGCCGCTGGTGCAGGGGTTGTCGTTCGGGTCGCCGCTGAAGTCGCCGTCGTCCGGAATCCCGTCGCCGTCGGTGTCACGCACCACCTCGATGGAGACGACCGCCGAGGCGCCATCGGCGTCAACGACGTGCGCGTCCTTGACGGTGACGGTCTTCGACAGCTCGATGTCGCAGGTGAACGGCGGCTTCGGGTCGTCCAGCCAGTTGACCGTGAAGTCCTCAGAGTCCCCGACGTCCACGCTGACGTCGAGCACGGCCTGTTCGCTGGCTCCAGATGGAGTGACCTCGCAGATGGCTGGCTCTAGCGAGTCAGCGGTCCTGGCTACCTCCACCTCGACCGGCCCGTAGGGGCCGTTGTTGTGGAGCATCTCGTCCGCCGTGACGACCACGCTCCCCAGCGGGGCCAGCGGGCCGATCAGCACCTGGTTGCCGGCCCTCCACGCCAGGTCGTCCGGGACGTCCCAGCTGGAGATCTTGACGTCCGCGTAGGCGATGACGTCTGTGCTGGCGTCAGTAGCCGCGCTGTTGTTGAGCGGGTCGGTGTCGGTCATGTGCGGGTCCTTGGCCACGCTAACGTCGACCGAGTAGTCGAAGGTGTGGCTGCTGGGCTCAGAGCAGTGGATGGTGGCAGCCATGCTCACCGGCACGTCCACGCTCACCGGCAGCTCGATCTGCGCACCCTCCGTCTTGGAGGCGCCGCCGTCGACCGTGCAGTCGGCCGGTGCGACCAGCCCCAGGTCGTACTGCGCTTGTACCGGAGTGGAAGGCCCGTTGTTGTGCAGGGTCGCCTCCAGCGTGACCGGCACGTCCTCACTCAAGTCGATCTCCGCCGGCAGCCCTACCAGCCCAGCGCCGACGATCTTGACGTCGGCCTCGCCCCAGGCGTTGACCACCAGCGAGGTAGCAGCGCTGTTGTTGCCGGACGCGTCGAGCACGTGCTCGGTCAGCACCGTCAGTTCGTTGGTGATGCCGAACTCGTGCGTGCTGGTTGACGAGCAGTGGATGGTGAATACGTTGTCCACCGTCTGGTCCACGCTCACCGGCACGTCGCTGAGCACTGTCGTCTCGCTGGCGGAGCCAACGCCGTCAACCGTGCAGTCGGCCGGAGCAGTGATGATCGTCTCGTCCTCGATGTCCACCGGCTCATAGTACCCGTTGTTGTGGACAACCGCCCGGACCGTGATCGGCACGTCCTCGCTGACATTGATGTCGGTCGGCGGATCCAGAACCTCGAGGCTGATCTTCTTGACGTCGGCGTAGGCCCAGGCGGTGACGTCCGGCCAGTTCTTGAGGATGTTGTTGGCCGAGTTGTCGTCCCACACGGGCGACACAGGCGCCGCACCAGCAGCCAGCTCAAACGCGTCGACGTGGAGGCTCTTCTCGAAGCAGTGGATGTAGGCGACCAGGTCGAGCACAACCACCTCGTCGGCAGCCATGCTGATGGTGCCGGACAACATGCTGTGGCGCTTGCCCTCGATGATCTCATCAATGAGTTCCATAGGGTACACGTAGTCGCCGTCTTCCCAGTAGACGGTGCAGCCAGTCATAAGGAATGGGTTCTCGGACACCAGCAGCAGATCAACATCCACGTCGGCGGCCTCATCGCCGTTGGTGATGGTGACCGTGATGGGGTAAGGCGTCTCCACGCTGACATCCACGTCCGGATCCTCGTCCTTGAGCACGTCGATAGACACATCGCTCATCGGGCAGCCGGTCGGCGGGTCGCCTGCCAACAGCGGGCAGTCGTCGTCGACGTCGGGGATGCCGTCGTCGTCGTCGTCGTCGTCGCACGCGTCGCCGATGCCGTCGCCGTCCGTGTCGGTCTGGTCGGGGTTGGGGTCATACGGGCAGTTGTCCTCGCCGTTGGGGACAGTGTCGCCGTCGATGTCGGCGTCGTCGTGGACGCTGACGTGGTTCTCATCGGTGTTGTTCAGCGGGTCCAGTTCGTCCATGTCCAGCGGGTCGATGTCGACCACGAACTGCTCAATGTTGGGGAAGAAACCGGACTCGCTGCAAAGGATCTCGTAGTTGCGCTGGACGTCCCGAACCTCGTAGGCGGCCATCAGCGGCTCTGTCCAGGTCAGCTTGCTGTAGTACTGGTTGCCCACCGTCCACTCTTGCAGCGTATCGCCGGCCTCAGGCACTAGGTGCGACACGCAGGTGAACCTGTCGAGGGACACCTGGGTGAGCTGAACCGCTACGCTGGTGGGCCCGAGGCCGTTGGTGATACGCACCGTTATCACCGGGTCGGGGATGGTGTCGGCGTCTAGGTCATCCCCGCTGTACAGAATGTCCTCAGGGACGGTGATCTCCTCGTCCTTGATCAGCTCCACCACTAGGTCGGTTTCCGTGACTGACGGCACTGCGGGGGCCGTGAGCCCGCTCGAGGCGGAGTTGTTGGCTGTGATGGGATCCACCACGTGCGCCGTTGTCACAGCGATCGAGTTATCGAACTGGAAGGTCTTCTCGCCTGTCTCATTGCAGTGGATGGTCCAGATTTCGGTGATGATGACCTCAGTGCTCACGGGCAGGTTGGCGGAGGTGGGGTTGCCGGGGTCGGGCGTGGCTGTGCAGTCTGGCGCCAGGGAGACGTCGGCGCTGGCCGAGATGCTCACGTCGACGGGGCCGTAGCCGCCGTTGTTGTGAACGGTCTTGGACAGGGTGAAGTCAACGTCCTCGCTCACGAGTATCTCGGTGGGCGGGTCGACGAGCTGCTGGCTGCTGATCTTGACCTCCGCCTGGGCGGTGGCGGTGATCACAAGCCCGGTGGAGGCGCTGTTATTGGCAGGCGTGGGGTCCTCCACGTGGGGAGTAGTGATGGCGATGGAGTTGTCGAAGGAGAAGGAGTGCTCGCTGGGCTCATCGCAGTGGATCGTCCAAGTCTCATCCAGCACCACGTCCGTGCTCACGGGCAGGTTGGCGGAGGTCGGGTTGGCCGGGTCGGGAGTGGCTGTGCAGTCCGCAGGAGCGGAGGCACCGGCAGTGATGCTCACGTCGACGGGGGCGTAGCCGCCGTTGTTGTGCAGGGTCTTGCTCAGGGTAACGTCAACGTCCGCGCTGACGGCTATCTCGGTGGGCGGGTCGATGAGCTGCTGGCCGCTGATCTTGACGTCGGCCTGGGCGATGGCGGCCACCGTCAGGCCTGTGGAGACGGCGTTGTTGCTCGGGGTGGGGTCTTTGACGTGGATCGTCGTGATGGCGATGGAATTATCGAAGGAGAAAGAGTGCTCGCTGGGCTCAGTGCAGTGGATGGTCCAGACCTCGTCGATAACGACGTCGATGCTGAGAGGCAGGTTGGCAGAGGTCGGGTTGGCCGGGTCGGGAGTGGCTGTGCAGTCCGGTGGAGCTGAGGCACCGGCAGCGATGCTCACGTCTACCGGGCCGTAGCCGCCGTTGTTGTGCAGGGTCTTGCGCAGGGTAACGTCAACGTCCGTGCTGACCGGAATCTGAACTGGCGGGTTGACGAAGTCCTGGCTCACGATCTTGGCATCCGCGTCGGCCCAGGCGTGGACGGAGGGCAGCAAGCGGTAGTCCTCATTGTTTGCTGGCTGTGGGTCGACAATGTGCGGGTCCTTGGCCGTGATGCGGTTGTGGAAGGTGAACGTTCGCAGACAACGCTCGCTGCAGTGAATGGTGAACTGCTGCTGTATGGTCTGCGTCTCGCCGGCGTTCAGCACCACCTGCTGGCTGATGGGGCCGGACACGATCGTGCACTCGCTGGGGGGCGTCAGCCAGCCTTCGAACTCCGCCTCCACCGGCCCGTAGGGGCCGTTGTTGTGCACATCGGTCTCCAGGGTGACCACCCGGTTCTCGCTGACGTCGATGTCGCTAGGCCAGTCCACAGTGCGCTGGTCGACGATCTTCAGGTCGGCCTGGGCGATGGCGGGCACTGTCCATTCTGTATGGGCTGT
>CP070630.1:507378-513560 GCA_020356025.1 Dehalococcoidia bacterium | reverse complement strand
GCGAGGAAGCTCCCGAGGAGCCGGTGGCTGAAGAGAGCGAGGAGGCTCCCGAGGAGCCGGTGGCTGAAGAGAGCGAGGAGGCTCCCGAGGAGCCGGTGGCTGAAGAGAGCGAGGAGGCTCCCGAGGAGCCGGCGGCTGAGGAGAGCGAGGAAGCCCCTGAGGAGCCAGAGGATGCCCCTCCAGGGGAGGAAAAGCCTGAAGAAGCGTCAGAGGAGCAGAAGTAAGGGAAGCCAACCTGTCGTGGCAGACAGGGGGCCCGAGACATGGCAGACAGATTCGACAAGTTCACCGAGCGCGCGCGCCGCGTCCTGACCCTGGCCCAAGAGGAGGCTCTGCGGTTCAACCATAACTACATTGGCACGGAGCACCTACTCCTGGGCTTGGTCAGAGAGGGCGAGGGTGTAGCCGCCAAGGTGTTGGCTAACCTAGGCGTCGAGCTGAACAAAGTACGCTCTGCCGTGGAGTTCATCATCGGCCGCGGCGACCGTCCTGTCACCGGCGAGATCGGCCTCACCCCACGAGCCAAGAAAGTTATTGAGCTGGCTGTGGACGAGGCCCGCCGCCTCAGTCACCACTACATCGGCACCGAGCACCTGCTGTTGGGCTTGGTGCGCGAGGGCGAGGGCATCGCCGCTGGCGTACTGGAGAGCCTCGGGGTCAGCCTGGAGAAAGTGCGGGCCGAAGTCGTCCGCATCCTCTCCCAAAGCATGCCCCAGACGGCGCCCGGCGGGCGCAGCGTCACCCGTACCCCCACCCTCGACCAGTTGGGTATGGACCTCACTGCCGCTGCTCGGGCTGGCAAGCTCGACCCCGTCATCGGTCGCGAGCGGGAGATAGAGCGGGTCATTCAGATCCTGTCCCGCCGCACCAAGAACAACCCGGTGCTCATCGGCGAGGCCGGTGTCGGCAAGACGGCCATCGTCGAGGCCCTGGCTCAGCGCATCGCCAAGTCCGAGGTGCCCGACATGCTCCAGGACCGTCGCTTGGTCACGCTCGACATCGGCTCACTGGTGGCCGGCACCAAGTACCGGGGTGAGTTCGAGGAGCGCCTGAAGAAAGTCATCGAAGAGCTGAAGGGCGCCAGCAACTGCATTCTCTTCATCGACGAGATGCACATGCTGGTGGGCGCTGGCGCAGCCGAAGGTGCGGTCGATGCCGCCAATATTCTCAAGCCGTCCCTTTCCCGCGGCGAGTTGCAGTGCATCGGCGCTACTACTTTGGACGATTACCGCAAGCACATCGAGAAAGATGCCGCCCTGGAGCGTCGCTTCCAGCCCATTCTGGTGGAAGAGCCCACCGTGGAAGAGACCATCAACATCCTGCGCGGCATCAAGGAGCGCTACGAGGAGCACCACGGCCTCGTCATCAGCGACGAGGGCGTGAAGGCGGCAGGCGAGCTGGCAGCCCGCTATGTGCCCGACCGCTTCCTGCCTGACAAGGCCATCGACTTGGTGGACGAGGCGGCTTCCCGCGTGCGCATCAAGCGCTCCTACGCTCCGCCCTCCCTTCAGGAGGCTGTACGCGGCCTGGAGAGCCTCCGCAAGGAGAAAGAGACCGCTATCAGTTCTCAGCAGTATGATCACGCTGCTGAGCTCCGCGAGCGGGAGGTGGAGCTCCAGGAGAAGATCGAAGGCATGGCTCGCGGCTGGCAGACCCAGCGAGACGAGACCAAGCCCGTGGTCACCGATGAGGACATCTGTGAAGTCGTCAGCATGTGGACGGGCATTCCCGTGACCCGCATCGCCAGCGAGGAGTCACAACGACTGCTGGAGATGGAGGACGTCCTCCACGAGCGGGTGATTGGCCAGGACGAGGCCATCCACATCGTGTCCAAGGCCGTACGGCGGGCGCGCGCTGGCCTCAAAGACCCCAAGCGGCCCATCGGCGTGTTCATGTTCCTCGGCCCGACAGGCGTCGGCAAGACCCACCTCGGGCGAGTGCTCGCCGAGTTCATGTTCGGCAGCGAGGACTCCATGATTAAGCTGGACATGTCCGAGTTCATGGAGCGCCACAACATCTCGCGCCTCATCGGCGCGCCGCCAGGCTATGTGGGATACGACGACGCTGGCCAGCTAACCGACACGGTACGTCGAAAGTCCTACTGTCTCATCCTTTTGGACGAGATCGAGAAGGCCCATCCCGAGGTCTTCAACATGCTTCTCCAGATCTTCGATGATGGTCACCTCACCGATGCCAAGGGCAGACGGGTGGACTTCCGCAACACCATCATCATCATGACCAGCAACGTGGGCTCTGACCTCATCCGCAAGGAGGCAGCACTCGTCTTCTCCACCAAGACCGATGAGGCCAAGACCTCGGAAGAGCAATATCGCAAGATGAAGGACAAGGTGCTCACGGCCATGAAGAACGTCTTCCGGCCGGAGTTCGTGAACCGCGTCGACGCCACCGTGGTCTTCCACGCCCTCTCTCGCGAGGACATCCGCAAGATCGTGGAGCTCGAGATACGGGAGATCGAGAACCAGCTCACTCTCAAGGGCGTCACCCTGGACATGACTGACGCCGCCAAGGACTTCATCGGCGAGAAAGGCTTCGACCCCGTCTTCGGCGCTCGCCCCCTGCGGCGGGTCATCCAGAACGAGGTGGAGGACCGCCTATCGGAGGCCCTGCTCGAAGGACGCTTCCAGTCCGGCGACACCGTCCGCATCGACGTCCAGAACGAGGAGATCATCCTCATCAACATGTCGGAGCCAGCCCTGACCTAAGGGCCATCCGCAAAAAACGAACGACAGGGGGAAGTTGGGAACAGCTTCCCTCTCTGCTATAATGGCCCAAACCCGATGACAAGGGCGACGTGAGCACTCTCAGCCTCGGCACGGCCACAGCGCGGGCCCGAAAGGCCCTTGTGCCCTTCGTGGCCCTTCCTGCTATCCTCGTTTTCACCTACGAGTGTCCGTCAGATGACTGACGTCCGAAAGTCCCGAACGGTCTTCATCTGCCAGGAGTGCGGGCAGGAGAGCCTCAAATGGCTGGGTCGTTGCCCCGACTGCCAGACCTGGAACAGCTTCGTGGAGAGGGTTGAGCGCCAGGGCGCAGGCGTGGCGCCGGTGGCGGCCCCCGTGGAGATATGCGAGCTGGCGGATGAGGAACTGGCCCGCCTGGTCATCGATCTGCCGGAGTTCAATCGCGTCCTCGGAGGCGGCATCGTTCCCGGCTCGCTGATCCTGGTGGGCGGCGACCCCGGCATCGGCAAGTCGACGCTCATGCTGCAGGCGGCCGTCTTGGCGGCGAGAGACCGGCGGCGGGTCCTCTACATCTCCGCCGAGGAGTCGGCCCAGCAGCTCAAGATGCGCGCTCGCCGGCTCACCGCGGCCGGCGAGGGCATCTTCCTCCTCAGCGAGACCAACCTGGATGGCGCCCTCCAGGAGGCCGACGCCCTCCAGCCCTCCCTCATGGTGGTCGATTCCATCCAGACCGTCTACACAGCGGCCGCGCCTTCCCCGCCCGGCAGCATCGGCCAGCTACGTGAGTGCACGATGCGCCTCATGCGCTGGGCCAAGAGCTCGGGGGTGCCCACCTGCATCGTGGGCCACGTCACCAAGGAGGGTGACATCGCCGGGCCGCGCCTGCTGGAGCACATCGTCGACGTGGTGCTCTACCTGGAGGGCGAGCGCTTCAGCAGCTATCGCCTGCTGCGTGGCGTGAAGAACCGCTTCGGCTCCACCAACGAGGTCGGCGTCTTCGAGATGACCGGCGAAGGCCTGATAGGCGTTGAGAACCCCTCCGAGGTCTTCCTGGCCGAGCGCGCCGAGGGGGCTGTGGGCTCAGTGGTGGTGCCTACCCTGGAGGGCAGCCGACCCCTCCTGGTGGAGGTGCAGGCCCTCACCAGCCCCACCATGCTTGCCACCCCCCGTCGTACCGCCAACGGCCTGGACCTCAACCGTCTGATTCTGGTCTGCGCCGTCCTCACCAGGCGAGCGGGCCTCGCCCTGGGCAACCAGGATATCATCGCCAACGTGGTGGGCGGTCTGCGGGTGCACGAGCCGGCGGCCGACCTGGGCCTCGCCCTGGCCATCGCCTCCAGCTATCGCGACGCTGCCCTGTCACGAGACCTGGTGGCCATCGGCGAGGTGGGTCTTTCAGGGGAGCTGCGTTCGGTCAGCCAGATGGAGCGCCGCCTGGCCGAGGCTGAGCGCCTGGGCTTCGCCCGCTGCCTGCTGCCCCAGGCGGCCCTGCGTCGAGGCGCACCGACTAGCGGCATGCAGCTTCTTCCCGCCGCCAGCCTCCGCGAGGCCATCCGTCTGGCCTTCGCATAGAGCGTTTAAGCCACTCGCGCCGGCGCTCTCTTGCTCCTGCGGACCTTTCCGCGTGAGCGTGGTGTGCGCTGCCCGTGCTCCGCTGCCTCGCTATCTGGCAGCACTGCCAGCATGGCGGCCAGCGCTTTGGCTTCAGAGTCCCTGCACCTTTCAGGCTGGCACAACTGTCCGTGCACAATCTGCTGAAAGAGTCGCAGGTAATCGAGGAGAAGCCGCGGCATTAGGAACCTTCGTCGTACGCTCTCTCTAGCCGCGGCGCCCATCGCCCTTGCCCGCTGGGGGTCATCGAGCAGGTCGACGATCCTCTCCGCGCACTCGACGGCGTTGTTCACAAGGTAGCCGTTGACGCCGTCTTCGATCTGCAGCCGAATGCCGCCGCAGTCGCCTCCGACGACCGGTTTTCCCTTCCACATTGCCTCCGTCACCGTCAGCCCGAAACCCTCCCGCACCGATTTCTGGACGACGACATTGGAAGCCGTCTGGAAGGCGTTGACGGTGGTTTCGTCTCCCCCGACCTCGGGCTGGTGGTAGATGTGGATGTCGGGCTCGTCGCTCGCGTAAGAACGCACCGATCGCCATACTTCCCCGCCTTCGGGGTCGTCCTTGGCGGTAAGGGCGCCAACAAGAGCCAGTTGCAGATCAGGCACTCGCCTCTTCGCCAGCCGGTAGGCATCCACAACGCCCCAAGGGTCCTTCCAGGGGTCGAACCGCGACACTTGGGTAACCAGCGGCCGCTGGCAGTCGATCCCCAGGGCGGCGAGCCTGGCGCGCGCCTCGCTCAGCGGGAGATGGCGGTTCTTGGCCGTGAAGGGGTCGATGGCCGGAGGGAAGGCCACCGTGCGCTCCGGCGGCAGCCCCACGGCAGCGTACTCAGGCATGCTCACCAGACAGCGTGCGTAGTACTGGGTGAGGGGTAGCAGCCGAGCTTGGACGTCCTTTGCCGGCGCCGTGAGATCGATGTGGCAATGCCACACCGAGCGGGTGCCATCGCGCAGGAAGGCGGGGACTGCCATCACCTGAGGGTCGTGGGCGACCAGGATGTCCGCGAAACCGAAAGCCGTCTCTATGGCACTCGCTGCCCGTTCATTGTGGAGCCAGTAGCACTCGATATCCTTCCGGCAAAGCGATGTCCCCTTACCTTGCAGACCGTTGTGCAGTCTCTTTGTGACCGTGAAGAACCCGTCGTCGGCCTCCAGCGCCCACCAGCTCGCGTCGATGCCCAAGCCTCGCATCATTGGAACCAGCGAGCGGAGGATCTCCGCGACCCCGCCGCCCGTTGGCGTCGCATTGGCGTGGACGACCCGCAGGCCTTTCAGGGATTGGGCCACTGAGAGGATCTCCTGGCGTGTGTCCGCTTCAATGAGGCTTTCGTACCCGTCAAAGGGAACCGAATCCACGTCAATGGTTCCCATCGTTTACCTCCTCCACCCAACGAAGGACGAAGGCTGCATCGGCCTGCTAGCGTAACGGTGGTCCGCTAGAACCCCGGTCGCCCGAGGGCCTCTGCGAGCCTCGACATCGCCGCCGTCCGCAGTTTGTCGCTCTTCGCTTGGAACTGCTGCAGTTCCTCATCCGTGAGGACGGCGGAGATCTCTTCGGCCAGGCGATTGGCTACTGGCATGGCCTCTGCATATTTGCGCTCGCCCTTCTCGGTTAGGCGAACCCATGTCTTGCGGCGATCACGCCTGTCGAAGACTCGCTCCACGAATCCCGGTTCCTCCAGCCTGTCCACGAGTCCGGTGATGGTCTGGCTGGCCTTGATCATTGCCCGACCGATTTCGCCGGTGGTGAGGATGCCTCCCTCCTCCTTGAGAACCGACAGCAGATGTAGCTGCGGCAGAGAGAGATTGTGGGGTAGCAGGGCCAGCTCCGCCAGCTTGAAGATGGCGTTGTAGGTCTCGTAGAGGG
>CP070630.1:502160-507278 GCA_020356025.1 Dehalococcoidia bacterium | reverse complement strand
TGGAGAATACTGAAGAGTGCGCCGAGCGAACCCTGCACCTGCTGACCCACCGGGATGAGGCCAGGGCGCTCGGGCTCTCTGGCCAGGAGAGCGTGCGACGCCACTACCTCATCACCCGCCTGTTCGCCGATGAGCTGCGTCTGGTGGCAAGCCTGGCAGCGCGGTCAACGTAAGAGCCGGCGGCGTTATCCTCCCTCCGGCAGCATCCGGAGTTCGGCGCCGTACGATGGGTCCGGCCCCATTTCGGCGGCAGTCTGAGCGACGGCGTCTCCCACAGGCAGCCCGTCGACGAGGAGCTTCTCCAGCAGGCGCTCGGTTGCGGCGTCCGTGTGGCTGGCGCTGACGGATCGGGTCCAGCTCACGAAGGCACTGGCTCCCTTGTCCAGGAAGGCCTGGGCGGTTCTTTGAGAACGTAGCCCGTCGCAGCCCATCAGCACGATCAGCGTCTTGTCCAAACTGCCGCGCATGCTGTGGGTGATGAACTCGGGCCCTATTCCGAACAACGGCGGAGCGCCTTCATAGTAGGTCGCCTTGCCGAGTCGCCCTGTGGGCTCGTTGGGGTACTTGTCCGGGCTGTAGGGCTCGCCGGTGAACAGGCTGACGTACTCTCTCTGCGTTGTCTCTCCGGTGGTGATATCGGTTTCTTCTGCTATGCCGGAGTGGACCCTGAGGATGATGAGGTCGTAGTCGTGAGTGGGCAGGCTACGATAGAAGTCCACCGTGACCTGCTCGCCCGGGAAGTAGTCCACGGCGTAATCAGCCTGCTTGAGGATGTCGGTGGCCGAGGCGGCGAAGTCTGGATTGGGCTGGCTGAGGCTGAGCTGGTCGACGATGACCGCCCGAGGCGCCGAAGCGCCGTCGAGGAGGCCGCTCAGCAGCAGGCCGGCAGCGAGACTTGTGGCCAGAAGAACTACGACGACAAGGATGACGGCCGCCCTGCGCAGGCGGCCACCCTTCTCTCGGAGCGGTTCATCTTTCTTCGGGCGCTTCTTCCCTTTACGACGGCTCATGCTGGAGCCAGGATAGCATGTGAGCCTCTGCCGCAGCCAGCTTTTTCGACAAGCCCTTCAACACGCTCAGGAGAGGCGTCTCCTGGCGTGCCAGCCGCCCGCTGCGAGGGCGACGGCTGCTATTGCTGCAACTGCCGCGATTCCCGCCATGGCCGGAAAACGGGAACGCTCCGGCACCGTCGCCCTCGCAGCGTGAGCGGAGGGCTCCGAGCTGTCAACGAAAAGTTCGGTTATCCCGTCAACACTGGCGGGCAAGCGGTTCGGGATCTGACCCTGCACTGTTTCCCATGTCGTCCTGCCCATCCAGGCAGGCATCGTCGTAAGAGCTATCTGAGTCGAAGCCTGCCACGCGTGACATCTAACCGTCTCCGCTATGTCCTGCCCCGCAGCACTCTTAGTTTACATATCCGTGTGAATTTGTCAAGGGGTCGTTGTGGGAATCTTGAAAAATATTTCTGGAGGGCGCGATTGTAGCTAAGGTGTCGTCAGGATAGGACGGAAGTCAGGCGGGCGCGTATCTCCTTCTCGTCGAGGCCGTCCACAGAGACCACCTTCCGGCGAGAGGTCTCGCCGTGGGTGATGCGCAGGCGGCGCCGGTCAACGCCGAGGCTGACGGCCAAGAGGCGTAGGACCTCGTCGTTGGCCTTGCGACGGTGGGCGGGGGCCCTGACATGGACACGAAGTACGTCTCCCTGCCAGCCCACGACGGCGTCGCGGCTGGCTGAGGGGGTTACCTTCAGGCGGAGGGAGGCCATGGGCATGTCGCTATCCGACGAGGCACTGACGGAAGAATTGAGTCACCAGTTCGGCCAGCTCCTCCTCGTGGCCCCACCAGAAGTGGTCAGCGCCCGGAACGACGGCCAGCTGGCACTGTGGTCCTATCGTGCGCGCGAGTGTGGCCAGGCTGGCGGCCGGGGCGATCTCATCCTGCTCGCCCGATATGAACAGGGTGGGACAGCGGATGGCAGGGTCGGGGAGGCTCTGGCCGAAGGAGGGGGTGGAGATGGCGGCTACTGCCGCCACTCGTTCGTCTGCCGCCGTCAGGGCGACCGTCGCCCCGAAGGAGTAGCCGACAATGCCTACTCTGTCCTGTTCGAGCTCGGCGAGCTGGTGCAGGTGGGTCAGGGCAGCGGCAGCGTCGGTGCGCTCGCCCAGGCCGTCGCCATACTTTCCCTCGCTGCGGCCGACGCCTCGGTAGTTGAAGCGGAGGCCAGCGATGCCTGCCTCGGCGAGGGTCTGGCAGACGGTGACAACCACGGAGTTATTCATGTCGCCGCCGAATAGCGGATGGGGATGACAGACGGCGGCGGCGGGGAAGGGAGCGGAGGAGGGCTGGTGGAGGACGCCCTCCAGGGTCAGGCCTTCACTGGCGAAGGTGATTGGTCTGCTGGATGTCTCCTGCAAATGCTGGCTCCCCGCGGAAGGAACTGCTGGCCCTCGCCTGATAGAGCGGTAGGGGTCAACCGCCAGCGGCGGCATGGCCTGGCGATCTTGGCGGCTGCCAAGATATCATTTGGTGCTCTCCAGAGTCAACGCGATACGCTCAGTCACCAGGGAGCGAGGCCGAGGGCGGCTAAGCTTCCGGCGGGCTCAGCGCGAGGCTTTTGGCGACCTGAAGTGCCTTTCCTGCGTGGCTGTGGTGGCGGGTTGTGTGTGCTCTTTCCGCGTTGCCTTCATCCCGTACATGTTGGCGTCTGCCCATTGCACGATCTCGACGATGTCCTCGCCGCTCCAAGGGTAGCCTGCCACGCCGCAGGAGACACTGAGCTTCAGCTCCAGGCCGTGGAGTTTGTAGATGGGCTTCGTTTGCAGTGCTTTCTCCAGGCGTGTGGCGGTGGCGAAAGCGCGGCGCTTGTCGGTGTTGGGCATCAGGACGGCAAACTCGTCGCCACCGATTCGGGCCGGGATGTCGTCGCCTCGAACGCGTTTAGCCAGCATCTTTCCCAGATTCGCCAGCACGGCATCTCCCACGTTGTGGCCGTAGGTGTCGTTGATCAGCTTGAGGCTGTCGACATCCATAATGAGCAGGCCGAGGGGTCTGCCAGAGCGGCGAGCAGCCTTCAGCTCTTTCTCCAGCCGCTGGAAGAGATAGCGGCGGCTGAAGAGCTGGGTCAGCTCGTCGTGTGTTGCCACTTCGTGCAGCTCTGTGCTGTGGCGAAGGTTGTCCAGGGTCAGACCCACAGCCAGGCCAATAGTGGTGAGAAGTGACTTGTCCCGAAGGTCGGAGGCTTTTCGTCCGCCAACAAGGACTAGCAGGCCAACGAACCGGTCCAGCGAGAGCAGTGGTACATAGACTACGCGGCCACGGCCGTCGGGAGTGGATAGCCAGGCGCGGGCCTCGGCAGCCGAGGTCACGACGACTTTTCGTTTCTCGATCGCCTGCTTGACGAGCTGCTGGCACCATGGCAGAGGCGTTGCCAGGGGCACCTCCTCAGTGGGAATGCCATGGGTGGCCATGGTGGTAAGTTGGCCATCGTGGTGGACGCTCAAGGCCAAGACCACCTTTTCCACTGCCAGGAGCTTGGCCGCCAGGCGTACTGTCCTTTCGCAGGCCTGATCGAAATCGTGAGTGGCACCCAGCTCCACAGCTAGCATGGCGGGGTAGATGCCTTGCTTACGCAATCTGTATCCCTGGGCAAAGGCAAATTCGATGGCTACGGTAGCAACGACCATCCCGAAGACCCAGGACGACACTACCTGGCGAATGGGGTAATCCAACACGAGGTAGTATAGGGGCCACTCGGCGCATATGGCGCCATATGCCCCCAGGCGGACCCATCGCTTTAGGGCGCGCATCGAACGCAGCGGGTCACCTGCGAGGCGGCCAGTCGGCCGTTTCGCTGTCCCCGGTCGCGGGCCCGCGTTGTCCAAGCCTTCCATGTGACCACCTTGAGCCGCTGGGGTGGCGAATCAGTATCTCACGTGTGCGGCAATGCCACAGGTATGGCGCGGGGTGCCCCCGGTCGTGAGGCGAAGGGACTGCCAGGCATGGTGAGTCCTGCTGTGGGTTACGCCCCGTGCAAAGAAGAGACGCCAGACATCTTGTGACTGTTACGAGGGCTTTGGCGGCAAGAGGGCTAGAAGAGTGCGGTTTGCTGCGGTCAGCGCGCCCGGGCTAGGCCAGGGTATCGCGGCGCTTTGGCAGCTCGCTCTCGGCTCAGATGGGCAGCGACCCGAAGGCCCGCTGGACCACCTCCGGTAACGCCGGGTGTACGTAGATGGACTCCGTGATGGCGTCTGTAGGCAGGCGCATCCGAATGGCGTTAGCGACTTCCTGGATCAAGATGGACGCCTCGCTGCCGATGATGTGGCAGCCCAGAATCTCTCCCGTCTCCCGCTGCGCCAGGACCTTCACGAAGCCGTCTCTGTCCTCGATGGACGAGCCGTAGGCGGTATCGTAATAGCTGTAGGTGCTGGCAACGTGGGGCAGGCCTTTCTCTCTGGCCTGTCGCTCCGTCAGACCAACGCTGGCGACCTGGGGCGAGGCGAAGATGGCATGGGGCATAGCGTGGTAGTCCACGGGCACCCTGTTTTCAGGGTTGAAGATGTTGTGGGCCACGTGAATGGCCTCCAGGTTGGCACTGTGCTTCAGCAGGTAGCGGCCCACGATGTCGCCGAGGGCCCAGATGCCGGGCACGTCTGTCTGCAGGTTCTCGTCGACCTTGATGAAGCCTCGCTCGTCCAGTGCGACCCCCGTCTGTGTCACGTCCAGCAGATCGGTGTTCGGGACGCGGCCGACCGCCAGGAGAAGCGCGTCCGCGCTCAGGGTCCGCTTCTGTCCGTCCGAAGCAGCCTCCAGCCCGATCGCCCCGCCGTCGCGGTACGCCCGCCTGACGACGGTGTTGAGGAGCATGGTGAACCGCCGCTGATAGACTTCCGTGAAGCGAGCGGACACATCGTCGTCCTCCAGCCGGAGCAGCCGCGGCCCCCGGTGGACGATGGTCACCTCGGTTCCGAGGGCGCCGAAGAAGTGCGCTAGCTCGGCCGCGATGTAGCCTCCCCCAACGATGACCAGCCTTCGGGGCTGTTTCGGCAGGCGGAGCGCCTGGTCGGAGGTTATGAACGGGACATCGGTCAGGCCATCGATGTCGAGGATGCGCGGCCGCGT
>CP070630.1:389023-502060 GCA_020356025.1 Dehalococcoidia bacterium | reverse complement strand
CCAGGTCGATAGTGGCGGGCAGGGAGGGGCCGCCGTAGATGACGTAGGTCTCACCGGCGTTGCTGCCCCCAGCCGGGTCGGCCCGCTCGGCGCCGATAATGAGGTCGTCGGTGGTGGCGCCGTCGATGTCCCCCGCCGCCACGGACCAGCCGGAGTTGTCATCGGCGTCGTCGCCGTAGACGGTGAGGCCGGCGCTGGTGATGTCCAGGTCGATAGTGGCGGGCAGGGAGGGGCCGCCGTAGATGACGTAGGTCTCACCGGCGTTGCTGCCCCCGGCCGGGTCGGCCCGCTCGGCGCCGATAATGAGGTCGTCGGTGGTGTCGCCGTCGATGTCCCCCGCCGCCACGGACCAGCCGGAGTAGTCAGCGCCGTGGTCGCCGTAGACGGTGAGGTCGGCGCCGGTGTTGTGCAGGTCGATGGTGGGCGGCAGGGCCTCAGCGCCGCGCCCCAGAACAAGCACAGCGCCAACGGCCAGAGGCAACAAAAGCAGAATCACAAGCCGGCGCAAGCGCATGATACTTCAACCCTTTCTCCAGGCCGGCAAGTGGTGAAGGGACGCTACGAAAGCGTATAGGGCTCCGCCATCATATCTGGCGGTGGCGTGTCTGTCAACGGCGCGCCACGAAACAGAAAGGCGCCCCGCTGGGTGGCGGGGCGCCGCGCGCGTCTTGCTGATTGGTGTCGCGTGCTAGGCGAGGGCCTCTACCTTGTCCGCAATTCTCCCCGCTAAGAGCGCCCGGTCGCAGTAGGCGCAATCGGGCGATGGCTCGGGAGGGTCGGGTAGGTCCAGTACCGCGCGCGCCCGCCGGAGCCACGTCCTCGCCCGCTCGGGGTCCGTGTATAGCTTGCGGACGTAGACCTTGAACGGAAATCCCTGGTGGAGCTCCCCATCCACCGGAACGTAATACACGAGGATACCGTAGTCTGCCACCGAGTAGCCGTTCTCTGCCAGCAGCAACGTGTAGACGTCGAGCTGCAATCGGTCAGCAGCTTCCACGCCGTTCGGCGCCCGGCCCCACATCTTGTGGTCGAGCGGGGCGAAGAGGCCACCGTCCACTTCCAGGCACTCGTCCGGCTTGCCGACCAGGGTCAGGCCGGTGTCGGGATCAACGTAGGGGTCGACCTGAACCGACACGAGGCGCCCCCCCAGGTGCTGGAGCAGCAGGGGAGGCAGGGCGTCTTGGTCGCGATATGAAGCGCAGTAGTGGCTGATGACCGTGTCCAGGCCGCGCGTAATCGTAGGCGACGGTCCCTCAGACCCGCCAGGCCGCCGCACGCTGTGGAGGTGCAGCCAGAAACAGCGCTCGCACTCTCGCAAGAGGTTCAGCGTCGCCTGAGACACTCGCACGGACTGGCCGACGGCGTCTTCAGTGATCTGCGTCATGTTAGGTCACCCTCTCACCGGTCACACGTTGATGTCGTCTACTGGACAACATCCTCTATCTTGTCCGCCATCTTCTCCGCCAGGGACACGACGTCAACGGCAGCGCCGCCGCCCATGGCCATCGTCATTGCCATCGCCAGCAGTGGCCCCTCGCCGAAGAACACCATCTCGGCGTCCATGGTGCCCATCTGGAGCATCTCCATCGTCAGGCCCAAGCCGTAAGCCCGGTCGCCCAGGCTGGAGACGTCCAGCTCGCGGGTGTCCAGAAGGGCCACATCCGCGTAGGCGCCCACCATGTCGAAAGCCTCCTGCATCTCCTCGATGCTCAGGTCATCTATCTGCGAGAAGGCCTCATCCAAGGCCGTGTCGTCCTCCATCAGGATAACCATGGACACGATCATGTCTTCGCCCTCTGAAGCGGCAAAGATGCTCATGTGGGCTCCCATTCCCTGGGGTGTGGGCATGTCCAGGAAATCGAAGTCGAAATCCATGTCCATGCTGCCCAGCGAGGAGAAGTCGGCCGGCACGTCGTCCTCGCTCAGCACCAGTTCCTCCAATTGCTCCGACAGATCCGCTGCCGCCGAGGGGACGGACTCGGCCGTCGGCGTGGGTACCGCTGTCGCGTCGGCCAAATCAACGACGGTATCGCCGTCACTGTCGACACGGACGGACTCGGCCTCAGGCGGCGCCTGGCCCTCCTGGGCGTCACCTCCACCACCGATGCCACCACCCATGCCACCAGCCGGCTGCTCCTCACCACCGCCTGATCCGCAGGCAGCCGCCAGCGCCGTCACCAGGACTACCGCCGCAAGAAATCTCTTCATCTTCGGCCTCCACAAGATTGGCCCGTCCAAAAACCGCAGAATGTCTCTAAACAAATAAGAAGGACGAGCCCTCCAATTTGTTACAAAAGGCGGCTGCTGCGCTCTCATCTTCTTCTCGGAGTCCGACCCCCGCGACGCCCTTGTGGTGGGTGTCTACACCTAGGAGGAAGCCGTGGCCGACAAGCCCCAGCATCTCCAGCCACCGACTCCCCCTCGCCCTCGACCGCCGCTGGGCCAGGAGGCGCCATCGTTGGGCAAGGACGTGCCCGAGAGCCGCGACCTAGGCCGCGCGCCGGTCATTCGCAGCGGCGCCATCGTCATAGCGACCGTGTGGGAGGAGTGACAGCCGCCGGCAGCCTGGCCGAGGCAAATACATATCGATGCCGTTGGCCCCAAGAACAGGCCTGATCCTCGAATCACCGTCTGGACGCTGCCAACTTGTGTGTTATTCTATACTGGATGCGTCGCCCCTGGAGAACAATGGCCGCTGCGCCGGTTTCCGGCGCCCTCATCGCCCTCCTTGTAGCGCTGGCTGGCTGCGGAGGAGGGGACGAAGGCGAGCCGTCGCCTTCAGCGACCGTCACCCCTGTTTCGGGGACGCCCGGGCCGGCCCCTTCCACCATCGATCTGGCCACCACTGCCGCTGACCTGACGGTGTTTGGCGGCGACGCCGACGATTATCTAGCCGACCGCTTCTCACTGGCCCAGGGCGACTTCAACAGCGACGGCATCGACGACATCCTGGTGGGTGCACCCAAGGCCTCCGGGCTTGATAACGCCCGCAAAAACGCCGGCGAAGCCTACGTCATTTTCGGCTCCTCCGATCTGGGCGGCACGGTGGACATAGCCGAGGGTCAGCACGACTTCACGGTGATAGGCACCAAAGCGGGGGACAACCTCGGCTTCGTGGTAGCGAGCGGTGATGTCAACGGCGACGGCATCGATGACATCCTGGTAGGCGCTCGCTTCGCCAGCGGGCTCGAAGGGGGCTTCGAAGGCGGCCTCGAAGGCGGCCTCGAAAGCATCCCCGCCAACTCCGGCGAAGCTTACGTGGTATTCGGCTCGCCCGACCTGAGCGGCACGGTGGATACGGCCCTCGGCGAGCAGGACTTCACCGTCAAAGGGGCCCACGGGAGCGACTTCCTGGGCTACGCCCTGGCGGCCGGTGACGTCAACGGCGATGGCGTCGATGATATCATTGTCGCCGCACCGGGCGCCGATGGCCCAGACAACGCCCGCAGCGGTGCCGGCGAGGCCTACGTCGTGTTCGGTTCGCCTGAACTCACGGGAACGATCGATGTAGGCCAAGAGCAACAGGACTTCACCATCCTTGGCGCTGTGCCTGACGACTTTCTCGCCAACTTTGCCGCCAGCGGCGATGTGAACGGCGACGGCATCGACGACATCCTCCTGGGGACGCACATGGCCGACGGCCCCGAAGGCCAGCGCACTGACGGAGGCGTGGCCTATGTCATCTTCGGCTCGTCTGAGCTGAAGGGAACCGTTGACCTGGCCTCCGGCGAGGGGTTCCTGCCCATCTGGGGCGCCGATGCCAGCGACTGGCTGGGCTTCGTCCTGACCGCCGCGGATGTCGACGGCGACGGGGTGGATGACCTCCTCGTCAGCGCCCGCAACGCCGACGGGCTGGGCAACAGCCGCAACAACGCCGGCGAGGTTTACGTCATTTTCGGCTCGGCGGGGTTGCCCAGCAAGATTGACATTGCCGAGGAGATGCAAGACGTCACCCTTATCGGCAGCGACCCAAACTATCTCTTCGGCCACTCCCTGGCCAGCGGCGACGTCAATGGCGACGGCCTGGCCGATGTGCTGGTCGGAGCGCCGGCAGCCAACGGCCGCGAGAAGGCGGGGCAGGTCCTCCTCTTCCTGAGCCCAGCCCAGTGGCCGGTCACCGTCGATGCCGCTCTGGGCCAACAGCAGGTGAGCGTCCCTGGCCAACAGGAGCTGACCATAGTTGGGGCCGAGCCCCAGGATGAGCTGGGTTTCTCGGTGGCCAGCGGCGACGTCAATGGCGACGGCAGGGACGACATCATCGGCGGCGCCCTTCTGGCCGACGGCCCCGACAACGCCCGCCCCGACGCGGGCGAGGTCCACGTGATCTTTGGCACGCCCTAGCAGGCGAGCGGGCCTTTTCTGGGCAAGCGCGTAGACGAATCACCACTCTCAGCTTATAATACGCCAAGGGTCGGCGAGAACCTTCCTGCACTGAACATGGCCGAGCGCATCACATCTGGCAAGCAGCAAGAAGAGGACGTTACCCTCGATACCACCCTGCGTCCCAAACGCCTGGACGATTTCGTGGGCCAGATCAAGATCAAGGACAACCTACGCATCGCCGTCGCGGCGGCTCAGAAGCGAAGCGAGGCCCTGGATCACCACCTCCTCTACGGGCCGCCGGGGCTGGGCAAGACCACCCTCGCCCACATCATCGCCCACGAGATGGGGGTCAACATTCGCCTCACGTCCGGCCCAGCTATCGAGCGGGCGGGCGACCTGGCAGCCATCCTCACCAACCTGCAACAGCAGGATGTGCTGTTCATCGACGAGATCCACCGCCTGCCGCGAGCGGCTGAAGAGATCCTCTACCCGGCCATGGAGGACTTCGCTCTGGACATCATCCTGGGCAAAGGTCCGGGAGCCAGAAGCGTGCGCCTGTCGGTGCCGCCCTTCACCCTCATCGGCGCCACCACCCGCTATGCCCTGCTGAGCCCGCCCTTGCGCGATCGCTTCGGAGCCGTCTACCGCCTGGACTTCTACCAGGAGGATGATATCGCTGGCCTGGCCCGCCGCAACGCCGCCCTCCTGCACATCGTTATCGAGGACAAGGGGGCGCAGGAGATCGCCCGCCGCGCCCGCGGCACGCCTCGGGTGGCAAACCGCCTCCTCAGGCGAGTCCGCGACTACGCCCAGGTGATGGCCGACGGCATCATCACCGAGAAGGTGGCACAGGAGGCCCTGACCCGCCTGGAGATCGATGAACTGGGTCTGGACGAAGTGGACCACAAGGTCCTGCACACCATCATCGACAAGTTCGATGGCGGGCCGGTGGGCATCGAGACCATCGCCGCTTCCATCTCCGAGGAGGCCGACACCATCATGGACGTCTACGAGCCCTATCTGATGCAGGTGGGCTTCCTTCAGCGGACGCCCCGCGGACGCGTAGCCACCCGCCACGCCTACGAACACCTAGGCCTGCCGCCCAAGGAGCAGCCAGAGTCGCCCCAGGGGAGATTGTGGGAGTAGCGCCGTGGTTGAGCGCAAGAGAGTCTCCTCCGTCAGCCCCTACGAGGACGTCATCGGCTTCTCACGGGCGGTGCGAGTGGGCGATCTGGTCTTCGTGTCGGGGACGGTGGCCTGGGGGCCGGACGGCAAGCTGGTGGGCAAAGGCGACGTCTACGCCCAGGCCAAGCAGACCCTCACCAACATCGAGGGCTACTTGCGCGAGGCGGGGGCCAGCCTGAAGGACGTGGTGCGAACGCGCATCTACCTGATAGACATCGGCCGCTGGCAGGAGGTGGCGCGAGCCCATCGGGAGGCCTTCGGCGATGTGCAGCCGGCCTCCAGCCTGCTGGAGATAAGCCGCTTGGCCGAGCCCGAGATGCTGGTGGAGATCGAGGCAGTGGCCGTCCTTTCGACAGCGTCCCAGTAGCAGCGAGCGCACAACCCGCAAGATCCTCCACCAACCCTATTGAGACGACCAATTGACAACCACACTGTTCGGGTTTATGTTTAGACTCTCACTGGCAGAGGCGGATGCAAACGATGCGCATTCTTGCCCTTTCGATCGCGGTTGCGGCGCTGGTACCTCTCATGTCGATGCCGCATGCCTCGGCCCAGCCGGTCGCCGGTGCTACCTACACGGGAACGCACTCCGGTGGCGGCGCAGTGGAGTTCCCCGTGTCCGGGGACGGATCACAGGTGCTGGGCTTCACAGCGTACGACGTACCTGGTGACGCCTGCGAATTCCAGGGACCATGGTTCCTCCCCATCGCTCTTGACATCGTGGACGACAGCTTCGGACCGGGTATTCCGGGGCTGTACGAAGTGAGCGGCTCGTTCCCCAGCGAGGGCAACGCCGAGGGCACACTCAGACTGGTGGTGGAAGATCCGGCATGCGACTCGGGCGTTGTGGACTGGACGGCCACCGCCTCGTTTCCCACGCCCACGCCTTCACCTTCTCCCGCCGTTGGTGGCATAGCGGAGCTGCCGGAAGTCTCTGATTCGTCGGCGCCCAACTACCTAGCTCTGGCCGGACTCGCGGCTGCGGCGTTGGTCGCCCTCATAGCCAGCGGCTGGTACACCAGGGGGCGACGGCTCAGGTAGACCTTACCGCTCCTGACTCATCAGCTCCAGGAGTTGGCTTCTCTCCTGCAGAGCCGACGTGAGGCCCTCTTGCCCCCTGTGCTAAAATGGCCGAGAACCCCGCCGGAGGACAGGCATGCAAGCAACGACCGTTCGCTATCAGGTGCGCCCCATGGATGTGGGCGACATCTCTCAGGTGATGGAGATCGAGCGGGAGTCGTTCCTCAATATGTGGCCGACGACGGCCTTCAAGCGAGAGCTCAAGCACAACCGCCTGGCCCGCTATCTAGTGGCGGTGGAGCAGCGAGAGGGAGCCGAGGAGGCAGTGGCCCCACTAGCGGAAAGCGAACCGAAGGAGGAGCCGGTGCCGCCGGTGCACCTGGGACGCTGGCTGGGCGAGCTCAAGCGGCTGTTTGGCAGCGAGGAGGAGGTCGAGGCCAGCCGTGAGCCCATCGTGGGATTCGTGGGCATCTGGCTCACGCTGGATGAAGCCCACATCGTCACCATCGCCGTGCGCGAGAGCCACCGCGGCCGTGGCATCGGCGAGCTCCTGCTCATCGCTGCCATCGCACTGGCCACCCTCAACGATCAGGACATCGTCACTCTCGAGGTCCGAGCGTCCAACCAGGCGGCCCAGGCCCTGTACGAGAAGTACGGGTTCAAGAAGGTTGGCGTTCGCCACCGCTACTACTCCGACAATCACGAAGACGCCGTAATCATGACCACCGATTCTATCCACGCCGCCCCTTATCGGGAGCTCTGCCAGCGTCTCAGGCAAGAACACCGCGAGCGCTGTGGCGACTACGAGCTCAACTTCTACTAGCCGCCCGTATCAGGCACTCGAGGTCTGGGCACGCGACTGCCGGCCAAGAAGAGCATGCTGGCCGCTAAGGGAAAGGCACCGGCCATAGCGAACACGACGCCGTAGCTGGCGAGCCCAGCCATCAGGCCAAAGGTTAGCGCCCCCACGCCCGACCCTGTGTCCCAGGCCAGACCGAATGTGGACATGGCCACGCCTCGCCGTTCGCTCCCGGCCCGGTCCACTGTCCAGGTCAGAAGGGCCGTATGAGCGCCACCGAGGCCAAGAGCGAAGAGCACCGCCGCCCCCAACATCATCCCCTGCATGGAGGCGCCGGCCAGCAGGAGCATGGCCAGGCCCCCCACAACCAGGCCCGGAACAAACACCGCTGCCCGGCCACGGCGGTCGGCTATGGCCCCTGCCATAGGCCGCAGGGGCACGGCCACCAAGCCGTACAGCACGAAGAAGAGCCCGGGGTTGCCCAGGCCTCGATCTTCGGCCATGAGAGGCAGGAAGGCCTGAACGGCCCCGAAGGCCAACGCCAGGGTCAGGAACAAAGAAGCAGGAAGCAGCGTGCTGCGGCTCACCAGGGCAGCGGCCGTGAATCCCTCCGTGGCTCTTGCCCCACTCCTGCCGCCACCAACGCGGACGCTGAGGAAGGAAGCCAGACCAGCGACCACAGCCGCCGTCAGGAAGTAGGGAGTGAAACCCCAAGTTCTGGCTATCGTCAGCGCCAGCCAGGGGGCATAGATCTGGGACAGGCCGTTCACCATGGCGAGGTAGCCGAAGGCAATCCCACGACGGTCGGCGGGTACGATGTCGGCTACAGTGGCGAAGGCGGCAGTGACGAAGAGCACCATGCCCATCCCATTCACCATTCGCAGCGGCAGCAGCAGGTAGGGATCGTCGCTGAGAGCCTGGGCCGCCAGGCTGAGGCTTGTAGTGCCGGCGCCCATCACCATGAATAGCCTGCGACCATAGCGATCCGCCCAGAGACCTGACAGGGGTCGAATCAACATCCCGGCGAGGCCCATGCTGCCCACCACCAAGCCGATCTGCCACTTGGCTGCATCTTCCAGGTAGAGAGGCACGGTGGTGAAGGTGGAGAAGAAGCTGGCGAAGACGAGATGCGTGCAGGTCAGGACGATCAGGAAGTCGACCGTCCACAGAGGCTTACGCCGCACGGCAGACGTACCGTCTGCCGCTGCCGGATCTTCGCCGGTTCGTCCTCGCCACATAGATCTGAGTCTAGAGCGGCAGCGGCGGCGAATCAACAGCGAACGGCCCTTTCTGTCGACTGCTTGGCCCTGCCGTTCACGGCTGGCTATAAGGCTCGGCGTAGCCAACGAGGCGAGGTCGTCCTCAGCGGGATCCTCAGCCGATTAGAGGCAAGCGAGGGGAGGTAGGGCCACTAGCAAGGAAGCCTAGCTCTCCTTGGCGCGCGCCGCCAGAGCGACTATCTCCGCCGCCACCGTGAAGGGCAGACGGCCGGTATCGATCACCAGGTCATAGAGGCCGGGGTCGTTCACGTCCACTTTGAAGAACTTGCGGTGGAAGGCCGCTCGGCCGCTGTTGAGCTCGTGAACCTTCTTGCTGGCTTCTTCGGGCGTTAGCTGGTCGCGCTCGACGATCCGGCGGGCGCACAGTTCCAGGGGAGCCTGGATGAGCACGTGGAGGGCGGTGGGCAGTTCCTTAAGGATCACCTGACAGCCGCGACCGACAATGACGATGTTGCCCCTTTGACCCAACTCGCTAATGATAGCGCTCACCGTCTTCATGTAGACGGTGTCGTCCAGTTCCTGGGCTGAGCTGCCGACCTCGGCACCCATCTCGGCGTAGGAGCGAGCCAGGAGCACCTCCAGGCCGCCGCTACCCACTAGGGGGTCCTCAATGCCACCCACAGCCGAGCGCTCCAGGAAGGTGCGCAGCATACTGGCCAGCCTATCCCTGAAGCCTGCGCAACGCTCGTCCCGCTCGGCCAGAGCCTCAGCGCTAACGCCCAGGCGACGGGCGGCATCTACCATGATCTGCCGATCCACATAGTCAATGCCCAGGATCTCTGCCGCTAGCCGCCCCACCTCGCGGGCACCACTGCCCATCGTCCCGGACATGGTCACTAGGAGCATAGCAGACCACCTTCCTTGCAGTTACAGTATACTATGAGGCCAGTCAAGCATGGTCGCCAAAGCGCGGCGCCAAGTTGTTGCCACTCAGCGCTCGCGATAGAATCTAGGCAGCCAGCGGCCTGTTTGGCCAGCGCAGCAAGGAACAGCCGATGAACATCGGGAGGCAGGCGGTCCGCAGACGGCGCGTCTGGTTCCAACTGGCATTCGTTTTCCTGTTCCTGGGGCTGCTCGCCTGGCGGGTTAACATTGGCGAGGCCCTGCGGACATTCACCGAGGTAAACTACGCCTGGGTCGTGGCGGCCTTGCTGATTTTCACCCTATCGAAGCTGATCCACACACTTCGCTGGCGTATCTTCCTCGGTCGCATCCCCGGGCTGCCTCTGTCCGGTCTCTTCGGTACGTTCCTCATCTCCAACATGATCAACAACCTGATGCCGGTGCGCGCGGGCGACCTCGTGCGGATTCAGGTGCCCGCCCAAAGGTACAACATTCCGCGGGCGGAGCTCACGGCCACCGTCATCGTCGTGGAAACGCTGCTGGACGCGGCTACGTTTGTCCCCTTGCTTGTCATCGGCCTATCACTCCAAGACGTCCCAGCCCTGCGAGCCAGTGTCCTCTGGAGTTTCGCGGTGCTGGTAGCGCTAGGGCTGCTGATAGCCGCCCTGGCAGCCCGCATAAAGCTGCCGGCCGACCTTGGGCAGACCAGGTGGACCCGCTGGCTGCCTCGCTGGCTGCGAGAGCGCGCAGGCGGGTTCATTCCTCCTTTTGTTGACGGCCTGGCCGCTCTGCGCGATGTTCGGCTCGCTGCTCTGGCCATGTTGATCTCCTTCCCGGCCTGGCTCATCGAGGTGGTGGTCTTCTGGCTCTTTGGTCAAGCCTTTGGCCTCGACCTGCCGTTTAGCGCCTATCTAGTCATCATGATTGGAGCCAACATGGTTGTGTCATTGCCTCTCACGCCCACCAGCATCGGCGTATACGAAGTCGCCCTCCTAGAGGTCGTCGCTCTCTTCGGGGTCGACCGGAGCCTAGCGGCGAGCTACGCCATCGGAACGCACGTCTTCATTTCGATCTGGATTGGTCTGACTGGCCTGGTGGCGATCTGGCTGCTAAATCTTCGATTTGAGGACGTCTTCTACCTGCGACGAAATACCCGACAAGCTCCGGCAGCAACTGGCCGTGCTTCCAATGCCAACGATGCCCCGGCCTAGCGAGGAGGCCGCGGCCGAGCACGGGTGGCCCTTGCTATAATTGAGGCGGATGTAAGACATGGGCGAACCGACTCAAGAGCGGCAAGAGGTGTACCGCTTCCGCATCTCTCTCATCCTCAGGTTCATCTGGGCGGTGCTTCGCGGCCGGACGCGCAGCCTGCCTGCGGACGTGGAAGCGACCCTCATGGCCGCCAGGCCCAAGCCTCAGGCTCTCAACGAGCAGCATATCCCACCTGAAGGTCCATTCGTTCTGGTGGGCAATCACTACGAGCGGCCGGGCCTGAAGGTATTCTGGGGCGGCATACTGGCCTCTCACGCCGTGGCTCAGAGGCGCACCAGCAAGAAATCGCTTCGCTGGCTGATGACCAGCGAATGGTACGACTTTCGCCTGGGCTTCCTGCCTGTGCCCGTTTGGGCGCTCCGCTGGCTGTTTCGACGCATCGCTCAGGTGTACGGACTGGTGATCGTTCCGCGCGCGGCCGAACGGCGTGTGGGTCGGGCAGCCGCCCTGCGCACCATTCTGAACGTGGTGCGCGACAGGGAAGAGGCCATCGGCCTCTTCCCTGAGGCGATAGGCACGGGGCAACTCATCGAACCCATGCCGGGGGTGGGCTCGTTCCTCCTCTCCCTGAGCAACCGCGGCATACCCATACTTCCCATTGGCATCTTCGAGGAGGAAGGGAGGCTCATCGCGTCCTTTGGCCCACCCTTCTCGATCCAAGTAGCGCGCAGCGTGGAGAAAGGAGAGCGGGACCGCCTGGCCAGCCAGCAGATGATGGTAGCTATCGGCCGCCTGCTGCCGCGCGAACTGTGGGGCGTGTATGCGGCGGCCATCGAGGAAGGGCTGGCCCAGGAGGGGGCCAGTCGCTAGAGCGTAGGCCGTCAGATGAAGTGCCCCCTGAGGCCAGAGAGGGATTGTGGCTAACGAGGCCCAGGAACTACCCCGACTCAATAGGCTGGTCTACGCTTCCGGCAGCTTCGGGGGCAACGTCATCGGCCGCTCCAAGGACCTGTGGCTCATCTACTTCTACGCCCCGCCCGGCGATGCGGACATAGAGAAGCGCGTGCCCATCCTGGTGCTGGGCGCTATATTCACGGCGGCCCGCCTCATCGAGGCCCTGGACGACCCCCTCATCGGCTGGTGGAGCGACCGCACTCGCTCTCGCTGGGGGCGGCGCATTCCCTTCGTCGTGCTGGCCACCCCCTTCTACGCCGTGTTCTTCGTCCTACTCTGGACGCCCCCCATCGGCGGCGAGAGCATGGTCAACGCCCTCTACTTCTTCCTCATGCTGGAGGGCTTCCATCTGTTCAGCACCTTGTCCGGCGGCCCCTTCGAATCGCTCCTGCCGGAGATCGCCGTGACCTCCAAGGGTCGCGTGAGCATAGTGACCTGGCAGGTGTTCTTTGGCACGGTGGGAGCGGCTGTCGCTCTAGTGGGCAGTGGGATCATACGAGACGCCTTCGGCTTCCAGGCGATGGCTATCAGCATGGCCGTAATGGGCATGACTTCCCGCTACATCGCCCTGACGGGCGCGTGGCGACACGTACGCCTGGACGTGGAGCCCGCCCAGGTGAACCCGATCGAGGCGATTCGCTCCACTTTCACGAACAGGCCGTTCCTCTTCTTCCTGCCCACCTTCATCCTGTTCAATATGGCCATATCGATGATGACCGCCGCCCTCCCGTTCTGGTCCGGCGCCGTACTTCTGGGCGAGTTCCCTAGCGACATCGCCAAGGTGGAGGCGGGAAACCCGGCCACCCTCCAACTGTTCGGACTGGAGTTCGGCGTGGCAGAGGGCACCGTCGTCGCTGTGCTGACGGCCGCAGCCATCATCGTTGTTCTGCTCTGTCTTCCCCTGGTCTACCGAATGTCCTTACGCCGGGGCAAGGCCTGGGTGTACTCGACGGCCATGCTGATAGGGGGAGTCTATCTGCCGTTCATCGCCTTCATGGGCTTCCTACCCGGCATCGACACGTTGCTCCAGGCAGTCCTTCTTGTGGCCCTGATAGGGCTGCCCATGGCGGCGGTCTTCACCTTCCCCAACGCCATCATGGCCGACATCATCGACTACGACGAGCTGAAGACAGGCATGCGGCGGGAGGCCATCTACTACGGCACCCAGGCCACCCTGGAGAAGATAGCCTCGTCCCTCTTCCCCCTGATCCTGGCCTCTCTGCTCGTACTGGGGAGCACCGCCGACAACCCCCTGGGCATTCGCCTCGTGGGGCCGGTGGCCGGCCTATCGGCCCTGCTGGGGTTCCTGGCCTTCCGCGGTTACACCCTGCCGGATACAGTGACCGCGGATACGGTGAAGGTGCGCTAGTAGCAAGGGGGCTAGGAGAGAAGCCGCGCGCGATACCGCTACTGCAGCTCTTGCGCTGCCTGGGGCCGAGCGTCAGTTCTCTTGCCCGCCAGCAGGGGACGCCTCGGGCGCTCCCTCCCCCACTGCGGCCAGGAAGATAACCACCGCTCCGACGGCGATGACCGCCAGGCCGGGGCCGACGCTGGCCAGCCAGAAGGTTTCATCAGCCACGGCGTGGATGATGTTGAAGAAGGCGACGAACCCGGCCACGATGGCCACCGTCGACTGCCAGAGGTGAGAGAGGAAAGGAGCGAAGACCCCTCGCCAGGCCAGGGCCACCCCCACAAAGGCCAGAGCCGCCGCTACCAGCGTCACGATCCCTTCGCCTGCCACCAGGCCATTGACGGATGCCTGACGGCCGGCATCGATGCCCCAGGGCAGAAGCGAACCGATGACTAGGAGAGCGGCGCCCAGGCTATAGAGCCAGCGCCAAGGGAGAGCCAGCGTCCATCCTGTCGCCGCGCCGGGGAGGCCGCTCATGGGCAGGGTACCCAGCGCAGCGCGCCCCGAGGGGACAAGAGAGGCGGCCAGCAGTAGCTTCACGCTGTCGCCGGGGATGAACGGGTAGAGGCCCAACTCGAAGACGCTCTTGCCAGAGGTGAAGTGGGCGAGCCAGGAGAGCCCTCCAGCGTAGATGAGAACCTGCCCCGCTAGCATGGCCAGGGCCAGTGTCCAGGGGCGGCGGTCCCAGCCGCGCTCGGCCAGGAAGCCCACCGCATAGGCGGCGGCGATGAAGCCCACGAGATAGCCCCCCGTGGGGCCGGTAGCGTAGGCCCAGCCGCTCATGCCGCCGGCGAAGACAGGCAGGCCCGCTACTCCCTGACACCAGTAGGTGATCATGCTGGCTGCCCCCAGGCGGCTACCGAGAAGCGCCCCCACCAGGAGCACAGCGAAGGTCTGCCCGGTGATCGGTACGGGGGTGAAAGGCAGGTTGATCCGCGCCTGGGCGGCAAGGGCAGTAAAGGCGCTGGCCGCCAGCACCAGCGTCGCCTGCACGAGGATGCCCTTCTGGGGTAGAAGGGCGACTGCCAGGGCCTCAGTCCGAGTGTTCACGCGCATGGGCTTCTCCTGAGCCATTAATTGCGCCCATGATAGCGGGCTCGACTACTAAACGCAACCGCCGGCAGCCGATGAGTCTACAGAGCCATCACGGGATGCCGCGAGCTCGGGCAGGGCGGATAGGTCGCTCAATCTAGCTCACGGCCTTCGTCGCTGCCTGCTCCGCCACCTTCGCTTCCTCGCGGCTGAAGACGTACTCCTCGCCCTCGATGTCCACCAGCACCGTGTCGCCCTCGCCGAACTCGCCGGCCAGAATGCGCTTGGACAGCGGGTTCTCCACCCGCCGCTGCACTGTGCGCCGCAGAGGGCGGGCGCCAAACACGGGGTCGAAGCCCTCCTTCACCAGCGCCTCCTTGGCCGCCTCCGTCAGCTCCAGGCCAACACCTCGCTCTTCAAGGCGCTTGCGCACGTCGTTGGTCAGCAGCTCGACGACCTGCTTCAGGTCTTCCTCTGTCAGCGGCTCGAAGATGATCGTCTCATCGATGCGGTTCAGCAGCTCGGGGCGGAAAGCCTCCTTGAGGGCCTTCTCCACAGCGCTGCGCAGCCGATCCCGCTCACTCTTGGTCTGCCTCTCGGCGGGCATGAAGCCCACCGTCGGCCGCTGGAACTCGGCCGTGCCCAGGTTGGAGGTCATGATCACCACCGTGTTGCGGAAGTCCACCACACGACCGTGGCCGTCGGTGAGGCGACCGTCCTCCAGTATCTGAAGGAGGATGTTGAACACGTCTTGGTGAGCCTTCTCCACCTCATCGAAGAGGACGACGCGATAGGGGCGACGGCGCACGGCCTCGGTGAGGCTGCCGCCTTCCTCAAAGCCCACGTATCCCGGCGGAGCGCCGATGAGGCGGGACACCGTGTGGCGCTCCTGGTACTCGGACATGTCGACGCGTACGATGGCGTCCTCGTCGTCGAACATGAACTCGGCCAGGGCCTTGGCCAGCTCCGTCTTGCCCACGCCGGTGGGTCCCAGGAAGACAAAGCTGCCGATGGGCCGCCGGGGGTCCTTGAGGCCGGAGCGGGCGCGGCGGATGGCATCGGATACGGCGGCCACCGCCTCGTTCTGGTCGACGATGCGGTCGTGGATGCTCTCCTCCATGTGCAAGAGCTTGTCGGCCTCTCCCTCCATTAGCCGGTCGACGGGGATGCCGGTCATCTTGGCCACCAGGCCGGCGATGTCGGAGCCGCTAACCGTCATGTTGATCGTTTCTTCAGCCTCCCACTGGGCCTTGGCGGCCTCGTACTCTTTCTCCACTTGCAGCCGCTCGCTCTTGATGCGAGCCGCCTCCTCGTAGTCTTCGCGACCGGAGGCCGCCTCTTCCTCGCGGGCCAACTCATCGACGTGGCCCTTCGCCTCCCGCAGCTCCGGCGACAGGGCCTGGGCCTCGATGACGTGCTTGCTGGCTGCCTCGTCGATCAGGTCGATGGCCTTGTCGGGCAGGAAGCGGTCGGTGACGTAGCGACTGGACAGCTTGACCGCCGCCTCGATGGCCTCGTCCGTTATCTTCACCTTGTGATGACCCTCATAACCAGGGCGAAGGCCCTTCAGCATCTCAATGGTGTCTTCAGGCGATGGCTCGTCGATGTACACGGGCGACAGGCGGCGCTCGAGGGCGGGGTCCTTCTCGATGTGCTGGCGGTAGTCGTCCAGAGTGCAGGCGCCCACGCACTGGAGCTCGCCGCGGGAGAGAGCAGGCTTCATCATGGTGCTGGCATCGATCGCCCCCTCGGCGGCGCCGGCCCCCATTACCTGGTGGATCTCGTCGATGAAGACGATGACCTCACCCTGGGCCCGCTTGATCTCGTCCATCACCGCCTTCAGGCGCTCCTCGAACTCGCCCCGGAACTTGCTTCCGGCCACCATTGCCCCCATGTCCAGGGCCAGCACTCGCTTGCCCTTTAGGTTCTCGGGGACGTCGTCGGCCACGATCTTCTGGGCCAGGCCCTCAGCGATGGCCGTCTTGCCCACGCCCGCCTCGCCGATGATCACCGGGTTGTTCTTGCTACGGCGGTTGAGGACCTGCATCACTCGCCTGATCTCATCGTCGCGGCCGATGACGGGGTCTAGCTTACCCTGGCGGGCGAGCTCGGTGAGGTCGATGCTGTAGCGCTCCAGAGCGCGGTACTTGCTCTCCGCCCGCTGGTCAGTGATGCGGGTATCGCCGCGAATTTGGGCCAGCGCCTGGTAGATCCTCTCCTTGTCGATGTTGAACTCGCGCAGGATCCTGGCCGACTCGCCCTCCCGCTCGTCGGCGATGGCGATGAGCATGTGCTCCACGCCCACGTACTCGTCCTTGAAGCGCTCGGCCTCGGCGTTGGCTACCTCCAGTATGCGCACAATGCGAGGAGTGGTGTAGACCTGGACGACATCGTAGGCCAGCCTGGACATGCGCTCCAGAACGGCCGCTACGCGCTCGCTAACCTGGCGCGCGTCGACCTTAAGCTGCTCCAGGATCTGCTGGGCCAGGCCGCCCGGATGGTTCAGCAGGGCGAAGAGGACGTGCTCCACGTCCCACTGAGCATGGCGCTCCTTGCGCACCAACTCCTGGGAGGCGGCCAGCACCTCCTGGGCTTGCTCTGTGAATCTGTCTTGTCTCATCATGTCAAGTCACCCCCTATACCGGCCCAGCTGAATCCCATCTTTCTTCCACCTGTTTTAGCGCCTCCGCCCTGATGTCGCTGAGCTCCGTCACGAAGGACCCTTTCTTGCCTAAGTCTTTGAACGACGCACCGCTCAGAAACAAACGGCCATCAACAGCGAGAAGCCTGTCGTGGAAGTCCTGCAGGCCGCAGCGGGCCTCAATCCGCATGCCCTTCTGTTGCTGAAAGCGATGCAACTCTTCAGCGAAGTCGCTAGGCAGGTTTTGCTGCCTAGTCAATATTCGGACTGCAACGGAGAGCTTCACGTTGGAGAGCAGCGGAAATACGCTGCGATCCACGTAGGGGTCAGCCACTAAGATGCTCTGGGATGCTGCTTCGATGATGTCTCGCAGGAATACGTATGCCGAGTGGGGCGTCCGCGCGTCGATAAGGTGGGTCTCCCGCGCCGCGTCTACCAAGCGTGCGTGGCCCTTCTCTAGCCGGTGCCGCACCAGCAGCAAAGCGCGCATGACAGGGTCGACGTAGTTCTTCACCAGATTCTTCCACTCGTTCGTTCCTACCGAAACCCACCGCGGGTTCAGAGCCGCGTTAACCTCTCGGTAGTCCTTGGAGTTCGTGCCGAACGTCGTCTCCATGAACTCGTCGACATCGTTTTCCAGCCTGTCCCACTCGCTCTTCCAGGCTCCGGCACCGCCCGTCTCTCGGAACCGTCGCAGCCCATCTAGCAAGCCGGAAAGCTCTGCCACTGCCTCGTCCCTTGTCACAGTCACTCCTCCGGCAGCGCTGGCAAGTACTTGTCCCTAACTCGCTGCAATTCCGCCCGCAACTCCTCCATCTCTCCTTCCACTACGTTAGCGCCGCCGGAATGTACGCCGGACCCAGAAGAGGATCACGACCAGAGCGATCAGGCCCAGCGTGGCCAGGCGATTGACATCGAGGACGGGAATGAAGCGCGTCCTTTCGGCGGTCACTTCTATCACACCCAGCGGCTTGACTCGCATGCCGCCACCGCCGCCAGCGCCACCGCCCTCGCCCTGGGGGCCAGTCCCGCTGCCGGCTCCGGCGCCGAAGCCGTACGACGCCACAGCCACGGGGATGATGGTCTTGCCTTCGACGACTTGCGGCTCGCCGTAGACCACCTTGACGTCAGCACTAGCCTTCAGCTTCTCGCTGATGGTGGCAAGCAGTTCTTCTGCCGACGTTGGCATTGTCCTATCCCCCTCTCTCGGATGGTCCGTTACTCCATCGGCTGGGGCAGACGCTCGTCCCGCAGCCGCTGCAGCTCTATCCGCAGTTCCTCCATCTCGTCTTCCATCTGGCGGATGCGCCTGTTGAGCCGCAGGATCACTTCAGCGCCCGCCAGGTTCACGCCCAGGTCGTTGATCAGACGCTGGATCTGGCGCAGGCGGCTGATATCTGCCTGAGAATAAAGACGTATGCGACCCCGCGAACGTGACGGGGCAATGATGCCCATTCGCTCGTAGTAGCGGAGGGTCTGGGCATGCATGCCCAGCATCCTGGCCGCCACGCTTATTACGTAACAGGGCTCCTCTTCAGATATCATTCGATCTCGCAACGCACTTCACCTCACATGATCGCTAGACAATTACAGTCGTCCTGCCCTTGCGTCCCTGACGAAGGAAGGTCAGCTCCACCGTCTGGCCGGCGGGAATCCGCTTCAGCGCCTCAGCTAGCTGGCGAGCGCTCCCCACATCGCGGCCGTCCAGAGCCACGATGACGTCCTGGACCCGCAGGCTGGCCCGAGCAGCGGGCGAGTCGCCCTCCACCGCCAGCACCAGCACACCGCCCTCGATGGCGGCCGCCCGAATCCCGAGGCGCACGCCATCGTGATGGCGCATCTCCTGGAGACGAGCCAGCGTGGCCAGGATGGTGCTGATGGGCACAGCGAAGCCTACTCCACGGGCGAAAGGCATGACAGCGGTGGTGATGCCCACCACTCGGCCCTGAGCATCCACCAGCGGCCCGCCGGAGTTGCCGGGGTTGATGGGTACATCCGTCTGGATGACATCGCGGAGGACGAGGTTCCTGCCCAGGGGCAGCTCCCGCCCCAGGGCGCTCACTACCCCCGCTGTCACCGTCCAGCTCAAGCCATAAGGGTTGCCGATAGCCACCACCAACTGCCCCACCTTGAGCGACCCGCTATGCAGCTCGGCCACGGGCAGGTCTTTCATCGGCACCTGGAGCACAGCGATGTCAACCATCGGCTCGGTTCCCACAATGGCGGCTGGCAGACGGCGGCCGTCGGCCAGGGTCACAATCACGCTGCTGGCGCCCCGAACGACGTGCTCGTTGGTGAGGATACGGCCGCTGGAATCGAAGATGACGCCGCTGCCTATCCCCTGCCGCCGCCGACTCGGCTCCACCTTCACCACCGCCGGGCCGACCCGCTCGGCAGCGCTGCTCACAGCCGTCGAGTAGGCATCCAGAGCCTTTTGCTCATCTGTCTGCCCGTTCATCCCTCCGACCCCACTCTCTGCGCCTTCTTCAGCTTCTCGAACAGCTCCCGCTCCTCGGGCGAGAGCTCTGCTGGCAGTATCACCTCCACCTTGGCGAAGAGGTCGCCCTTGGCGTCACTCCCCAGGTGAGGCATGCCCAGCCCGGCCAAGCGGAAGACCCGTCCGTTTTGAGTCAGCGGCGGTATCTTCAGCATAGCCTTGCCCTTGAGGGTGGGAACTGTTACCTCGCCACCCAGGACAGCGTCCAGAAGAGGCACCTCCACCTCGGTGTGCAGGTCATCGCCGCGACGGCTGAAGCGCTCATGGGGCCTGACCGATATCACTAGGTAGAGGTCGCCCCTGGCGCCGCCGCGGCCCGGCCGCCCCTCACCGGCCACTCGCACCCGAGAGCCGTCGCTGACGCCGGGCGGTATCTTGACCTCAAGGCGTTTCGACCGCATGGTGACACCGCTGCCCTGGCAGACGTGGCACACAGCGCCCACCAGCTTGCCGCTGCCGCCGCAGGTGCCGCAGGGCTCCTCGGCCTGCATGTTGAGGACGCGGCTGGTGCCCCGATAGGCCTCCGCCAGGGTCACCTCCGCCATATGCTGAACACTCTCACCACGACGGGAGCGAGTGCGAGTTCCCTTGAACAAGCCGCCCAACAGATCGCCCAGATCGCCGAAGCCCAAGCCGTCCACATCGAGTCCGCCGAAGGGCACACCGCGACCGCTCCAGGACCAGCGCTGGCCGCTCTGACGACGGGCCTGCTCAAACTGGTCGGCGTACTGCCACTGGTCGCCGTAGAGATCGTACTTACGCCGCTTCTTGGCGTCGGAAAGGACCTCGTAGGCGGCGTTGATCTCCTTGAACTTCTCCTCGGCCACCTTGTCGCCGGCGTTGACGTCCGGGTGGTATTTGCGGGCGAGGCGGCGATACGCCTGGCGAATCTCCTTGTCGCTGGCGCCCCGCTTGACGCCCAGGACAGCATAGTAGTCCTTCTTAGCCATAGAGGGTTACCTCTAATGCAATTATATAGGAGAGGTGGGCCTGATGTCAAATGGAAAGAAGAAAGTCTGATAATAGTATTATCAAGACTGTTGACAACCTCTCTGCCGACCTGCTATGATTATGGCAGAGGGAAAAGAGGAATCCAAGCTTGGATAAAGGAGGTGTATCGATGGCAAGCTTGATGCGATGGTATCCCTTCTCAGACATTAGGAGCCTTCGTCGGCACAGGGGCCGCGCCTTTGATGACTTCTTCCGCGGCTTCCACCTTGTCCCCTGGGAGAGCGCCGAGTTCGTCTTCCCCCTGGACGTCTATGAGACCGAGGAATCCGTGGTGGTGAAGGCCCCCCTGCCCGGCGTTCGGACCGAGGATGTGGACATCTCCATCACTGAGGGCATCCTCACCATCAAGGGGGAGACCAAGAGCGAGGAGGAGGTCAAGGAGGAGAGCTACCACCGGCGGGAGCTGCGCTACGGCTCTTTCTGCCGCTCAGTGCCCCTGCCCGCTCAGGTGGAGCACGACAAGGCGGACGCTGTCTTCGAGCAGGGCATCCTGACTGTCACCCTGCCCAAGACGGCGGAGGCTAAGCCCAAGACCATCAAGGTCAAGGCCCACCCGATCGTCGAGGGCAAATCCTAATCGCCGAGGGGGCCTGTCACCACGGCAGGCCCTCCTTCTTCCCGCCCCGAGCAGCGAGAGCCAGGCGTGAGCAATAGCTGCCTGGCTCTCGTCTCTTCTTAGACCAGTGGCCGCCGGCTTCTAGTAGGCGATGACCTTGCCCAGCTCGGCCTGGCGCAGGGCGCGGTCGAGGTTGCGCGCGGTGTGGATGAGGGCGATATGGGTGAAGGCCTGGGGGTAATTGCCGAGAAACTCCCCGCTCTGCGGGTCCACCATCTCAGAGAAGAGGCCCACATGGTTGCTCAAGGACATCACCCTCTCGAACAGCCGTTGGGCCTCCTCCAGTCGCCCTAGCTGGATGAGACAGCCGATAAGCCAGAAGGTGCACATGGTGAAGGTGCCCTCGTCCGTCCCCAGACCGTTATCCGTCTGCCAGGGCAGATAGCGGCGCACCAAACCATTCACCGATAGCTCCTGCTGGATACGCAGGATCGTTGATTCCATGCGGGGGTCTTTGGCGGGCAGGAAGCCCACCATGGGCATGAACAGAAGGCTGGCATCCAGCACGTCGGCCCCGTAGAACTGTACGAAGGAGCCCATCCGTTCGTTCCAGCCACGGGCCAAAACATCCTGGTGAATGGCCCTCTTGGCATCCCGCCAGCGCTGCAAATCCACTACCCTGCCCAGAGCCTTAGCCAGACGGATGCCCCGATCCAGGGCCACCCAGCACATGAGCTTGGAGTAAACGAAGTGGCGGCGCTCACCCCGCACCTCCCAGATGCCGTGGTCGGGCAGATGCCAGTTGCTGGCAGCCATCTCCACCAGACCTTTGGTCAGAGCCCAGAGGGCGTCGCTGATGTGGCCGCCGGCTCGGTAGAACGACGCAAAGGAGAGAACCACCTCTCCATAGATGTCCAACTGGAGCTGCTTGACGGCGGCATTGCCGATCCGCACGGGTCCTGAACCCATGTAGCCCTCAAAGTGGTCGAGGACATACTCCGGGATGTCTGTCTCGCAGCCGATGCCGTAGAGAGCCTGAACTCCATCGGTCGAGGTCAAGGAGAAATTCCCCAGCCAGGCCATGAAGGAGGAGGTATCGACCGTGTGCCCCAGGCGGTGAAAGATGTCCAAGGTAAGAGCAGCGTCCCGCAGCCAGCAGTAACGATAATCCCAGTTGCGGTTGCTGTTAACCCCCTCGGGCAAGGAGGTGGTAACGGCGGCACAGATGGCACCGGTGGGGGCGTAGAGGAGCTGGTGGAGAGCGAGCCCCGAGCGTTTGATGGGCTCCGCCCATCGCCCATGATAGTGCCAGTCTCTGGCCACCGTCCGCCAGTAGGCCTCGACATCCCCCAGCTTGCCGTAGATATCGTAGTCGGCCGGTGGCCTCGGATTCTCCTCGTCCCAGCGCAACACAAAGGCCGCCGATTGCCCTGCCCCAAGAGTAAGGGTGGCCCGCGCCGTGCCATCCTCTATGTCGAATGGCACCGGCGAGGCAAGGCCGAGGCAGGCATCGCCATTCCTGGCCACCACTCCGCGAGAGGCGGGGGTCAAGCGAGTGAGCCCGCGACCATAGTCCAGGCGGGGCTGGAAGAGGCAGTCCAGAACCACCCGGCCGCTCTCGCAGCGGGCGATGCGGATGACCTCGTGCTCCGAGACGGTGATGTCGGCGGACATAGGCATGAAGTCGGTGACAGTGGCGCGGCCTTCCCCTGTCTGGAAGGAGGTAAGCAGCACGTTGGTGTCGGGAAGGTAGGTCTGGGAATAATGATGCTCGCCCGCTGGTCGAACGGCAAAGCGACCGCCTCGCTTGTCATCCAGGATGGCCGCAAAGACGCTGGGCGAGTCGAAGCGGGGGAAGCAGAGCCAGTCGATGGAGCCGTCCCTGCTCACCAGAGCGGCCGAGTGCATGTCGCCGAGGACGCCGTAGTCGCTTATCGGTATATAGGTCATCCCGTCCTGCCAGGCCTTTCGCCAAAGAGATAAGGCCTTGTCGCTATCATGCGTCAATAATATAAACACATCAACCCTCAGGGAAGTTAAATGGAGGTAGACCTTTGGTGGTGCTTCCGAAGAGACAACTGTATACTTGATGAACCCGCATTCGGTGAAGTCAGCCAGGAGGTTCAATCATGGCCAAAGGCGAAATCCTCGTGGTCACGTCCGATGAGGTACCTGGTCGGAAGGTCGTCAAGACCCTGGGCTTGGTGCGTGGTCAATCAGTCCGGGCCCGCCACCTTGGCCGGGACATCCAGGCCGGCATCCGCTCCATCGTCGGCGGGAAGGTCGGGGTCTATGCCGAGCTCTTGGAGAAGAGCCGGGAAGAGGCCATTGGGCAGATGGCCGCGGAGGCCGAGAAGCTCGGTGCCAACGCCGTTGTGGCGGTGCGTATGAGCACAGCCGACATAATGGGCTCGGCCGCCGAGGTGCTGGTCTATGGGACCGCCGTGGTCACCGAGTAGACCCCAACTCTAGAGCTGCCAGGGCGCATTGGCAGCCACTACCCGTCTCCCCGCGTGGCTAGAATCCGCTCGGTCACGCTCTTGAACATGTCATAGCTTTGGGCGCCCTCTAGGGCGAAGCGCCCATCGAATATGAAGGTGGGAACCCCGCCGATGCCCTCCCGACGGCTCCACTCCATCTGCTCCTCCACCCGCCGAGTGTAGCGACCGCTCTCCAGCGCCTGCTGCAGAGCCTGGTCGTCCAGACCGCCCTCCTGGGCCAGGCGGCAGAGGGTATCTATCTCGCCGATGTTCTCTTCCCCTTCCCAATAGGCGGCGAACACCGCTCTCGAGAAGGAGTCAGCCGCCCCCTGCTCCTTGGCGAACTCGGTCGCCTCGTGCGCCTTTTGAGTGTTAGCTACGACCGGCGGCAGCCCCAGGCGGATGCCACTCTCTTGAGCTACCCGCCACAGGTACTGCACGTAGTCCGAAGTGTAGCGAGCATCACGATAGGCCAGGTCGCGGGGCAGGCCCTCGGGCGGCAGGCCGGGCCGCAGGTCATAGGCCCAGAACTCTACCTCCACGGAGAACTCTTGCCTGAGCTGCTCGACCCGCACCAGGCCGATGTAGCACCAGGGTCAAATGTAATCGGAGATGAACCGCAGCTTGAGCGGCTGTTGCTTTTCCACAGCATCCGCATTATAGCATCGGCCCCTGCCTGCCAGCAGGCAGCTTTGCCAAGTCTGGCGATGGGGCTATACTGGGGGTTGCGTAGCAAAGGAGGGGAGCGAACGGTGGACTACGAACTGACCGAAACCCCCAAGCTAATCCGTGATCCGGCGCGGCGCATCGCCCGCGAGCGGGTGCAGCCCCGCGCCGCCGAGATCGATGAGCAGGGAGAGTACCCTGAGGACATCTTCGCCGTCTTCCGGCAGGCCGGACTTATGGGCCTGACCATCCCGCCCGAGTACGGCGGCGGTGGTAGCTTCCTGGCGTTGGCCCTGACCGTGGAGGAGACGGCCAAGTACTGCTGCTCCTCTGGCCTCATCCTTCTTCTCTCCGCCCTCTCTACCCAGTCCATCGTTATCGCCGGCAGCGAGGAACTGAAGCAGGCCTGGCTGCCCCGCTCGGCGGCGGGCGATGTCAGGGGCGCGTTCTGCCTCACCGAGCCTAACGCAGGCTCCGACGCCGCCGCCATCGAGAGCCGCGCCGTCCGCGATGGCGACGAGTACGTCATCGACGGCGAGAAGATGTTCATCTCGGGCGGCAGCGTGGCCGATTTCGTGGTCACCTTCGCCAAAACCGATCCCGCCGCCGGCACCCGCGGCTTCTCCGCCTTCGTCGTGCCCACCGACAACCCCGGCTTCTCGGTGGCCCGCCTCGACCGCAAGATGGGGGTGACCGGCGTCCCCACGGCCAACCTGGTCTTCCAGAACTGCCGGGTGCCCGCCTCCAACCTGATCGGCGAGGAGGGGCGAGGCTTCCACATCGCCATGCTCAACATGGGCACCTGCCGACCGGTAGTGGGGGCCCGGGGCCTGGGCCTGGCCCAGGGAGCTCTAACCTACGCCCTGGACTTCGCCCGCCAGCGCCGCACCTTCGGCCGCCCCATCCTGGAGCACCAGGCCATCCAGTTCACGCTGGCCGACATGGCCACCCAGATCCAGGCTGCCCGCCATCTCATCTATCATGCGTGCTGGCTGGTAGATCAGGGAAAGTACGATCGCCAGTACGCCCCCTACCTGTCGTTCGCCAAGGTCTTCGCCACCGAGATGGCAGTCAAGGTGTCCTCCGATGCCCTCCAGATCCTGGGCGCCCAGGGCTACATGAAGGATCATCCGCTGGAGCGCCACTACCGCGACGCCCGCCAACTGATGATCGTCGAGGGCACGAGCCAGGTCCAGCGCATAATCATCGCTCGTGGCCTGGCGGAGGGAGATATCGTCTACGGGTAGAGGAGCGGAACGAGCGGAACCAACATCGGGCATCGGCGTTGAGATATGAGGTAGCGTCATGTCGTTCGTAGTAACAGTCTACGTACCGGAAGCCATTGTCATGGCCTCTGATAGCCGCCAAACGCTCACCCTCAAGGGCAAGGTGGAGACCGTGAACTCCGACTTCACCTACAAGACCTTCCTCCAGCCCAACCAGCAGGGGGGGGTGAGCACCTTCGGCCAGGCCGTGCTGGGCGGTGTGAGCGTGCAAAGTCGGCTGGAGCGCTTCGCTGAGGAGATGGTGGATGAGGAGGACGACGTCGAGGCCGTGGCCCACAAGCTGGTGAACCATCTCCACGGCAAATATCGGCAGGCCGACACCGGCTTCTACGTGGCCGGCTACAAGCGAGAGGGGCGGGCCAGCGTTCCCCACGTCTACTACTGCCACGTCAAGAAGAACCTGGTCCAGAGGCGGAACGTGAACCCCAAGACAAACGAGGTCACCTACGGAGCCACCTGGGCTGGCCAGGTGGATGTCATCACTCGCTTGCTGAAGGCCAAGCAGGTCGTGGGCCCCGACGGCCAACTCGTGGAGATTGCGGGCGCCCGCATCAACTGGCACCTGATGAATGTGCAGGATGCCATCGACTTCGCCATCTATGCCGTGCGCACCACTATCGACACGATGCGTTTCGAGGCGCGGCCCAAGAACGTGGGCGGGCCCATCGATGTCCTCCTCATCACCGCCCAGGGCAGCCGCTGGATTCAGCGCAAGGAGCTCCACGGCCAGCCTTCCCTCAGCCCGGACGTAACCTAATCGCCGTTGGGCGAAGGGGGTAACAGGTTGCGCGTTGTTATCTTTCCGGCCACCTTTCTCTTGCTAGCGACGCTGGTATTCACCGCCTGCGCCCAGGAGGAAGAAGCCCCGCCGTCGGCCACGCCAACGCCGTCCTCGTCCAGCGTAGCGGAAGAATTCCTTGGCCTCTGGCAGGAAGGCAGCTACAGCGAGATGTACGACCTGCTGGCCTCCTCCGCCCAGGCCGAGATCAGCCGCCAGGACTTCGTCGCCCGCTACCAGGCCATCGCCGAGGAGGCCACCATCAACAGCGTGAGCTATCTGTTCCAGCCCTCGCCTGATCCTGATGCCAGCGAGCTCCCCTTCTCGGTCACCATCTCCACCGCCTTCTTCGACGATGTCGTCCAGATGAACACCATGGAGCTGGTAAAGGAGGGCGAGGGCAGCGAAGAACGCTGGCGTATACTCTGGAGCCCCTCCCTCATCTTCCGCGAGCTGACCGGCACCTCGCTCGTCCACTTCTTCACCGACGTGCCCCAGCGAGGCGCCATCTACGACCGCCACGGCAACCCCCTGGCGCTGGACGGCCGCGTGCACGTGGTGGGAGCGGTGCCAGGGCTGATCAAGGACAAGGAAGCGCTCATCTCCACTCTGGCCGAGAAGCTGGAGATGACGGAGGAGAAGATACGGGAGGAGGTGGAGGCAGACGTTCCCTCCTACTACTTCATCCCCCTCAAGATCCTGCCCTACGGCACGCCCGAAGAGGTGATCCAGCCTTTCTACCAACTAGAGGGCGTGGTCGTCCGGCCGCAGCTCCAGCGTGCGTATCCTCAGGGCAGTCTGGCCGGCCATACCCTGGGCTATCTCATGGAGGTGAGCCAGGAGCAGCTAGAGGAGCTGGCCGGCCAGGGTTATCGGGCCGGCGACATGGTGGGAGCGGCAGGTCTGGAGGCCTACTTCCAGGACGAACTGGCAGGCCAGCGGGGCGGGACGCTGGCCATCATCACCCCCGAGGGCACCATCTCCCATGTGCTGGCCAAGAAAGAGGCCAGACCGGGCAGGGACATCCACCTGACCATCGACATCGACGTGCAGCGGGAAGCGGAGGCAGCTTTGGGCGATCGCGAGGGGAGCATCATCGTGATGGACCCCATCGACAATAGCATCCTGGCCATCGCCAGCCATCCGACCCTCAACCCCAACGATTTCATCGACGGCCTCAGCACGGAGGTCTTCCAGCAACTGGCCTCCGATCCGCGTCAGCCCTTCTTCCATCGGGCCGTCCTAGCTACCACCGCGCCGGGCTCCACCTTCAAGGTGGTGACCATGGCCGCCGGCCTAGAGAAGGGCGGCTACACCGCCAGCTCCACCCTGCCCTGCCCGCCAATGTGGTATGGGTTGGGGCCAGAGTACCCCAAGCGCAACTGGCAGTCGGTGGACCGTGGGCTCCTGACCCTGGGTCAGGGGCTGATGGCCTCCTGCAATCCCGTCTTCTACGAGGTTGGTCTCACGCTGGATCATACCGATCCGGAGATCCTGCCGTCATTCGCAGCCGCCTTCGGCTTCGGCAAGCCATCGGGAGTGGTCGGCCTGGATGAGGCCAAGGGGGTAGCAGCGGGCCCGGACTGGAAGCTAGAACAGTGGGAAGAGCCCTGGTACAGCGGCGACAGCGTGAACATGAGTATAGGCCAGGGCTTTCTTCTGGTCACGCCTTTGCAGCTAGCCAACATGTACAGTGCCATCGCCGGCAGCGGCATCCTGCGCGCGCCCCTTTTGGTGCAGCTCATCGCCTCCGCCGATGGGGTGGTGTCCCAGGAGTTCACCGCCGCTGAGATCAACCCTCTGCCAGCCTCTCAGGCCACCCTGGAGGCTATCCGCGACGGCCTGACCCTGGTTGTCGCCGACCCCGGCGGCACCGCCTACAGCACCTTCCTGGGTTCCAGCGTGGCGGCGGCGGGGAAATCGGGCACCGCCGAGGACATTATCTTCCAGGATCACGTCTTCTTCGTAGCCTACGCCCCTCGCGACGATCCGGCCATCGTGGCCTTGGTGGCCCTGGACGAAGGCCAGTCGGGCTCCCTGGAGGCAGGGCCGATGGTGCGGCGCGTCCTAGAGGCCTACCTGGCCGGCGGCTAGGCCTGCTTGCTGGCCTCTTAGGCCCGATGCTACAATAAACGCGAGGTGTTGTACTGCCCGGCTCGTTATGGATAACGATTTTGCCATCGATATTGACGCTATCTTCGAAGTCATCGACAAGGCCGATGTCATCACCATCCGCTTTCTGATCCTGCCCGAGCGCCTCCTCATCGACGCCCGCTGCTCGGAGAGCGAAGGCCCCCTGATAAAAGCCGTGCCGCGGGCTGCGTCGCTCGAGGAGCGCTTCAAGAGCATCAAGCAGCTGCGTCCTCGCTTCCGTCTTCCCGAGAAGATCACCGCCATCTGGTGGCCCAAGCACGTCCAGGAACTGGTCACCTGCGGCGTTTGGGATCGCATCGTACAGCGGCTTACCAGCGCTGGCTCCCCTAAAGCGGCCGAACAGTGCCAGAAGATTCTGGATGAACTCATCCAGCAGGAGCAGCAAGAGATCCTCAACGCCATCGCTGGCAAGGATTACCAGTGTCTCTGGGAGAGAACGCGCTAGGCTGATGCGACGGCACGAGTTCGAGAAGCTGGTTCTCGAAGCCCTAGCTAGGATACCCATCGAGTTCCAAGAGCACCTCCAGAACCTAGATGTCGTAGTCAAGTGGCGCCCCAGCCCGGCGGAGCGGCGCGAGGCAGGCAGTGACGCCGACGATGCCCTCTTCGGCCTCTATCTGGGCGTGCCCCTCAGCGAGCGAGGCGCCTACTACAACATGGCTCTGCCCGACAAGATCGTGATATACCAAGAGGCCCACGAGCGGTTCTTTTCCAGCCGGGAGGAGATGGTCGAGGAATTGCGCAAGACTGTGCTGCACGAGCTCGGCCACTACCTGGGGATCGGTGAGGAGCGCCTGGAGGAGCTAGACCTGGGCTAGAAGGAGGTTGTCCATGGCGTCGACCGGGGAAGTTCAACCAACCGCGCCTCAACCCAGCGTTCTACAGACGCTACGCCAGCCAAGGATCGTTCTCATCCTGCTGGCCACCTGGGCCATCCTGGGCGTAGTCGCCCAAGTGTTGTCCGGCAGCTTCCTCTTCGATATGGAAGGGCATGAGGCTTCCGGCATCTTGGCTGGCCGGGCCTTCAGCGCCTCGATGGTGATCCCGGCCATCATCTACCTGTGGGCTGCCCGTGACCCCAAGCGCCATCGTCAGGTCTTCTGGCTGGCGCTCGTGGAGCAGGTGGTCATCGTGCTTAGCTGTTTCTATCACCGGGGCGCTGGCGACATCACCTGGGCAGGAACCATCGTTCCAGCCGCCATATCCGTGGGGCTCATCTTCCTCGTCTTCTTCAACCTGTTCCAGCCCCGCCAGGAGGCGCCCCCGGCCGGAGCGCCGCCTACGTATTCTGCCTGAGGGCGCGCAGCAGCCACAGAACCTCGGCGCTCTCCTCCAGCACCGATGTCCACTGGAGAGCCTGCCACAGGCTCTCGCCACGGGCGTAGCTTCCATGCCCGGCCACCACGACTATCTTGTGCTGCCGCAGGGCATCGGCCAAAGTCTGAGCTACGTCCTCGTCCCTGGGCACCACCGGCACGACGCCGAGATAGTGCTGGCCCTCCAGATCCTGGGGCCGGATCTCCTTCCCCACCAGCGACAGAGCGATAGCATGGCGAGGATGGGCATGGACGACCGCCTCGGCCTCGCTGGCAGCGGCGTAGATAGCCTGGTGGAGAGCCAGATCCATGGACGGTTCAGCCCTGGGCTCCGAGCCCGGCCTCACCTCCACCAGGTCCCCGTCCGCCAGGTGACCCAGGCGGCTGCCGTGGCTGGTGACTATCAGGCCCTCGCCCTGGCGGACGCTCATGTTGCCGCCGTGAGAGGAGACAAGGCCAGCGGCATACAGGTCTCGCCCCACCTGCTGGAACTCGTCCGAAAGAGATGTCATCAGTGAACTCCTAGCGCCGGCCCAATCGCCCGCCGACTAGCAGCAGGCGAGCGACTCCTTCGGCGGCATCAGCCACCAGCTTCGCCCCCTGAGCCATCGCCTCTCCGACCGACATCGCCCACGGCGTAACGGCTACCACCGCATCGAACGCTTCGCCCAGCTCTGGCCCGCAGTCCTCCGCGAGGGAGCCAGCGATGGCTATCACCGGCAGGTCGCAGCTCTTGGCCAGTCTGGCCACCTCCCAGGGCGCCTTGCCGAAGCTGGTCTGGGCGTCCAGCCGCCCCTCGCCGGTGAGCGCCAGGTCGGCGCCCTCCAGCTTCTGTTTGAGTCCCACCGCTTCGGCCACAAGCTGGGACCCGAGAACGAGTTTTGCCCCCAGAAAGGCAGCCAGCCCAGCTCCCAAGCCGCCGGCTGCGCCTGCGCCCGCCAGGTCGAGCACGCTCATGCCCAGGTCGCGCTCGATGACCTGAGCGTAGCGCCTCAGGGCAGCGTCCAGCTCTTGGGCCACCTCTGGCGTCGCGCCTTTCTGCGGGCCGTAAAGCAGCGAAGCTCCCTGAGGGCCACACAGACGGTTGAAGACATCGGTGGCGGCGAGAACCCGACACTGGCCGAGGCGAGGGTCCAGGCCTGACAGGTCGATGCGGTCCAGGCGAGCCAGGGCGGCACCGCCGGGCGGCAGGTCCTGTCCCGCGTCGTCCAGGAAGCGAGCGCCCAGGGCCTGAGCCATGCCAGCGCCACCGTCGTTGGTGGAGCTGCCGCCTATGCCGACGATGATCCGAGAGCAGCCGGCGTCCAGGGCGGCCCGGACGAGCTCGCCCGTGCCGTAGGTTGAGGCGATGCGAGGGTCGCGCTCGTCCTCAGCCAGCAGGGTTAGGCCGGAGGCAGCGGCCATCTCGATGACGGCGGTACCGTCGTCGATAATGCCCCAGGCGGCCTGTAGAGGCCGGCCCAGAGCGTCGTGGGCGGCTGCCGTCATCCGCCGACCGTTCTTGGCCGCAGCTACCACCGCCTCCACCGTGCCCGGCCCACCGTCGGCCATGGGCACCAGCTCCAGGGTGGCGTCGGGCAGGGCGCGCCGCAGGCCCTCGGCCATAGCCTGAGCGGCCTGGACGGCGCTCAGGCTACCCTTGAACTCCTGCGGGGCAATAACAATCTTCATATCGGCGAGGATGTCAGAAGGCCGGACCCTCTTGGGCGATGGCGAACACGGCCTGACCATTGATCTCGGCTCTGGTCTTCTCACCGCAGGCGACCCGCAGGAGGATGTCCATGATCTGCTCGCCGATCTGGTCGGCGCTCTTTCCGGCCAGGATAGTCCCAGCATCGAGGTCGATATCGTCAGGCATAGCCTCAAACAGCTCGGAGTTGGAGGAGATCTTGATCACCGGCACGGCCGGGAATCCCACCGGAGTGCCTCGGCCGGTGGTGAACAGGATGGCCTGGGCACCGGCCGCCGCCATGCCGGCCAGGCTCTCGACGTCGTAGCCGGGCGTATCCATGACCACCAGGCCCTTCCTGCCTGGTCGATCCCCGTAGTCGACCACCTCTCGGATGGGCGAACTGCCGCCCTTGGTGACGCAGCCCAGGCTCTTCTCGGCAATGGTGGTGAGCCCCGATTCGACATTGCCGGGCGCCATAACGACATCGGCCAGCGGCCCCAGTGCCTCCCGCGCCCACGCCTCCTGCCTCTCCACCTTCGCCTTGAGCTTAGCGGCCACCTCCTCGTTTTCCGCCGACTTGAGCAGTGGCCCCAAGGCGCCGATCATCTCGGTAGTCTCGGCAAGAATGGCCGTGCCACCCAACTCGAGCAGCCGATCGACTGCCTTTCCCACCGCCGGATTGGCAGTGAGGCCGGAGAAGGTATCCGAGCCGCCGCACTCCAGGCCGACCGTCAGGTCGGCGGCCGTGCCCTTCTGACGCGGCAGTTTTTCCAGCTCGCCAAGCAACCGGCGCGCCAGGGCCTCGGCTTGATCGGCCGCCTTCCGTGACCCGCCCGTCTCCTGGATGACCACGGTCTCAACCGGCTTTCCGCTGCTGGCCAGATTCCCTTTCAGCAGAGCAGCCGAGACCACCTCGCAGCCAAGGCCGACCAGCACTGCCGCCCCCACGTTCGGGTTCTTCACCAGCCCGGCCAGGGTCTTGACCTGGAGGCCCAGGTCAGGGCCACCACGGCCGCAGCCGTGGGTGTGCTCCACCGCCACCACCGTCGGTAGCCGCCGCCCGACCTCCCGCACGACGCTCGCCGCGCAGGCGACCGTGGCCAGCACCAGGCAGTGGTTGCGGATGCCCATACGACCATCCGGCCGCCGCCAGCCCTCGAAAACGAACTCCTCGCTCATCTCTAGCGCGCCAGATTGTGGGTGTGCACGTACTCGCCCGCTGCGATGTCCTTTGTGGCCTTGCCGATCTCCTCGCCGTAGCGGATTACCGCCTCGCCGCAAGCGACCGAGCTGAGGGCCACCTTGCTGCCGCGGGGAATGGCCTCGACCGCCCGCACCTCGCTGCCGTCATCGAGCCGCACCAGATCGCTCGCCTTGGTGTCCGCGGCCACCACCGCCACGTTGTCTTTGGGATGCACCCGTATGCCCAGCACCGTCATGCCATTAGTTCTATCAGCCCACGTGGAGCAGGTCAACAACCGAAACCTCGTGCCGTTCGAAAATGTGTTCTCAAAACCCCTTGACAACGAACAGGCGTTCTGTTATTCTCTCTCCAACAGAGAACGAATGTTCTGGGGAGAAAGAGCGATGCGTAGAATCAGTCCTCTCAAGAGCCCCCGCTGCCCCGACTGCGGCGGCCCTCTGGTGCACGGCGAAGGCTGTATCTGCTGCCCCCTCTGCGGCTTCACCCACTGCTACGCAAGGGCGACATGGAGGAAAGGATGGACCCGCTAACCCTCGCCATCCAGACTCTGCTGGTCGTCAGTGTGACCGGCCTGTGGGCGTTCTGGGGTCCCTGGCACGACTAACGACCACGCCCCTGAGAGCGTTTCTCGCCTCCATGACCACCGACCCGTTTGAAAGGCGCCCGCCAAGAGGATATGATGGAAGCCGCGAGCATCTGTCATGTCCGAACACCCTTCCCCGGTCGTCGCCATCCTCACCCTGGGCTGCAAGCTGAACCAGGCCGATTCCCAGGCCCTGGCCCGTGAGCTTCTGGCCCACGGCTGCCAGGTGATCGACCGGGCCGCCCCGGCCGACGCCGTCATCATCAACGCCTGCTCTGTCACCCACGTGGCCGATCGCAAGTCGCGCCACCTGGTGCGCCTGGCCCGCCGCCTGGCCCCCGATGCCACCATCGTCCTCACCGGCTGCTATCAGCAAAACGGCAGCGGCCATGACCTGAGCCAGCGTCTGGGAGCCGACTGGCTGGTCGCCAACGCCGACAAGCCAGCCATCGCTCAGCGCCTTCTCCGCCGCTGGCAGGAGCAAGGCCGCCTCGGCATCGGCCCCGCAGCCATCCAGCCCGGCGACGGCCTCCGCACCCGCGCTTCCATCAAGATCCAGGAGGGGTGCAACGAGGTCTGTGCTTTCTGCATCGTCCCCCACACCCGCGGCCGCGAGGCGAGCGTGCCGATAGGGGACGTGGTCGCCCAGGTGCTGACCCGCCAGGCAGAGGGAGCCAAGGAGGTAGTCCTGACGGGCACCCAACTGGGCAATTACGGCCGCGACCTCGGCCTGGCCCAAGGTCTGAGGGACTTGCTGGCTGCCCTCCTGGCCGAAACCACCGTCCCCCGCCTGCGTCTCTCCTCCCTCCAGGCCCAGGACATCAGCGAGAGCCTTCTGCGCCTGTGGCAGGACCGCCGCCTCTGCCGCCACCTCCACCTCCCTCTGCAGAGCGGCAGCGACCGCATCCTGGCCGCCATGCGCCGTCGCTACACGGTCGACCAGTTCCACCGGGCCGTCGCCCTCATCCGGCGGTGGCTGCCCGACGTAGCCATCACCACCGACGTCATCGTCGGCTTCCCCGGCGAGACGGACGAGGACTTCCAGCGCACCGACGACCTCTGCCAGGAGCTGGCCTTCGCCGCCATTCACGTGTTCCCCTACTCGCGACGCCCGGGCACAGTGGCCGCTCTCGCCAAGGAGCAGGTGCCCGACGCCGTCAAGCGCCGGCGCCTGGAGCGAATGCTGCACTTGGCCCGCACCTCCGCTGACGCCTTCCGCGCCCGCTTCCAGGGGCGAACGCTGGAAGTCCTGTGGGAGGACGCCAGGACGCAGCAGGACAGCCGACCGCCCCTCTGGCGGGGCTTGACCGACAACTACCTGCGCGTCTACACTTCCGCCAGAGGCGGATGGGCCTCTGGCCTATGCGCCGAAGACGGCTCGGCATCCGGTTGCCGCCCTGGCTCGGATCTAGCGAATCGACTTCTGCCCGTTCGCCTGGGCGAGCCGCTGGGTGATGGGCTGTGGGGAGAGCTTCAGCCAACGGCTGATCCACTGCCAGTCGAGGCAGGCCCTAGCGAGCCTGGCTGCCGCCAGGCAGGGTGGATTGAGGGGTAAGCAGCGTGGATGCCTTTAACCGGGGCATCATTGTGATTCTGGCGGCCATCTGGGCCACCCTCATGGTCGTGGTCATCTTCGTGACCTGGGCTGCCGACGCCGAGACCATCGACCGCCTGAGCGACCTCGTTCGCTACCTAGACAACCACACTGACAACGCCTCCAAGCTCATCCTCACTCTGGGCGCCTCGTCCCTGATCGTCCTTAGCCTCATCATCATTGTGGCCGAGCTGGCGCCGGCGGGCCCAAGCACCGACATCCGCCTGGAAGGAGTGACAGGAGCCACCGCCGTCCTCTCGACCGAGGACATCAACCAGCGCATCGAGCAAGAAGTGACGGCCCTGCCTCAGATCAAAGAGTCCAAGGCCTCGGTGACCGCCCGCGATAGAGGGCTGGCAGTGGCCTTGAACCTGATCCTCGGCCCTGATGCCAACGTGCCCGAGGCTACCGAAGAGGCCTGCAGGGTGACCCAGGAGACCGTTGAGCAAAAGATAGGCGTGGCGCTGGTGGGCCTGCCCACCGTTCAGATAAGATTCAGCGTGCCCGAGGGCGAGCCTGTGCCGGCATCGGAGGGCGAGCAAGAACCTCCTACACCACCCCTGCCATGAACGACCTGCCGTCGCCATCGGCCGCAGAGCTGAAGGCCATCGTCGAGAGCATCCTCTTCGTGGCGGAGGAGCCCCTGGACATGGACATGCTGGCCCGCTCCCTGGGGGTGGACCTCAAGATGGTGGCCGAAGCGGTGGACGCTCTCAACGACGAATGCCGCGAGCGGGGCGTCCGTCTCCAGCAAACGGGCAGCGCCGTGCAGATGGTCACGGCCCCCGAGGTAGCCCCCTACGTGGAGCGATTCCTGGGCCTGGATGAGGACCGTAGCCTGTCCCAGGCCGCCCTGGAGACCCTGGCCATCATCGCCTACAAACAGCCCATAACCCGAATGACCATTGAGACCATCCGCGGCGTCAACTGCGATCAAGTCATCGCCTCCCTCAAGGCACGAGGGCTCATCGCCGAGGTGGGGCGGGCCCACGCCCAGGGGCGCCCCTACCTTTTCGGCACGACCTTCCGCTTCCTGGAGTACTTCGGCCTGGAGAAGCCGGAAGACCTGCCTCCACTGAAAGAAGCGGAAGTCGAATCAGAAGACTAGCATGACTGTAGGGCTCTGCCGCGTCCAACTGCACCTGCCCGAGAACCAGTCCCTGAAAGGCAAACGGCAGGTCATAAAGTCCCTCATCACCCGCATCCACAATCGCTTCAACGTCTCGGTGGCCGAGATCGACGAGCACGACCGCTGGCAGATGGCCGCCCTGGGCATTAGCTGCGTCAGCACCAGCAGCCAGCACGCGCACCAGAGTCTCTCCAACGTGGTGGGCTTCATCCGGAGAGAGCGCCTGGACGCCGAACTCGTCGATTATGAGATCGAGATCATCCAGGCCCTGGGCGACTGAGACGCCCGCCTAGGCCGACGACAGGTGGCGCTCGAAGAAGGTTTGCACCCGCCGGACGTACTCCTGGGGGTGATCAAGACGAGCCATGGCGTGGCCGCTGCCCGGCGCCAGCCACAACTCCTTGGGCTCGTTGGCTGCGTCGAACAGGCGCCGGGGATGATCCGAGGGCAGGTAGTCGTCCAGCTCGCCGTAGATGATCAGCAGCGGCCGGGGCGCAATACGGCCCACGTAGTCCACCGCCTTGACCGCTGCTAAATCCCCCTGCGAGATCCATTCCCCAAACCTGATGCTCACCCATCCCAGGAGCACCAGGAAAGGCAGGCGCAGGACATCGGCCACCTTCTTTCCGATGGCGCTCTCCAGGTCGGCGTAGGCCGAATCGACCAACATAGCCTTGATATAGGGACACTCGGGTGCCGCCATGATGGCCGCCACCGCTCCCATGGAGATGCCCAGCACGCCGATGGGCAGGTCGCCCAGGCGAGCGCGCAGGTAATCTACCGCCCCCAGCAGGTCGAGTGTCTCGCGATAGCCCAACGTGGTGAAGCGGCCATCGCTGAGGCCGCAGGCCCGGAAGTCGATGAGGAGCACCTGATAGCCCAGGCGGTTGAGTTCGCAGGCGAGCCCAAAGGGCTCGGCCACGCTCTTGAAGTAGCCATGGCAGAGGAGAAGGACAGGACATCCCGGTTGGCCAGCCATGTACAGGCCGTGCAGGCGGGTGCCATCGCGGCTGGGGAAGTAGACGTCTTCGACGGAGACGTCGGGTGGGATGGGTTCCTTCAGCAGGAGGCGAAACGGCTTCACCCACAGGTAGCCCGCTACGGCCACGATGGCGCTCAGGGCAGCCAGCACTACCGAGATGACTTTGACGATCGTGCGGAGCCAGCGGCAACCGCCACCAGGAGCGCTATCGGCTTGGGCCATGGGCTTAGGGGCCCCGGCTTACCTCCAGGGTCACTACCTTAGTGGGATCGATGTCACTGCCGGGCTCGAGGTTCTGGCGGACGATGTGGCCCTCGGGCATCTCACTGCTGCTCACCTGCACCACCAGATAGCTCAGGCCCATGTCGCGCAAGGTGGCTGCAGCATCAGCCAGGGTCTGCGCCCGCAGGTCGGGCATCGTTCCGGGCGGCACCTCCACAGGGGAAGCGACCGTCTCGGTCACGGTCGGCTCTATGACAGGCGCCTCCACCTCTGACAGCACTGCGGCCGTCTCAGGAGTAGCAGTCTGGAGCCCGAAGAGGGCGGGACTGCTCTCTCCCTGTCCTCCGAGGCTGTACAGCAGGACCACGATGAGAATGAGCACACCAACGACGCCGCCCGCCAGCAGGCCGCTGCTCGGCCATGTCCGAGGCGTTGCCACCTTGGGCCAGGGCTGAAGGACCGGCTCCTCCACATAGCCCACGGGGAAAAGGGGGAGGAGGCTGGCAGGTTCGAGGCCCAGGTAGCGAGCATAAGTCCGGAGGAAACCGCGCGCGTAGACAGGCGCCGGCAGAAGACCGAAGTTCTCGTTCTCCAGGGCTTGAAGATAGCGGCACGAGATACGGGTATCCCGCTCCACTTCTTCCAATGTCAGTCCTCGGGCCTGACGCGCTCGCTGAAGCGTCTCACCCAGAGGAGTAATTAGAGGCTCAGGGCACACGAGCGACTATAAAGGGCCTAATAGGTAACGTCAAGCCCCACCCATGCTAAGCGATGCGAATTCTAGGCGAGTTCAGGGCCGTCGTTCCACCGCCAACGTGATTGCCTGCCCAGCGATCTTCTGCTCCTCCACATAGGCGCTAGCCGGCGGCGAGCCGTCGATCAACTCCCGCGACAGCGTCTCCTGGCGAATGTAGTCACTGTGCTTCTCCATGATGCGCGCTATCTCTTCGTTTCCTTGATAGTGAGTGACTATGTAGTCGGCGATGTCGAAGCCGGCATTCTTGCGCATCGTCTGGAGGCGGTGCACCAGATCGCGGGCCAGTCCCTCGTCGGCCAGCGCAGGCGTGATGGTGGTGACCAACGCGACGGCATAGCCACCCTCCGCGGCAAGAGCAAGGCCTTCGCCTTCTAGCTCCACTTCGTCGTCCACTACGGTCAGCTCCTTAACGTTCAGCTCATCGAGAATTTGCGGCGACAGGCGCTCCAGCCCTTCCCTCTCCGCAGGATAGCGCGGCTTGACCAGCACCTTCTGGAGGGGCTGGCGCACCTTGATCCCTGCTTTGCTGCGAGCGTTGCGACCCAGGCTAGCGATGCGCATAACCAGGCGTGTGTCAGCCATGAGCCGCTCATCCACCAGCGAGCTGTCGGCTTGGGGCCAGAGGGCCAGGTGGACGCTCTCCGGCTCGTCGGGGAACCAGCTGCACACCAGATTCTGATATATCTCCTCGGCCAAGAATGGCGCGAAGGGAGCCAGCAGCTTGGCCACCGTCACCAGGCAGGTGTACAGCGTCTGGTGGGCGGCCAGCTTGTCGGCGTCGTCCTCGCTCTTCCAGAAGCGTCGGCGACTAAGCCGCACGTACCAGTTGGACAGATCGTCCACGAAGGCCTGGATGGCCCGTCCAGCGTCGGTGGGGCTGTAGTCCTCCATGTGGCGCGTGGCCTTGTCCACCAGCACGTTCAGCTCCGACAGCACCCAGCGATCCAGCTCCGACCTCTCGCCCTGGGCCTGGTCGCTAGGGTCGAAGCGATCGATGAGGGCGTAGGTCAGGAAGAAGGAGTAGATGTTCCAGAGGGTGAGGAGGAACTTGCGCAGGCCCTCGCCCACCAGCTCTGTGGAGAAGCGACGGGCCGTCCCCGGCGGCGTGGCGGTGAACAGATACCAGCGAAGGGCATCGGCGCCGTGGGCATCGAGCACCGCCCAGGGCTCCACCACGTTTCCCTTGGACTTGCTCATCTTCTCGCCCTTGGCGTCCAGGATGAGCTCCAGGCAGATGACGTTGCGGAAGCAGACGCTATCGAACAGCAGGGTGGACAGGGCGTGCAGGGTATAGAACCAGCCGCGCGTCTGGTCTACCGCCTCGCAGATGAAGTCGGCGGGAAAGCTCCTGGCGAAGGTGGCGTCGTTCTCGAAGGGGTAGTGCCATTGGGCGTAGGGCATCGACCCCGAGTCGAACCAGACGTCAACGACCTCGGGCACCCGCTCCATGCTGCCGCCGCACTGGCGGCAGGCCAGGGTGATCTCGTCCACGTAGGGGCGATGGAGGTTGTCCAGGGCCTCGGCCTTCGCCTTGTCCTCGGCCCGCTCACGCAGCTCGGCCAGAGAGCCGACGCAGTCGTGCTCAGCGCAGGCCTGGCAGCGCCAGATGGGCAGGGGGATGCCCCAGAAGCGCTCGCGCGAGGCCGCCCAGTCGATGTTGTTCTCCAGCCAGTTGCCGAACCGCCCCTCCTTGATGTGGCCGGGATACCAGTTGATCTGCCGGTTGAGGGCCACCAGCCGCTCCTTAACAGCGGTGGTGCGGATGTACCAGCTAGGCTTGGCGTAGTAAAGGAGGGGCATGTCGCAGCGCCAGCAGAAGGGATACGTGTGGTACACAGTCTCGCGGCGCAGGAGGAGGCCCCGCTCGTCCAAGTCGTTCAGAACGGGCTCATCGGCGTCCTTGACGAACAGGCCAGCGAAGGGAGTGCCCGGCGCTGTCATCAGGCCGCGCAGGTCCACCGGCTGGACGAAGAGCAACCCCTCTGCCTTGCCAGCCTCGAAGTCCTCATCGCCGAAGGCGGGGGCCATGTGGACGATGCCGGTGCCTTCGGTAAGCGATACGAAATCGGCGGTGATGACGGCATAGGCCTTCTCGACCGTCTCCCCTCGCCGCAGGGGTACTAGGCGGCCCTCCTGATTGAAGCCGAGGGCCTCCACGTCCCACTCACGCGGGTCGAATAGCGGCTGATAGTGCAGACCGGCCAGCTCCTGTCCCTCCAGGCTCGCCACCACCTTATAGCCATCCCCCAGCGACAGGCCGGTCAGGCTCGCCGCCAGGACCAGCCGCTCTGGGCCCTCGCGGCCAGCCACCTCCGCCACTGCGTAGTCGGCTTCGGGGTCCACCGCCAAAGCTGTGTTGCCGGGGAGTGTCCAGGGAGTGGTGGTCCAGGCGAGGAAGTAGGTGGGCGCCTCGCCGGTCACCTTCTGGCCCAGCTTCTGCTCGCTCTCCGGCGTCAGGCGGAACTTGATCCATACCGAGGGGTCGGGCGTGTTCTCCTGATAGCCCTGGGCCACCTCGTGGTCAGAGAGCGACGTGCCGCAGCGAGGGCAGTGGGGCGTCACCCGATAGTCCTGGTAGACCAGACCGCGATCCCATAACTGCTTGACCGCCCACCAGCAGGACTCCATGTATTCGTTGGTGCAGGTGATGTAGGCATCGCTCAGGTCCAGCCAGAAGGCGATGCGCTCCGTGAGGGCCTCCCACTCCTTCAGATAAGTGAAGACGTTCTCGCGGCAGCGGCGGTTGAACTCCTCGATGCCAAAGCTCTCGATGTCGGCCTTGCTCTTGAAGCCCAGTTCTCGCTCCACCTCCAGCTCGGCGGGCAGGCCGTGGGTGTCCCAGCCCGCCTTGCGAGGCACGCGATAGCCCCGCATGGTCTTGTAGCGCACCATCACGTCCTTGAACACGCGAGCCAGCACGTGATGGATGCCGGGGCTGGCGTTGGCATAGGGAGGGCCCTCGTAGAAGATGAACAGGCGGTCTTCCGGGCGCTGGTCGATGCTCTTGTGGAAGATGTCCCGCTCCTTCCACAGACGGAGGATGCCCTCCTCCAACTGAGGGAAGTTCACCTTGCTGGAAACCGGTTTGAACATGCCGTCACCCTCTTGAGTGTATCTGGAGTCGTTGAAGACGACTTGAGTCTGGGCAGAGCCTGAACCAGACAGACGCGGCTACACGCAGTCGCCGATTCACAGTGCGCTCCCCAGGAGAAACAACGCTGCAACGGTGGTCTTCACGATTGGACAGACCTTTATGGGCACAATCGATGTTCTTGCCCCAGTCAACAGACTCAGTCCCGCCATAACGAGGAGCATCACGGCGGATATTCTGTACACATTGCGGGAAACAGAATCCTGGGAGCCGTCCAGAGCGGTGATGAGCAGCACGAGCAAGCCTATGAAACACAGCGTCAGCCCTTCTGCAATCCACTCCATCGTTATGATTCGCTTGTGGTCCCCTGATATTGGCCCAAACCCGCCAACGACAGACCTGGTTGGAGCAACGTGGGCTACGCCCCATAGAATGATTGCGCTAGAGCCGATGTATAGCACTATGTCGGCCGTCATACCATTCTCGCCTTTGGGAAGCCCGATGCCCTCCGCTATATTCAAAGAAGCCCGCCCCCTAAGGGACGGGCCGTTCTCATCATACCCGCGGTACCACCCTTGTTCCCCGACGAAGTCGGGGCACTCTTTCAAGACACGCCAGCGCCTGTTCGCGACGGCTGGTTATGCCCCTGCCCCTGATAACGGTGGGCGCTCCGGCCGAGCCTACTGAGGCCCTCACCCGTTCGGTCGGCGGCTCGGGAGGGATTTTCGAGCGGCCAGGGCTGCGTCCCCTTGCACCCTACGGGATTCGCTGGGCAGATGAGCCACCCTACTCGTCTCCGTCGTCGCCTTTGTTCGATTTGTCCTCAGTCTAGCCGCGGCCCCTGCCTGTGTCAACCGGACGCGTTTATCGCCAGCGAGAGGAGAAGCTGGCGAAGCCATCGCGAACCTTCTCCCTCTGGTCCTCTGTCAGGAGCTCGCTGAAGAAGGTCAGACGGTCCTCCAGATAGGCCACGCCCGACACAACGTCAGTGACATCGTCGGAGGCCACCACCTCGGCAGCCAAGCCTCGCACCAGTTCTTCCAACCGCTCGTCCACCAGCAGCTGCAGTCGCGCCATCTGCTCACCGCTCAGCTCGTCCGGCTCTGAACCCTCGTCCAGAGAGAGCCAGCGGTAGAATTCCTCCTTGCCCAGGAGGCGGGAAAGCTGAAGGACGGCTACTCTCTTACTCATCAGCGCTCTACCGAGGCAGGCAAGGTCTGGCGAGATACCAGCCCTTGGGATTGGGCTACCGCCATCCCCTATGAGCGTTCGCGGATCTTGTTATAGCACTCGCTGCAATAGACAGGCTTGTCGCCCCTGGGCAGGAAAGGCACCTCCGTCATCTCGCCACACTCGGCACAGACGGCCGGGTGCATCTGACGGGGCGTACGACCGCCAAAGCTGGCGGCGGCTCCATAGTGCACATAGCCACCTTCCTCCAGCGCTCGGCCCGACTTGCGCGCCGAACGGCATGAGGGGCAGCGGGTGGGCTGATTCAACAAGCCCCTGCTGGCATAGAAAGCCTGCTCACCCGCTGTGAAGGTGAAACTGATGCCGCAATCGCGGCATATCAGAACCTTATCGCTGTAGGCCATTTCTAGACAGATTATAGGTCATAGCAAACGGAAAAGCAACCACAGGCCTCTCGTCAACGAACTAGCCTCAGACGGCCCCAGAAGGCGCGAGCCTCCTCGCAGCGCAGAAGGAGAGCGGCCAGGAAGAAGGTGCCGCCGCCCAGGGCGCCACCCCCTGCCACCTTCACCAGGGCCTCCCAGACGGTGTGGGCACCCAGGGGGTCGACGGCCTCCTCCACCACTATGAACAGCACCACCACCGCCGCCATGAGGGCGGTAGCGGCAACCGTGCGCAGGAAGAAGCTCGCCAGCCTGCCTGCCTCGGGGCCAGCAAGCCGACGCTGGAGGAAGATGAAGAGAAGGGAGGCCTCGACTACGGTGGCCATGGACATGGCCAGGGCCAAGCCGTCGTGCTCCATCGGGCCCACCAAGGCTATGCTGAACAGTAGGTTCAGCACCATCGAGAGCACGGCCAGGGCCACCGGCGTGCGGGTATCGCGCAGGGCGTAGAAGCCACGGCTGAGGATCTCGACGCCGCTGTGAGCGAATAAGCCAAACGAGTAGAAGAGGAGGGCGGAGGAAGTGATGCTCGCCGACCTTGGGTCAAATTCGCCTCGCTCCAGCAGGAGAGATACCAGAGGCTCCCGCAGGAGAATAAGGCCAACGCTGGCCGGTATGATAAGGAAGAGGATGTAGCGGAGGCTGGCGTAGAGCGTGCTCTGCATCCTATCCAGGCTATCGGTAGCTGCCTGCTGGGCCATGGTAGGAAAGACGGCGGTGGCGATAGCCACGCCGAACAAGGCCAGGGGCATTATCGCCAGCATCCAGGCATAGCTGAGGGCGGAGATGCTCCCCTCTTCCAGGCGTGAGGCGAAGAAGATTGCCACCACAAAGTTGGCCTGGGCGGCAGCCAGGCCCGCCATCCGCGGCAGCATCAGGCGGCCTACCTCCCGCACCCCCGGATGGCGCCAGTTGGCCTCCAGGTGATACCTCATGCCCACGCCGAAAAGCCCCGGCACCTGCACCAGCAGGTGGAGACCGGAGCCAAGAACCACGCCAGCAGCCAGCCCGTGGACGCCCCAGGGCTCGGACAGAAAGACAGCTCCGAAGATGATGGACAGGTTGTAGAACATGGGCGCCAGGGCTACCAAGAGGAAGTGCTGGCGGGCGTTGAGGATGCCCGTGAGCATACCGCTGATGGCAAACAGGAAGGGCGAAACCAGCATGATGCGGGTCAGTTCCACCGCCCGATCCTGCAACTCTCCCTCGAGGCCTGGCGCCATTAGGGGCACGAGCCAGGGGGCCAGGATCACCGCCGCTACAGCCACGACGCCGGTCATAACAGCGACCAGGTTCAGGACCGAGCTGGCCAGGCGCCAGGCCTCGTCCTCATCCTTCTGAGCGACATAGCGGGCGAAGGTGGGGATGAAGGCGCTGCCCATGGCAGCACCCGCGAGCACCTGAAAGATAAGGTCGGGCAGGCGGAAGGCCACCCAGTAGGCGTCAAGGTCGGGGCTGGTGCCAAAAGCGTCAGCGATGGCCATGGTGCGGACCACGCCCAGGAGGCGGCTGCCCAAGAAGCCGACCGCCACGATAACCGCCGCTCCCGCTACCCCACCCCACGGCCGCAAGAAGACCGTTTCGTTGCCGCTCTTACCTGTCATTGCCTCCTTACCTTACAAGCCATTCATTATAGCAACAGTTCCTCAGGCAAGTTCCACTAGACAAAACCAACCTGGCTCGCTTATGATAGCTCCAGCCTGCTTCAAAGGAGGAAGCATCCCTTTGGGTAGTCATTCAGCAGCCAAGGCCTGGCGAAGGTCAGAGCAGGAACGCTTGCGCAACCGAGCACGCCGAAGCACGGCCAAGACCCTCGTCCGCAGTGCCGAGCTAGCGATGGCGAGCGCTGACCCCCAGGCCTCGGCGGAGGCGGTGCGGGTAGCCGCCAGCGCCTTAGACCAAGCGGCCCAAAAGGGAGCACTCCACCAGAGGAGCGTCGCTCGCCGCAAGTCCCGCCTTATGAAGAAGCACAGCGCTGTGCTGGCGACAGCTGTCGTCGCCGAGGAGGCAGCGCCGGTTCGGAAGCGTCGTACCAAGAAGAAGGAAGCCCCGACCGAAGAGGTCGCCAAGAAGAAACGCCCCAGCAGGAAGAAAAAGGAATAGGCTGGACGAGCCTCGGTGGGCCGTCCAGAACTACTTCAAGACGGAAGAAAGAAACATCCGTTGCCTCAAAATTCATGATGAACTCAAGGCATATTCCCCACGTCTGGGTATGGACGAACTGAAGTCTTTGGTGGTATTCTAAACGACGCTGCGTTGCGAAATTAGCAGCTACTAAGGAGGAGGTGCAGTATGACTCAGCAGCTTCCCGAGACCTGCAAGGAAGGGCTCATGGGAATGTGCGAGGCCTTCCAGGCCGACAAGGCAGCCGGCGTTAGTGCCGTGATCCAGTTCAAGGTGACGGGCGCCGAGCCTGGCGACTACTACATCGAGGTCAAGGATGGAAAGTGCTCCACCAGCGAAGGGGAGCACGCCAGCCCCACTGTCACGATCAACACCCCGTCCGATGTCTGGCTGAAGATCATGCGCCGCGAGCTGGACGCAACCACCGCCTTCATGAGCGGCCAGTTCACCTTCACCGGCGACATGGGCACGCTCATGCAGATGGGGAGTTGGTTCGCGCAGTAGGCCACGAACGAACCGTCAGGGTCAGCCAACAGGCCGAGGGATTAGCTCTCGGGAACTTGGGCGTCAGCGCCCAGGACAACCACAATATCAGCTGCGGAGGTGGGGACAGGGGTGAATTCATCTGCCCCCACCTCTCGTATGCGCTTATCGGATAGGCCGAGCCATTCGGCCAGCTTCTTGGCGGTGTAATCCTTCCCCGCCAGGTCGTAGATCAGCGTTTCCTGGTGATATAGACCGTCGTTGGCATCGCTGACAGCGATGTCTGTCTGCGGCAGACCGCGGTCGGCTAGGTAATTCACAACACTGGTGGCCAAGCCGGGAGCGCCGGTGCCGTTTTGTACCTCCACAAAGGCCCCTTCGGACTGCAAGCGGCCGTCGAAGAAGACCTGTCGCTTTAGCGCTTCCACCTCATCCCAATCGGCAACCAGCACCTGGGCCCCCCCGATTATCGCGTCCTGCACCGCCGAGGCGAGAGAGACGGTGGTGATGTTCTCCGGCGGGATGTCTTTGGCCAGGAGAGCCAGCCCCGGCACCTTGAAGACGCTGACATCCGTGTTCACGGCATCGCGGAACTTGTTGAAGATAGAGACGGCCCTGTTGGGCATGAGCAGTTCAGCGCTTAGGGCCGCGTCCACCGCTGCTCTTATCACCTCCTGCTGCCGCTCGATGCGCTGGAGGTCGCCGGAACCGTAGCGAACGCGCGCGTAGGCTAGAGCCCGCTCGCCGTCCATGTGCTCAAGCCCCGGCTCGAACACGAGGATCTCGCGGTCAACGCAGCTGGCCGTAAGGCAGTAGGAGGGATCAAAGATGTAATTTTCCACCTCCACATCGATCCCGCCAACGGCATCGACCAGTTCCATGAAGCCGACAAAGTCCAGCACCAAGTAGTGATCGATCTCGATGTCAAAGTTGTGTTCCACGGTCGCCACGGCCAAGCCCGGCCCACCGCCAGGATACTTCCTGATCGGCCCGTATTCGTAGGCCACGTTGATGCGGTCTTTCATGAAGCCACCCTGCTGGTCGGGGATCTCCACCCACAGGTCGCGGGGGATGCTGAAGACGCCAGCCGTCTTGCTGTAGCGATCGATGCTGACCACGAACATGGTGTCGGTGCGAGTGGGGGAATCCTTCGGCTCGTCTGTGCGGCGGTCGAGGCCCATCACTAGGATGTTGATCCGCTCCTCGATGCTGGCAGCGTCGGGGTTGCCGCTATCTATGCCAGGCAGCCTATCGAGACCAGGCAGGCTGAGTTCATTGCCGGGCAGCAAAATATCGTCGGCCTGGGTGGCCACGATGAGAGCCAGGTAGAAGGCAATAGCGGCAAAGATGGCGACACCAAAGATGAGCAGGGGGTTCCGCTGTGCCCTGCCTTCCGCCGCTTCCATCCCCTCGGCGGGATGACTCTCTTCCTCAGAACCAGAACTCTTACTCACAAGGAGAAGTTAGATTAGCTCAAACCCTCTGTCAATCTGCTCAGGCACCGCCCGGTGAAGGCTCCTCGGCCAGCACCCCCTCGGGGACGCTCGCTGTCACTCCCTCCTGAAGCTCCCTCACCAGCGTCTGCTTGGAGACGACGCGCCCTTGCCGTAGATAGAGACGGGGCACGCGGGCAGAGATGCCGCACAGTATCTCATAACTAATAGTGCCGCACAGCTCGGCCAGTTCGTCAGCCGATATCTCCTGCTCCCCCTGGCGGCCGATGATCACCACTTCGTCGTCGACGACCACATCGGGGATGTCGCTGACGTCCACCATGCACATGTCCATGCACACCCGCCCCACGATCGGCGCCCGCCGCCCGCGGACGAGCACGCTGCCGCGATTGGAAAGAGCGCGGGGCAGGCCGTCCGCATAGCCGCACATCACCAGGCCGATGAGGCTGGGACGAGATGCCGTCCACGTACGACCGTAGCTTACAGGCTCACCCGGCGCGATGGGGGTCAGACGGACCAGGCGGCCCTTGAGAGACAGCACAGGCTTGAGGGATAGGCTTCGTTTCACGTGGGTCGAGGGATAGCAGCCGTAGATACCCAGGCCCGGCCGCACCATCTCCAAACTCATATCGGGAATGTCCAGAAGGGTAGCCGTGTTGGACACGTGACGAATAGGCACCCAGTTCAGTTGCTCGGCCACCGATAGAAAGAGCTTGTGCTGCTCTATCGTGTAGCTCTTGTCCTCCTCGTCGGCCGAGGCGAAGTGGGTGAACAGACCCTCCACCTGAATGCCAGCCAAGTCGTGCAGCCAGCGGCCCAGGTCAGCGGCCTCGCTGCGGGGAAGGCCGTAGCGGTTGAGGCCGGTGTCCACCTTAAGGTGGACGGGCGTCTCGATCCCTCGTTCGCCGGCCACGCGGGCGAGGGCGAGAGCCGTCTGATCAGAGACAACCGAGGGGGTGAGGGAAAGGTCGGTCAGACGCTGGGCTTCCCCCGCCGGTGTGTGGCCCATCACCAGGATGGGCGCAGTGATGCCGGCCCGGCGAAGCTGCTCCCCTTCGTCGACGCAGATGACGCCCAGCCGATCGGCGCCGGCGGCCAAGGCTGTTCGTGCGACTGCCACGGCACCGTGGCCGTAGGCATTAGCCTTGACCACGGCCATAAGGGCAGCTCCGTTGGCCTGATTCTTGAGAAGACGAACGTTATCTGCCAGAGCATCCAGGTCGATCTCCGCCCAGAGCGGACGCTCCTGCCAGGGATCTGAAGATACGCTTTGCAGCTGCATAGCCATTTCGCTAATCTAAAACGCGCTCAAGCAGAAAAGGTTTCTATAAAACCAAACGGCGCCGGTCAGGGGACCAGAGCCCAATCCTTCGGCAGGCGGTAGCTGTAGACGGAATCGGTGAGGCCGCTGCCATCGAACACGCGAGCGTGACCCGTGCGCCGTATCTCCTGATAGGTGTTGACAATTTGGATGATGCGCTTGGCCCGCAGGTTGAAGACGACAGCGCCTGCTTTCACCGGCCGCAAGCTGGCTTCGCGGGTGAAGGCGTCGACGACTCGGAACACAGGCTGCTCATGGGGAGCACAGAACTTCAGGGCTCGATGAATGGTCTGGTAGTTGCCTTTGGCGTTATGCTCTTCAAAGATGGCCAGGCCGTTGAGCACCTGCTCTCCAAGATTGTGATAGTAAGACTCAGCTTCCTCCAGCAGTTCCTCCAGGCTAGAAGGGCTGGCTGAGCAAGCAGCAGTCAGAGCCGCTAGGGCATCAGCCTGGACGATGAAGCTGACAGCGCCCTGGCCATCCACCACCGTACAACGGATCACATTCATAGCCGCCTCCGCCGCCTTGCCTCAGAAGTCTAGGGTAGCGTAACATTTCGCTTCGAGCACTGTCAACGACGAAGACGGGCCAGCAGATGAACGTCATGCTACAGAACACGACGAGGACTCGCTTCAGGGCTGGGGTGGCCGTGCTGGCTACAGTGGGGCTGGCCCTCATTGCGGCCTGCGGCGGCGAAACCGGGCCTCCACCGGAGGACACTGTTACCACTGCCGCACTCAGCGAGACGCCGGCCGACCTGACGGCAGCCCGCGAGTACGAGCGGAACGGCCAGTATGAAGAGGCCGTGGCCGCTTATCAGAGAGTGATCCAACAGTTTGACGGCCAGGCCCAGCAGCAGGCCCGCTACGACTTGGCCCTGACCTACATCACCATCGAGCGATACGCCGATGCCGTCACCCAACTGGAAGCCTATATCGACACTAAACCCACGCAGGAAGAGAGTCTGCGTGCCCGCTTCCTGCTGGGCCAGACCTACGCCACCCTGGGGGAGGGGGACAAGGCACGCCAGTCCCTGGAGGACTACGCCGACGACGAGGGGCCGGCGGCCGTCTACGCCCGCCTGGAGCTGGCCCAGCTCCTCGTCCAAGAGGGCCGCCACGACAAGGCCGCCCAGGAGTTGGAGAAGGCCCTGGCCCTCGACGTGCCACCCTCGCTAGCACCCACCCTCTTTCTGAGGCTGGCCGACATCTATCGAGAGACGGGCGACGACGAACAGGCCATCCAGTGGTACGAGAGGCTCCTCCAAGAGAGCAACTCCGACACCTACAAGGCCCTGGCCCTGTCTCGTATCGCCAGCGTCAGCCGTCGCCTGGGTGACGGCGAGCGCTGGCAGCAAGCGTTGCTGGACATCGTAGAGCAACACCCTGAATCGCCCCAAGCGCCGAACTCCCTTGACTCGCTCCTGGCGGCGGAAGTGCCAGTAGACCTCCTGACTCAGGGAATCGTCCACTACCACCAGCGGGCCTACGATGAAGCCCTGGCTGTTTTCGATTCCTTCCTGGCAGGCAACCCGCCTGCGCCCCAAGCGGCGGTGGCCCACTACTATCGAGGGGCTATGCGCGAGCGACAGGACGAGCCGCAAGAGGCCCTGGCCGACTACGAAGCCTACCTCCAGTTCGACCCTGGTGGAGATGTAGCCGACGATGCGGCCTGGGCCCGCGCCCTCCTTCTTGAGGAACTGTTCAGGCCGCTTGAAGCCGCCGCAGCCCACCGAGAGTTCTGGCAAGCCCACCCTGACTCCCCCTGGGCGGACAGGGCAGCCTTCCTCAGCGGTCTGTTCCCCTACCAAGCCGGCGACCCGACGGCGGCCAGTGCCGCCTGGCAGGAGATGCTCGACGCTTCCACCAGCCCCGAGCGCCGCGCTCAGGCCTATCTCTGGCTGGGACAGGCAGACCTGGTGTTCTTCGCTGACACGGAGGGAGCGTCCGCCCACTTCCAGCAGGCACTGGAAGCCGCCGGCAGCAGCTTCTATGCCCTGCGAGCCGAAGCCTGGCTTAGCGACCAGGCCGCTGCCGCCCTCCCCCTCGGGCCCGACGAGACCATAGAGGCGACGGCCGCCCCTGATTGGGATGCCGCCGAAGGATGGCTATCCTCCCTCTGGGGGCCGGACACCCTGGCGGCCGACCCGTCGCCCCTCGACCTGCCAGCCTGGCAGCGGGGCCAGGAGCTGCACCAGATGGGCCTGACCCAAAAGGCGACAAACGAGTTTCTCTGGCTTATCGACCAGAGCCGTTCGCAACCCTGGAGCCTCTACCGGCTGGCACGCGCCTTGCATGACCTAGGCCTCACCCACGTGGCAGCCCATGCAGCCACCGACCTGCTGGAAAGCGCCGACTCCCCTCTGGAGCAAGCTCCGCGGGCCCTTCTGGAGCTGGCTTACCCGCTGGACTACCTGCCGCTGATCGATGCCGCCGCCGCCGAGAACAGCCTGTCGCCCCTCCTCCTTCTGGCCATGATCCGCCAGGAGAGCTTCTTCGACCCTACGGCCGGATCGCCCGCTGGCGCCCTCGGCCTCACCCAGGTTATGCCCCTCACCGGCTCAGAGATCGCCCAGAAACTGAGCATCGAAGACTTCTCCGCCTCAGACCTGCTGCGGCCGTTGGTGAGCATCCCCTTCGGTGCCTACTACCTGGGCAGCCAACTCGATCTCTTCGACGGCAACCTCTTCCTCGCCCTAGCCGCCTACAACGCCGGCCCGGGCAACGCTAGCCGCTGGTGGGAAAGCCTTCCCGCCGCGGAGATGGACCTGCTCGTCGAGCTTATAGACATTACCGAGACCCGCACCTATGTGAAAGTGGTGCTGGAGAACTACGCCATGTACCGCTTTCTCTATGGCAGCGTCGACCATCCCACCCTCCTGGCCAGCCCAGGTCCGTAGGCGAACGCGCCCGCCGCCGGGCAGCCTCAATTGACCCCGCCGCGAGCCCTAAAGTATAATGTCGGCAGCCTGAGGCAGCGGAGAGGATTGTGCCCAAGCGTACCTACCAGCCGAAACGAATCCCTCGCAAGCGGAAGCACGGATTCCGTGCCCGCATGAATACCCGCGGCGGTCGTCACGTAATCAGGCGTCGACGGCTCAGGGGACGTTCGCGTCTCGCTGTCTAGCTACGGCTTGCCGCCATAGGCTGCCGCCATATGAAGAAGAGGGAACGGCTGAAGGCACGCAAGGACTTTGTTAGTGTGTATCGAAAGGGTCGCGCCTGGGCCACCCAGTTCCTGGTGTTGCGCGCCTTGCCAAACGACTTGCCTCACCACCGCTGTGGATTCGTTGTCAGCAAGCGTGTGGGCAAGGCAGTAGCACGAAATAAGCTCAAGCGGCGATTGAGGGAGGGGCTGCGTCCCCTGCCCGTCCAGCCAGGATGGGACCTGATCCTTTTGGCACGACCTCCGGCTGCCAGGGCAAGCTATCACGAATTACGAGAGGCGATAGCCAACCTGCTATCCCGTGCTCGCCTTTTGGATGGGGCTGACCCTGTCGGGCAGCAGGCAAGGGAGGAACGGTGAAGAGCGCAGTCTTGACAGCCATCCGTTTCTACCAGCGGCACATCTCCCCGACGATGCCGCCCTCCTGTCGCTACCTTCCTAGCTGCTCCCGGTATGGCCACGAAGCCGTCCAGCGCTACGGTGTGGCAAAGGGGGGCTGGCTCGCGCTGCGACGCCTGCTCCGCTGCCACCCTTTCAGCGCCGGCGGCTATGACCCTGTCCCCTAGCCCATCCATCAGGCCAGCCAGGGCGAGCTTTCGAACATCGCCTCTGCCAGGAGGAATACGGTTCGAAGTAAGAAACTCGTAGGGTCGTCTTTTCTCCTCCTGCTGGTGCTGTCGACCCTCTTCCTTGCCACAGCGTGCGCCGGTATCGCCCAGCCCGAGGGCTGGGCAGGGCCGACGCTGGCAGACGACCGACTGGTCGCCAGCATTGGCCGCGGAGAAATGGCCGCCGTCGACATCGACGATTCGAGCGGCAGGGTGCTCTGGCGCTTCCCCCTCAAGGATCAGAGGCACCCTGACGGCAGCAAGATCGATCCGGAGGCCATCTACAGCACGCCAGTGGTGGCCGACAGCATCGTCTACTTCGGCGCCTACGACGGCTGGCTGTATGCCCTGGATCTGCCCAACGGCGACATTCGCTGGCAGCTAGAGACCGGCGGCCCCATTGTCGGCAACGCCGTCGTTCAGGACGGCGTGGTCTATGTGGGCTCAGACGATGGCCGCCTCTACGCCCTGGATGCTGCCAGCGGCCAGGAGCGCTGGCGCTTCAAGAGCGGTGATAGCATCTGGGCGACCCCGCTGGTGGCGGATGGCGTCGTCTACGTGGCGTCCATGGACAAGAAAGTCTACGCCTTGGATGCCGCCAGCGGCGAAGAAAAGTGGCACTTCAAGGCCAAGAGCGGCCTCGCGTCCACGCCCGTCCTAGCCGAAGGGACCCTCTTGGTGGGAGGACTGGACAGCAGGATCCGCGCCCTCGATGCCGCCAGCGGCGAAGAAAAGTGGCACTTCGCGGCCGACGATTGGTTCTGGACGCAGCCGCTGGTTCTGGAGGACAGCGTCTACGCCGGCTGCCTCAATGGCAAGGTCTACGCCCTGGATGTGAACGACGGCAACCTCAAGTGGGAGCAGGATACCGGCGCTCCCGTGCGGGCGGCGCCGGTGCTCCTCGACGACGTGCTGCTGATCGCTAACCGGAAGGGCGAGCTGTACGGGCTGGACCCCCAGAATGGCCGGAGCGTGTGGCCCCTGCCCATCGAGCTAGCCAAGACCGTCCTGTCCGACCCCTTGGTCGAGGAAGCCACGGCCTACATCAGCGCTCAGGGCGGCGACCTGTTCACAGTGAGCAAGGACGGCAGGGCTGTTCTGCTGGTCGTAACCGAGTGAGGTAGCTGGGGCGTGTTTCTCTGGGATCTCGTTTTCGTCAACCCCATAACCAACGCCCTGGTCATCCTCAACAACATCTTCCTGGGCAACTTTGGGGTGGCCATCATCGTCTTCACCATCTTGATGCGGCTGCTCACCATGCCCCTCACCTTGCGCCAGATCCGCTCGTCGCGGTCCCTGTCTGCCCTTCAGCCCAAGATGCAGGAGCTTCAGAAGAAGTACAAGGACCCCAAACGCCGCCAGGAAGAGACGATGAAGCTCTACCGCGAGGCAGGAGTGAATCCCTTGGGCTGCCTCCTGCCGATGCTTGTACAGTTCCCCATCTGGATCGGCCTTTACCAAGCCCTGAGGATCATAGTGGGGGGAACGCCCGAGAGCATTATAGGCCTATCGCAGCGGCTCTACCCCTGGGGTTACATCGAGCAGGCGGTGCCCCTGGAGAACAACTTCCTCTGGATGGACCTGGGCCAGCCGGATACCAGCCTGATCCTGGCCTTCATAGTATTCGCCTCGACCTACGTTCAGCAGCGGCTGGCCACGCCGACCACCACCGATCCCCGCACTCAATCGACCAACCAGATGATGCTGTGGATGATGCCCCTCATGTTCGCCTTCTTTACCCTGCAGGTTCCCAGCGGCCTGGGCGTGTACTGGGCCATGAGCAATATCGTCGGCGTCGTCATGTACTACTTCACCCACGGCCCAGAGCCCATAAACTGGCGCACCGTCCTCATGCCGCCATCCACCGCCCCGGCCGGCCGGCAAGCCAGCCGTCGAGAGGGGCCGCCGCCCAAGGAGAAAGAGGCGGCCGAGGAGCCAGCCGAGGAGCTTGTCGAGGCTGACCAGCCCACGGGGGGTAAGCGCAAGAAGAAGAGGTTGAGACATGGAAGAAGTAGAGGCAAGCGGAAAGACCGTAGATGACGCGATAGCCTCCGCCCTGGAGCAACTGCAGCTGGATCGCGCCCAGGTTGAAGTGGAGATTCTCAGCGCCGGCCGGACCGGCCTGTTTGGCCTCGGCGGCGAGAACGCTCGCGTCGTGGTGAGGCCAATCACCACGGAGCAGGTCGACCTGGAGAGCCCCACCATCAAGATGGCCATCGAGTTCTTGCAGCGCCTGCTGGAGTTCATGGACATCGACGCTGAAGTGACATCGCGCCTGCCCGAGACCCCCGGCGACGGGCTGGGAAGAGCAAGCGCCGTCCTAGACGTGGTCGGGGAGGACCTGGGCATCCTCATCGGGCGGCGCGGCTCCACCCTGGCCGCCCTTCAGTACACGGTGAATCATATGGTGAGTCGCCAGCTCAAGTCGAAAGCCCTGGTGAGTGTGGACGTTGAGGGCTACAGACGCCGGCGCGAGGAAAACCTGAAGGGACTGACCCTCCGCCTGGCCGAAAAGGTCAAATCCACCGGTCGCACCATGACCCTGGAGCCCATGCCCGCCAACGAGAGGCGCATCGTCCACCTGGCTCTAGCCGATGACTCCCAGGTCACCAGCTTCAGTCTGGGCGACGGAGAAAGTCGCAAGGTGGCCATCTCCCTCAAGCGCCGCTCGCCCTAGAAACGCCGATGGGGGCGCCCGATTTCCTCGTCATCGGCCACCTGGCTAAGGATAAGGCGGCGGAAGGCTGGCGCCTGGGCGGTACGGCTGCCTACGCTTCCCTCACCGCCAGCAAGCTGGGCCTGCGTACGGCTGTCCTCTCCAGCGCCGCCAGCGACCTCGATCCGTCGCTGCTTCTGCCCAACATCGACGTCCGCTTGCTCCCCTCCGACGAAACCACCGTCTTTGAGAACGTCTACGGCCCCAAGCGACGCCTTCAATACGTTTGGGCGAGAGCACGAACCATCGCCGCCAGCGACGTGCCCCAAGACTTCCTGGAGGCCAAGGTCGTTCTGCTGGGGCCGCTGGTGGGCGAGGTGGAGGAAGAGGTAGAGCGCTGCTTCCCCCGCTCCCTGCTCGCCATCACCCCCCAGGGGTGGCTGCGCACCATCCGCCCCGACGGCCGGGTGGAGCAGGCGTCGCCCCGCCGCTGGCGGCCGCGCATTCTCCTCAAGCGCAGCCAAGCCCTCTTTGTGTCCGACGAGGATCTGCCGCCCGCGGAGGCGGAGGAAGCGCTGGCCCGCTGGGCGGCCCAGGTGCCCCTCCTGGCATTTACGCGTGGAGCCAGGGGTGCTCGCCTGTGGAGCGAGAACCGCTGGCGGGAGGTGCCAGCGATCCCGGTTGAGGAGGTCGACCCCACAGGCGCCGGCGACATCTTCGCCGCCGCCTTCCTCAGCCGCTACGTCGAGACGGACGATGCCTGGCAGGCAGCGCTGTTTGCCGCCGCCGCCGCCAGTGTCTCGGTGGAGGCGAAAGGCACAGCGGCCGTCCCCAGCCGCCAGGAGGTGGAAGAGCGGCTGCAGGCGTACGAGACCAACGCGAGTTAGCAGAAGGGACTCCCTATGAACCGACAAGAGATCGTGGACATTCTGCGAGGCCTACCAAGCCAGATAGAGGAACTGGTGCAGGGCCTCTCCGAAGACGCCCTCCGCTGGCGCCCGTCGCCGAGCGAGTGGTCGATCAAGGAGGTCTGCTGCCACCTGCGCGATTCCTTCGAGATCGATGGCGAGCGCATCCACCACATGCTCAGCGAGGACGACCCCCTCCTGCCGGCGTACGACCAGGAGGCCCTGGCCCGTGAGCGCGAATACCAGAGCGAGAGCATGCCCCCTGTGCTGACCGCCCTGAGGGCCTTCTCGGGTGGTCTCGCTTACCTGCTGGAGAACCTAGGCGAGGAGGAGTGGCAACGCAGGGGCCGCCACGAGGAGCGGGGCCCGATCAGCATAGCTCAGTACGGCAAACTCCTGGCCGACCACGCCAGCGAGCACCTGGAGCAGATCAGGACCCTTCGGGGACAGGTAGCGCCAGGCCAATGACGCGATAGACCAGCCTGGCCGCCAACTGAGCGTTGGCAAAAGGCCCCAGGCGGGGGGCCAGCTCCGTCACGTCGAAGCCGACGATTCGCTTTCCACTGGCCACAGCCGCCAGCAGACCGACCACCTCGTCCCACAAGAGGCCGCCCGGCTCGGGGGTGCCCACCGCCGCCATCTGGGAGGGATCGAAGACGTCCAGGTCGATGGTAACGTAGACGTCCTCGCTCAGGCCGGAGACAACTTCTCGCGGGCCGTCCGCCAGAGCACGATAGGCCGAGACCGAGAAGAATGGCAGCTTCCGCTCGCGGACGAGCTCGTGCTCCTCACGAGTGGCACTGCGCAGCCCCACCTGCACCGTGAGGCAGTCGTCGTCCAGAAGACGGCGGAGGACGCTGGCGTGATTGTAGGGGGTGCCCAGATACTCCTGCCGCAGGTCGGCGTGGGCGTCAAGGGCAAGGACGGAGAAGTTGGCGATCCGCCGCTTGTGCGCTCGCACAGCCCCCACGGCCAGCATGTGCTCGCCTCCCAGGGTCACCACGAACTTGCCGCTGTCCAGCAACTCCCCCACTACCCCCTCCACCCGCTCCACCATGGTCTGTGGGTCGCCCGTGTGAGGCATCATCTCCGCCAGCGTATGGATGCCCACTCGATAGGGCTCGCACTCCAGGTCGAAGTCGTACAGCTCCATCTCCTCCGAGGCCTCGATGATCGCTCGTGGCGCCTCGCGGCAGCCGGCACGGCCGCTGCTGGTGCTCTCGTAGGGGACGGGCAGGATCACCACGCGGGCGCTCTCGAAGCGAGCGTAGTCCTCGGGGATGGCAGCGAAGGTAGTGCGGGGAAAGAAGCTCTCGTGAGCCATCGGCCGTCGCTAAGCCTCAGCCAGACCCTCGAAGGAGATAGCGGGCCGCTGCCGGTCGCGGATGGTCTGGGCACTGCCCTCGGCCAGGGCGCTGACGATGACGGGCAGGACGATGGTAGCCTCGGCCCGAACCGTCACAAAGGTGGCGTCAGGCGCCATCTTGCACCAAGATTGGGCCTCCTCGAAGGTGCAGCCTGATAGCCCTCCCCAATCGGGCTCGTCCATGGTGATCTGGATGCCGTACTTATGGCCCGACCCCTCACGACCGAAGAGATAGGCGGCAACCGCCGCCTGCTGGACGAAGTTCTTGGGGGTGCCGCCGCCAATGTAGACGACGCCGCTGGTCTTGGCCTGGGTGGCGATGTGGGCCATCTCCACTACGTCGGCAATGATGTCGAAGGTGAGACGAAGGCCGCTGCGCAGACGACCTTCCGCTATCGCCAGGCCGAAAACGCTGTCTCCCAGCGCAGGGCAGTAGATTGGAACGCCCTGTCGGACGGCAGCCGTCAGGATCCCCTCCTCCTTGGCCACCGGCACGAGCGCCCGCCCCAGAAGACGAAAGTACTCGCGAGTGGTGTAGGAGCGCGACGGGTCCAGGGCCAGGGAGAAGTCGGTGATGAAGCGCTCGCCCTGAGAGAAGTCCTGCTCGCTGGCCAGCACGTCGTAGAAGCGATAGACCTGCTCCTTGGCCAAGCGGAGATCATCGGTCTCCTGGCCGCTCTGCCAGTGACGATAGCCCAGGCATTCGTAGAGATCATGGTAGAGATTGGCGCCCGTGCTCACCACGCAGTCGACGAGGCGGTTCTCGATGAGATAGGCAACGAGCGAGCGCATGCCGGCCGGAACCATAGCCCCTGCCAGGCCCAGGAAGATGGTGACCTCGCCCTGGAGCATGGCGTCCCAGATGTGCACTGCTTGGGCCAGCTTGCGGGCCTGGAAAGCGGTACCGCCCATGCGACGCACCAGTTCGGCGGCGCTGGCCTTGTCGCCCACGGGGAAAGGGGTCACGGAAGGGCCGAACAGATCATGCACCCGGCGCTCTCCCTAGGGAGATGCCCTGCGGGTGGCTGTCGGGGTCAACTCCTCGCTGTACTCCAAGCCCCGTCCCAGCAGGGTAACCCGCGCCTCCTGCAAGGAAAAGGCCTCTCGCACTGCCTCCACTAGCCGATCGGCGTCAAACGATTTGCAGGAGAAGATGTCGGCCCAAAGCAGGCCACGGTCGGGGAAAGTATGGACGCTGAGGTGACTTTCGGCGATGAGCACGAAGCCGGAGATGCCCCAATCGCCAGGCTTCGCGCCTTCATAGCGGCAGACATAGGGCGGCGCGATCTTGGCCATCCCTATTTCGAGCGGGACCCTGTCTAAGAGCGCGCGCGCAAGTTCCAGGTCAGCCAGTCTGCGGGGATCGCCCCCGTAGCCATCAATGATCAGGTGCATCAATCCCCCCTTTCGTGCTCCTGCCTGGCGGCAGGCAAGATACTCAGCGGATGGGCCAAGCACGGATGATAGCACAACCCCCACGAGCACGCAATGGGCAAGAGACCAGGATTGCGCGTGACCCCGATCGGCCAATTTCCCCGGGAACGAAATGGAGCTTGTTCTCTCTAGCCCCTACGGCGCCAGCGCGTGCCTTCGGAGGTGTCCTCCAGAGCAACGCCCAGCTCGGCCAGGCGGCTGCGCACCTTGTCGGAGAGCTGATAGAGCTTGGCCTCTCGCAGCTCATCTCTCAGCTCCACCAGCAGGTCGATGAAGGGGCGGGCGGCCAGCCCCACCTCCTCCTCGGCCAGGGTCAGACCAAGGACGCCCGCCAGTTCGCGCAGGGCTGCCTGGCCCTCCTCCACCGGCCAGCCCTCGTCGCGGGCGCGGTTTATCTCCCGCGCCAGGTCGAACAGAGCAGCCAAGGCCTGAGCTGTGTTCAGGTCGTCGTCCATGGCCTCGATGAAGCGGCGGCGAAAGGCCTCAGGGTCGAGGGGAGGCCCCTCTCCAGCGCCGGGCAGGCAGGCGGCCAGGCGAAGGCGCTCTGCGGCTCGCTTGCCCGCCTCCAGCCCTTCCTCGCTGTAGGTAAGGGGGCTGCGATAGTGGGAATTGAGGACGAACAGGCGGCAGCCATCGGCACCGTATTTCTCCAGGCCCTCGCTGATGGGGATGATGTTTCCCAGGGACTTGCTCATCTTCTCTTCGTCGAGGTACAGCCAGCCATTGTGCAGCCAGAAGCGAACGAAGGGCTCGCGCCCGGTGTAGGCCTCGCTCTGGGCGATCTCGTTCTCGTGATGGGGGAAGACGAGGTCGACGCCGCCGCCGTGGATGTCCAGGGTTTCGCCCAGGTACTTCACCGACATGGCGGAACACTCGATGTGCCAGCCAGGACGACCAGGCCCCCAGGGGCTGGGCCAGGAAGGCTCTCCCGGCTTGGCCGCTTTCCACAAGGCGAAATCGCCCGGGTGCTCCTTGTTCTCGCCGGGCTCCACTTCTCGTCCTACGCCACATCGGGCGCCGGCCTCCGTGGCCTCCAGGCTGCGGCCGGAAAGCTTGCCGTAGTCCTTCTTGGCGCTGACCCGGAAATAGACATCGCGCTCGGCCTCATAGGCGTAGCCCTTGTCAATCAGGGTGGAGATCATGTCGATCATGGTGGGGATCTCCTCGGTAGCACGAGGGTAGACGTGGGCCGGCAGAACGTTGAGGGCCTCCATCTCGGCGGCATACTCGGCGATCAACTGCTCGGCCAGCTCCTGAGGCGGGATGCCCAACTGGTTGGCGCGAGCGATGATGCGGTCGTCGATGTCGGTGTAGTTCTGGACGTGGCGTACCTCGTGGCCACGGTACTCCAGGTAGCGACGGAGAGCATCGAAGATGATGTAGCTCATGGCGTGGCCGAGGTGGCTGCGGTCATAGGGAGTCACGCCGCAGACGTACATCTTCACCGGCCCGTCCGCTGGGGCGAAGTCCTCCTTCTTACCGCTGAGGGTGTTGTAGAGTTTCAAGAGGCATCCTCCTGACGCCGGCTGGCGGCTGGCTCCTTCTTCCTCGCCTTCTCCAGTTCGGCGATGCGCTTCTCCAGCTTCTTGATCCGCCCTTCCAACCGCTGAATAATATCCCACTCGGGGTCTGGCAGTTTCAAGATCGTGTCGTTGCCGGGGTCATGATAGGCCACCACGTGGCCGGGTACGCCCACGACAGTGGCGTTGTCGGGCACGTTGGAAACCACCACGGAGCCGGCCCCAATGCGCACGTTATTCCCCACGTCTATCGCCCCAATAAGCTTGGCACCAGCCCCCACCACCACGTTATCGCCCAGGGTAGGGTGGCGCTTCATCCGCTTGGTGCTGGTGCCCCCCAGCGTCACGCCCTGGTAAAGGTGACAGTTGTCGCCGATCTGCGTCGTCTCGCCGATGACCACCCCCATGCCATGGTCGATGAAGAAGCCGTCGCCGATCTCGGCGCCGGGGTGGATCTCGATACCGGTAAGGGTGCGGCTAAGGTGAGAAATGACCCTGGCCGGCACGCGCTGGCGCTTTTGATAAAGGAAATGGGCCAGGCGGTGGAGCTGGCGAGCGTGAAAGCCGGGATAGGCCAGAACGACCTCAAGTGCGCTGGTAGCGGCTGGGTCCCGCTCCTGCGCGGCTTCGATATCGCGTTTAATGCCCTGTAAGACTGACACGGGCTATCCCTCCTGTCCGTGGCTGTCTTCTTCCCTTTATGGGGTGTCCCGGCCCAGCGGGGCACCCCTCTATACATATGCAGACCAAGCGACAGCAGGCCGCCACGGGCAGAGAAGGAAGCATCCCCTGAGATAACGCCATACCGATTTCTCTTCCTAACGTTCCTGCAGCAGGACCACAGCCAGGGCGGCAATCGCCTTACCCCGACCGATGTCGCCGATGCCCTCGTTGGTGGTAGCTTTCACGCTTATCCTCGCCTCATCCAGATCGAGGGTGTCAGCGATACGCTGCCGCATCGAACGGATGTGGGGGCTCAAGCGGGGCTTCTCGGCAATGACGGTAGCATCCATGCTCCAGACCGTGTAGCCCACCTGGGCTATCATCTGACCGGTTTGAGCCAGCAGTTTGCGGCTGTCAGCCCCGGCGTAGGTCGGATCGTCTGGCGGGAAGAAACAGCCGATGTCGCCCAGGCCCGCTGCCCCCAGCAGAGCGTCCGTGATAGCGTGGAGGAGGACATCCGCATCGCTGTGGCCGCCCAGCCCTGTTTCCTCCGCTATCTCCACGCCCCCCAGAATGAGCCGACGCCCCTTCTCAAATCTGTGTATATCATAGCCGATGCCCACACGCATGTCTAACCTACCCTGCTTTGGGCGAGCAGTGCTTCCACTACAGCCAAGTCGGCGGCGGTGGTCACCTTGATGTTCCGAGGCGAGCCCTCGAACACCCTGACCTGATATCCCAGCATTTCCACTAGAGCGGCATCATCGGTGGCCTCATCCTGAACCTGCTGATGAGCCTGGCGCAGGATGTCGTAGCGGAAGACCTGAGGCGTCTGGGCGGCCCACAGCCGACCCCTCGATAGCGTGCGCCCGATGATATCCGGTGGTTCCACTTCCTTGACCGTGTCCCCAATAGGCAGGGCGGCAACGGCTGCCCCTGTCTTCTTCGCTGCCTCCAGGCCCTCCTCGATAAGCGCGGTGGTCACCAGGGGGCGGGCCCCGTCATGCACCACCACCCACTGACAAGACGCCAGCGCCTCCAGACCGTTACGCACCGAATCTTGGCGGCGTTCGCCCCCTTGACAGACAGCCGCCATCTTGCTGAGGCCAGCCTCGGCCACCAGTTCTTTTCCCCGCTCCATGTTCTCTGGCGCAAGAACCAATACCACCCTATCCACGCCACGACAGGTATCGAAGGCGCTGAGGCTGTGGGCGAGAAGGGGCTTGCCGCCAACGACGACGAACAGCTTGTCTCTGCCACCCATCCGCTGACTGCGGCCGGCAGCAGCGATGATGGCGCCCACTGATTCACGGCTGGCGGACATAGACGCGCTCTATCGACGTATCAGCTAGCTATTCTTGGGCGCAGCGAAGATCATCCGACCAGCCACAGTCTGAAGGACGCGGGTAACGATGACCTCCACCTGTTCGTTCAGATAGCGGCGGCCGCCCTCCACCACGATCATGGTGCCATCATCCAGGAAGCCCACCCCCTGGCCGCTCTCCTTCCCCTCCTGGATGATGTGCACCTGCATTTCCTCTCCGGGCAACACAACCACCTTGACGGCGTTGGCCAGGTGGTTGACGTTGAGAACTTTTACCCCCTCCAGCTCTGCGATGCGATTAAGGTTAAAGTCGTTGGTCATGATGCAACTGCCCATGCTCTTGGCCAAGCGGATGAGCTTGCCGTCGACATCGCGCGCATCCTCGAAATCAGTCTCCGAGACCTCCAAGGGCACCAGCGCCTCCTTCTGAAGGCGGCCGAGGATGTCGAGGCCACGTCGGCCACGGTTGCGTCTGAGGGAATCGGGAGAATCAGCTATGTAGCGCAGCTCGTCTAGGACGAAGCGAGGTATCACCAGGGTGCCCATGATGAAGCCTGTCTCGACGATATCGGCCATGCGGCCGTCAATGACGGCACTGGTATCGACAACGATCCGGCGAGGCATGCGGCCCGTCCCTTTGTTTGTCAGGGGCAGGTAGCGCGAAAGGAACTCGGCGAACTGCTCCTCGCGACCGAGCATGGCCGCCACGCCCAGAGCGCCCAGGATGGCGCTAACTATGAAAGGGGCAAGCACGCCGCCGATGCCGGGAAGAGTGAGGAGGGCAGGCGTCAAGAGGGCCGCCACCGCCAGCCCGGCCACCAGGCCACAGGTGCCCAGCACCAGCTGAATGGGCTCGAACTGACTGGTCCACTGCTGGAAGCGACGCAGGGGCGCCAGGAAGAGCAAAGGCCCCGCTATGATCCCGAAGATGGTAGACAGTACAGGCGGTGCCGTCCAGAAGATCACCGCGGTGCTGCCGCTGTCACCCTCGGCCAGATAGGCCCCCATACGAAGGCCCACATATCCAAAGAAGATAGCACCAACAACGCGAAAAACGACGCTGATATTGATGATCATCGAATAATGCCTCCCCACCGAGCGCAGACTTCCGCCCTAGGCGGATCTGCAAGAGAGTGCCCCATGAACACTCTCTCAGTAAGGCCTCAAAATAATAGCGGCCAGATAACCTACGGCAAGTATAACATATGCTCGTACACGCGTCACAATCGTGGGCCCTAGCTCAAGAGTCCTCCCAGGACCCCGATGCCGAAATCGCCCACGGCCGCTATGTACATGTCCTTGATGACCTTGCCTGCCAAAACGGCCAGGAAGAAGCGGCCCAGGGGCATGCGAACAACCCCTGCCATTGCACCAGCCACGTCGAACAGGGGGTTGGGGATGACAGACATCACGAACATGGTGATCACGCCGTGGCGCTCCATCCAGCCCTGAACCCGTTTGTACTCCGGGCGCTGCTGGATCACGATGCGGCCGCCGTAGCCAGCCGCATAGCCAGTGAATTCGCCCAGAGCCTCTCCCAGACCAGCGACGATACCCACCCAAACGAAGGTGGGTATGCCCAGATAGGAGTTGAGGATCGCGCCGCCGCCAACCACAGAGGCAAGAGCAGGCGTCGGCAGAATCATCGAGGCGGCCCCGATGAAGCTGATGATGAACACGCCGACGTAGCCGTAGTCCTTGAGCCTGGTCACCTCGACCTGGAAGTAGAAGAAGGCGAAGGCGAAGACGGTCATCAAGGCGACGACAAAGATGAGAAGACTGTACTCCAAGCGCCAGGCAGCCCAGCGTCTGCGCTTCACCGCTGTGCTCTTCTCATTGGGGAGGCTCATCCTCCGGACGCTTCCCCCTGCTGACGCCTTCCCCCGCCTGCCAGCGAGTGGCGCCTGTGCCCAATACGAACGAAGGGACGGGAGGCCTAGCCTCTCGTCCCTCTATGCTAGCCTCTCCTTCGCATGCCTACGAGGTTAGCTGACGGGTTCGGCTTGAAGGAGCTAGCCTACTCCGACACCGTCGGAGATTCACCCCGTGCCTGCTAATCACAGGCTGTTGGTTCCCCCGTGTCGCCTGTGGCGACTTCGGCACCCTATTCGCTTCGCCTGCTCCAATTTTGGCAAAGGCCGCGTCCAAAGTCAATCAGCGGGGACGATGAGGACGCATCACCAGAACCGGCTCACCCGCGTGCCTCACCACGCTGTCCGTCACACTACCCATGACCCAGCGGCGGAAACCGGAGCGACCGTGAGTGGTCATGGCCACCAGACTGTCGGGGGTCTCCTTGGCAAACTCCACGATTCTGAAGCCCGCCGGGCCGCGCAACACCTCCCACTGCACCGTCAGTCCCTTGTCCTTGAGTTGCTTGGCCAGGCCCGTAAGGTAGCCAGAGGCCACCACGTCCAGCCGTTGCAGGATGTCACTAGGCACTGGCCAGCTATCCGGAGCCATGGGGCCGAAGTGCACAGTAGTCTCGACGCCGATCACCTGGATAAGGATGACCTCCAGCCCCAGGGTCTTAGCTAGCTCCTCGGCGAAGGGAAGGGCCGCTTCGGCAGCGTCGGAGCCGTCCAGGGGAACGATAATCTTCGACAGCCGTCCGACAGCCTCGCCGCCGGCGCCCTCATCGCGTGGCCTGACCAGGAGAACAGGCTGCTCACAGGCGCGCAGAATCTTGTCGATGCCACTTCCCATCACCCAGCGAGCCAACCCCGAGCGCCCGTGGGTTGACAGGGCGATCAAACCAACGTTCTCCTGCTCACAGTATCCCATAATCTGCGCTGCTGCCCGGCCCTTCACCACCTTGGCCTCGGCATCGATCCCCTCTTTACGCAACTCGTCGGCTACCCCCGCCAGGTAGTTCTCGGCCAGGGGACGGATGCGCTCCATGGCCTCATCGGCGTAGGTCTTCTGCTCGGGAGCCGCGTCGTCAAGGGCGGTCTCGGCAACATGCAAGAGGATGACACGGCTATGGAACCCCTTGGCCACTACCATCACATAGGGCAGGACCGCTTGCGCCAGAGGCGATCCATCCAGCGGCACGAGTATCTTCTCAAACATCTCCACGCTCACTCCAAGAATGCTGACGCTGTATAGTATCAACTGCTGAGTCTGCGAGCAAGCCCCAGCCAGACAAGGTTGCCACCCCAGGTGGCGGTTCAGTATGATGAGGACTCCGAGGTCTTTCTCCTAGCGAGGCAGCGAATTTGGCCATTCCTGATATGGATCCGATTCTCCGGCGGGTGAGCAAGCCCGCCCGCTACAGCGGCGGCGAGTGGAACTCCGTGGTCAAGGACTGGAGCCACACGCCCCTGCGGGTCGCCTTGGCCTATCCCGATGTCTACGACATTGGCATGTCCAACCTGGGCCTGGCCATCCTCTATGAGCTTCTCAACCAGGACGACAGTGTGCTCTGCGAGCGAGCGTACGCCCCCTGGACGGACATGGAACAAGCCATACGCCAGGAAGGCATCCCCCTCTTCAGCCTGGAGACCCGCCACCCCCTGGGCGAGTTCGATGTCATTGGCTTCTCGCTGGGCTACGAGCTAACCTACACCAACGTTCTGAACATGCTCGACCTGGCCGGCCTGCCGTTGGCGGCGGCAGACCGGCGGCGGGCCCTGCCCCTGGTCATCGCCGGCGGCAGCGGCGCCCTCAACCCCGAGCCCCTGGCCGACTTCATCGATGCGTTCGCCCTGGGTGACGGCGAGGAGCTCATCCTGGATATCGTCGACTGTGTTCGGTGCTTCAAGGAGAGGAGAGGCCGATCGAAAAGGCGGCTCCTGCGGGAGCTAGCCGCCATCAAAGGCATCTACGTGCCCCGCTTCTGCGAGGTGATCTACCATCCCGATGGCACTATCGCCGAGGTGAGGTCAGTGGATGTGGCCGCGTCTCCTCGACCGCGCAAGCGGTTCGTGCAGAAGCTGCTGGCGTTGCCCAAGCGGCCCATTGTTCCCTTCGTTCAGATAGTGCACGACCGCGCCGGCATCGAGATCCAGCGCGGCTGCACCCAGGGGTGTCGCTTCTGCCAAGCGGGGATGATCTATCGCCCCCGTCTGGAGCGTACAGCGCAGGAGGCGGTAGCCCTCGCCAGGGAGGTGCTGGCCAGTACCGGCTATCGCGAGCTCTCCTTGTTGTCCCTCAGCACCACCGACCACTCGCAGATCGTGCCAATGATGCGGGCACTAAAGGAGGAGTTCGGCGATAGTGTCGTTATCTCCCTGCCCAGCCTGCGGGTGGACAGCTTCTCGGTGGAAGTGGCTGAGGCCGTGTCCGGGCCGGGCAAGCACACCATCACCTTCGCCCCGGAGGCGGGCAGCCAGCGCCTGCGCGTGGCTATCAACAAGCCGATGACGGAAGAGGATGTCCTGCGGGCGGCGGAGGCGGCCTTCTCTCGTGGCTGGACGAGCATCAAGCTGTACTTCATGGTGGGCCTGCCCACCGAGACTCTGGAGGACATGCAGGAGATCGTCGATCTGGCGGCCAGGGTGAAGGAGATCGGCCGCCGCTATCATCGCGGTCGCGCTCGTGTGCGGGTGAGCACCTCCATCTTCGTTGCCAAGCCGCACTCGCCCTTCCAATGGGCTCACCAGAGCACCGCCGAGGAGCTGGGCCCCAAGCACGACCTTCTGCGCAGGGGCTGCAAGCGGGCCGGCGTGGAGTTCTCCTGGGAGGAACCAGAGCACAGCCTGCTGGAGGCGGTCATCTCCCGCGGCGACCGTCGGCTGGGGCAAGCCATCCAGCGCGCCTGGGAGGTGGGCTGCAAATTCGACGCCTGGCGCGAGCACCTGGACTGGGGCCGTTGGCAGCAGGCCTTCCAGGAATGCGACCTCGATCCCAGCTTCTACGCTCACCGTGAACGGGGGCTTTTCGAGAAGTTTCCGTGGTCCCACATCGACGTCGGCGTCAGCGAAGCTTACCTGCGCGGAGAGTGGCTGAAGACGGCAAAAGGGGCAGCCACCGTCGACTGCCACAGGGAGCTGTGCAGCGTCTGCGGCGTGCAGCGGCTGGAGGCGGAGTCCTGCCTGGCCAAGATCGATGAGCTGATCCGCCGACGACGAAGCCGGCGAGCCCACGACCCAGGCGAGCGCATGCAGGTCTCCTAGGGCCTCAAAGGGAAGCGACTGCGCTGCCGGGACACGCCCTTCCAAGTGGGCCTGTGCCTTCCTCCGCCGACTCCTTACGTTGACACTCAGACAGCGCGCTGCTATCGTCGTAGCTAGAGGGGTTGTGCATGAGCAGAAGGACTCGAGGGCGGCGGGAGCAGAAGAAACCAACCAGACCCAGCAGACGCCTTCGCTATCTGGGGGTTGTGACAGGCATGGCGGCGGCGGCGGTTGCCGTCGTCATTCTGATCGTGCTGAGCCAGACCGTCTGGGAGGGCGGCGGCGACAGCACGCCCTCCGAAATCGTTGTCCCCACCCCAAGGCCAGCCGACATCCCTCGCGAAGGAACCACCCTGGGGAACGCCGATGCTCCTGTCACCATCGTCGAGTATACTGATTTCCAGTGCACCTTTTGTGCGCGCGTGGCTCAGGAGACCCTTCCCCAAGTAGAGGAAGAGTACGTTGCCAACGGCAAGGCAAAGATAGTCTGCAAGCATGTCGCCTTTCTGGGGGAGGAATCGCAGTGGGCGGCCGAAGCCGCCGAGTGCGCTGCCGAGCAAGACAAGTTCTGGGAATACTACGACATCCTTTTCGCTAACCAGGGGGGCAAACACAACGACGGAGCCTTCAGCAAAGAGCGCCTCAAGGCGTTCGCCGAGACTTTGGGCCTCGATACAGGCTCCTTCAATGCTTGCCTGGACGAGGGCAAGTACATCAATGACGTGGCAGCCACCAACCTTGAGGCCAAGCGCCGGAACATCAACAGCACCCCCACCTTCTTCGTGGGGCAGACCCAGCTGACCGGGGCCAAGTCCTACGCAGAATTCAAGACGGCCATAGAGGACGAGCTGGGCAGACTGGGTGAGACGGGTGAGGCAGAGCAAAGCTGAGGCCTTGCCCGCAGCGGCCCCCCTGATGACGGGGCCCTTCTTGAGATCTCTAGCTCTGATCGTGCTGGCCATAGCCGGCATGGGGGTAGCGGCCTATCTAACCTACAGCCACTATGCCGATCAGCCCATAGCCTGCGGTGGCATCGGTGAGTGCCAGACGGTGCAAGACAGCGAGTACGCAACGCTGGTCGGAATTCCGGTGGCTCTGCTGGGCATACTTTTCTGCGCTGGCCTGCTGGCGCTGGTGCTGGCGCGGCTGGCCTGCCTGCCCCTGGCGGAGGAATGGACTCCCCTGGCAGCCTTCAGCATGACCCTGGCAGGGGTTGCCTTCTCAGCCTACCTTACCTACATCGAGCTGTTCGTCCTGGAGGCCATCTGCATCTGGTGCGTGACTCTAGCCGCCATTATCACCACTAGCTGGCTCGTCACCCTCGTCGATGTCTTAGCCCCAGGCACTGAATAGGCCTTGGGCGGAAGATTCCGCTCAAGGCCCGCTAGGCTCAAGCTTGCCGGCTGGGAGCGTCTAGCTACTCGCTATCCGGCTCCTCGGTCGGCTCGTCCGCCGACTCCTCGCCTGGTTCCTCTGCCGACTCCTCGCTCGGCTCCTCGCTCGGCTCCTCTGCCAGCTCCTCGCCCGGCTCCTCTGCCAGCCCCTCGCCCGGCTCCTCTGCCGACTCCTCGCTCGGCTCCTCTGCCGACTCCTCGCTCGGCTCCTCTCCTGATCCCTCTACCGGGCCTTCCTCGCCGGGAGGAGCCTGAAAGGCAGCAGTCAAGGAGGACAGTCTAGCCAACCCTTGAGCCACCTCGCCGGCCAGCTCGCCCTCCTCCGGCTCCCCTTCTCCGCCGGCCAGCAAGCCAGACGGAGCCATGAGCTCGGCCACAGTTCGCCGCTCGGGCACGGTGACGCGAGCACGGGCCGGAATGAGCTTGCCAATGATAACGTTCTCCTTGAGACCCAAGAGGTGATCGACAGCGCCGTTGACAGCCGCCTCGGTGAGGATGCGCGTGGTCTCCTGGAAGGAGGCTGCGGCTAGGAAGCTATCGGTGTTGAGGGAGGCCTTGGTCACGCCCAGGAGAACGGGCTGAGCGGTGGCCGGCTCGCCACCCTCAGCCAGCACCTTGGCGTTCACTTCCTCGAAGCGAAAACGATCCACCAACTCGCCCGGCAGGAGGTCACTATCGCCGGGAGAGTCCACCTGCACGCGGCGGAGCATCTGGCGAACGATGACCTCTATATGCTTGTCGTTGATGTTCACACCCTGAGAACGGTAAACCTTCTGTATCTCTTCCACCAAGTAGAGCTGCACCGCTTCCGGCCCCTGGACGCGCAGGATGTCCTGAGGGTTGACCGCTCCGTCAGTGAGCTGCTGGCCGGCGTGGACATATTGGCCGGTCTCCACCCGGATGCGGGCAGTGGGTGGCACTATGTATTCCCGCTCCTCTCGCTCCTCATAGATGATAGAGAGACGGTCTGACCGGCCCAGCACGACGCGGCCGGCCATGCGAGCGGTGATGTCGTCGGCGGCGACGGGCAGGGCGCTTTTCTTGCCCTTCTTGACCTTCGCCGGCTGAGCCGGGCGAGCCAGCAGCGCCCCTCGCTCCACCCACTCCTCGTGCTCGACCACAACCTCGGTGCCCTCGGGCAGAGCGTATTCATCGCGGTACAGCTCGCTGCTTACCAGCTTAATGCGCCGACTGTCGCCTTCACGTACGATCTCAGCCGTGCCATCGATCTCAGAGATAAGGGACGCACCTTTGGGCACCCTTGCCTCGAACAACTCCTCCACCCGCGGCAGACCAGAGGTGATGTCTACGCCGGCCACGCCGCCGGTGTGGAAGGTGCGCATGGTGAGCTGGGTGCCAGGCTCGCCGATGCTCTGGGCGGCCACGATGCCAACGGCCTCGCCCACCTCCACCAGGTCGCCCCGGGCCAGGCTGCGACCGTAGCAGAGAGCGCAGAGGCCTCGCTTGGCCTGACAGGTCAGAGGCGAACGCACGTGCACGCGCTGGATGCCCAGCGCCTCGATACGCTCGGCCACTTCCTCGTTGATCACCTCATTGCGGCGAACAATGAGTTCGCCTGTCTGGGGGTCGATCAGGTCAGAGGCGGCCCAGCGGCCAGTGATGCGCTCCCGCAGGGATTCAAGTACACCCTTCTCTGTTGACTCCGATAGCCAGCTGCCAGCGGTAGTGCCACAGTCATCCTCTAGGATGATGACCTCCTGGGACACATCGATCAGGCGGCGGGTCAAGTAGCCGCTGTCGGCGGTGCGAAGGGCGGTGTCAGCCAGTCCCTTACGGGCGCCGTGAGTGGAGATGAAATACTCCAGCACTGTCAGCCCCTCGCGAAAGCTGGAGCGGATGGGTAGGTCGATGATGCGACCAGAGGGGTCGGTCATGAGGCCGCGCATGCCGGACATCTGGCTGATCTGGCTGATGTTACCCTTGGCGCCGCTGACGGCCATCAGGTAGACGCCGCCATAGCGCTGCATCTCATTCTGAATGGCGGCCTGCACTCGCTCGGTGGTCTCCCGCCAAATGCCCACCGCCTGGTCGTAGCGCTCATCCTCGGTGATCAAGCCCATCTGGTACTGCTGCTCTACCTCGCCGATGCGAGTGTCGGCCGCCTCCAGCAGCGTGGCCTTGTCTGCGGGCACCTTCAGATCGTTGATGGCAATGGTCATGCCGGACTGGGTAGCGTAGTGGAAGCCAACGTTCTTGATGGCATCGACCATCTCTGCGGTGCGCTCCATACCCAGCTTGTGATAGCATTCCGCCACCAGATCCTTGAGGTCCTTCTTGTCCAGAACGTCATTACGGAGAGCCAGTTCCTCGGGCAGCACCTCGTTGAAGATGATCCGGCCCACCGACGTGTCGATGAGCTCGCCGCCGGTCCTTCGGTCTCGCACCTTGATCTTGGCCTGTAGTTCGACCAGGCCCAAGTCGTAGGCCAGCTTGACCTCCTGGAAGCTGCCGTACACCCCGCGCGGGGGGGTGCCCGGACGGTATTCGCCCTTGGCCCGCGGTTTGACCAGGGTAAGATAGTAGCAGCCCAGAACAATGTCTAGGGTAGGGGCTACCGTGGGCTCACCGCTGCTGGGTAGAAGCAGATTCTGGGCCGATAGCATGATCTGACGCGCCTCGGCCACCGCGGCTCGTGACAGAGGTATGTGCACCGCCATCTGATCGCCGTCGAAGTCGGCGTTGAAGGCGGCGCAGACCAGGGGATGGATCCGAATGGCGCTGCCGTCGACGAGGACGGGCTCGAAGGACTGGATGCCCAGGCGGTGGAGGGTAGGCGCTCGGTTCAGGAGAACCGGCCGCTCTTGGATGATCTCATCGAGGATGTCCCAAACCTCGGGCCGAGCCCGCTCAACGACCCGCTTGGCTGACTTGATGTTGTGAGCCAGGCCGCGCTCCACCAGGGCCTGCATCACAAACGGCTTGAACAGCTCCAGGGCCATCCGCCTGGGTAAGCCGCACTGGTGCAGCTTCAGCTCGGGCCCGACGACGATGACCGAACGGCCAGAGTAGTCGACCCGCTTGCCCAGGAGGTTTTGGCGGAAGCGCCCCTGCTTACCCTTGAGCATGTCCGAGAGAGACTTCAGCTTGTGGTTGCCAGCGGTGGATACAGCGCGGCCGCGGCGGCCGTTATCGATGAGCGAGTCTACGGCCTCCTGGAGCATCCGCTTCTCGTTGCGAATGATGATCTCCGGCGCTCCCAGCTCCAGCAGACGCTTGAGGCGGTTGTTGCGGTTGATCACGCGCCGATAGAGGTCATTGAGGTCGCTAGTGGCGAAGCGACCACCATCTAGCTGCACCATTGGCCGCAGGTCTGGCGGTAGCACCGGCAAGACGGCAACAACCATCCACTCTGGTCGGTTGTTGCTCTTGCGGAAGGCCTCTACAACCTTCAGGCGCTTGGTGGCCTTCTTCCGTCGCTGGCCACTGAAGCTCTGTATCTCCTGGCGCAGCTTGACGACCAGCCGATCCAGGTCGAGGCGCTGAAGGATATCCAAAATGGCTCCAGCGCCCATGCCCGCCGAGAAGACGTCCGGGTAGGCCTCGGTCAACTCTTGGTGCTTGGCCTCCATGAGGAGGGTGACGGCATCATCGCGGATGGGGTCCTTCAGTTCCTCCAGTTCCTCGATCTTCAGGCGGTACTCCTCGCCGACCGCCTGCCGCTCGTCGTGCATCTTCTGGCGCAGGGGCTCTATCTCCACCCGGGCGGCATCCTGCAACTGCTGAATGTGGGCATCGGCCAAGAGCTCGCTCTCGCTGCGCCGCTGAGCGAACAGATCCTCCAGATCCGCCACCTGCTTGTCGGCCTCAGTCTGAAGCCGCTGTGGTGTCTGACCAGTGACCTTCTTGCCCTTGGCAACGATAACCGTTTCCGCCAGGGCCAAGTCCTTCGGAGCCGGCTTGCCCTGCCCCTTGGTTATGGCCGTCTTCAGGGAAGTAACCTTCTTCTTGAGAGCCTCCAGCTCGCGGGTCAGCTCTTCGTCCAGGCGAGTCAACTGCTGGTCTCGCTGGGATTGCACCTGGGCGACGGCCTCTTCCAAGGCGGTCTCTCTGAGCGCTATCTTCTCGGCGTACTGGGCCTCGCGTTCGGCTGCCTGCGTCTCCATCTCTTGACGCAGGGCCTCGATGGCCTTATCGCGGGCAGCCTCGTTCACGGCAGTGACGATGAACTGGGCGAAGTAGAGCACCCGCTCCAGGCTGCGGGGCGACATGTCCAGAAGGAGGCCAACGCGGCTGGGCAGGCCCTTGACGAACCAGATGTGGGCTACCGGCGAGGCCAGCTCGATGTGGCCCATGCGCTCGCGGCGCACCTTGCTGCGGGCTACCTCAACGCCGCACTTGTCACAAATGATACCCTTGTAGCGGACCCGCTTGTACTTGCCGCAGTAACACTCGAAATCCTTGGTGGGCCCGAATATCTTCTCGCAGAACAGACCGTCCTTCTCCGGCTTCAGGGTGCGGTAGTTGATGGTTTCCGGCTTGGTTACCTGCCCATATGACCAGGAACGGATCTGCTCCGGCGAAGCCAGCGATATGCGGATGGCATTAAAGTCGTTCACCTCAAGAGCCAAGTAGATCCTCCCCCTCAAAGCCTGACAAGTTAATACCCAACTCTGGAACTTCGGTTGCCGACGTATCCGCCAAGGTCACTCTTTCCTCTTCCTCGTTCAGCACCTCCACCGCCAGGCAGAGGCTCTGCAGTTCCTTCACCAGCACCTTGAAGGACTCCGGCACCCCCGGCACGGGGATGTCTTCGCCCTTGACGATGGACTCATAGGTCTTGACCCGCCCCACCACATCATCGGACTTAACGGTGAGGATCTCCTGGAGGACGTGAGCGGCGCCGTAGGCCTCCAGGGCCCATACCTCCATCTCACCGAAGCGCTGGCCGCCGAACTGGGCCTTGCCGCCCAGGGGCTGCTGGGTTATGAGGGAGTAGGGGCCAGTGGAGCGAGCATGGATCTTGTCCTCCACCAGATGGATCAGCTTCATCATGTAGATGTAGCCCACCGTAACCGCCTGGTCAAAGGGCTGGCCGGTGCGTCCGTCATAGAGGATTTGCTTGCCGAAGATAGGGGCAACAGGACCACCCCCTACCAGAATTTTCTCCGCCAGGGCCTCCATCTTCTGCTCCGGCAAGCCCCGCACCTTCCTCTTACCTTGCTGCTCCAGCCACAGCTCCAGGCAGGCGCGCTTGGCCTGGCCCGGCTGCAAGTCGTCGAACACCGCCTGGCTATCGTAGCCCCGCTTGGCAAGCCACTGCGAGACCTTTTCCATGTCCAAGTTCTCGCCTGCTTCGTTCTCGTCACCGTTAGGCTGAGGCAGCACAGCATCGGCCTGCTCAGCAATCCAGGTGCGAGCGAGGGCATCCTCAATGGTGAGGGGGTTGCCGCCGTCGAACACTGGGGATAGAGCGCGGAAACCGAGGAGCTTAGCCGCCCAGCCCAGGTGAGTCTCCAGCACCTGACCAACGTTCATGCGGCTGGGCACGCCGATGGGGTTGAGGAGAATATCGACCGGGGTGCCGTCAGCCAGGTAGGGCATGTCCTCCGCCGGCAGGATGCGGGCGATGACGCCCTTATTGCCGTGGCGCCCGGCCATTTTGTCCCCTTCGGCCACCTTGCGCCGTTGGCCGATGCAGACGCGCACCATCCTGTTGACCCCGGGCGGTAGCTCGTCGTGGCTGTCGCGAGAGAAGACCTTGACGTCGATGATCTTACCCCGCTCGCCGTGGGGTACCCGCAGGGATGTGTCCTTCACCTCACGGGCCTTCTCGCCGAAGATGGCCCGCAGGAGCTTTTCCTCGGCGGTAAGCTCCGTCTCTCCCTTAGGGGTGATCTTGCCCACCAGGATGTCACCCGCTTGCACCTCGGCGCCAATGCGGATGATCCCTTCTTCGTCCAAGTTGCGCAGGCTCTCCTCGCCCACGTTGGGTATGTCGCGGGTGATCTCCTCCGGACCCAGCTTGGTGTCGCGGGCCTCGACCTCGTGCTTCTCGACGTGGATGGAGGTGAACTTGTCATCGCGGACGACCGCCTCTGAGATGACGATGGCGTCCTCGAAGTTGTAGCCCTCCCAGCTCATGAAGGCGCAGAGGAGGGTCTGGCCCAGAGCCAGTTCTCCCTGGACGGTAGAGGAACTGTCGACCAGAGCCTGGCCCTTCTTCACCCGCTGACCCTTGTGTACGATGGACCTCTGGTTGACACACGTCCCCTGGTTAGAACGCACGAACTTGGACAGCTCGTACGTCTTCTCCTCACCGTTGTCGTATTGGATGCGGATGTGGCGGGCGGTGCAGTTCACCACTAGGCCATCATCCTCGGCGAAGAAGGCCTGGCCGGAATCGATGGCCGCTCGGCGCTCCATACCGGTGGCTACCAGTGGCACCTCCGGCCGAACCAGAGGTACGGCCTGACGCTGCATGTTGGAGCCCATAAGGGCCCGGTTGGCATCGTCGTGTTCCAGGAAGGGGATAAGGGAGGTGGCCACGGACACGATCTGCTTAGGGGAGAGGTCCATGAAGTCCACCTGCTCCGGCGCAGCGGTAATGAAGTGGCTGCCGAAACGGGCCTCCAGTTTGCTGCCCAGGAAGTGGTTGCTTTCGTCCAGAGGCTCGTTGGCCTGGGCCACCACGTAGCGCTCTTCTTCGTCCGCCAATAGGTAGACGACCTTGTCAGACACGAAGGGGCGGATAGGGATGGTGGTGGACGGCAGCTTGGCCAGCTTGGTCGCCAACTGAGGGGTCACCTCCGAGCCCGCCGTGGCCACCATCTTGTCCTTCTTATCACTGACATCCTGACGCAGGAAGCGCCCTACCAGATCAGGCGAGTTGTTGGACAGCTCACGCACCACTTTGCGATAGGGCGTCTCGATGAAGCCGTACTCATTGACGCGAGCGTAGGTGGCCAGACTGCCGATGAGGCCGATGTTGGGGCCCTCTGGTGTCTCAATGGGGCAGATGCGGCCATAGTGGCTGTGATGGACGTCGCGCACATCGAAGCCAGCGCGGTCGCGGGACAGGCCGCCCGGGCCCAGGGCTGAAAGACGGCGCTTGTGGGTCAGCTCGGCCAGGGGATTGGTCTGATCCATGAACTGCGAGAGTTGAGAGCCGCCGAAGAACTCCTTGACCGCGGCAACCACGGGCCGAATGTTGATCAGGGCGCTGGGGGTGGCGGTCTCCGGGTCGGTGATAGTCATGCGCTCTCGTATCACCCGCTCCATGCGCAAAAGGCCAATGCGGAACTGGTTCTGGATCAACTCGCCCACAGTGCGCACGCGGCGGTTGCCCAGATGGTCGATGTCATCAGGCTGTCCCTGGCCGTTGTTCAGGCGAATGATGCCACGGACGATGGCTATGAGGTCCTGGGGCACCAAGATGTGGGTGTTTAGCGCCTTCTTATGGCCGAGGCTCTTGTTGAGCTTGTACCGCCCTACCTTGCCCAGGTCGTAACGGCGAGGATTGAAGAACAGGGTGGTGATCAGGTTGCGGGCATTCTCCAAAGTGGGTGGGTCGCCTGGACGCAGGCGACGATAGAACTCCAGCAGAGCTTCCTCTTTGTTCTGGGAGGGTTCCCGTTCCAGGGTGGCCTGGATATAGCGATGGTCGGCGTTGGTATCCACGCCCTTGAACAGGGCCAGGATACGTTCGCTAGTTCCCAGCTGCTGCTCGTCCTTGATCTCAGGATCCTCGTCGATGGCACGCAGGAGGGTGGTGATGGGGAACTTACGCTTGCGGTCCACCTTGACGGAGATGATGTCCTTGTTGCTGGTCTCGAACTCCAGCCAGGCCCCTCTGTTGGGAATGAGCTTGGCGTAGCAGAGGTCGCGGCCACTAGTGGCGTCGCGCTCCAGGGTTAGGTAAACCCCCGGCGAGCGCACCAACTGGGAGACCACCACCCGCTCGGCACCGTTGACAATGAAGGTGCCCTTATCCGTCATGAGGGGGAAGTCCCCCATGAAGATCTCCTGCTCCTTGACCTCGCCGCTCTCCTTGACGATGAGCTGAACGTTGACCCGCAGGGGAGCGGCATAGGTCATATCCCGCTCGCGGCACTCAGCTTCACAGTACTTGGGCTGGCCGAACTCGTGGCCGCCGAAGCGCATCTCCAGTCGGCTGCCGGTGAAGTCCTGGATGGGCGAGAGCTCATCGAACAGCTCCCGCAGGCCCTGCTCCTGGAACCAGTGGTAGGAGTCGAGCTGAACGCGTATTAGATTGGGTACTTCAACGACCTCAGGTATGCGAGAGTAGGACTTGAGCAATCGGGACACACTATCGGTTTCCGGGGCAAAGTCCCTGGCTGTCGTCATAGACAAAACCCCCCCAGGGGGCCACTCAATGTCCGCGGCCCCTCTCGTGGCTAGAAATGCACAAGCGGCTATGGTGGATAGCTAACAGAGGAATAGATACTTGGGGAATATCGTCCCGCCATCAACAGAATAGTATAACCCCATTTGCCATATTTGTCAACTCCCAGACTGGTGATACATAGAACAATCCCCCTTTCCCCTGATCCCCGCTCGTGGTATATTTGCATTGTCTACCAGGCAAACGCTAACCCAGCGGCACCGGCCGGAGGCAACTGGCTTTCGGCCTTTTGCTTTCCATAATCCTGGACACGCCCAAAGGGTCGGCTCGAGGGTTCCATACCGTTTCCCTCATGCCTTGTGCTATATTGATATTGGCTGGCAGAGTGAAGCAAGGAGAGATGGTCAGTGTATCAGGAGCTGCGTGTGTTCAGCGGCAACGCCCACCCCGAGCTTGCCCAGGCCATCTGCGACTACCTGGAGATGCCCCTGGGGCAGTGCGAGGCTTTCAAGTTTAGTAACGAGAATATTTTTGTGCGCTTCTGCGAAAACATCCGCGCCCGCGATGTTTTCCTGGTTCAGCCCATCGTCTCCCCAGTGAGCGATCGTTTAATGGAGCTGTTCGTCATGATCGACGCCGCCAAGCGGGCCTCGGCGGGGCGGATCACGGCTGTCGTCCCTTACTACGCTTACGGGCGCAGCGATAAGAAAGACCAGCCGAGGGTTCCCATCACCGCTCGCCTGGTGGCCAACTTCATTGAGACGGCCGGGGCCGACCGCCTGCTGACGGTAGACCTCCACGCTGGACAGATCCAGGGCTTCTTCAACATCCCAGTGGACGAACTGACCGCCCTCTACATCCTCAGCCGCTACTTCAAGGACAAGAGCATACCCAGTCTGACGGTGGTGGCCACTGATGTGGGCGACGCCAAGCGCGCCCGCAATGTGGCCGACCGTCTGGATGTTCCCCTAGCCATCGTGGAAAAGCGCCGAATCGGTAACGAACAGCGGGCAGAGGCTGTCAATATAATTGGCGAAGTCAAAGGCAGGAACGCTCTCATCGTGGACGACGAGGTGGATACCGGCAGCACTCTGGTAGCGACCATGGAACTGCTGCAGCGGGAAGGCACAACCGACATCTACGCCTGCTGCACCCACCCCGTGCTCTCGGGGCCAGCCGTCGAGAGGATCGAGCAGTCGCCCGTCAGCGAGCTGGTGGTGACCGACACTATCCCCCTGCCGATAGAGAAGCGTTTGCCCAAGATCACCGTTTTGTCTCTGGCACCCCTGCTGGGGGAGGCCATACAACGCATCCATACAGGCCATTCGGTGGGGGAGCTGTTCCAGTAAGGGCTTGTCATGCTCAAGTGGCTTAAGGGCATTATCAGCGATAGCGCTGAGAGAAAGTTGGAGAAGCTTCAGCCGCTGGTCAACGAGATCAATGCTCTCGAGGACGAGGTAGCTCCTCTCAGCGACGCCGAGTTGCGGGCCAGAACCGACCAGTTCCGCCAGCGCCTGGCCGACAGCGAAACCCTGGATGACATCCTGCCTGACGCCTTCGCTGTGGTGCGGGAGATGGCCAAGCGCCGTCTGGGCGAGCGCCACTTCGATGTCCAGCTCTTGGGCGGCATTGTTCTTCACCAAGGCAAGGCCGCCGAGATGAAGACGGGTGAGGGCAAGACCCTGGTGTCCACCCTTCCCCTCTATCTCAATGGCCTTGAGGGCAAGGGTGCCCATCTGGTGACGGTGAACGACTACCTGGCCAAACGCGACGCAACCTGGATGGGCTCCATCTACCACAACCTGGGCCTGTCGGTGGCCTGCCTCCAGCACGACGCCGCCTACATCTACGACCCGAGTTTCAACGCCGACAACCCCAGCCTGCGCCACCTGCGGCCGGTGTCTCGTCGCGAGGCTTATCTGGCCGACATCACCTACGGCACCAACAACGAGTTCGGCTTCGACTACCTGCGGGACAATATGGTGGTGGATCCCTCCCGGGCTGTCCAGCGACCGGAACATCCCCACCAATACGCCATCGTGGACGAGGTGGACAACATCCTCATCGACGAGGCCCGCACGCCCCTCATTATCAGCGGCCCTGCCGAGGAAACGGAGGAGGTCTACCGCATGTTCGCTCGGCTGGTGCCCCGCCTCCAGCCGGAGGTGGACTACACCATAGACCACAGAACGCGCTCGGTCTCCCTCAGCGAGGAAGGGGTAGCCAAGCTAGAGAAATGGCTGAACATCAAGAACATCTACGACCCTCAGAACTATCGCTTGACTCGCTTCCTGGAAGCGGCCCTCAAGGCTCGTGTTCTCTATCAGCGCGATCACCATTACGTGGTGAAGGATGGCGAGATCGTCATCGTCGACGAGTTCACCGGCCGCCTGATGTTCGGCCGCCGCTGGTCAGACGGCCTTCACCAGGCGGTGGAGGCCAAGGAGGGCGTGCGGGTGCAGCGAGAGAGTGTGACCTATGCCACCATCACCCTCCAGAACTACTTCCGCCTCTACGACAAGCTGGCCGGCATGACCGGTACCGCCTACACCGAAAAGGAGGAGTTCCACACCATCTACGGCTTGGACGTGATTCCCATTACCACCCACAGGCCGATGATCCGTCGAGACAACCCAGACTTCATCTACCGCACGCCGGAGGGTAAGTTCCGAGCGGTGGTGAGGGACATCGAGGAGATGCACGCCATTGGGCGGCCGGTGCTGGTGGGCACTGTCTCCATCGAGATCTCCGAGCACCTGGCTGACCTCCTCAAGCGGCACAGCAAATGTCACAACCAGGAGTGCGGCCAGTACCACCCCGTGTGTCCCCTCAAGGAGCCCCAGGTGCTAAACGCGAAGCACCACGAGCGCGAGGGCCAGATCATCGGCCAGGCCGGGCGCTTCGCCGCCGTCACCATCGCCACCAACATGGCCGGCCGTGGCGTTGACATCATCCTGGGCGGCAACCCGGGCCGCCTGGCCGAGGAGCTCTATCGCAAGAAGGACATCGATCCCGACACCGCTCCCCCAGAGGAACTGGAGCGCATACGGCGGGAGGCTCGGGAGATATGGCAGGCCGACCACGATAAGGTGGTGGAGGCGGGCGGCCTGCACGTCCTGGGCACTGAGCGCCATGAGGCCCGACGCATCGATAATCAGCTTCGCGGTCGTTCCGGCCGCCAGGGCGACCCCGGCAGCTCCCGTTTCTTTGTCTCGTTTGGTGATGACGTGATGCGCCGCTTCGCCCCCGAATGGGTAGGGGGCATGATGGGCCGCCTGGGCATGGATGAGGACATGCCTCTGGAGAGCGGCATGGCCAGCAAGGCCATCGAGTCGGCCCAGACCAAGGTGGAGGGTCACAACTACGACATCCGTAAGCACGTGGTCGAATATGACGACGTGATGAACACCCAGCGCGACCTCATCTACACCGAGCGCGACAAGATCCTGGAAGGGGCTGACCTGAAGGCCAACATTCAGGAGATGATCGCGGAGGAGATCAACGGCCTGGTGGGCGCCTACCTGGCCGACGAGCAGGGGGAAGAGCGTGACCTCAAGGGGCTGCTCAATGAACTGAAGACAATCATGCCGCTGCCGCCCCACTTCACCCAGGCTCACTTCGCCGCGCTGAGCCCTGAGGATATGGTTGAGGAGCTTCTAGCCCACGCCCAGGAGGAGTACGAGTCAAAAGAGCAAAAAACGGGTGCCGAGAACATGCGCACCCTGGAACGTCTGGTGATGCTGGGCACCATCGATAGGCTGTGGGTGGGGCACCTGACAGCCTTGGACGACATGCGCCAGGGCATCGGTCTGGCTGGCTACGGTGGCCAGGATCCCCTGGTAGCCTTCAAGCGGGAAGCCCACGATATGTGGGAGCAACTCATGGACCACATACGGCGCAACATAACCCGCAGAATATATCACGTGACCTTGAGCCCTCAGCAGTCTGCGTCAGCGCCGCGGCGGCCGGCGGCAGTGGCAGCGCGGCCAGGCGGACGCAGGGGGGCACGCGCCGGGCGGCCCGAGGAGGGCCCGCCAGCAGCGCCCCGCAAGGTGGGCAGGAACGATCCCTGCCCCTGCGGCAGTGGCCGTAAGTACAAGAAGTGCTGCGGGAGGGCGGCCTAAGGCCACCGCAGGCTGAATGAGGGAAGCGACTCTACTCATGAGTGCGAGGGCTGTGACCAGGGAGGAACCCGTTGAGGCCGAGCAACTGCTGGCCAACCTGCATCAGGAGATAGCTGACGGCAAGCCCTGGTTCATCGCTCTCATGCAGACCATCGCCAGCTGGCCTCTGCCCGAGGAGACGGTAGGCAAACGGCACTACCGCTACCTCGTCGGCGGCGAGGCCTTCGACTGGCTTCTACTGGCAGAGCGCCTGTGCGATGCGCTGGGCGACCTCATCCCTCGGGAAGAGCATGAAGCACTTCTGTTCTTCGGGCAGCTACCCCTCGATCTCAGCGAGGAGGAGTTCCGCCGTCTCATGGGCCACGCCAAGTATCGCGCTCACCTGAACTACCTCTACGGTGTCACCCTGGAGGAGATGCTCCATCTGGTGATTGAAGAGGATGTTTACAAGGAACAACGCTCGCGTGTGTGGGAGAACCACCTATCGGTGGATGAAGATGCCTTCCAGCGCCTCTACGGGCGCGCCCGCCAAGATCTGTTGACTCAGTTCCGAGGGGAGCAAGGCATGGGCGATGACACGACCATCTCCCTGACGGAGGCCAAGGAGTTCACCTACTGGTTGTTCAAGTACCGTCTGCGCTACTGCGATCCGGCCAGGGTGGCCAGTGACACCCGTCGCGCCCTGACCATGCTCCGTCGCCTGGAGCCGTGCCGGGCGCGCTGCCTAGGTAACACCCTGCGGGAGCCCCCCAGCGTCATCGAGGTCCCCTAGCGGCCGGGCGAACAGACGTGGCGGCCTGAGCCGACGTCTGTTCGCCCTCAAGAATTATCCTCTATTCTTCCTGCTCAAACGAGATGATGTCGCCGATGTACTCCCACTTGCCCTTGCCATCCACCAGCTTGGCCTGCAGCATCCTCATCTGCTCAATGGGCAAGTGGTCGGTCTCGCTGATATCGGTGAGGACGCCCGGCAAGCTGAGGTTGCCCTGGTAGTCCTTGAAGATTGTGTGGACGGCGTCCATCAGGGCTTCCCGCGTCAGGTTGTCACATATCGCGCGCAGGGCCATGACGGTTAGCTCGCCCGCGTTGTGGCCGACGATAGTGTAGTTACCGGCGGGTAGGTCACCGTACTCGCTCATGATCCGGTGGTGCTCCGCTACCGCCGGGTCATCAGTCCAGTCGTACATCTTGTTCGCCTGGAGGGTGATCGCCCCTTCCACGGCGGTCGGGGGGGCATACGCAAACATGGCAACGTCAGAATTGACGTAGCTGATGAAGAACTGGGCATCCCAGTCCGCCTGGTAGGCGTACTTGAGGGCCTGAGCGCAGTGACCTGGGATGCAGGCGCCGAAGACAATGTCTGCCCCGGCATTCTTCAGGTTGGTGACCTGAGAGCGGATGTCGACGGCGGTGGCCTCAAAGCTCTGCTCGGCCACGATCTCGTTCTTGTCGGGGTCGAGACCATCCTTCAGGCCGTCCACGTGGTCCTTGCCAAAGTCATCGTTCTGATAGATGACGCCCACGTTCTTGCCAGGCATGTTCTCCGAGATGTACTGGCCGGTGATGCTGCCCGCCACGAAGTAGTCCGGCAAGAGGGGAACCGACCAGGGGTGCGCCTCGGGGTCGGCGGCCCACTTGTGGGCGCCGGTCATGATCCACAGGTCAGGTATTCCCTCCTCGTTCAGCCGATCCCAGACGGCTGAGTGGGCGGCCGTCCCCAGGCCGGCGACGATGGCGAAAACCTCATCCTCCTCGATCAGCTTGCGGACGACCTCGACGGCCCTGGCCGGGTCGTAGTTGTCATCCTCCGCCTTGAAGACGATCTGGCGGCCGCAGACGCCGCCTTCCTCCGCATTGACGTACCTGAAGTAGGCTTCGGTGCCGGCGAGGACGGGAGCGAACGCTGCTCCGTAGGTGCCGCTCTTGGCGAAGTGGCTACCCAGGACTATCTCTGTGTCGGTGATGCCGGTGCTCACGCCCGCGGTAGGGGTTTCGGTCTCGGTAACGGTAGCGGCAGGTGAGGCAGCGGGGGTTACCTCCCCTTCTTCCTCATCCTCGCAGGCCACTGCCAGCACCAGCAACAGCGCTGCCAGGGAAAGGAAAATCAGCGAGAATTTGCCTAGTTTCCACACGGCTCTTTGGCCTCCTTTCTTAGACTGTCGCACTTGCCCTCCCTGTCCCAGGGAGGGATGATATCCTAATCTGCCAGAATAGCCTCGCGCCAGGGGTGCCATCACCCCTGTTTCATCATTCAGTGCCCGGCTGATCCCCGGAGGACCGATCCTCTGACCCCGCCCCCGTCTGTCCTGGCGATGCCGGGGGGGCCCTGCGCCGCTCACGCCACGAGAGCCAGGCCCCCTGGACAGGTGTGAGAACCCCCGCGACCCTAGCAGGTCCGACCCTGACCAGACGATGGAAGAGGCCCGCCAAACCATAGGGAGCAAAGATCATCACCAAGATGAGAGCAGCGCCGTAGAATGCCCAGGAAAGCTCATCGGGCAGACCAGCGCCGGGGATGAAGCTGACAATGCCCGGCAGCTCGGGCACCACAATGAGGCCAGTGGCGCCCAGGACCGAACCCAATATGGAGGCGAGGCCGCCCACCACGATGGTGGTCAGGAAATTGATGGAGAGCAGGAAGTTGAAGCTCTCGGGGCTGACGTATCCCACCACCTGGGCATAGGTTCCGCCAGCGATGCCGCCGTAGAAGGCGCTGATGCCGAAGGCAATGATCTTGTAGCGGGGCACGCTGATGCCCATCGCTTGGGCCGCTATCTCGCTGTCGCGAATGGCCACGAAAGCCCTGCCGACACGGCTGCGGACAATGTTCAGGGCAAGGACCAGCATCAGGAGGGCGATGAACAGGGCCAAGAAGTATATCCACTCATCGTTGCTTAGCTTGATGCCAAACCAGTCCTCTATGAAATCCGGCGAAGCTGGCACTTCTGGCCTGACGTTGATGCCCTGGGTGCCATGGGTGAGGCCATCGTATTTCTTAAGGATCTGAGGGGTGGCCAGGGCCAGGCCCAGAGTGGCGATAGCCAGATAGGGCCCTGTCAGTCGCAGGGCCGGGACGCCGATGAGAAAGCCGATGCCGCCGGCAATGAGGCCCCCTATGATTATGGTGGTCCAGAAAGGCCAGCCGTAATCGACCATCAGGATGGCAGCCGTGTAGCCGCCTATGGCCACGAAGGCGCTGTGGCCCAGGGAGATCTGGCCGTTGTAGCCGGTGAGAATGTTGAGGCCTAGGGCCACGATGGCCCACATGGCGATCATGCTGCCCTGGAAGGTTCGATAGGTACCGAACCGCAGAGGAAATCCCTCGGGCAAAACGTGGCTGAAGGGAACCCACCAGAGCAGGAAAAACGCGATAACAACAAAGATAACGAGCTTCGATGTCGGCGGTGGGCTCAGTCGTCTCATACCCGCCTCATCGCTCGTCTACCAAAGATGCCGGTCGGCCTGATCAGCAATACCACAACGATAATGAGCAGGGTCACCGTCAGCTTCATATCGGGCCCCAGCCATTCCTTTGGAGTGTAGGTTCCCACCAGGTTCTCGCTTACGCCGATAATGAGGCCGCCAACCACCGCTCCCACCGGGCTGTCCAGGCCACCCAGGACGGCGGCGGCGAAGGCAAAGAGGAGAACGCCCATCATCATGGGGGGCTGGAGCAGAATGAGGGGAGCGATGAGCAGCCCGGCCACCGCGCCGACGGTGGCTGAGAGAGCCCAGCCCACGGTCAGCATGCGCCCGACCCGAATGCCCATCAGGCGGCTGGCGACAGGGTTCTGAGCGGTGGCCCGCATGGCCAGGCCCAGGGGAGTATATTGGAAGAACACGTAGAGGGCGACCATGATGGCCACGGCGAAAACAAGAATGGTCAGGTCATGGTAGCTAACTACCGTGGGCCCGATGTCGAGGGCACCTTCGCCCATGAACCTGATCCCCGTCACCTCGATCTCGGGCGGTGCGGGGAAGCCCTTGGGTATACCACCCCAGCGCCAGGTGGCCACGTTGTTAAGGATGGCGAACATTCCCAGGGTGACGATGATGATGTTCAGGACGGGCGCTCCCTCCACCGGCCGTATGATCACGCGCTCGATGAAAGCACCCATCCCAGCCGCGATCACCAGGACGAGGGGGAACATGACCCAGTACTCCCCCCATTGCAGGATCGACCAGGCGACAAAAGTGGTCAACATGGCCATCTCGCCCTGGGCGAAGTTGAGGACGCTGGTGGAGCGGTAAATCAGGACGATGGCCAGGGCCAGCAGTCCGTAGACGCTGCCTGTGGCGATGCCTGTCACCACCTGCTGCCAGAACTCTTCCACCTTTGGTCCTCCCGAGTTCCTACTGGCCCAAATAGGAGCGCTGCACCGCTTCGCTCTTTCGCAGGTTCTCGCTGGTATCCGCCAGGGCAATGCGGCCCGTTTCTAGCACGTAGCCGTAGTGAGCGATTTCCAGAGCGAGATTGGCGTTCTGCTCCACCACGAGGATAGTTACGCCCTGCGATTTGTTGATGGCCCGGATAATCTCAAAGATCTCCCGCGTGACCATGGGAGCTAGGCCCATGGAGGGCTCGTCCAGCAGGAGAAGGCGGGGGCTGGCCATCAGGCCGCGGCCGATGGCCAGCATCTGCTGCTCGCCTCCGCTGAGAGTGCCCGCTATCTGCTTCTTGCGCTCGGCCAGGATGGGAAAGTAGTCAAACACCTGGTTGAGCGCCGCTTCGAAGTCCTGCCTTCGCTGCCGATATCCCCTGATACCACGCGCCACATCGCGAATGCCCCCGGTAGCCGCGTGAAACAGCTTGTGCTGAAGTCGACCAAGTGGAGATAGGTCTTCACGCTGGGCCAGGCGACTGCCGCCGTCTGTTCCAGAAAACCTAGAGTAGGCCCCCAGCCTCAGGTTCTCCAGCACCGTCAACTCGCTGAAAAGCTGCCGCCCCTCGGGGATGTGGGACATGCCCAGAGAGACGATCTCCTCCGCCGAGAGGCGATCGATGCGGCTTCCTTCGAACTCGATGGTGCCACTCTTGGGTCGCAGGAGGCCCGTTATGGCCCGCAGGGTGGTGCTCTTGCCGGCGCCGTTGGCCCCCAACACTGTCACGATGCTCCCCTCCGGCACCTCCAGAGACACGCCGTGGAGGGCAACGATGGGGCCGTAGGCGGCGACAATGTCTTCGACCTTCAGCATAGGCGCTAGTCCCCCAGATAGGCCTCAATCACAGCGGGGTTCTTTTGCACCTCCGCCGGTGTCCCCTCGGCGATCTTCCGGCCGAAGTTGAGGACACACATGCGATCGCTAATGGGCATGACAAGCTCCATGTGGTGCTCCACCACCAGGATGGTCACCCGGAATTCGTCACGGACACTCTTAATGACCTGGCCCAACTGTCCCAGTTCCTGATGGCTAAGGCCGCTGGCTGGCTCGTCCAGAAGAATCATCCGTGGCCTGGAGACCAGGGCCCGTGCCAGCTCTACCTGCTTCTGGATGCCGAAGGAAAGGTCACCAGTCCGGATGTCCTTCACGCCTTCCAGGTCGAGGAATCTGACAACTTCTTCCGCCGTGTTCCGCGCCAGCGACTCCTCCCTCCATGCCGCCGGCAGGCGGGCGGCGCTGGCGATCACCTCGAGAAATGTGTGGGTGGCGGCGCTGGCAGACCGCCGGAGCATGTTACCCCTGAGGGGCGGGAGAAAGCGGCTATGCTGGCCCACCAGCAGGTTCTCTATGACGGTCATGGTCTTGAACAGCTCCACGTTCTGGAAGGTGCGAGCGATACCTACGTTCACAACGTCGTCGGCGGCCAGCTTCAGCAGATCATGGCCGTCGAAAAAGATGTCCCCGCGGTCGGTGTCGTAGAGGCGGCTTATGCAGTTGAAGAGGGTAGTCTTGCCGGCGCCATTGGGGCCAATAAGACCCGCGATCTCGCCCGGCTGCACCTCAAATGACACATCGTCCAGGGCGATGATCCCGCCGAAAGACTTAGTAACTTCGCGTATCTGTAGTCCAGTCACGACCATACAAAAAAGGCTGATGTCAGCATGCCGTACAGGACGTTAAGCTGTGGCACCGAATATAAATGCTTTTGTTTTTACACGCAAGTGCCTCCGCCGATAATAGCCATAAACTTGTTCAAGAAGTGATCTTCCAGAGAGGCCAGCAGCCGAACTGGTTTGACGCAGACAGACAGGAATATTAAGATGCTAGCGACCAGGGCGGCGCACCTGCCTCGACTGATCGGGGCAGTATCCGCCGCCTTTGTGTCCTACCCGATGACAGGCGGAGAATCGCTGACGATGACTGGCCAGGCCAAGAAAGACAATCTCAACCCCGAGACGGAGATGGCCAAGGCTTACGACGCCGGCCAGGTGGAGGACGGTCTGTACCGCCTCTGGCTGGAGGGGGACTACTTCAGCGCCCGCACCGATCCCGCCAAGCATCCCTTCACCATCATCATGCCGCCCCCGAACGTTACGGGCGAGCTGCACCTGGGCCATGCCCTCACTTCCACCATCGAGGATCTCCTTATTCGCTGGCATCGCATGAAGGGTGACCCTACTCTCTGGCTACCGGGGGTGGATCACGCCGGCATCGCCACCCAGAACGTGGTGGAGAAGGAACTCCTCAGGGAGAACCTCACCCGCCACGACCTGGGGCGAGAGGGCTTCCTGGAGCGCGTGTGGGAGTGGGTAGGCAGGTATCGTCACATCATCAGCCAACAGCATCAGCGCCTGGGCGTTTCCTGCGACTGGAGCCGCGAGCGCTTCACCATGGACGAAGGGCCTCAGAAAGCGGTGCGCACTACCTTCGTCAACCTCTATCGCGACGGCCTCATCTATCGAGGTGAGCGAATTATCAACTGGTGCCCCCGTTGCCAAACCGCCCTGTCTGACCTGGAGGTGGAGCACAAGGAGCACGCTGATCACCTCTGGTACGTCCGCTATCCCCTGCTGGACGAGAGTGGCGAGCCTGGCGACGAGTACATTACCATCGCCACCACTCGTCCCGAGACCATCGTCGCCGATGTGGCGGTAGCGGTAAATCCGGACGACCCCCGCAATAAGGGCATGATCGGCCGCACGGCTCTCTTGCCCACCATGGATCGCCACATCCCGGTGGTTGGTGACGCGGCGGTCGAGCCCGCCTTTGGCACGGGCGCCCTGAAGATAACGCCCGGCCATGACCAGGTGGACTTCGAGGTGGGCGAGCGCCACGGCCTCTCAGCCATCGTGTCGGTGGGGGCGGACGGGATGATGAACGAAGAAGCCGGGCCCTACGCTGGCCAGGACCGCTTCGTTTGCCGCGACGCCATCGTGGATGACCTGAAGGCCATGGGCTTGATGGAGAAGATCGAGCCCTATAGCCACTCCATCGGCCACTGCCAACGCTGCGACACCATCATCGAGCCCGTCGTCAGCCAGCAGTGGTTCGTGAGTATGAAGCCCTTGGCCGAGCCGGCCATGGCGGCGGTCAAAGACGGCCGCATCAAGATCGTGCCGCGGCGGTTCACGAGGGTGTACCTCCACTGGATGGAGAACATCCGCGACTGGTGCATCTCCCGCCAGCTCTGGTGGGGGCACCGCATCCCCGTCTGGTACTGCGACGACTGCGGCGAGATCACAGTGGCCCTGGAGGACCCCAGCCAGTGCGAGTACTGCGCATCGGGCAGCATCCACCAAGACCCGGACGTGCTGGACACCTGGTTCTCCTCGGCCCTCTGGCCTCACTCCACCCTGGGCTGGCCCGACGACACAGAGGACCTGCGCTATTTCTATCCCACCACGGTCATGGAGACAGGCTACGACATCCTTTTCTTCTGGGTGGCCCGCATGATCATGATGGGGCTGTATAACACGGGCGACGTGCCCTTCCGTCATGTATACCTGCACGGCCTCTTGCGCGACCGCGACGGGCGCAAGATGACCAAGAGCCTGGGCAACGTGGTTGACCCAGTGGAGGCCGCCGCCAAGTACGGCACCGATGCGCTCCGCTTCGTGCTGGCCACCGGCGGCGCCCCCGGAAACGATATGCGTATCTCCGACGAGAGGCTGGAGGGCGGTCGCAACTTTGCCAACAAGGTCTGGAACGCCGCCCGCTTCGTCATCACCAGCCTCGGGGACAAGGCGGTCGAGCCGCCGAAGCCAGGCGCGCGGGACAACATGGCCCTGGAAGACCGCTGGATCATGTCGCGGCTGCACAGGCTGATCGGCGATGCCGGAAAGCTGCTCCCTGCTTTTCAGGTAGGCGAGGCCGGTCGCCAAATCCACGATTTCTTCTGGGGCGAGTTCTGCGACTGGTACATCGAGATGGCCAAAGTGCGCCTGAATGCCGGCAACCCTTCGCCGCTGCCCATACTAGCCCACGTGCTGGACACGAGCCTGCGTCTACTCCATCCATTCGTGCCCTTCGTGACGGAGGCCATCTGGCAGAATCTAAGGTCGCACCTGCGCCGGCCGGAGGTCGAGGCCCTGATCGCTGCGCCCTGGCCGAAGGCCTCCAAGCGCTGGCGGGACGAGGAGGCGGAGAGACAGGCCGAGGCAATGATGGACGTAGTGCGGGCCATCCGCAACATTCGCGCCGAGCGGGGAGTCGAGCCGGCCCGATGCGTGGAGGCCTATCTAGTAGCCGACGGCATGCGCGGGGCAGCCGAGGCCAGTCGACTCATGATTGAAACGCTAGCTCGGGTGCGTCCCCTGCACATTGTCGATGGGACCGCGGCGGCTCCGCGAGAGCGGGTGATCACCGCCGTTCTCCGAGACGTGCAGGTAGTGCTCCCACTGGCTGGTTTGTTCGACGTGGAGGCGGAGCGGGCCCGCCTGCGCCGCCAAGTGGACGACGCCCAGGCGGAGGTGACCCGCCTAAAGGCCAAGCTGGCCAACGAGCAGTTCCGCACACGGGCTCCGGCGACGGTGGTAGACAAGGAGGAGGACAAGCTGGCGGCCGCCCGCGCCCGCCTGGAGGGCCTGCAGGCCCGGCTGAAAGAACTGACGTAGAGTTTCTACTGGCCGACGAACTGGCCTCTACAGAAGAGAGGTGAGTTATGACCGATAGATGGTTGGCAATGAATTCGAACCGATTGGTTCAGTATCTGCAAAAGCCGGCGGAAGAATTCACAAAGCAAGACCTGATCAAGTTCATAGAGGGTAATGAGATTGAGATGGTGAACTTCAGGTACGTGGGCGGAGACGGCAGATTGAAGACTCTCAACTTCGTGATTACGAGCAAGGCTCAACTGGATGAACTCCTGTCGGTAGGAGAGAGAGTGGACGGCTCGAGCCTGTTGTCTCACATCGATGTAGCCTCAAGCGATTTGTATGCCATCCCTCGCTACAGAACTGCCTATGTGAATCCGTTCTCTGCTATTCCTGCAGTAGACATACTCTGCTCTTACTACACAAGTGAAGGGGTTCGGCTGCCGAGTTCTCCGGAGAACATCCTTAGAGCAGCCCATGAGGCATTGACAAGAAGCACCGGGCTAACCCTCGAAGCTATGGGCGAGCTAGAGTATTACGTTTGCTACGATAAACAGCCCCTTTACCCGGTCGCGGCTCAGAAAGGCTACCACGAATCTGCCCCGTTCTCTAGATGGGAGGAGCTAAGATGCGAGGTCATGCGGGCTGTCGCTCAGGCGGGAGGACAGATAAAGTACGGACACAATGAGGTAGGCAATATCTCCGGAGGGGACCTGGAGATGGAGCAGCATGAGATCGAGTTCCTCCCCGCGCCTCTGGAGGATGCGGCCGATCAGATGGTTATCGCCAGATCGATGCTGAGGATGATCGGGCATAAGCATGGTGTAACGATCACCCTGGTACCCAAGCTCTGCGCCGGGCACGCCGGCAACGGCTTCCATGTTCATACGAGGCTACTCAAAGATGGTAAGAATATGATGATCGAAGGAGGTCAGCTAAGCGATACGGCCAAGAAGGCTATTGCCGGCTATCTCGCCTTGGCCCCTTCTTTGACTGCCCTTGGCAATACTGTCCCTATTTCTTATTTGAGACTGGTTCCCCACCAGGAAGCGCCGACAAATGTATGCTGGGGTCATAGGAACCGCTCTGTGCTGGTAAGGGTTCCCTTGGCATGGCTGGACGCTGAGAATATGGTCGGAGATGCCAACCCCCAGGAGAAGGAAGAACCCTCAGAGCTTGTGGATAGCCAGACGGTAGGATTTCGCTGTCCTGATGGTTCAGCCAACACTTATCTCCTGCTGGCCGGGCTAGCTGTGGCGGCTCGACATGGCTTGGAGATAGAAGGCGCGCTGCAACTGGCCGATAAACTCTACGTGGATGTAAACATTTTTGCGCCCCAGCACGAGAAGATCAGGGCGGCTCTGCCGCAGTTGCCGGCTTCATGCTGGGAATCAGCCGAGACTCTGTTGAGAGATCGTGAGATATATGAGAGGGACGGCGTCTTTCCTGCCGAGGTAATTGACGAGGTAGTGAAGCATCTTAAGAGTCATGGCGATAAGGGCCTGAGCAAGAAGCTGCAGGGTATGGAAGCTGAGATTAGGAAGCTGGCCGATGAATATCTCCATTGCTGGTAACATTGAAGGTTGTCACCATTCGACACGCCTCTAACCAAGAAGTATAGTGGCCTGAAATAGCTGCTTCGGGCCAGCCCGCGCCCTCCTGGAGGGCTTGCAGACCCGGCTGAAGGAACTGACGTAGGCTTTCTGCAACAGGGCAGCTTGGGCCCATAGCCGCACGGATAAGGAAGGGCCTGAGTAGATTATGCCCAGGCCCTTTTTTCTAGCCGACGAGCGCCTCTACAGGACGGACAGGTAGCGCTTGATCTCGTAGTCCGTGACGTAGTGGCGGTAATCCCTCCACTCGATGAGCTTGTTCCTGATAAGGATTTCGTAAAGGTGGTCGCCCAGGCAGCGCCGCAGTAGCTCGCTCTGCTCGGCCAACTGGATGGCCTCGAAGAGGCTGCCCGGCAGATGGGCGATGCCCCGTCGCTCCCGCTCCTCAACCGGCATCTCAAAGACGTTCTCCTCTACTGGCTCAGGGCAAGGGTACTCCTTCTCGATGCCCTCCAAGCCAGCCGCCAGCATCACGGCGAAGACCAGGTAAGGGTTGCAGGCTGGATCGGGGGAGCGGTACTCGATGCGCACGTCATTCTCCTTACCCGGTTTGTATTCGGGCACGCGGATGAGGTCGGAGCGATTGCGCATGGCCCAGGAGAGATAGACCGGCGCCTCATAGCCCGCCACCAGTCGCTTGTAGGAGTTCACCCACTGGTTGGTGACGATAGTTATCTCGCGGGCGTGGCGGAGCAGGCCAGCGATGTAACTCTTGGCGAGAGGCGATACGTGATACTCATCCTTGGCGTCGAAGAAGGCATTGCGCTCATCTCGGAACAGGGACTGATGAACGTGCATGCCGCTGCCGTTCTGGTCGGCCAGGGGCTTGGGCATGAAGGTGGCGTAGACCCCGTGCCTCATGGCGACCTCCTTGACAATCAGGCGATAAGTCATGGTGCTATCGGCCATAGTGAGAGCGTCGGTGTAGCGCAGGTCGATCTCGTGCTGGCTGGGGGCCACCTCGTGGTGACTGGCCTCCACACCGATGCCCACCTCCTCGAGGGCCAGGACGGTCTCCCGCCGCAGGTCGGTGGCGGCGTCCAGGGGCGTGAGGTCAAAATAGCCGCCCTTATCCAGAACAGCCGTGCCCTCGGGGCTGGCGAAGTAAAAGTACTCTAGCTCGGGGGCGACGTAGAACGTATAGCCCAAATCGGAGGCACGCTTGAGGTTGCGCTTGAGGATATAGCGGGGGTCTCCCTCGAAGGGCTGGCCGCCGGGCTGGAGGACATCGCAGAAGACGCGGGCCACCCGGTTGGCAGCGGGACGCCAGGGGAGGATGACGAAGGTATTGGGGTCGGGCATGGCCACCATATCGCTCTCGTCGATGCGGGCAAAGCCCTCGATGGAGGAGCCATCAAAGCCGACGCCTTCCTCCAGAGCTCCTTCCAGTTCCTCGACGGTGATGGCCACGCTCTTGAGGTTGCCCAGGATGTCAGTGAACCACAAGCGGATGAACTTCACGTCCTGCTCTTTGGCCATCCGGAGCACGTATTCCTTGCTTTCGTCGGTGTTCATGGCGTCAACCTCCCCCTCTGGTGGCATCATCTTAGCGCAAGATGGCCTTGGGAGGCTAGGCGCCAGGCCTGCGAGCTTTCTGCTGCCGTCGGCGAAGGCTACCCAATCGTCAGGACGGAGTCGCGGCTGACGTACAGCCAGAAGCCCTGGCCAGGCTCCATCTCCTTCAGTGTACCGTGGCCCAGGCCCGGATCGTAGGACAGCCATGAGCCGGTCGAGGGGTTCCAGCCGTAGACGATGTCGTAGCTGCCGTCGATAGAGGCCAGAGCCGCCTGTGGGGATTGTGCATCGCGCTGAGGGCTATCTCTTCCTGAGCGCGCTGAAAGGGCTCCATGGTGCTATCATTGTGGGCACCAATGGCCAGCGAGCGACTGACGAGCCAGCAGCGAGCGCGCAAGCCAGCGTGGCTGAAGGTACCCTTCCCTGGCGAGCCGCGCTACTTGCGCCTGAAAGCCATGTTGCGAGCCTCAGGCCTGCACACCGTGTGCGAGGAGGCCCGCTGCCCCAACATCGGCGAGTGCTTCCAGGCCGGCACCGCCACGTTCATGATCCTGGGCGACGTGTGTAGCCGCGCCTGCCGCTTCTGCGCCGTCAAGAGCGGGTGGCCCGTCAGTCTGGACAGCGAGGAGCCCTTGCGCGTGGCCGAGGTGGTCCAGCGTCTGGGCCTGAGGCACGCCGTCATCACCTCTGTCACCCGCGACGACCTTCCCGACGGCGGCGTGGCCGTCTTCGCCAACGTTGTCCAGCACATTCGCCACCTGTCGCCGAGTACCAGCGTGGAGGTGCTCGTGCCCGATTTCCAGGGCTCGCAACAGGCGCTGGTCACGCTCGTAGCAGCGCGGCCAGACATCCTCAATCACAACCTGGAGACGGTGCATCGCCTTTATCCGCGGGTGCGCCCCAACGCGATGTACGAGCGCTCGCTGGAGCTTCTGGCCAAGGCCAAGACCCTCGATCCCACCATCCCCACCAAGAGCGGCCTGATGGTGGGCCTGGGGGAGACGCGCGAAGAACTGTTGCAGGCCGTGGCTGACCTGGCAGCGGTCGGCTGTGACATTCTGACCGTCGGCCAGTACCTGCAGCCCACGCCCAAGCAGCTGCCGGTGGCTCGCTACTACCGGCCTCCGGAATTCCGGGAACTGGCCGAGGAGAGCCAGCGCCTTGGATTTCGTCACGTGGAGGCAGGACCGCTGGTGCGCAGTTCCTACCATGCCGAAAGGCAAATCCAGAATATTTCTGGCCTTGTTGTAAGACAACCCCTGGAGTAGAATGTGACAGGATTCACTTTCGATGAGAAACGTCAAGAAGCCCCGCAGAGCAAAGGCAAAGAAAGCACGAGCGTCCCGAGCGCAGACCAAGGAGCGCCAGGTCGAGGGCGAGGAGGTTGCCAAGAGTGGCGACGGCCAGGCTGAGCGGGGTTTTCTTTTTGAGGATCCCTACTGGGACGACGTCTTCTGCTCTTACTACGACCCCACCCTGCGCACCTGTTGTGGCAGATAGCCAAGATGCGGTATCACCATACCGGTTGTGAATCGAGGAGGGCCGAATGGTAGCAATAGCATCCTACGGAGCTTACATACCCATATACCGCTTGGGACGCCAGGAAATGGCCCAAGCTTGGGGCATTCCCGGGGTACCCGGGGAACGCTCAGTGGCCAACGCCGACGAGGACAGCATCACCATGGCGATCGCCGCCGCCTTCGAGTGCGTGGCAGGCATCGATCCGGCCAGTATCGACGGTGTTTACTTCGCCAGCACCACTCCGCCCTATACTGAGAAGCAGTGCGCTTCCGTGGTTGCCGGCGCCCTGGACCTGCGCCAGGACATCTTTACGGCCGATTTCACTGATTCCGTCCGCGCGGCCACCGTGGCCATGAGAGCAGCCTACGACGCCATCGAGAGCGGCTCGGCCAACAGCGTGCTGGTGGTGACGGCGGACAATCGTCCGGCCGAGCCAGAGACGATGTGGGAGCAACTGCTGGGCGACGGCGGCGCTGCCTTCCTCCTATCCAAGGAAGGCCCGGCGACTGTTCGCGGCTTCCAGTCCGTCACCAGCGAGGTTATCGGCCCCTGGCGGCGCTCCGACGACCGCTATGTGCGCGCCTTCGAGCCGAAGTTGGACACCAAGTACGGCTACATGGCCAGCATGGTGACCGCGGCGAAGGCGCTGGCGGAGAAGGAAGGCGTTGGCCCCAAGGACATAAGCAAGGGGGTCTTTTCCGCTGGCGACCCCCGCGCCCACGCCGTCCTCGGCCGTCAGCTAGGCCTGGAGATGCCTCAGCTCCAGGACTCCGGTTTCCTCTTGCTGGGCAACACAGGCACGCCCCAGGTGCTGATGATGCTGGCGGCGGCCCTGGACGGGTCCAAGGCTGGCGACAAACTCCTGGTGGCCAACTACGGTGACGGCGCTGATGCCTTCCTGGTGGAGGTCAACGACGCCTTCCCCACTGTCGCCGGCAAGAGGCCGCTTCAGACCTACCTCATGAACAAGCGGATGCTTCCCAACTACAACGCCTACGCGTCCTTCCGCAAGCTGATGGAGAGGAATAGGTATGTTCCCCCCTCGTCGCCTGTTACCTACTGGCGGGACACCAAGATGGAACTGGCTCTCTACGGCTCCCGCTGCCGCAAGTGCAGCACGGTGCAGTACCCGCCGCCGCGGGTGTGCGTGGAATGCGGGACAAAGGATGAACTGGACGAGATACAACTCGCCCGCAAGGGGACGGTGTTCACCTTCACTCTCGACCATCTGGTGGGTGGCGAATACCTGAACACCCCCGTCCCCAGGGTTATCGCTGACTTGGACGGAGGGGGCCGCGTCTTCCTGCAGATGACCGACTGCGACCCCAAGGAGGTGAGCATCGGCATGCCGGTGGAGCTCACCTTGCGCCGCCTCCACGAGGGGGCGGGATTCCACAACTACTACTGGAAGTGCCAGCCGGTGAGGGGAGGCTAAGCCTTCTCGCTAACGCTGCGGTGAAAAGGAGGAGACATGCCAGGGATTAAGGACCGAGTTGCTATCGCCGGCGTCGGTTGCACCAAGTTCGGTGAGATCTGGGAGAAGGATCAAGAGGACCTGCTGGTAGAGGCGGTGTACGAGGCTCTGGACGACGCCGGCATCACCCCCCAGGACATCGAGGCAGCCTGGGTGGGGGTGATGTACAGCTTCACCGGGATGTCGGGAGGTACCTTTGCCGAGCCGATGAAGCTCTTCGGCAAGCCCGTTAGCCGACTGGAGAACTTCTGCGCCTCCGGCATGGATGCTTTCCGCAACGCCTGCTTCGCCGTGGCCGCCGGCGCCTACGACATCGTGGTCGCCTGCGGGGTGGAGAAGCTTATGGACACGGGCTCCAGCGGCCTGCCCATGGAGGGAGGCCACCCAGTGATGAGCGGAACCAGCGCACCGGCCTTGTTCGCTCTGGCTGCGACTCGTGCCTTCAACGACTGGGGCTGGACCAGGGAGGACCTGGCGAGCGTGGCCGTCAAGAACCACAAGAATGGCGCCGCCCACCCTAAGGCCCACTTCCGTCGGGCAATCACTATCGACGATGCCCTGAAGGCCCCGATGATCGCCTGGCCTTTGGGCCGCTTCGACTGCTGCGCCATGTCCGATGGCTCCGCCGCCCTGGTGGTGACCCGACCGGAGATCGCCAAGACAATGAAGCATAAGGACGACTATGTGGTGGTGAAGGCTAACGCCCTCGCTGTTGACTCCACTTTCCCCATGTACCGGCCAGGCTACGACTGGCTGGGCTTCCCGGCCACAAAGAAGGCGGCCGCCATGGCCTACGAGGAGGCGGGCGTCAAGGACCCCGTTAAGGAGATCGGCTTCGCCGAGGTGCATGACTGCTTCACCAGCACCGAGCTGTTCAACATGGGCGACCTGGGCTTCGTCGACCCGCCGAAGGCCGGAGAGGCTGTCCGAGACGGCCTGACGGAGGTGGAAGGTGACATCCCCGTTAACCCCAGCGGCGGCCTCAAGTGCTTCGGCCACCCCATCGGCGCCACCGGCTGCCGCATGCTGTACGAGGTCACCAAGCAGTTGCAGGGGCGGGCCGACGGCATGCAGGTGAAAGACCCCGTCCTGGGCATGGCCCACAACCTGGGCGGGCCGGCCTCCGTCTGCTCGATCACTATCCTGGGCCGACACGACTAACGACGAGGAAAGCACCCTACTCTAGTCATCCAGACGGGGTTCTCGGCTAGTGCCGGGAACCCCGCTTCTCTCCATCTGGCCACCGACCGTAGGCTTGACGCTCTCGGCGGGGGCCAATAGAATCGGGGCGCTGTAGCTGCTCGGTATAGGGGAAGATTCGATGAAAGTGGAGACCGCTCTACCGATAGGTGGCCTAGACCAGGTCGCGGCCGCCGCCAGGGAGGCCGAGGAGATGGGCTACGACGGCGTCCTGTCGTTCGAGGTTGGCCACGATCCCTTCCTGCCCCTGGCCATCGCCGCCGAGCACACCGAGCGGGTCACCCTTGGCTCGGCCGTAGCCATCGCCTTCCCGCGCAGCCCCCTGACGGTGGCTCAGATGGCCTGGGACATCCAGGCGCTATCGCGGGGGCGTCTCCTCCTAGGACTGGGCACCCAGGTGAAAGGCCACAACGAGCGGCGCTACAGCACCCCCTGGCCGTCGCCGCCTGGGCCGCGCCTGCGGGAGTACATCCTGGTGCTGAGGGCGATCTGGGCCTCCTGGCAGAACAAGAGCCGTCCCAACTTCCGCGGCAAGCACTACACCTACACCCTGATGACTCCCTTCTTCAACCCCGGGCCAATCGAGCATCCTCACATCGCCATCCACATCTCGGCGGTCAATCCCTATATGTGCCGCTTGGTGGGCGAGCTGTGCGACGGCGCCCGCCTGCACAGCTTCTGCACGCCCAAGTACCTACGGGAGGTCATCCTGCCCAACATGGAGGCAGCGGCCAAGAAGGCCGGCCGCTCCCTCAAGGATATCGACATCTCCGGTGGCGGCTTCATCATCACCGGCGAGACGGAAGAGGATGTCGAGAGGCAGAGGCAGGCCATCCGCGCTCAGATCGCCTTCTACGGCTCCACCCGAACCTACAAGGGCGTGCTGGACATCCACGGCTGGGGTGATACCTGCCTCAGGCTGCATCGGCTGGCGGCAGCGGGCAAGTGGGCCGAGATGGGGCAGGAGATCAGCGACGAGATGCTGGACCAGTTCGCCGTCATTGGCACCTATGACGAGATCGCGGCCAGGATCAAGGAGCGATGGAGCGGCATAGTGAATCGCATCGCCTTCGCCGTCCCCATCCGTAACCAGGGGGATAAAGAGCGGTTGAAGGCGCTGATCCGCGAGCTTCAGGCGATCTAGATACAGGCCGAACTCAACTGCATCCTCGACCTGCTGCTTGGGGGCCGAAGGGAGGATGAGATGATCTTGGTAGCAGGTGGCACCGGATTCGTGGGCGGCGGCATCGTGCGCGAACTGGCCCGCCGCGGCAAGCCGGTCGCCGTGCTGACCCGTAGCGCGGCCAAGGCGACAACTCGCTTCCCCGACATCGAGGTCGAGTATCGTGAGGGGGATGTGAGAGACCCAGCGAGCTTGGCCGCTGCCGTTCAGGGAGCGGAAGTGGTCATCGGCTGCGTCCAGTTCCCCAACTCGCCCATCGAGAATCAGCGGCGAGGCCATACCTTCGAGGAGACCGACGCCGCCGGCACCGAGCGCCTGGTGGAGGCGTCCAAGGCAGCGGGCGTCCAGCGCTATATCTACGTGAGTGGCGCCGGCGCCGCGGCCGACGCCAAGTACCACTGGTTTCGGGCCAAGTGGCGGGCGGAAACAGCCGTCAGGGACAGCGGCATCACTTACGTTATCTTTCGACCGTCCTGGGTCTACGGGCCGGAGGACCACAGTCTCAACCGTTTCCTGACGATGAGCCGCTTTCTCCCCTTTGTGCCCATCATCGGCGTTGGCAGCAGGCAACGGCTTCAGCCGGTGTTCATCGACGACCTGGGCTGGGCCGTGGCAGAGGCGGTGGACAACCGGGCAGCAGACAACAGAGTGCTCGAAATAGGCGGCCCGGAGGTGCTGACCATGAAGGAAATCGTCCGCACGGGCTTGGAGGTGCTGAACAGGCGGCGCTTCATCCTGCCCATCCCCAAGGTGCTGATGAAGGCCCAGTCCGCGCTGCTGCAGTTCCTGCCGAGGCCTCCCTTGACGCCCGATGCTGTCGACTTCATAACCATGGATGCCTTGGCCGACAACTCGGAGCTGGTGGAGACGCTCGGCCTGCGGCTCACGCCCCTCAGAGAAAGCCTAGCCACCTACCTGGTGCTCTAGCGGGAGCACAACTGGGCAACATTCCGGGGGGGATTGCGCTAGGCGCTGCTGGTGGTAAGATTGTGCTCGGCGGAACAATCGAATAGCCGCTGAAGCGTCGCGGTCGGCGATGCACGGCGGTATCTGTCCAAGGTGCGTAATTGTTGTAGCCAGTCTCAGAGAGGAGGCAAACATGGCTGATGTTCGATTCGACGGAAGGGTGGCCATCGTCACCGGTGCCGGCGGCGGTCTGGGGCGCGCGCATGCCCTTCTGCTTGCATCCCGCGGCGCTAAGGTGGTGGTCAACGACCTGGGAGGCGCCTTCGATGGCACCGGCGCCGGCAGCGCAATGGCGGACAAGGTAGTGGAGGAGATCCGCTCTGCTGGAGGCGAGGCGGTGCCAAACTACGACGGTGTGGACACCTGGGCGGGCGGCCAGGGCATCGTGAAGACCGCCATGGACGCCTTCGGGAAGGTGGACATCCTTATCAACAACGCTGGTATCCTCCGCGATAAGTCCTTCATGAAGATGGAGGAGGAGGACATCGATAAGGTGTTCGCAGTGCACCTAAAGGGTGCCTTCAACGTGACCAAGGCAGCCTTCCCCGTGATGAGGGAGAACAGCTATGGTCGCATCGTCATGACCACCTCGGCCTCCGGGCTGTACGGAAACTTCGGCCAGACCAACTACGCCGCAGCCAAGATGGGCCTGGTGGGGTTCATGAACACCCTCAAGCTGGAAGGCGCCCGATACAACATCCTGGTCAACACCATCGCCCCCATAGCCGGCACGCGGATGACGGCCGGCGTGATGCCGCCAGATCTGGTGGAGAAGCTGAAGCCGGATTACGTATCGCCCATCGTGGCCTACGCCTGCTCAGAGGAATGCACCGATAGCGGCATCGTCTTCGTGGCAGGCGCCGGCTACTTCTCGCGGGCTGTCATGGTAGAGGGCCCGGGTATCTCCCTGAAAGCCACTGAGGGTGTCACTATCGAGGACATCCGAGACCGGCTGGCAGATATCAAGAAGCTGGAGGGGGCACAGCCCTTCAACCAGTCCAACGAAGAGATCGCCCGCCTCGTGGCCGCCCTGGGCTAGCGAGCGTTGTAGCAATAGAGTCTGCCGGCGCTCAGGGAGCCCGGCCTTTAGCCGTTAGGCTTGGCAGTGCGGTGGCAATGCGGAAGACGCCTGAGCCTTGCGGGTCTGATTTCGATCCGCCGGCGGGGCTAACGAACTGAGATGCAGAGCAGCGGTCTCGTGGCCGGAGACCGCTGCTCGCTATTTGGCTGGCCGCAGCGCTGTAAAGAAGGGTGAATACCATGGATCTGAAGCTAGCAGGCAAGACCGTTATCGTCACCGGCGCCGCATCCAACATTGGCCGAGCTATCGCCTTAGGCTTCGCCCGCGAGGGGGCCAATGTAGTCATCGCTGACATCGACGAAGGTCAGGCCGACAAGGTGGCGTCTGAGGCCAACAAGCTGGGGGGCGGAGGCAGGACTATCGTTGTCAGGACCGATGTGACTGAGTATCAGGAGGTGGAGGCTATGGTGGGCCGGGCCAGCGATGAGTTCGGCTCCATCCATGTCTTGGTCAACAATGTGGGCTGGGTCCTCGACCGCCTCTTCCTGGAGCAGCCCCACGAGGACTGGGAAAAGACAGTCAGCGTCAACCTGTGGAGCGTCATCTACTGCATGCGGGCTGTCCTGCCCCAAATGGTGGAAAACGGCTACGGCCACATCGTCAGCATAAGCTCCGAGGCTGGGCGCGTGGGGGAGTACCGCGAGGCGGTGTATGGGGCCTGCAAAGCGGGAGTCATAGGCCTCACGAAGTCGTTGGCCCGCGAGGTGGGCCGCTACGGGATCACCCTCAATGCGGTCTGTCCCGCCGTCACCGTGCCCCGCAGCGAGGAGGAGATAGGCGAGCACAGCCTGTGGAAGGTTGGCCTCCAGGTGTTCACACCCGAGGTGCAGGAGAAGGCCAAGCGGCTCTATCCCTTGCGGCGCCTGGGAACAGCGGAGGACACGGCGAACGCCGCTCTCTTTCTGGCCTCCGACGTCGCCAGCTTCATCACCGGCCAGAGCCTCAGTGTTGGCGGCGGCTTCACGATGATATAGCTGGCGCGCCCAGCAGGCGGCAACAATGTGTGGGGTTTTCTCCCGCCGCCTGCAAGGTGTTAAGATAAGGATCGAGGGGGCCGGGGTAGCTCAGGGGTAGAGCAGCGCTTTCGTAAAGCGCGGGTCGGGGGTTCGAATCCCTTCCCCGGCTCCAGATCTCGTATCTGAAAACCTACCATCTCGGGCATGAGTGGCAGATTTCGCCGCGGTTGACAGCAACCCGGCCCAGGGTTGCCTACCCTTCACCTGCCAGCCAGCGCCCTCGCCTGGTTCGTGGCCGCGCGGCTTCCTCCCTCGCCAACCCTCGCGTCTGAAGCACGCTTGAGCCCCTGCGGCATCACCGGCCGTTGACCAACGTGTCACCGCCAGATATGATGGCGGAGTTCTACACGGGTTCGTAGCGTCCCTTCGCGATACGCCGGCCTGAACAAAGGTGCATCACGATGAGATGAGCATAGGCGGAGCGACACCGTCGTGGGGGTGACCATGATGAGATGGAAAACGTGGGCAGCCAAACCAGTGGGCATCGTCGACTTGCTGGATCCCCGTAGCTCGCTCCCCGAATGGTTCGGCAAGCAGCCGAGCAAACCGCCGATCCTGTTCTGGGTGGCGATCCTGCTCTCGGCGCTCCCAGCGGTGCTGATCCTGATCGAGGCGGTTCGGCATGGGGGAAACGTTCTGAAGTGGGACTTTATGGCCATCTCCGGCTACACCGCGGTGGTTACCGGGTTGTGGCTGGTTCGTGGGCAGCGCCGACGCATGGAGGGCATGGTCAACCGACTCGCCGACCGACGAGTCCTAAAATTGCGAGAGACGAACCGCGAGCGCCTCTTTGACCGATCCGAGGAGGTGGCATGTCGCTGGTCGCATCGCGGCGGCGTCCTCATCTCGTTGCTGATGCTCATCATGTTCCCGATTGCGATCGTCCTTCGTGACACGCCTGACATCGTGAGCCTCACCATTGGCGGTGTGGCCACCATTGGCGGTGTGGCAGCCGGATACCTGGTGGGCCGAGCGATTGGACGCCTGGTGTGGTACGCGTTCTTCTGGCGCTTCACCGACGGAGGTAAGATCAATGTCCAGCCTCGCCATATTGACGGAGTTGGCGGTCTGGAGCCGGTGGGCGACTACTACTTCACTCATGCGCTCCTCCTGGCCATCCCGGCTGCGTATCTCTTGACCTGGTCGTTGCTGATCCCCTTCTGGGACGAAGGTCTGGACTACGACCACTGGCGGACTTTGTATCAGGTTCTGCTCGCCATCGCATTCGGGTTCGAGGTGCTGGCGTTCGTGGTCCCGATGTGGCGGTTTCACCTCATAATGAAGGACGCGAAAGCTGATGCCCTTGAGGGCGTTGACAAGCTAAGCCCCCGGATTAGCGCGCTTAAGCGGGAGCTCGCGAAAGAACTTGACAGCGCCACTAGGAAAAGCACGCAAGACGATCTTGATGCGCTGGTCAGGTCGTATCGCGAGGTCGAGCAAATGCGTACGTGGCCGATGTCAGTCCGGATCAGACGATTTTTCGCATTCAACAACGCGGTGATTCTTGTGCCTCTGATTCTGCAGTTGGCGGACGTCGACGGGCGCTGGGTGAAGTTCGCCGACAGAATTGTCAACTCAGGCGCGGGCTAGATGACCGGATTGCCTGTCACCCCTTATTAGTCGTTGATCGGGAGACAAGCTGCATTCACCTGGGTGGTGAAGCGAAGCGACTCGGTCAATGACGGTGAGTCCAACGAGAGTACGTGGTCAGCAATTTCGAAAAGCGCGGGTCGGGGGTTCGAATCCCTTCCCCGGCTCCAACGTTGTGTGCGCGAGCTTCCTACAAGCGCGGTAGCACCAGGGTCGGCAGCCTTTCCCGCAAGTACTCGCCCAGCGCTCGCCTGTACTTCAGGCCGCCCTCCCTGACCAGCGGGTGACCACTGCTTGCGTGCCAGAACTCAGTCTTGATTCCTGTCTCACGAAGGATTTCGTGGATCCTTTCGCTGGAGAAATTGTTGGTCTCACGACAGAGTTGATCTCTTGGCGAGCAAGCTAGCGAGTCCCTGTCATCACGATGACCTCTGTAGTTCCCCCAGCCTCCGTGGCCGCCATCCAGGCAGCGGACTTGCGGTTGTCCTTGCTCCAGACCGCCACGCGGACTTTCATCCCCGCCTCATCCACATCAAAGGTGAGTTCTGTGGTCCACCCCTGGAACTTGCCGTTGTAGAAATCGAAGACCTGATCGGCCGAATCCTCGGTCTCGAAGGTCCTATAGCGCATGTTCCCTCTGAACTTGTGCGGTTCGAGGGGCTCCTCGCCAAGCAACGCTATGGGGAAGGTACCACGGTTGCCACTCTCGGCGTTTTCGGCGTCCGGGTACTTATCGATCGACGGCGCTTCCTCCTCGCAGCCGACGGCCAGCAGGAGAAAGGCGGCAGCGACCAGCGTTACCAGTGGCAGAAGCCAAGTTCGGAGTCTCATGTGACACCCCCTGAAGATAATGCCGCGGAACGGTCAGAGGGATTATAACCCCTGCCGCGAGCGCCAACAAGCGTCACACTGGCCAACGCCCATCATCCCCCTGACGATTGTGGAGCAATCGTAGCCTACGGCGATCTTCCCATCCGAAACAGGAAAGGCCCCTGGGCTATGTCGCCAGGGGCCTCTCCATCTCCTATCGCTCATCCGTCACAGGCAGCTTGCAGCGCTATGTTGCTCTTGGCTTCTGCTACTCACTAGTTCCCGTGGCAACGATCACGTTGGTCGTTCCATCATCCTCGAAGGCCGACAGCCAAGCGGCGAGCTTCGCGTCATCTTTGCTCCAGATCACTATCTCGCCCTGCTGCCCCCCTTCCTCCATGCTGAACGTCCATTCCTCTTTCCAGTCCTTGAACTCATCCTTGTAGAAGTCGATGACCTTATCAGCCGAGTCGCTGGTCTCGTACACGGTGTACTGGACAGCGCCGTAGTCCTCGGGATCGAGGTCCCCTTCACCGATCATGGGAATGGGAAATCCCCCTCCCCCGGTGAACGTCCCGGTGAAAACCTCCTCGGCACCTGGGTAGGCAGAGATGTCTGGCAACTCGCCCACTTCGCCGGGCGGCGGCCCTTCCGGGGGCCCGCCATCACTCGGCGGGGGGCCCTCCGGGCCCTCCTCGGCAGCGGCCGGCGTATCGCCAGCGGCTGGCCCCTCTTCGTCATCATCCCCTCCGCAGGCGACCGCCAGCACGAGGACGGCAGCGGCGACGAGAGCCGTCAGAATTAGAACAAACCTCAGCGAGAACTTCAAAGTGTACCTCCTCAGAGCACTAGTTATGCAAATCGAGCGAATTATACTCGCTCCGCCGTGCATGGGCAATGACTGACCGAACGGTCGACGTCGCTTCCTAGAGCTGGGGGTGGTCGTGCATGGCCTTGAGGCGCTGCCAGCGCCGCTCGATCTCCGCCTCCAAGGCTTCAAGCTGGGGGGCATACTGGGGCTGCAGCAGATGTCTGGTCTTGCCCATCAAGCCCAGCCAGTCGGGTACATCAACGTGATGGCGTGTCCTGTCGGGGTCGTAGGTGAGCTTGGTGATGCCCTGCTCCACCTCATACAGGGGGAAGAAACGGCAATTGACAGCGGTCTCCAGGATCTTCGCGCCCAGGCGGTCCTCGCTGCGCCAGTTGAGAGGGCAGGCGATCAGGACTTTGCCGTAGACCAGCCCTTCGTTCTTGGCATACCACTGAGCCTTGGCCGCCTTCTTAACCAGGTCATCGGGGAAGGCCTCCGTGCCAGTGAACACGTAGGGGATGTGGCAGGAGGCCAGGATCTGGGGCGTGTCGCGATGGTGAAACGCCTTGCCGGCCTGAGCCGGGCCGACGTGGCTGGTGGTGGTCATGTGGCCTAGGGGCGTGGAGTAGCTGAGCTGGCTGCCAGTGTTCATATAGCCCTGATTGTCGTACTCCAGGATGATCATCTTGTGGTTGCGGATGGCAGCGCCCAAGGCAGCACCTATGCCGATGTCCATGCCGCCGTCGCCGCTGATCATGACGAAGGTGACGTCTTCATCGGCGGGCAGATCACCCCGACGCTGGCGCTCCTGAAACATCTCCACCAGGCCAGCCAGCGTAGCCGCTCCGTTCTGAAAGAGGTTGTGAATATAGGTCACGCGATGGTTGCTGAAGGGGTAGCCGCTGGTGACGATCTCGGCGCAACCGGTCTGGTTGACGATGACGACATCGCCCTCAATGCCCCTAAAGAACAGGTTGAGAGCGGGCAGGATACCGCAGCCGGGGCAGGCGCCGTGGCCAGCGGCGATACGCTTGGCCTGCACCGGTAGCTGCCAGCGCGCAATGGGCTTCACCTTGAGCTCCCCCGTCTCCTCGTTGCGGCTGACCTGCACCAGGCCAGGCGAGACCTCCTCCTTGGTAAGGGGCGGCAGCACCTGCATCGGCGGCTTATCCGGATCGCCAGGGGTGACGCCGTGGTAATCGAAGCGCGTGTCGACCTGCCCCGTTTCGGCTGCCTTCAGGGCGAGGTTGAAGAACTCCTCGGCATCCTCGGCGTAGAAGTCCTTGCCCCCCAAGCCGTAGACGCGGGTGAGGCAGAGAGTACGATTCTTGGGGTCCTCCTGGATGGCTGCCTTCACCTCGTGGGAAAGGGGGCCGCCCTGAGCACCATACGCGTCCGCTCGCTCGCCGATGGTGAGGGCCTTGACACCTCTGAGGGCCTGTCTTAGTTCCTCGGCTGGGAAGGGACGCAGCACATTGAGACTGACGACGCCCACGCGTTGGCCTTGCTCGCGCAAGCGGTCAGCAACGTCCTTGGCCGTTTCGGCGGCTGAGTTGATGAGGAGAACGGCCGCCTCGGCGTCGTCCATTTTGTAGAGGTCGAGGAAGGAGTAGCTCCGTCCACTGATCCGGCCATATTCCTCCAGGATCTGAGGGATCACTTCGCGGGCGGCGTCCATCGCCAGCTTCAGCTGGTACTTGTTGTTGATGAGGTCGGGGTCATTCATGTAGGCGCCGACGGTCACGGGCTGACGAGGGTCCAAGGTGTGGGGAAACTCGGGCGGCCGCCCGACGAAGTCCGTCACTGCCTCATCGTTCTCGAAGTACTGCACCCGTCGCTTCTGGTGGCTGGTGAAGAAGCCGTCGTAGGCCACGATGACCGGCAGGCGAACCTTGGGGTGCTCACCAATGCGCACGGCCACGATGTTCATGTCGTAGACAGCCTGTGGTTCGCGGGCCAGGAGGATGATCCAGCCGGTGGTCAGGGCAAAGTAAAGGTCGGAGTGGTCGCAGCGGATGTCCAAGGGGCCGCTGACCGAGCGATTCACGAGCTGCAGGAGCATGGGGAAGCGGCTGCCCGCCTGAACGGGGAGCTGCTCCAGAGAGTAGAGGAAGCCCTGAGAGGCGGTGCAATTGAATACGCGCCCGCCGCCGCTGGTGGCACCGTAGCAGATGCCAGCGGCCCCATGCTCGCCGTCGGCGGGGATCATGCGAATCTCGTGCTCCCCCTCCGCCCTCATTTCGTCCAAGAACTCAGCAACCTCGGTGGAGGGCGTGATGGGGTAGTAGCCCATCAGGTGAAAGTTGATCTGCTTGGCCGCGCGCGCGGCCATCTCGTTGCCGGTGCGGAAGTCCACCTTCTGGGCGAGCTTCGCCTTTTCTTCGCCGACTAACTGAGCCATGATTTCCCTCCTTGCCCAATCAACCCAGAGTCACCTGGTGCGGCTACTTGTCCTGTTCGGGGTTGGGAAACAGAGCCACGCTATGAGCCTCGGCGTAGCCCTCCGTCTCTCGCATCTCCACAAGGGCATCCGTGGGGCAAGCCTCAACGCACTTCAGACAACCCTTGCAGTAACGGTAGTCGATGCCAACGAGGCGCGCCGCAACCTTGCCATCGTCTTTAGTATAGGTCTCCCAGACGAAGCAGTAGTCTGGGCAGACGATGTCGCAGAGGCCGCAGTGGACGCATTTCTCCAGATCCAGAGCAGGCAGAAAGCCCTGGCGGGAAGCCGATAGGTCCTTGGTGGCGCTGTTGCCCGGGTTGGTCACCATGCCACCCCAGGGAGCGTTGAGATAGCCATAAGCCGGTTGGGGCCGCGCAACAGCGTCCGCCCACTCCCCTTTCACCGGGAATGTCTCCAGGCGGAGCTCATCGTAGCCCCGCTGGAAGGCTTGCATGTTACCTTCCAGCATCTGAGGGTAGTGACGCCCGAAGGTCTCGCGAATGGAGGCTTTCACCGCCTCGGGGTCGATGAAGTCGGCAGCACGGGTCACCGCCCCGAGCATCGCCATGTTTGGACGGCTGTTCTCAGCCACGGCGATGCCGAGAGCGTCCACCACGCCGACGGTGCCGCCCGGCAGCCCGAGGCGCTCCTTCATCTCCCCGGGCGAGGCAACACTGTTCACGATGATGATTCCATCCGGTCGCAGCCCCACGGCCACCTTCTCGCGGCCGATGAGCGCCTCGTGAAAGACCGCTACTACGTGGGGCCGCTCGACGGGGCTGTTGGTGCGCACTGTCTGGTCGGGCCTGCAGAAACGGATGAAAGACTTCACGGGTGTCCCCTTCTTCTCGGAGCCGTAAGAGGAGAAGTGCGAGCCATTGAGGCCCAGGCGCAGAACCCCGGCCTCGGCCAGGATCTGGCCGGCCAGGTGAGCACCGAGCCCGCCTATGGACTCCAGGCGAATGCCGTAGAACCCGTCCTCATCCAGGTTTTTCGGCAGGGCAGCGACCATGTCCAGACCTCCTCGTAGGGCGCAGGCAAACGCCGGCCTTGTCAAGATTGAAGGAAAATGCCTTCACATATTCATGATAGCGTAAGAACACCTTACAGGACAGATTGGCCTTTGCAGCGATCTGCATGGCCAATACCTGTCTGTCCTTGGAGTCGATAGCCCGCGCCAATGATGCTACGAATGCCCGATAGATGCGGATGCGAGCCGCCTGATGGGCCTACGTATTGTCTGACTGACAACGCGATCGGGATCAGCTGCCCAGGGGCCCTACTGGGTACCAGCCACCGCTACGGTAGCGATGACGGCGTTAGTCGCGCCATCGATCACCAGCACATCAGCGGTTAGCGAAAGGGCAACGTAGATGCGGTTGGTGACGGCATTGACCGCCAGACCCCGGGGAGAGTTGCCCACAGCAACGGTTGCAGTCAAAACATTACTGTCGCCATCGAGGACGGAAATGACGTCGGCCTCCGCCACGTAGATGCGTTCGGTGACCGGGTTCAGGACCAGACTGCTCGGTATGCCGCTGAGCTTGACGCTGGCGATGAGGGCGTCCGTTGAGCCGTCGATGACGGCGACATTGCCGGCCGCCCCGTCGGCTACGTAGATGCGGTTCGTCTCCGGATTCAGCGCCAGAGCGATTGGCAGATCGCCCACGCCTACTTTGGCGACAACGGTGTTACTCTCCCCGTCGACCACCGAGATTTTGGGGCTGCCATAGGTAGCCACGTAGATGCGACCGGTGGTGAGGTTGACCACCATTGCGACCGGGTTCCGGCCGACGAGCAGGGTGGCGACCACAGCGCTGGTCTCGGCATCGATGACTGAGAGCGTGCCCTCGAAGTCGGCCACGTAGATGCGGCCGGCGTCGGGGTTGACGGCCAGAACCATGGGGCTATGGTCCAGGGCAATGGAGGCATCAACGCTGTTGGTCGTGCCGTCGATCACCCAGAGCTCAGAGCGACGGCTGGCCACGTAGATTCGATTGCTGCTCTCGTCAACGGCGATGGCCCGGGGGAAGAGGCCAGCGGGCAGGGTGCCGACGACGGAGTTGCTGCCGCCGTCTATGACGGATATGGCGTCAGGTGACTCGCTGGCTACGTAGATGCGATTGCTGCCGGCATCGACGCCCAGGGAGGCGGGCAGGGCGAGAGCAGACGAGGCGACCGGAGTGACCGTCCCATCTGATCGCGCTATCCCCTTTTCGCCGCCGCAGGCGGATAGGAGCGCCACCAGGACCACGAGCAATACGAGGTCAGTGAGCCCAACACGCTGGCCGCGCCTTCTGGCGATCCGTCTTTCTGACATGGGCAAGCCTTCCGTTAGGTCACACATGCGATCTTACCACGCATCTAGCGGACCGCCTCGATAACTCAATCCTGGGCAGGTGCAGCGCACGTATCCCCAAGTGTTTCCGCAGACTCCCACTTGCGAGCTATTCACCGATTCTTCACCAAAATCGTGCTAACGCAGCTTGTAGCGGGTGGGCTATCCCGATGTCTTCACTAAGGTAGGGCGTTCGTTATGACAAGGAGGCAGCAGTGCGATCTTGGAGGACCAGTTGGGCAATAGCCGTCAAGACGTAGTCGTCGCACCAAGCTCTACCCTGCCCAGCCGGCAAGACGGCGGCTCTCCCTTGCAGGCAGGCGCGACTGCCGGAGCGCGTCTCGCCGTGATGCACCTGGCAGGAGGACTGGCGTTTCTCTGCACCATCGCTGCGACCTTTGCCGTACAGCTCACCCTCCAAGCCCCAGTTGGATACGTGGCCCAGGGGCTGCTCCTTCTGGGTCTCGCTCTCGTTGCCTCTGGTCTTGTTTACCTGGACCGAAGAGCGCTGGGTCGATTAGCGCAGAGGCTGGCGACAGACCTGTCGAAGCGGGAAGCCGAACTTAACAAGATCGCCAACCGCGACGACCTCACCGGGTTGGGGAACCGACGCTTCTTCTATGCTCGGCTGCAAGAAGAGCTACAAACGTCCGCTGAAACCAAACACCCCATGACCATTCTGATGATCGATGTCGACGCTCTCAAGGCGATAAACGATGAGTTTGGACACCATCTGGGAGACGCTGCATTAGTTGATTTCGCCAACCTTATGGCCAGGTGCGCTAGACCAAGGGATACCGTCGCCCGCCTGGGTGGCGACGAGTTCGCGATTATCATGCCGAACACGGATCCTCGCGGAGCCAGCGCCCTGGCGAGTCGCCTCTGGCAGGAACTCGACAGCAACCCCATCCACCGGACACCCGACGCCGATATCTACCTCGGAGTGTCGATCGGCGTCTCGAGCTTCCCCTTGAACGGTGATGATCCGCAGGCACTGGTGCACTGGGCAGACGCCGACCTGTACGCGAACAAGCTTGCTCGCAAGGGGATAGCAAGAGGCTTCTTCGGACGAGACGGTTCACAGTTCGCTTCGGGAGTGGTTGGCGTCCTATGTGCAGCCCTCGACATACGAGATAAGCTCACCCACCGGCACTCGCAGCGTGTGGCCAGAATGGCCGTAGCCATGGGTCGATGGTTGGAACTGAACGAACCATGCCTTACTCAGCTGGCAAACGCCGCCGTCCTGCACGACATCGGCAAGATAGGCGTGGCCGACAGCGTTCTGTCCAAGCCTGCCGGCCTGGACGAGAGCGAATGGAAAGAGATACGCCGCCACCCAGAGCTGGGCTACGAACTGCTGAGAGGGTTCGATTTCCTCAAAGAGGCGGCAGAGATCGTCGTCGCTCATCACGAGAGGTACGATGGAGCAGGCTATCCAAGAGGACTGGTTGGCGACGAAATCCCATTCGCGGCCCGCATCTTCGCCGTCATCGACGCTTACGACGCCATGACCTCGCGCCGTCCCTACAGGGACCCACTATCGCGAGACCAAGCCCTTGAGGAACTGCTACGCAACGCCGGAACACAGTTCGACCAGGGAGTGGTGAAGGCGTTTGTAGAGGCCATGGGCGCTAGTGCAAGGCAGCACGAGGACGATTGCCTGGTCGCCGGAGGCACTGTCGGCGCAGATAACGGGCGTAGGCGCTGGTCATCGGCAGTCGACGATTCATTGAGAGCCGAGCGCCAGCACCTCCCCCACCCCGAACCTGTTGGATCCCGTGCCAATTCTGGGTAGACAGATCCTCCAACCAGTGATCCGCGACCTCGGTCTGATCCCGACTGGCCGGCATGGCTCTGTCTGGACGAGCCCAGCAGAAGGGCATCCACGACCATAGGGCAAACCCCGCGACCCATTGACGGCCGCCGGATATCTAGCCCCGCGAGGAGGCAAGTGGATCAGCCGCTGAGCCGGCCAAAGTCCTTGTCGCTCGATAGCAAGCAAGGCATAATGTCTTGGGTGAGAGAATAGCTGTTTTCAGGCGAGGAGATGAGCAAGCTAGGCGACAAGATCCGCAAGGCGACGCGTCTGGAGTCGGGGGCCATCGGCTTTGGGGCGGTGGCTACTCGCCCCGGCACTCCATCGATGCTCCTGATAGTGCACGGGCCAGCCTCTAGCATGCGGCCCCCCGACGATCTGGCAGGCCGGGGCGTGGACGCTGTTCTCCTGTCCTTCTCCAATCCCCAGGCGGACATGAGTCAGTTGGCCAAATGGGCCAAGAAGGCGAGCGATGTGCCCTGCGGCGCCCAGGTGATGGCCGCCAGCGGCAAAATTGTAGCCGCTCTGAAGGAGGCGGGAGCCGACTTCCTGGTTTTCGATGCCGAGACCACTAACGCCGAAGCCCTCCTAGAGACAGAGATGGGCTACGTCCTCGCCCTCTCCGGCCAACCGACCGATTCGCTCCTGAGGACGATGGACGCCTTTCGCCTGGAGGGCCTCTGGGTCGGTGATTGGCGGGAGCCGCTGACGGTGCATCGCCAGATGGAACTCCGTCGCGTGCATCTTCTTTCCCGCAAGCTCTTGTTTGCTCCCGTTCGACCCGACATCGGCCCCGCCGAGCTGGAGTGCCTGCGGGATGCCGGCGTGGTGGCCGTTGCCGTGAACGGGATGGAGGCCGGCGCCTGGCAGCAACTGGGCGACTTGCGCCAAGCGATCGATGGGCTACCGACCAAGGCGCGGCGGCGCGAGGAAAGGCCGGACGTAGTGTTGCCTCTTGGGCGAGAGCTGACCCCTCAGGTCGAAGAAGAAGAAGAGGAGGAGGAGTCCCCACCCGAGTGATTGCATGGCCCCAACGTAGAGCGCCAACAGGAAGAATGCGAGGGCTCTGGCTGAAGGTCAGGGCTTTTGTTGTTCGCTGGCGAAGCCCCCTGCTATAATGCGGTAGCAAATCCTGGCAAACCTTCAGATTAGACATGGCTAAGATCCAGAAACCGTTGATGGAAGCACAGGCTGTGAGCGCGTCGGATGTGCGCTACCAACGCATCGTAGTCAAGATCGGCACCAACGTTCTTACTGCGGGCACCGACCGTCTGGACCTAGAGGTGATGTCGTCGCTGGTGGGGCAGGTGGCCCGCCTTCATCGCCAGGGGAAGGACGTGCTCATCGTGAGCTCGGGGGCCATCGCCTGCGGGCGGCATCGCTTGGGCACCACCAAGGAGCGCAAAGACATACCCTTCCGCCAGGTGCTGGCGTCGGTGGGCCAGACCTATCTCATGCAGGCTTACGACGAGCTCTTCGCCTGGCACGACATCGTGGTAGCCCAGACTCTCCTCACCAAGCGCGACCTGGCCGATCGCCAGGGCTACCTGAACGCCCGCAACACCCTCCTGGCCCTCCTCGAAGCGAGAGCCGTGCCCATCGTGAACGAGAACGATGTGGTAGCGGTGGAGGAGATCGAGGGAGTCAAGATCGGCGACAACGATAATCTCTCGGCCCTGGTGACCAACCTGGTGGATGCCGACCTGCTGGTGCTGCTCACCGACCAGGGCGGCCTCTTCACCGACGATCCCCGTCTCCATCCCGACGCTCGCCTCATACAGCGGGTGGATCGGATTGACGAGGAGATCGAGCAGCTTGCGGGCGAGCGCGGCGAACGGGGTGTTGGCGGCATGACCACCAAGATCCAGGCTGCCAGACTGGCCACCGCCGGCGGAACCCACGTGGTCATCGCCGACGGCCGGGAGAAGGACGTCCTGGTGGGCCTGACCGAGGGCAAGGCGCTGGGCACCCTCTTCCCGGCGACTGTGGATCGCCTGGAGAGTCGCAAGCGCTGGATGCTGACCGGCCTCTCGCTGAAGGGGAGCATAATGGTGGATGCGGGAGCAGCCAGAGCCCTGCGCCAGGAGAAGCGGAGCCTTCTGCCAGCGGGGATACGCCGAGTGGAGGGCCCCTTCGAGCGGGGCGATGCCATAGCCATTTGCGACAGCGAGGGACAGCGCATCGCCTGCGGCATCACCAGCTACAACTCCAGCGACATCGAAACCATTCACGGCCTCCGCTCCGAGCGCATCGAGGAAATGCTGGGCTACCAGTACGGAGCGGAGGTAGTCCACCGCGACAATCTAGTGCTTCTGTGAGAGAATCCCTTGGAAAGGGGGCAGGCCATCGCCAGGAGTAGGTATGGGCTCTGTCGTTAAGAAGCGGCGCA
>CP070630.1:331209-388923 GCA_020356025.1 Dehalococcoidia bacterium | reverse complement strand
GAGCTGCTGGCTGGTGCAGATGTTGGACGAGGCCCTCTCGCGGCGAATGTGCTGCTCGCGGGTCTGGAGGGTGAGGACGTAGCCAGTGCGTCCCTGGGCATCGCTGGTTCGGCCGATGATTCGGCCCGGCATCTGGCGCAGATACTGCTGGCGGCAGGCGAAGAGGCCCAGATAGGGCCCGCCGAAGTTCAGGGGGCTGCCCAGCGATTGGCCATCGCCCACCACGACATCGGCTCCGTATTCGCCGGGGGGCCGGAACAGGCCCAGCGATATAGGGTCTGCGGACACAACGAGAAGAGCTCCCGTCTCATGGGCTGCCCTCCCCACCGCCTCGACGTCGGGCAGGAGATAGCCGAAGAAATTGGGCTGCTGGACGGCCAGGCAGGCATGCTCCTCGCTGAGGGCGAGAGCGTCGGGCGGCAGCACGTCCACCGCCAGGTCGCGGCCGAAGGCGTAGGTGCGCACCACCGCCTGACAGTGGGGGTGAACGGTAGAAAGGAGGGCGATGCGCCGACGGCCGGTCACGCCAGCGGCCATCAGGCAGGCCTCGGCCAGGGCGCTGGCGCCGTCGTACATGCCGGCGTTGGCCACATCCATGGCCGTCAGCTCGCAGACCATCGACTGGAACTCGAAGGCGGTCTGGAGGGAGCCCTGGCTGATCTCCGCCTGGTAGGGGGTATAGGCGGTGGCGTACTCGCTGCGGCCGATGACCTCGCCGACCACGCTGGGGATGAAGTGCCGATAGGCGCCGCCGCCCAGGAAGCAAGGCATGCTGTCGACCGGCTGGTTGCGTTCGGCCAGGGCCGATAGCTGACGGATCAGCTCCTGCTCCGAGAGAGCGGCCGGCAGGCCCAGCTCGCCGGCACGGAATTCCGACGGGATATCGGCGAACAACTCCTCGACCGAGGCCACGCCGATGGCGGCCAGCATGGCCTGGCGGTCAGTCTCAGTGTTGGCGATGTAGGGAAGCGTCATGTCTCCTGAGCTTGCGCTATCAGCTCGTCGTACTGCTCGGCGGTGAGGAGGCCGTCCACCTCGGCGGGGTCGGCCAGGCGCAGGCGCACAAGCCAGCCCTGCCCGTAGGGCGACTGGTTCACCAGCTCCGGCCTGTCGACGACCTCCTGGTTGACCTCCACCAGTTCCCCGCTGACGGGCGAGTAGAGATCGGAGACGGCCTTCACCGACTCGATTTCGCCCAGCTTGTCGAGCTGCTTGACCTGCGTCCCCGACGATGGCAGGTCCAGATAGACAAGGTCGCCAAGCTGGTCCTGAGCGTAGTCGGTGATGCCGACGGTGCCAAGGTCATCCTCGACACGCACCCACTCGTGCTCCTTGGTGTAGCGACGGTCGCTAGGGCTGGGCATGGCTCTTCTCCTCTGGACTGATAAGCCCAAGATTAGCGTCGGGCGAGGGGCAAGTCAATGGAGCGTGGGGGCTAGCTCGACTTTGGCCGCTTGTAGAATGGCCGCTTGACCACCTGCGTCCGCAGGGGCTTGCCCCGTATGTCCACGTCGAGCTCCGTGTCCACACCGGCCAACTCGGTGGGCAGGTAGACCATGCCGATGCTGACCCCCAGTGTCGGCGAAAAGCCGCCGCTGGTCAGCTCGCCCACTTGGCGGCCAGAATGCGAGACGGGGTAGCCCGCTCGCATGACGCCTCGCTCCTGGGCCTTGAGACAAGCCAGGTGCCGCTGGACGCCCGCCTCGCGGATGCGCAGGAGGGCACCCCGACCGATGAAATCGGCACCATCGTCGAGGGTCAGGACCCACCCGAGGCCGGCCTCGAAGGGGTTGGTGGTCGCATCGATGTCGTTGCCGTAGAGGGGGAGGGCCGCCTCCAGACGCAGGCTGTCGCGGGCGCCCAGGCCGCAGGGCTGGACGCCGTGCTCGACGAACCACCGCCAGAGGATGATGCCAGCGGCGGACGGCAGTATGATCTCGACGCCGTCCTCGCCCGTGTAACCGGTGCGGGAGAAGAAAACGGTAACGCCTGCCAGGGACACCTCGGCGCTGCGCTGGCGGCCCAGGCCCTCGGCCAGAGACGGCACGAGGCGAGCCAGATAGCGCTGCGCATCGGGGCCTTGAAGGGCGACCATGACCGTTTGCGCCTGGCGATCCTCCACTGTGACCTGCAGCGATGAGTGGAGATGCTGTCGGATCCAGTCGTGGATCTTATCGGCGCTGGCGGAGTTGACCACCATCAGAAAGCGCTCGTCGGCCAAGCGGAAGACGAACACGTCGTCCAGGATGCCCCCGTCCTCCTGGCAGACGAGGGCGTAGTGGCCTTTGCCCGCCTCCAGCCCAGCGACATCGTAGGTCACCAGGCCGCGCAGGAAAGAAGCGGCCTGGGGGCCGGTCACCTCCAGGCGGCCCATGTGGGAGACATCGAACACGCCGACCCGCTGGCGAACGGCGTGGTGCTCCTCGACGATGCCCTTGTACTGGATGGGCATCTCCCAGCCGGCGAAGGGGACCATGCGCCCACCGAGAGCGAGGTGCTGATCGTAGAGGGCAGTACGGCGGAGGGTGATGGCCTGGCCGTCGCTCATGACGCATCCCACTTCCGTTTGCCGTCCACCAGCCGCAGGTGCCCGAGGCCCGGCGGCGGGCAGTGCACGCAGACCAACAGATCTTTCTCGACTATCGCCCGCTCCAGGATACGCTTCTTCGTCTCCAGCGAGACCAGGGGCAGTTCATCGAAGGAAGATATCCAGGCCAGGCGCTCCAGCATCAGCGGATGCTGGACGATGTCGCCGATGTAGACGGCCGTCCGGCCAGCGGAGGTCACCTCCACCGTGGCATGATGGGCGGTGTGACCGGGAGCGGGCAGAATGCGCACGCCCTTGATCACCTCCGCCTCGCCGTCCACCAGCTCTAGCTGGCCGCTGTCGGCCAGGGGCTCCAGATTCTCGGGAAGGTAGCTGGCGCGCGTGCGCTCGTTGGGGTTTTTGGCTTCCTCCCACTCGCCCTTCTGGAGGAAGTAGCGGGCGCGGGGGAAGGTGAGCGCCAACTTGCCATCGCGGTAGGTAGTGTTGCCGCCGCAGTGGTCGAAGTGGAGGTGGGTGTTGATGACGATGTCCACATCCTCGGGCCGGATGCCGTGACGGGCCATGTCCTCGACCAGCGTTCCCGCCTGAGCGACGCCGGAGCCGCGGGGGACGCGGGTCGCTTTGTTGCCTACGCCCGTCTCCACCAGCATCAGCTTGTCCTGCGAGCGCACGAGGAGGCAGTTGAGGCCGACGGGCAGGCTGTGCTCCTCATCGAGTGGCTCCACCAGGGGCTCCCACATGACGCGCGGCGTGACGCCAAAGACGGCGCCCGCGTCCAGGCGGAGGACGCCATCGCTCACGACCAGAAGATCGTAGTCGCCCAGACGGAACCAATCGCTCATGGCAGACGACCCACATCCAAGATAGCGCGCGCGGGCTGGCAGGGTCAATGCGGCCCGGCCAGGGGTTGTATTCGAACCTCAGACTGCTATAATTAGCGCAACTCCCCTCGAAAGGAGGGCTTTTGCTATGGTCACGCCCTATGCCTACTTTCAGAAGCAGTTCGTCCCGCTGGCCGAGGCCAAGATCAGCGTGAAGACGCACGCCTTCAACTACGGCACCGCTGTATTCGAGGGGATCCGCGGCAACTGGAACGAAGAGGAAAAGCAAGCCTACATCTTCCGCCTGGCCGACCACTACCGGCGCCTGCACCAGAGCTGCCGTGTGCTCAGGCTGGACTTTCCCTACGCCATTGACGAGCTATGCGATATCACCGTGCGGCTGGTGGAGATGTGCGGCTATCAGGAGGACGTGTACATTCGGCCTATCGTCTACAAGAGCGCGGAGGCGCTGGGCGTGCGCCTGCACGAACTGGAGGACGACTTCCTGATCTTCGTCATCCCCTTCGGCCCCTATCTGGACATCGAGAAGGGGGCCCGCTGCGGCACCTCTTCCTGGCGGCGGATAGAGGATACGAGCATCCCGGCCCGAGCCAAGGTCAACGGCATCTACGTGAACTCGGCCCTGGCCAAGACGGAGGCAGTGGAGCACGGCTACGACGAGGCGATCATACTTAACGAGGACGGCAACGTCTCGGAGGGCAGCGGCGAGAACATCTTCATCGTCGAGGGCGGCCGTCTCATCACCCCGCCGGTGTGGTCGAACATCCTAGTGGGCATAACCCGCGACACCGCCATCACCCTGGCGCGCGAGGAAATGGGCCTCGAGACGATCGAGCGGCCCATCGACCGCAGCGAGCTCTACCTGGCCGACGAGTGCTTCATGACGGGCACAGCCGCCCACGTGACGCCGGTGATCGAGGTTGACCGCCGGCCTGTCGGCGACGGCAAGCGGGGGCCGATCACCGCCGAGCTTCAGCGCCTCTACTTCGAAGTGGTGCGGGGCAAGAACGGCAAGTACGCCCACTGGTGCACAGCCTGTCACATCGCCAGATAGGAGATGGAGGCGTCGTCGCCGCGGTGATCTACCATCCTGCCCGTCTGATCGGCACGGCCACCGGCGCCGCCATAGTCGCGCTGGCGCTGCTCCTGGCGGCCCTGCTGATGGCTTTCGGCAGCCCTTGGGCTACCTCGGCAGCCAAGTTCCTTGCTTTCGGGAGCGCTTTCCTCCTCCTCGCCCTGGCGGCGATCTTCGCCTACTGGACCTACGCTTGCTCGGCCATGAGCTACGCCCTGGACGAGAGGGGCCTATCGATACGCTGGGGGTTCATTCGCCAGTTCATCCCGTTGAATCGAATCGAGCGCATTGTTCCCGGTCGGGAGGCCGACTTCTCCGAGATTCAGGGGATCAACTGGTGGGCCTATCACGTCGGGCGAGGCAGCGCGCCGGGCATCGGCGAGGTCCTCTTCTACTCCTGCCATCAGTCACCCTGGGAGTTGATCTACATCGTCACGTCATCTGGCTCTTATGCCATCTCGCCCGAGAACAGCGTTCGCTTCACCAAGGAACTGCAGCGCCTCCAGAGCTCCGAAGCAGCCGCAGCGGAGGAGGCGCCGGAGCAAAGGGCTGAGCACCCTCTAGTAGCAATCCACCCCTTCTGGCTGGACCGCTACGGCCAGGCGCTGGCTCTCATCGCGGTGCTGGCCAACGTGGCCCTCTTCGGCTTCGTCTTCGCCGTCTACCCCGGCCTCGCCGACGAGCTGAACCTGGCCTTCCCACCTCTGGGCCAGGCCGAGCTCAGGCCCAAGCGAGAGGTGCTGCAGATTCCTGCCACCGCCCTCGCCCTGCTGGCGGTCAGCCTGGCGGCCGGCCTGGCCGTCCACAAGTGGGAGCGAGCCGCCTCCTACCTACTGCTGGCGGGAGCGACCTTGCTCCAGGGCCTCTTCTGGGTTGCAGCCGCCATCGCCGTCACCTAACCTGATTTCATGGACTACGACGTCATCGTCGTGGGGGCTGGCCCCGCCGGCAGCACCCTGGCTCGCCTGCTGGCCGGACAAGGCGTGCGGGTGCTCCTCCTCGACCGCGCCCGCTTCCCCCGCGACAAGCCCTGCGGTGGTACCGTCACCGTGCGGGCGGCTTCCCACCTAGACATCGACCTGGCGCCGGTGGTCGAAAGGACGATCTTTGCCGGGCGCTTCACCTACCGCCTGGGCAAAGCCTTCCGCCACCGGTCCGACCAGCCCCTCACCTTCATGACCCAGCGCCACCGCCTCGACCTGTTCCTCGCTGAGCAAGCGGCGGCTGCTGGGGCCCAGTTCCACGACGGCGAACCCGTTCGAGCAGCGGAGGCGGCGGAGCGGACGGTGACCGTTCGCACGGACAAGGGCCACTACACGGCGAGAGCGCTGGCCGGCGCGGACGGGGCCAATGGCATCGTGGGGCAAAGCACGGGTGCAGCGCCGCGCGTCGATCTCCTGGTGGGCCTGGAGAGAAACGTGCCGTTGGAAGAGACGGTGGAGCATCGCTGGGAGGACACGGTTGCCCTCGACCTGGGGGCTCTCCCCGGCGGCTACGGCTGGGTCTTCCCCAAAGGCAACCACCTGAACGTGGGAGTGGGCGCCTGGCGGCACTTCGCGCCCCACCTGCGGCGACGCCTGGCTGACCTGTGCCAACGCTATCGCCTGCCCAGCGACAGGCTGAGCGAGTTGCGCGGGCATCATCTCCCCCTGCGACGCCCCGGCTCGCCCATCGCCCGCGGGCCAGCCGTGACCCTGGGCGACGCCGCCGGCCTGGTGGACCCGCTCTCGGGCGAGGGCATCCACACCGCCTTCCTCAGCGCTCGCCTGGCCGCCGAGGCCATCATGCGCTATCTGGAGGAGCAGACGGCCGATCTGTCATCGTACCAGGCTGCTGTTGACCGCGAGATCATGCCCGAGCTGATCGCATCACGGAAACTCCAGGATACATTCCACTACGCGCCATACCCCTATGCTTTCGTCCTTCAGTACAGCGATCGCTTCTGGCGACTCTTCTGCCGCCTCATCCGCGGCGAGACGACCTACGTGGGCTTGCTGAGAATGGTGGGACCGCTGGGCTGGCTGGTGGACGGCTGGGACATCGTCGCCCGCAGGAGCCGATACAGTTTGCCTGCCGAGAAGCTCAGGAAGGGCCTGAAACGGTAAGAATTAGATAATCTTGCTTGACACTGCCAATTTTCGTTGCTAGAATGGCGCTCACAACCAAAAAAGTGGAAAAGGCGATGAAGGGGAGTAATAGAGGTTTCTCCCTGCTCAAGAGAACCGGGATGAGGTGAGAGCCCGGCAGCAAAGGAGCCTCGAACTCGCCCCAGAGTTGCCAGGCTGAACGCCTTGCACGCACAGTAGGTCTGGTCGGGAGCGCCCGTTAGAGCGCTTGGAGGGCTCCGACAGGTTGGAGCAGAAGGGTGGCACCGTCCCGCCCCAGCGGGATCCCTTTGGGGCGGGATTTGTATTTAGGGTGTCGCCAGAGTGCTGACTTGGCGGAGAAGAAGGGTGGTACCGCGAGGATTCTTGTATGATCCCGTCCTTTTAGGGGCGGGATCGCTTGTTTCGGTCGGGGCAGATCCCCGGCCTGGAGGAGAATATAAGCCATGGCGGCTGCTGGGCCTGTCCTGATAAGCAACAAGGTGAAGAAGGGCGTGGAACGGGCGCCCCACAGGTCGCTGCTGCGGGCCCTGGGCCTCACTGACAAGGAGATGGACCAGCCCTTCGTCGGCGTTGTCAACTGCTACAACGAGATCATCCCCGGCCATACCCACCTGCGCCAGATCGCCGAAGCGGCCAAGGGTGGCGTGCGCAGCGCCGGCGGCACTCCCTTCGAGGTGAACGTGCCCGGCGTGGACGACGGGATCGCCATGGGCCATATCGGCATGCGTTACAGCCTGGCCAGCCGCGAGGTCATCGCCGATGCCGTGGAGTGCATGGCCGTGGCCCACGCCTTCGACGCCCTGGTGTTCGTCACTAACTGCGACAAGATCGTGCCAGGTATGCTCATGGCAGCAATGCGGGTGAACCTGCCCTGTATCTTCGTCGCCGGTGGGCCGATGCTGGCCGGCCACTGGCAGGGCCAGGCGGTGGACCTGAACACCGTCTTTGAGGCGGTGGGGCTGGTGAGCAAGGGGGACATGTCGGAGGAGGAACTGGAGCGGCTGGAGCGGGTGGCTTGTCCTACCTGCGGCTCCTGCGCCGGCATGTTCACCGCCAACACCATGAACTGCGCCACCGAGGCGCTGGGGCTGGCCCTGCCCGGCAACGGCACCATCCCCGCCGTGGACGCTGCCCGTCTTCGTCTGGCAAAGGAAGCCGGGGCGAAGGTGATGGAGGTTCTTGAGGATCGCCTGCGGCCGCGCCAGATTGTGACCAGCGATGGCCTCTGGAATGCCCTAGCGGTGGATACGGCCCTGGGGGGGAGCACGAACTCCATACTTCACCTGTTGGCCATCGCTCATGAGGCGGGGGCGGATTTCCCCCTGGACATGGTGAACGAGATCAGCGCCCGCACGCCGCAGTTGTGTCGCCTCAGCCCAGCGGGGTCTTACCACGTGGAGGACCTCCATCGGGCGGGCGGCATTGCGGCCGTCATGAAGGAGATAGAGTCGGTCTTGCACACGGAGGTGCCTACGGTCACGGGCGGGACGGTGGGCGAGAACATCGCCGACGCCGAGGTGCGTGACCACGCCGTGATCCGCCCCCTAGCCGAGCCCCACTCGCCCCACGGCGGCCTGACCGTTCTTTTCGGCAGCCTGGCGCCGGAGGGAGCGGTGGTCAAGTCGGCGGCGGTGGCTCCGGCGATGATGAGCCACCGCGGACCAGCCCGCTGCTTCGACTCCGAGGACGAGTGTGTCGAGGCGATCATGCACCAGGATTTCAAGGAAGGCGATGTCCTGGTGTTGCGCTACGAGGGGCCCAGAGGCGGCCCCGGCATGCCGGAGATGCTCTCCCCCACCTCCATCATCTCGGGCATGGGGGTAGACGACAAGGTGGCCCTGATCACCGATGGCCGCTTCTCGGGCGCCACTCGCGGTGCTGCCATCGGTCACGTGTCGCCGGAGGCAGCGGCTGGCGGCCCCATCGCCGCTATCCAAGACGGCGATGAGGTGATCATCGATATCGCCGACCAGCGCCTAGATACCGCCGTCAGCCAGGGCGAGATCGAGGCGCGCTTGGCGGCTCTGCCGCCCTTCCAGCCCAAGATCGATAGCGGTTATCTAAAACGCTACGCCCAGTCTGTAACGAGCGCCAGCAAGGGTGCCGTCTTTAAGGATTAGAGAAGAGATGGTTCTGCGATTGGGAAGCAAATTGGCCGCGGTCACAGCAGGAGCCGGCCGCTAGAGGGGAGGAGAAGAGATGGAGCTTACGGGAGCGCAGATGATCTGCGAATCTCTGGTGCGGGAGGGTGTGGAGCACTTCTTCGGCCTTCCCGGTGGGGCGACCATACCTTTCTACGACATTCTGCCCCAGTACCCCCAACTGAAGCACATCCTGGTACGGCACGAGCAGGTGGCTGCCCACGCTGCCGAGGGCTATGCCAGGGCCTCGGGCAAGGTGGGCGTGTGCTGCGCTACCTCCGGGCCGGGGGCGACGAACCTCGTCACCGGCATCGCCAACGCCTACCTGGACTCCGTACCCATCGTAGCCCTCACCGGCGAGGTGGTAAGAGCACTCATCGGCCGCGACGGCTTCCAAGAAGCAGATATCACCGGTATCACCCTGCCCATCACAAAGCACAACTACCTGGCTCTCGATGCGAAGGACCTGCCACGAATCATTCGCGAGGCGTTCCACATCGCCGGCACAGGACGGCCGGGACCAGTGCTCATCGATGTCCCCCGCGATGTCTTCCACCAAAAGGCAGAGTTCGTCTACCCGGAGAACCTGGAGATGCGAGGCTACCGGCCCGTGCCTCCACCTGACCAGGACCACATCGACCGGGCGGCCGAACTGATCAACGAGTCGAAGCAGCCGCTGATCCTAGCCGGCCACGGGGTGATCATCTCTCAGGCTTACGAAGAGCTCAAGGAGCTGGCCGAGAAAGGAAACATTCCCGTCATCACCACCCTCCTGGGCATCAGCAGCTTCCCCGGCTCCCATCCCTTGTGCTTGGGCATGCCCGGTATGCACGGCATGTACTGGAACAACGTGGCCATGTGCGAAAGTGATCTGCTGATAGCGGTCGGCATGCGCTTCGACGACCGAGTAACGGGACGCCTGCCCGAGTTTGCCCCGAACGCCAAGGTCGTCCACATCGACATCGACCCGGCAGAGATAGGCAAGAACGTGCGGCCGACGGTGGCCATCCAGAGCGACGCCAAGAGCGCCCTCAAGATGCTGAACCGCCGCGTCGAGAGCCGCCCACGGGACGACTGGTTGGCCCACCTGGACGAACTCAAGCGAGAGCATCCGTCTATCACCATCCGCGAGACGGACAAGCTATTGCCCCAGTACGTCATCAAGACGATATTCGACGCCACCAAGGGCGACTGCACGGTGGTCACAGGGGTAGGGCAGCACCAGATGTGGTCGGCCCAGTTCTTCTGGTTCGACAAGCCCAACTCCCTGATCACCGCTGGCGGGCTGGGCCCCATGGGGTTCGAAGTGCCGGGAGCCATCGGCGTGCAGATAGCCCGGCCGGACGAGTTGGTCTGGTCGATATGCGGCGACGGCGGCTTCCAGATGACTCTGCAGGACCTGATCACCGTCACCATCAACGACCTACCCATCAAGTTCGCCATCATCAACAACTCTCATCTGGGGATGGTGCGACAGTGGCAGACGCTCTTCTACCACGACAACCTGGTGGCCACGCCCCTGCAGAACCCCGACTTCGTCAAGATCGCCGAGGCCTACGACATTCTGGGGATAAGGGTTACTGATAAGCACATGGTAGAATCGGCTGTTTACAGGGCCATGGAGCACCCCGGGCCGGTGATCATCGACTTCCAGGTGCAGGAGTACGAGAACATCTTCCCAATGGTGCCGCCGGGGGCAGCTCTGCAGGAGACGTTGGACCTACCCAAATACGAGGAAGAAAGGGTGGTGGCGCAGGCATGAGAGAGCTACGCAAGCACATCATCATCGCCCTGGTGGAGGACAAGCCGGGCGTGCTCAACCGCATAGCCAGCAAGTGGCGGCAGCGGGGGTTCAACATCGAGAGCCTGGCGGTGGGCCACTCGGAGACGGCAGGCCTGTCCCGCATGACCTTCGTGGTCGATGCCAACACCGACGCCGACCAGGTGGTCAAGCAACTGGACAAGGTGGTGGACGTGGTGGAGATCCGCGACATCTCCGGCGAAAACATCGTCTCCCGTGAGATGGCCCTGATCAAGGTGAAGGCCACCGCCGAGAACCGCAGCCTGATCATCGAGATCGTGCACATCTTCCGGGCCGATATCATCGATGTCGGGCCGGAATCGCTGATCATCGAGGTCACCGGACCCGACGACAAGATCGATGCCATGTTCGACCTGCTCGAAAACTACGGCGTGGTAGAGATGGTGCGCACCGGTCGGGTGGCCCTGGTGCGCGGCGCCGCCAGCTCCACCCCCGGCCTTCACGAGCTGGGGGAGGAGCCGTTCGAGCGCTATCCAGAGGGCGAAACGCCATATTCGTCTGAGTAGTCTGACCGCTGAGTTCCAGAAGGAGCGAGGGTACCAGCGCCCGCACTAGGCCAGGAAAGGAGCGAAGGCATGGCCAAGATCTACTACGACCAGGACGCCGACCTGTCGCTGCTAAAGAACCGCACCATCGGCATCACCGGCTTCGGCAGCCAGGGACACGCCCATGCCCAAAACCTCAGAGACAGCGGCTGCAAGGTGCTGGTCGCCGAACTGCCTGGTGTCAAGGGCTGGCAGCAGGCCGAGGAGGCCGGCTTCAAGGTAGCAACCGCTGCCGAGGTGGCCAAGCAAGCGGACATCGTTGTGATGCTGGTAGAGGACCAGGTTCAGCGGCGCGTCTACTACGAGAGCATTGAGCCAGCGATGACGGCAGGCAAGATGCTGATGTTTGCCCACGGCTTCAACATTCACTTCAACCAGATCCTGCCGCCGGCGGACATCGACGTGACCATGATCGCCCCCAAGGGGCCGGGCCACCGCGTGCGCGAGCTGTTCAGCCAGGGCAGCGGCGTGCCCGCGCTGGTGGCCATCCATCAGGACCCCGGCCAGAAAGCTCAGCAGGTGGCCCTGGCCTACGCCAAGGGCCTGGGCTGCACCCGCATCGGCGTTCTGGAGACGACCTTCGCCGAGGAGACGGAGACCGACCTCTTCGGCGAGCAGGTGATCCTCTGCGGGGGGGTGACGGCGCTCATGAAGGCCGCCTTCGAAACCCTGGTGGAGGCCGGCTACCAGCCGGAGAGCGCCTACTTCGAGTGCATGCATGAACTGAAGCTCATCGTGGACCTGATCTACGAGGGGGGCATGAACTATATGCGCTACTCGGTGAGCGACACCGCCGAGTACGGCGACTACACCCGCGGGCCGCGGGTCATCGACGAGTGCGTCCGCCAGACCATGCGCCAAATCCTCAAGGAGGTTCAGGACGGTAGCTTCGCCCGCGAATGGATCCTGGAGAACCAGGCGGGACGGCCCAGCTTCCTGGCGCTGCGCAAGCAGAACGCCGAGCACCAGGTCGAGCAGGTGGGCAAGGATCTGCGGGCGATGATGAGGGGGCTCAAGGAGGAGGCATCCTAGCCGATGACGAAGACAATCTCCCCTCAGCCTCCAGGCTGGGCTGCAGAGAGGCAAGCCCTCATCCTTAACCGGCCCTCCTCGCCATAGGCGAGAGAGGGCCCCAGAGAAAAACTATCAAGGATGAGGAGGGACAGCAAAATGGCTGAGGACAAGGTACTCATTTTCGATACCACCCTCCGCGATGGCGAGCAGTCGCCGGGGGTGGCCCTGAACGCTAAGGATAAGCTGGAGATCGCCCGCGCCTTGGAGCGCCTGCGGGTGGACATCATAGAGGCGGGCTTTCCCGCCTCCTCGCCGGGCGATCTGGAGGCGGTGAGCACCATCGCCAAGGAGGTGCGCGGCTCAGTCGTCGCCGGCCTGGCGCGCGCCGTGCCTGGCGACGTGGACGCCTGCTGGGAGGCGGTTCGCCACGCCGCCGAGCCGCGCATCCACGTCTTCCTTTCCTCCTCCGACATCCACCTCATGCACCAACTGGTGAAAGACAAGGAGGAGGTGCGGGAGATGGGTCGCACCATGGTGGCCAGGGCGGCGAAGTACTGCTCCAACGTGGAGTTCTCCCCCATGGATGCTACCCGCTCCGACCCCAACTACGTCTACCAACTGGTGGAGGAGTGCATCGACGCCGGCGCTACTACCGTCAACATCCCCGACACCGTGGGCTACGCCATCCCTTACGAGTTCGAGGCCTTCATCCGCAGCATCCTGGAGAAGGTGCCCAACATCCACAAGGCGGTGATCGCTGTGCACTGCCATAACGACCTGGGCCTGGCGGTGGCCAACAGCCTGGCGGCCGTCAGGGCCGGGGCCCGTCAGGTGGAGTGCACTATCAACGGCATCGGCGAACGGGCTGGCAACGCCTCCCTAGAGGAGATCGTGATGGCCATCAGAACGCGCAGCGATCTGATCGGGCTGTCCACCAACATAGATACCACCCAACTCGTCCGGACCAGCCGTCTCGTATCCGACCTCACGGGTCTGGAGGTGCAACCCAACAAGGCCATCGTGGGCGCCAATGCCTTCCGCCACCAGTCGGGCGTTCACCAGCATGGCATCCTCAAGCTGCTGGAGACCTACGAGATCATAGACGCGCGCGACGTCGGCCTGCCTCGCGGCGGCATCCTGGTGCTCAACAAGAACTCTGGCCGCCACGGCGTCAAGTCCCGCCTGGAGGAGCTGGGCTTCGAGCTCAGCAACGAGGAGCTGAACCGCGTCTTCCAGGCCTTCAAGGATCTGGCCGACAAGAAGGGCGAGATCGACGACCGTGACCTAGAGGCACTGGTTTCCGACGAGCGGCGCACCTTCGAGGAGCTGTACCGCCTCGACCTGCTCCAGGTCTCCTGCGGCAACCAGTTGGTGCCCACAGCCACCGTCCGCCTCATCGACCCCGACGGTGAGATCCTGGTGGACACGTCCACCGGCACTGGGCCCGTCGATGCCACCTACAAGGCCATCAATCGTCTAGTGGGGGTGCCTAACGTCCTGACCGAATTCGCCGTGAAGGCCGTGACCGAGGGCATCGACGCCCTCGGCGAGGTGACAGTGCGCATCGAGAGCGGCGAGCAGACCTTCATGGGGCGCAGCGGCGACACCGACATCGTGGTCGCCTCGGCCAAGGCGCTGCTGAACGCTCTCAACCGTCTCCTCTCAGCCCAGGGGCGAGAGGAGACGGCGCGAACGCCGTCCTAAGGCGCAGCCTCCGTCCGGGAAAGACAGCCGACTAGAAAGGCTTTTGCCATGGGAATGACTCTGGCCGAGAAGATCCTGGCCGCTCACTGCGACCGCCAGGAGGTGCGGCCCGGCGAGTTGATCAACTGCCAGGTGGACTTCGTGCTGGCCAACGACGTGACGGCCCCCCTGGCCATCGAGCAGTTCCGCAAGCTAGGCGTGCCCAGCGTCTTCGACCGACAGCGGGTGGCCATGATCCCCGACCACTTCACCCCCAACAAGGACATCAAAAGCGCTGAGAACGCCAAGATGATGAAGGAGTTCGCCCTTGAGCAGGGGCTCGTCTACTACGAGCAGGGGCGAGGGGGCGTCGAGCACGCTCTCCTGCCCGACGACGGCTGGGTTCTCCCCGGCGAGGTGGTGGTGGGCGCCGACTCCCACACCTGCACCTACGGCGCTCTCGGCTGCTTCGCCACGGGCATGGGCTCAACCGACATCGGCTGCGCCATGGCCACCGGCGACATCTGGATGCGGGTGCCGCCATCGCTCAAGCTCGTCTACCAAGGCCATCTCAATGCCTGGGTAGGCGGCAAGGACATCATCCTCCACACCATCGGCGATATCGGCACCGACGGCGCCCTGTACTCGGCGATGGAGTTCCACGGCGAGGCCATCTCCCAGCTTCCGATGGAGAGCCGCCTCACCATGTCGAACATGGCTATCGAGGCAGGCGCCAAGGCAGGCCTGATGGTGCCCGATGCCACGACTCTGAGCTACGTGAGAGCGCGCGCCCGCCGCGAGTGGCAGGCCCAGGAGCCCGACCCCGACGCCGAGTACGCCGAGGTGCGCGAGTACAACGTGGAGGCGCTGGAACCGACGGTCGCTCTGCCGCATTCGCCGGGGAACGCCGTGCCTCTGAGCCAGGCGCCAAGGGTGGAGATCGATCAGGTCTTCATCGGCTCCTGCACGAACGGCAGGCTGTCCGACCTGCGCCTGGCTGCCCAGGTCATGGAGGGCCGTCAGGTTCACCCCCGCGTACGCTGCATCGTTATCCCCTGTACCAACGATGTCTACATTGCTGCCCTCAAGGAGGGACTGCTCGCCATTTTCGCAGAGGCGGGCTGCGCCGTCTCCACGCCCACCTGCGGGCCCTGCCTGGGCGGTTACATGGGCATCCTGGCCGAGGGCGAGCGCTGTGTGGCCACGACCAATCGCAACTTCCCCGGCCGCATGGGACATCCCAAGGCGGAGGTCTATCTGGGCAACCCGGCGGTGGCAGCGGCGAGCGCCGTTGCCGGCAGGCTGGCGGGGCCGGAAGAGGTGCTAGGGAGCGCCCCCAAATAGCCCAGAAGGAGCCGAGTATGCACCCCAACAGCATCGGCCTAAAGGAAGTAGATGGCGTAGAGATCACCATCCTCATGGACAACTACGTCGATCTGCTGATGACCAGCAGCGAGGTCGCCAAGCAGCCGAGGCTGGGGGATACCGTGGGAGAGAAGCAGAGCAGGATCATCGCCGAGCACGGCTTCTGTGCGCTGGCAACAGTGATAGCCGACGGCCAGCGGGAATCTATCCTGTTCGACGCTGGCCTCAGCCCTGATGGTGTGCTCCACAACATAGACATATTGGAGCCCCCTTTGGCCGACGTGCGAGCCATCGTTCTCAGCCACGGCCACGCCGATCACACCGGGGCCCTAGTCGGCCTCCTGCGACGGCTGGGTAAGCGAGGGCTACCTTTGATCGCCCATCCGGACGCCTTTCTCCAGCGGAAGGTCGTTATTCCCGATGGACGGGAGGTGAAGTTGCCCCCGCTTGATCGAGGGGCATTGCTCCAGGAGGGCGTGGACCTTGTCGAGGTCAAGGAGCCATCGCTACTGCTGGACAAACGGGCGCTGGTCACCGGCCAGGTAGCCAGAACCACCGACTTCGAGAGGGGCTTCCCTATCCACCACGCCCTGATCGACGGCGGCTGGCAGCCCGACCCCTGGATCTACGACGACCAGGCCCTGGTCTTCCACCTGCGCGGCAAGGGTCTGGCAATTCTGACCGGCTGCGGGCACGCGGGGGTCATCAACATCATCAGGCACGCTCGAAACGTGACAGGGATAGAAAACGTGTATGCCCTGATAGGCGGCTTCCACCTCAGCGGCCCGCTGTTCGAGGCTATCATCCCTCAGACGGTCGAGGAGTTGAAGGCGGCCGCGCCGCAGGTGGTGGTCCCAGGGCACTGCACCGGCTGGAAAGCGGTACATGAGATCGCCCGGGCGATGCCGGACACTTTCATCCAGAACAGTGCAGGCACGCGGTACGTGCTATAGGAGAACGACGATGACCCTTCGCGGGAGAGTCCACAAGTACGGCGCCAACGTCGACACCGACGTGATCATCCCGGCGCGCCACCTTAACCTCAACACGGCGGAGGAACTGGCCCCCCACTGCATGGAGGACATCGACGCCGAGTTCGCCCAGCGGGTGCGGCCGGGCGACGTGATCGTGGCCGACACCAACTTCGGCTGTGGCTCCTCGCGGGAGCACGCACCGCTAGCCCTCAAGGGAGCGGGCGTGAGCTGCGTCGTCGCCAAGAGCTTCGCCCGCATCTTCTATCGCAACGCCATCAACCTGGGCCTGCCCATCCTGGAGTGCGCCGAAGCCGTCGACGGCAGCGAGGCGGGCGACGAGCTGGCGGTGGAACTGGAGACGGGCACAATTCGCAACCTGACCAAGGACAGCGAGTTCAAGGCCAAGCCCTACCCGGAGTTCATGCTGGAGCTGATGCGAGCGGGCGGGCTAGTAGAGTACACGAAGCGCAGGCTAGCGAGCGAGAAACGCTGAGCAAGGCCAGCAGGGGTGAACCGTCATGAGCATGTTCAAACAGGTATTCGAAAGACTAAGAAGGGTAGGAACCAAGGTCGAGGACGAACTCTACGACTGGGCAGACCAGGAAAACGACGACGAGGAACGGGTGCGAGGCACGCTGTTCACCTCGCTTCAAGGGTTCCTCACCTTGTGGAAAACCAGCGAGGCAACGGTGCATGAGAGGGTGCTGGGTCTGCTGGGCTTTGGCGGCTTGCTCTGGCTGCTCATCGGCGACCTCGGCTTCGGGATCAAGCACAGACTCGTGCGAGGGGTAGCCGCGGCCTTCGCGGCCGTCTGGTTCATCCCGGGACTGATAGCGGCCGTGGCCACCTTGGTCTACAGCCTGGGGTTGGTGCACGCCAAGCAGTGGCGCACCTATCCGCTGCTTCTGGCCTTCGCTTCCGGTGGTCTGATCGCCTTCAGAGCGGTGTTCGGCGAGGTGGCCAGAGAGCAAGGCAAGCTTGTCCGACGCGGCCGCCATCGCACCAGGGGCACGTAGTCGTTCAGCATCGCGGCCGTTAGGCAGCATCGCTCTAAAGGCAACGTATATGCTACACTTTCGAACAGATCGAGTTCATGTTCAGTAGAAGGAGCGAATCGACGAAGGGAAGGGATGAATGTACCGAATAGCTGTACTCCCCGGCGACGGAACAGGTGGCGAGGTGGTGCGCGAGGGCCTGAAAGTGCTGGAAGCGGCCGCCCATGCCACCGGCTTCCGCTACGACACCACTACCTATGACTTCGGCGGCGACCGCTACCTGCGGACGGGCGAGGCCTTGCCTGACTCGGCCCTCGAGGAGCTGCGGGGCTTCGACGCCATCTACCTGGGTGCCATCGGCCATCCGGACGTGGAGCCGGGGCCGCTGGAGGTGGGCATCCTCCTGCGCATCCGCTTCGGGCTGGATCAGTACATCAACCTTCGGCCGGTGAAGCTCTATCCTAACGTGGACTGCCCTCTCAAAGACAAGGGCCCGGAAGACATCGACTTCGTCGTGGTTCGCGAGAACACCGAGGGTCTCTACAGCGGCATGGGCGGCGTCCAGTACAAGGGTACGCCCCAGGAAGTGTCCACCCAGATCCACTGCACCACCCGCTTCGGCGCCGAGCGGGCTATCCGCTATGCCTTTGAGCTGACCCGCAAGCGCAACAAGCAGAAGCAGCTCCACCTGGTGGCCAAGACCAACGTCCTGACCAACGTCCACGACACCTGGTGGCGGGCCTTCTGTGAGGTGGGCGACTCCGACTATCCCGACATCAGGCGGGAGTATGCCCACGTCGACGCCTGCTGCATGTGGTTCGTCAAGAACCCGGAGTGGTTCGACGTGATCGTGGTCGACAACATGTTCGGCGATATCATCACCGACCTGGGGGCAATGATTCAGGGCGGAATGGGCGTGGCGGCGGGAGCCAACATCAACCCGCAGGGTGTATCCATGTTCGAGCCCATTGGCGGCAGCGCGCCGAAGTACACGGGCCAGAACATCATCTGCCCTCTGGCGGCGATCGCCGCAGGCCAGATGATGCTGGACGTGCTCGGGGAAGAGGAAGCGGCCGATCGGGTCGAGCAGGCGATCATCAAGGCCCTGAGCAGCGGCAAGATCAAGTCGCTGAGCGCCGGGCACATGGGCCTGAGCACGTCTGAGGTGGGAGACTTAGTGGCCTCGTACGTGTGAGCGCCACCGGCGCAAAAGAAGAGGGCGGCGGAGACGGCTGGAGGTGAGCGGACATGGCTAAGGTGGAACTATACGACACCACCCTCCGCGATGGGACGCAGATGGAGGGCATTTCGCTCTCCGCCGAGGACAAGCTGAAAATTGCCCGCAAGCTGGACGAGCTGGGCGTACACTACATCGAGGGGGGCTGGCCGGGCTCCAATCCCAAGGACGCCGAGTTCTTCGTGCGGGCGCGGTCGCTCAAGCTCTCTAACGCCAAGCTGGCCGCCTTCGGCTCCACCCGTCGCGCCAGCGGCAAAGCGGACAAGGACCCCAACATCCGCGCCCTGATCGACGCCCGCACACCGGTGGTCACGCTGGTGGGCAAGGCCAGCGATATGCAGGTGCGCGAGATTCTGGAGACTACCCTGGAAGAGAACCTGAAGATGATCTCCGAGTCCATCCGCTACCTCAAATCGCACGGCCTTACCGTCTTCCTGGACGCCGAGCACTTCTTCGACGGCTTCTACTCCAACCACCGCTACACCCTTAAGTGCCTCCGGTCGGCGGCCAAGGCCGGGGTGGACTGCATCATCATGTGCGATACCAACGGCGGCACCCTCACCTCTCGCCTGCGGGAGCCCATCAAGGCGGCGCTCGAGACCGTCGAGACGCCCCTCGGCATCCACGCCCACAACGCGGCCGACCTGGCGGTGGCCAACAGCCTGGCGGCGGTGGAGATGGGAGTGGCCCAGGTGCAGGGGTGCATCAACGGCTACGGCGACGGCTGCGGCAACGCCGACATTATCAGCATCATCGCGAACCTCAAGCTCAAGATGGGCATCGACTGCGTGAGCGATGAGCAGCTAGCCAAGCTCACCGAGGTCTCACACTACGTCAGCGAGACCGCCAACCTTCCGCCCAGCCCGCGCCAGCCGTACGTGGGCACGGCCGCCTTCGCCCACAAGGCGGGTCTGCACGTGGCTGCCCTCATCAAGCACGAAACGTCCTACCAGCACATCGACCCCGCGCTGGTGGGCAACGACCGCCGCATCCTAGTGTCGGAGCTGTCCGGCCAGCGCAACATTCAGGCCAAGCTCAAGGAGCAAGGCGTCGACATTTCTTTGAGCAGGGAAGAGGCGCGCCATCTCTTGGGCGTGGTCAAGCTGATGGAGAGTCGCGGCTACCAGTACGAGGGGGCGGAAGCCTCGTTTGAACTCCTGGTGAGACGCAGCCAGCCCGACTACCAGCCTCCCTTCGAGCTAGACGACTTCATGGTGGTGGAGCGCCGCCATCCCCGCCCTGGCGAGGAGGATGAGCGGGAGATGCTGTCGGAGGCGATGGTCAAAGTGCGCGTAGGCGACGAGATCATCCATACTGCCGCCGAAGGGAACGGACCGGTGAATGCCCTGGACACCGCCGTCCGCAAGGCCCTGATCCAGTTCTACCCCACCCTGGAGGCAATCAAGCTGGTGGATTACAAGGTGCGCATCATCGATACCGCTGGAGGCACCGCCGCCTACGTGCGAGTGCTCATCGAGTCCACCGACGGCGAGCATGTCTGGACGACGGTGGGCAGCTCCACCGACATCATCGAGGCCTCCTGGCTGGCCCTGGCCGACAGCCTGGAGTGGTGGCTAGTAAGACGATAAGCAAGCATTTAAGCTGCCAGAAAAAGAGAGGCTGGCCTGCCGCGCGGCAGGCCAGCCTCTCACAGGGGAGGAGCCTCTCTAGAAGGCGTTAGTAATCGCCGCTATTCGTCCCACGGCCAGAAGCCGTCGCGCCGGCCCCCAGGGCGATGGCCAACACAAGCCCGGCTATTGTCACCCTGAGCCATCGACTCACCATCATCACTCTCCTTCGCAGCCAACAGCGTCGGATCGATGACTTCCACATTCAATAACGCTTACGGCTTGGCTCAGATTCGGGGTGAGACCACTCCGACAAAATTTTCGACCAGTTGACAATAAGAGCCCCTCTGCCGCTTGCCAGGGCAGCGGTGCTCTGCTATACTGCCTCACGATTACGTTTGGTTGGGAGGACTCTCGTGGTAGCGGTGACGAACTTCCCCAAGTGTCAGAAGTGCCAAACCGGTGATCTGGTTCCCTTGTCTGATTTTGGGAGCCAGGGAGCGCCCATCCATTACAAGGCGTGGGCGTGCACTAACCCCACCTGTGGGTTCAACATCAAGATCCGGAATGGCGATTTGTACATCGATGAGCCGATCAGCGACGGGGCTCTTCATACGCCGCGCCTTCGCTGAGCAGCCATCACCCGTTTCCCCACATCCCCCAAAATAGACACGAAGGCCTGGCAGGCCTTGCTTTGGCTTTCTCTTTCTCTATCGCCCTCCCCCAGACGCTTCATTCAGCAGGCCTCCACCTCATCACCCCTACCCCGCTACCATCGAACATTTTAGATCTCGACACCTTGAACGGCATTTGCTAGAATGAGAATCCGCCAGTTTGGTGGGTTGGAGGGGGTTTGGCGGGGTGTAGCTCAGCCAGGTTAGAGCGCACGGTTCGGGACCGTGAGGTCGGCAGTTCGAATCTGCCCACCCCGACCAGGTAGAGGACGGTGAACAGGGGCAGCCGAGAGCGTCTCTGAAATCCCTTTTCGTCTAACGATCGTATCTTCCCAGGACGAGGCAATCTTCCCGCGAGCCGTAGGCGTTCGCGCATGAGAAGTGCCCACTCTTCGCCGAGATCAGGTAACTATCTGGCCCGATGAGCGTTCTTAGATAGGTCGGTTGGCCACAGCATGAGAGAGGCTTGGACAACTTTAAAGGCTTTCTTAGAGAACGGCGTAACGTCTGGCTTGCCCTCGCGTCTTTAAAGGAGATGCGCGGCGGCAATAGTCAGCAGTTCTCTCCAAAACTACAATAAGGCGGACTTGCAAAAGACTAGAGAAACCTCTAAAATGCGCGGCACTGTGAGGTGATTTGACGAATATGGTATTCACAGCGGACGACCGGACGAGACTGTTTCGGCGGCAGCGGACGCAGCAGGCCATCCAGCTGGCCATGCAGGGCCAGTGGCAAGAAGCTGCGGCCGTCAACCGAGCGATCATCGCTGTCTTTCCTAACGACGTGGATGCCTACAATCGGTTGGGGAAAGCCCTGACGGAACTCGGCCAGTACTCAGAAGCGCGGGAAGCCTACGCCAAGACCCTGGAGCTCGACTCCCTTAACTCCATAGCCCAGAAGAACCTGACTCGTCTAGCCACCTTGGACGAGGGGGCAGCTGTCCAAGCGGAGGGGGGCCAGAAGCTCTCTCCTCAGATGTTCATATCGGAGATGGGCAAGACCGGCATAACCGTCCTGACGCGAGCGGCCGCGAAGGCTGCCGCCCGCATGACGGCGGGGGATCAGGTGTTTCTGCGCCGTCAGAACAACACCCTGGTGGTAGAGAGCGGTCAGGGGGAATACCTGGGAGAGATAGAGCCCAAGCTGGGCATGCGCCTGATCAAGCTGATGGAGGGTGGCAACCAATACGCGGCGGCCATCGCTACTCTCAACCAGGACGATGTCCGGGTGATCATCAAGGAGACCTTCCAGGACCCCAGTCAGGCGGGCAAGCTTTCCTTCCCGCCGACGGCCGGGGACGCCTTCCGCGCTTACACGAAGGAGGGCTTGCTGCGGCGCGACGTGGAAGAGGAAGATGACAGCTTCGAGGAGGGAGACGACGCGGAGGACTGGGACAGCCGTCGCAAGAGTCCGGAGGTCGATGTCACCCTTTACGAGTTCGCCGCCGGCGGCGAGGAGGAAGAAGAAGAGTAGGCGAAGCGAACCTGACAAAGGAGCTTTGGCGGCCGAGGCGCAAGAGAGAAGCCTCGGCCTTTTTCTTGCCACTGCCAAGCTGGCCTTGCTATCATCGCATGGGGCTGCCTGTACCAGGGCAGCTGCTATTCCATCTTGAGTCATGCCTGAGATAATCCGCGCTGGCAACCTGGTTAAACGTTATGACAGCTTCACCGCCGTAGACGGCATCGACTTCTCGGTGAGTAAGGGGGAGTGCTTTGGCTTCCTGGGGCCGAACGGCGCCGGCAAGACCACCACCGTCCGCATGATCTCCTGCGTATCGCCCGTGACCGAGGGCGAGTTGGCGGTGGACGATCTGGACGTGGGGCGAGAACCACGTCGAATCAAGTCGATCCTGGGCGTGGTGCCCCAGGAAGACAACCTGGACCCGGACCTCTCCGTGCGCCAGAACCTGGCGGTCTATGCCCGCTATTTCGACATGCCCAAGGAGCTGGCCAATCAGCGCATAGACGAGAGCCTGGCCCTGTTCCAGTTGGAGGAGAAGCAGCGCGAGCCGATCTGGGCACTGTCCACAGGCCTCAAACGGCGGCTCACCATTGCCCGCGGTCTGATCAATCAGCCCAAGATCCTGGTGCTGGACGAGCCGACCACCGGCCTCGACCCGCAGGCCCGCCACCTGGTTTGGCAGAAGCTGCGCTATCTCAAGGAGCAGGGGGTGACCATGCTCCTGTGCACACACTACATGGAGGAGGCCGCTCACCTCTGCGACCGTCTGGTCATCATGCACCAGGGGCGCATCCTGGTGGAGGGTTCGCCGGCAGTGCTGGTGGAGGAGCACGCCGGACGGGAGGTAGCGGAGGTGCACGTCAGCGCTCCACAGCGGGAGAGGGTTCTGGCCGAGATGGCGTCCCGGCCCGGCCTGACGGTGGAGGAGGTGGAGGATGTCCTCTACATCTATGCGCGCACCCCCGACGGCCGAGCGCAGATGGCCGACCTGATCCTGGACGCGGAGAGCGTGGCCTACCACCAGGCCAACCTGGAGGACGTCTTCCTACGCCTGACGGGGAGAGGACTCATAGAATGAGTATTGCCCTCCCTGGTCTCGGCATTCGTCTCCCCGACGTGTCCTATCGGGCGTATCGGGTGTGGCAACGTAACCGCGACGTTTACCTGCGCCTGTGGAAAGCAGAGGCCATATGGCCGCTGGCGGAGCCGCTCATCACCCTTTTCGCTCTGGGTATAGGCCTGGGAGAGCTGATAACTGAGGCGGAGCTACCTGGCGACCAGCGCTATATCGAATTCATCGCTCCGGGTATTCTGGCAGTCTACCCAATGTGGTCGGCCGCGGGCGAATGCGGCTGGGGCTCCTTCTTCCGGATGGAGAACCAGAGAACCTACCATGCCATCGTCGCTACGCCGGTGAGCATCGAAGACGTGATTACGGGCGAGATCCTGTGGGGGGCCACTCGGGGCTTCATCAGCAGTGTGTACATATTGGTGGTGATAGCCGCCTTCCTGCTTCTGGACTCGCCGATGGCTCTACTGGTACCTATTCTGGCCTACATCGCGGGCTTCATGTTCGCCAGCATCTCTCTGTCCTATACCTCCATCGCCCGCTCCATCAGCTCTCTCAACTACTTTTTCGCTCTATTCATAACGCCGCAGTTCTGGCTGGGGGGCGTCTTCTTCCCGCTGGAGAGGCTGCCAGAGGAGCTACAGGTGGCCTCCTGGTTCGTGCCAGCCACCCACGTAGTGGACATCTATCGCGGCCTAGTGCAAGGCCACCTCAACCTGGGCCATCTGGGCCACCTGGCCTGGATAGCGGTGGTGGCCGCCATTTTCTATTACGTGGCTCTCATCTCCATGCGGCGCCGGCTCATTCAGTAAGGCACGTAGGCGTCTTTCCCCTTTCTCAGATAGGTGGTATTCTTGGGGGTGTAAACACAGGCAGAACTCTGCCACGCGTTGACCCGTCTGAGTGGCAAGGACTTCGCTTTCGCGGAGAAGGTTCGAGTCACTTTGGAGGGGTTTTGGGAGCAGTTCAAGCTGCGTGAGGTAGTCGAGTAGCAGAGTGTGGCGATAGGCTGCCGCGGCTTCAAGAAGGAGGTTCGGCGATGGGCAACGAACAGATGCTGGCGAATGCTCCCCTGTTTGCCGGGTTCGGATCGGCGGAACTCAAACGTCTCGCCAGGGACCTCTACCCCAGGCAGTACCAGACGGGCGACGTAATCCTGAAAGAGGGCGAAGAGGCGGCGGGCTTCTACGTCGTCTCTTCGGGCCAAGTGGACGTGGTGAAGAACCTGGGCGGCTCGAAGGAGACCGTCCTCTGCACTCTGGGTCCGGGGGACTTCTTCGGGGAGACAGCCCTGCTGGACGGCTATCCCCGTACCGCCAGCATCCGCGGCCTGGAGGACGGCGAGGTTCTGGTCATGACCCGCTGGGACTTCCTCGCCGGGCTGAAGAGTAGCCCGGACATGGCGATACAGATCCTGCGCACGCTGGCTCGCCGCCTGCGACAGACCGATGCTCGCCTGAGCGAGTAGGGAGACCATGGTTATAGAGACACCGTCCGACAACGTCCGCTCCACAAAGATCGAGGAGGAGATGCGTGCCTCCTACCTCGACTATGCCATGAGCGTCATCGTGGCGCGGGCGTTGCCCGATATCCGCGACGGTCTCAAGCCGGTGCAGCGGCGCATTCTCTACGCTATGTCCGAACTGGGCCTGCGGCCGGGCTCGCAATACAAGAAAAGCGCCCGCATTGTGGGCGAGGTGTTGGGCAAGTACCATCCGCACGGCGAGGCCCCCGTGTACGAAGCGATGGTGCGGCTGGCGCAGGACTTCTCCATGCGCTTCCCCCTGGTCGACGGCCAGGGCAACTTCGGCAGCGTGGACAACGACCCGCCGGCGGCCATGCGCTACACCGAGGCTCGCCTGGCTCCCATTGCCGAGGAGACGCTGGCCGACATCGATCGCGACACGGTGGACTTCATCCCCAACTTCGATGACTCACTCGAGGAGCCCAAGGTGCTACCCTCGCGGCTGCCCAACCTGCTGGTCAACGGCGCGGCGGGCATCGCAGTGGGCATGGCCACCAACATCCCGCCCCACAACCTGGGCGAGGTGTGTGACGCCATCGCCTACCTCATCGATAAGCCGGAGGCCTCGACCAGCGACCTGACGCAGATCGTCAAGGGGCCCGATTTCCCCACCGGCGGTGTCATCTTCCGCTACGAGCGGGTGAGGAAGCAGCCCAGCGATGGCCAGCGCGGCCAAGGAGCTCTGTACGAGAAGCAAGACGCCATCAAGGCTGCCTACGACGGCAAGGGGCGCATCATCATGCGGGCGCGCACCCACACGGAGGAGATGGCCAAGGGCGGCCGCTACCAGATCATCATCACCGAGCTGCCCTATCAGGTCAACAAGGCCGCCCTGGTGGAGAAGATCGCTGCGCTGACCAAGGGACGCCGCATCGAGGGCATCGCGGACCTGCGGGACGAGTCGGACCGCCACGGCATCCGCGTCGTCATCGAACTCAAGCGGGAGGGGCAGGCCCGCCAGATACTGAACAGCCTCTACAAGCACACAGCGATGCAGTCGACGTTTGCCGTCAACATGCTGGCCCTGGTGGACGGTCAACCTAGAACCGTCGGCCTCAAGAGGATTCTGGACTGTTTCATCAACCACCGACGGGAGGTGATTCGCCGCCGCTCCCAGTTCGATCTGCAGAAAGCCCAGGAGCGCGAGCACATCCTCCAGGGACTGCTGGTAGCGCTGGATCATCTGAACCAGGTCATTCAGACCATCCGACGCTCGGAATCGGCGGAAAAGGCCAAGGAGCGGCTGATGCGGGCTCCCTACCGCCTGAGCGACCGCCAGGCCCAAGCAGTGCTGGACATGCAGCTGCGCCGCCTGGCTCGCCTGGAGCGCCAGAAGATCCAGGACGAGTACGCTGAGATCATCAAGCAGATCGCTTACCTGGAAGACCTGCTGGCCAATCCTCGCAAGATCGACTACCTGATCAAGGAGGAGACGCTGCAGGTCAAGAAGAAGTACGGCGACGAACGGCGCACGCAGATCGTCGGGCAGGAAGCGGTAGATTTCAGCGAAGAAGACCTCATCCCCCACCAAGAGATGGTGGTAACTCTATCGGCTCGTGGGTACATCAAGCGTGTACCGCTGGAGATCTACCGGGCGCAGGGGCGAGGCGGCCGCGGCAAGATCGGCGTGGCCAAGCGGGAGGGCGATCCCGTCCGTCACATCATGGTGGCCGATACCCACCAGAGCCTCCTATTCTTCACGAACCGCGGCCGCGTGTATCAGGTCAAGACCTACGAGTTACCTGATGAATCCCGTCAGGCGAGGGGTATCCCCCTCATCAATATCATCTACCTGGAACAAGATGAACGCGTAACGGCAGTGGTGACGACCAACGGCAGCGATCAGGAGTTCCTGGTGCTGGCCACCGAGTTGGGCGAGGTGAAGAAGACGGCGCTGAGCGAATTCGCAGCGGTACGTCGTAACGGTCTTATCACCATGGACCTGGAGCCGGGCGATGCCCTGGTAGCTGCCCAACTAGCGCGCGGCGATGATCACGCCATTCTAGTCACCGCCGCCGGTCAGGCCTTGCGCTTCCCGGTGAAACAGTTGCGCTCGGCTTCCCGCCAGAGCGGGGGCGTGCGGGGCATTCGCCTAGCGAAGGGCGACCGGGTGGTAGGGATGGAGGTCGCTCGTCCCAACCAGGAGTTGCTGGTGGTGAGCAGCAAGGGCTACGGGAAGCGCACGACCTTCGAAGAGTACCCTACACAGGGACGAGGCGGCCTTGGCGTCAGGACGTTCACAGTCAACGAGAAGAGAGGACAGTTGGTGGCGGCCCGCACCGTCAATGCGAAGCAACAACTAATGATCATCTCCGAGGACGGAATCGTCATCCGCACCGACGTGGACAGCATTGCCGTGCAGGGACGGGCCACCATGGGCGTGACCCTTATGGGGGTGGGCCCCGGCGATACGGTGGCCTCCATCGCCAGCATCGAGCTGACCAAGCGGGCGGAAGAGAAGGCAGTGGCCAAGAGCAAGCAGGCCGCGAAGAAGAAAGCGCCTGTCGGCAGAGCGAAAGCCAAGCCCAGCGCAACCGCCAGGGGGAAGGCAGCCGCGGGGAAGAAGCCCACCGCCAAGAAGAAAGCGCCTGTCGCCAGGGCAAAGGCCAAGCCCAGCTCAACCGCCAGGGGGAAGACAGCCACGGGGAAGAAGCCCCCCGCTAAGAAGAAAGCGCCTGTCGCCAGGGCGAAGGCCAAGCCCAGCGCAACCGTCAGGGGGAAGACGGCCACCGGGAAGAAACCCCCCGCTAAGGGAAAGACGACGACTAAACCCACGGCGGCTGCCAGGGGCAAGGTTTCCCCCAAGCAGCGATAGGCCCGGTTAGTACCCCCGCTGAGGGTCCACCAAGTTCAGCAGCGGCTCGTCAGCCAGATAGCGACGGAGGTTGTCAGAGAAGAGGGCCACCGCGCCCTCGCTGTAGTAGGGGGTCTCGCCGGCGATGTGAGGGCTGATGATCACGTTGCGCAGCCTCCACAGCTCGCTTTCTGGGGGCAGAGGCTCGCTCTCGAAAACGTCCAGGCCAGCGCCAGCGATCAGCCCCACCTTGAGAGCCCGCACCAGAGCCGTCTCGTCCACCACCGCCCCGGGAGAGACGTTGATCAGATAGGCCGAGGGCTTCATGGCTTGGAAGGCCAGTTCGCCCATAATGTGATGGGTCTCCTCGGTCAGGGGGAGAGCCAGCACCACATAGTCGCTCTGGGCGAGGACGTGCAGCAGGTCCAGTGGGCCGAATATCTCGTCGATCAGATACTCGCCGCTCTCCAGGGGCGCTCCCGAGCGACGCACAGCCAACACTCGCATGCCCAGAAGCTTGGCCAGGCGCGCTACCTCCTGGCCGACGTTGCCGAGTCCCACCACGCCCACGGTCCTGCCCTCCAGCTCCTGGGGGGTGAGGCGAGCCCACTCCCCCTTCTGCTGCGCGCGAAAGAGATGGGGCCAACCCTTTGCCAGCATGATCATCATTCCCAGGACGTACTCGCCGATGGGGGTGACGTGAATGCCACCAGCGGTAGTGATGGGGATGCCGCTCTCGAAGATTTCCCTATGCACCAGGCGGTCGGCGCCAGGGCTGGTGAGCTGTATCCACTTGAGGCGGGGCGCCCGCGACAGGAGGTCAGCAGGCATGGTGGAGAGAGTGAGCAAAACCTCGGCTTCGGCTAGGGCCTCATCTAGGCCACGTTGGGCATCCTCCTCGCTCTCTTCGGCCGCCTGTGTCATCTCGCTGGAGCGGCGCCAGACGGGCCTGCCACCGCGGAAGAACCGACGATGGCCCGGACTGAGAACGGATACCCGCAGGCGCGAGTCGACCTGCCGGATGCGCTCCACCAGCTCGCGGTCCAGACCAAAGGTTATGAGAACATTCACGTCGGCCATGGCCCTACACCTATCGTATCAGCACCGAAGGCTGTCAGCAAGGATACCTCACCCTTGTAGCGAATCCCTAGGGGGGTGCGTCCTTATAAAGGAATACCCGTCGGAGAATGTCGCGTCAATGAGAGATATCTGCACGCCAGGCTGAGAGATGTAGCGGGGCACCTACCACTCAGCGCGGACCCAACGGCGGAGGCAATCGGGGAATAGACCGCGGGGAGCGTAGCACAATGCGTATCTTGAGGTCAGCCCGAGGGCAAATTGCGGCAGCGGCTGTCCTGTTCGTCATCCTCCTCATGGCCATCTCAGCTGTGGCGGTCTGGAGTGCCCACAATCATCAGTCGCGGCTGCAGTCGCTGGAGGAAACCTCGCTGGCCGCCACCACTCTGGAGCACGCGCGTGCACAATTCTTCCTGGAGATGAGCATTCTTGCCAGCATGGTGGTTACGGAAGAGCCTGGACTGATTGGCGAGTACCGCCTAGCTCAAGCGGAGCTACACCAGGACATGGAGCAAGCCCGATCCCTGGCTCTGGCTAGAGACGACACGGAGGACCTGGCGACACTTGAAGGGGTGGTTCAGCAGATGGACGCGCTCGAGCAGCTAGGCGAGCTCGTCATCCCCGTCGTGGCCGCCGGCGACGCGGACATGCTAAAGGCGCTGCTGGGGGTCTACGAGGGCGAGGCCTGGGTTAGCGGGCAGGAGGCAGTCTACGGCGTGGAGGAGGCAGTCCAGCGAAACCAAGAGACTTTGGTCTCTGAGCGCGCGGAAGCAACTCGCGATGCCGACATCGCCCTGCTGTCTCTTGTCGGCCTCGGCTGCGTCGCTTTACTGCTGGCGGTTGTCGGGGCGGTAGCTCTCACCGGTTCGGTGATACGCCCGCTGGCCTCCCTGCGGGCGAAAGTCAGAGCGATCAGAGGAGGAGACTTGGAGGTCAGGGCCGACATATCGGGCCCGGAGGAGATAACCTCGCTCGCCCAAGACTTCAACGAGATGACGGAGACCCTGCTGAAGAGAAGCAGGGAGCTTCAGCAGAGCCACCAGCAGCTCTCCCTTCAGCACAGGGCTGTATCGGCTCTTAGCCAGACCCATAGCACTCACGGCGTGCTGACCTTGGCCCACAGGTTGATCTCTGCGTGCCAGGGAAGCCAGCGCGTTGCGGTGTGGGAGGTGCAGGACGGTGAGGCCTATCGCTGGACCGGCAAGCCCCACAAGCGATCAGGAAACCCGGATATGGCACCTTCGCCCGCCAGCACTGAACGAGTGAAGCTCAGCGCGCGCCAGGGCACACCCCTCATCATTCCGGAACGCGGCGATGGCGCAGCTAGGAAGCGTCACCCGTCGAGCAGCGGAGGCGGCAGACTCTACCTTTCGCTGGGTCGGAAAGGGCCTGCCCGCCACGTTCTCGAGGTGGAACTGGTCAAGACACCAACCCTAACCGCCGACGACCTCGCGCTGATCCACGGCCTTAGCATGGAGATCGGCATAGCTCTGGAAAGGGCCCAGCAGTACGAGGAAGCCCGAGAGCAAGCCGACAGGGACTTTCTCACGGGCCTGTACGCCCATCGCGCCCTCCAGGACGAACTGGAGCGTGCCGTGCGGGCATCGTCGCGGAGGGGTGAGCCGCTGGCCATCGTGGCGACGGACATTGACAACTTCAAGCTGTTTAACGACACGTACGGCCACTCGTCCGGAGACCAAGTTCTGAAGATGATCGCTGAGCAGCTAGCCAGGCTCTGCCAGGACGGTTGCCTGGCAGCTCGCTTTGGCAGTGATGATTTCATGGTCATCCTGCCGAAGGCCAACAGGGAGACAGCATTTGACTTCGCTCGGTCAGTTCAAGGGTGGCTATCCGAAAAAGACTTCCAGGTTCGCGGCGGCGAGCGCATTCCCATATCGGTAAGCTGCGGCGTGGCCATCTTTCCCGAGGACGGGCAGAAACGCCACGAACTGCTAGCGGTGGCCGACGCCAACCTGTACGAGTCCAAAGGTCTGGGAGGCAAGATCGTTGGACGATCCGAGAGCCAGAAGGAGAAAGCAGAGCTGCGCAAGCTGGGCACTTTCGGCATGCTGGAGAGCCTGGTGACTTCTGTCGATAATAAGGATCACTACACCAAGGCCCACAGCGAGAACGTGACCGAGTATGCGATCATGCTGGCCCAGGAACTCGGCTATTCGGAGCAGGTCCAAAAGACGCTGCGCATCGCCGGCCTGATTCACGACGCGGGCAAGATTTGCATACCTGACCGCGTTCTTAGGAAGCCCGGCCCCCTCACGCCCGGCGAATACGAAGTAGTGAAGCACCACGTGGCCATCGCCGAGCACCTGCTCGTGGATCTGCCGAACGTGGATCAGGTACGGGATGCCGCCCTGAATCACCACGAGCGGTTCGACGGCACGGGTTACCCCAAGGCTCTGAAGGGGGAGCAGATACCGCTGCTGGGGCGCATCATGGCCATCGCCGACGCGTTCTCGGCCATGATTCTGGACAGGCCATACCGGAAGGGGCGAACCATAAGCGAGGCCCTGGGCGAGCTTGAGCGCTGCGCCGGCACGCAACTAGACCCGGAGTTGGTGAAGGCGTTCGTCCGAGCGGTCGAACGACAGGAAGCCGTCGCCGTGTTCAATAAGGCATAGTAGCCTCACGCCTTGCCTACTGCCCAGTGCTCAGCCTGTGAATGAGCCAGCGGGGGAGGCCTGCCGTCCCCATCTTCTCTTGGGTGGCAGCGATATCGTACTCCAGGCGATGGAGGGTGACGGTGCGAGCATCGCTGTCGTACACGGCATAGGCGGCGCGGCGGTCGCCATCGCGGGGCTGGCCGACCCCGCCGGGGTTGATGATGAGACGCCTGTCGGCCAGCTTGACCGTCGTTCCATGTGCCGGGTAGTACATCCGGCAACCCTCGTCAGCTTTCTCGTCCTCCGCCACCAGCATCGGCACGTGGGTGTGGCCCACCAGGCCGAAGGGCGTTTGCTGGCGCTGGAGGTGGCCCAGCGCAGCGTCGGGCGAGTAGAGGTACTCCCAGATGGGCCAGCGCAGGGTGCCGTGCACCAGAGTGAAATTCCCCTCCTCCAGGACGTGGGGCAGGTTCTCCAGGTAGTCACGCTCTCCGGGGGAAAGCTGGCCAGCCGTCCAGTGGGCAGCAGCGGCGGCATCGCGGTTGAAGTCGTCCGTGGGCAGAAGGCCGATGGCGGCATGGTCGTGGTTGCCGGGCACGCAGCGCAGATCGAAGCGGCGCAGGAGGGCCAGGCAAGCAGCAGGATCGGGGCCGTAGCCTACGATGTCGCCCAGGCACCACACCTGGCCCAGGGCGTTCTCTCCCTCGGCATGGCGGAGAACAGCCTCCAACGCTTCCAGGTTGGAATGAACGTCGGCGATGATGGCGATGCGCACTCTGCCTACAGCATAGCACCCGATCGGTCAAGAACGCACACCCACCCGGCGATAGGCTTCAGCGTCCACCGCCGATAGCTTATAATCAGGCCTGTGAAGGTTTCTGAGCTGGGAGAGTTCGGCCTCATTGCCCGCTTGGCCGAGGCCTGCGCCAAGGCTGGCCAGCCGTCTTCCCTCGTCATCGGCATCGGCGACGATGCGGCCGCCTGGAGAGCCAGCGGTGTCCAGCTTGTGACCACCGATACGCTCATCGAAGGAACCCACTTCTCCTTAACACACGTCCCCTGGCGAGACCTCGGCTGGAATGCGCTGACTGTGAACGTGAGCGATATCGCCGCCATGGGCGGCATCCCTGAGCAGGCCCTCCTGACCCTGGCCCTGGCGCCTGACACAGAGGTGGCTGACGTGGATGAGCTTCTGGCCGGGATGCTGGAGGCAAGCAGCGAATACAGCACGGCCATTGTGGGCGGGGACATCGTTGGCTGCGATACGACAATGGTGACGGTCACGCTCATCGGCCGGGCGCTCGCCGATGAACGAGGCGAGTCGCTGCTGATGACGCGCAGTGGTGCCCAGGCCGGCGATGCGATAGCGGTGACGGGCCATCTGGGCGACTCCGCCGGCGGCCTGCGCATTCTGCTGGGGGAGAGCACGGGCTCGGCAGGGGCCGCCGCCTACCTGAAGCGAGCCCATTTGCACCACAGGCCGCCGCTGGCCATTGGCCAGATGGCTGCCCGCGAAGGAGTACGAGCGGCCATCGATGTCAGCGACGGCCTCCTCCAGGACCTGGGCCACGTCTGCGAGGCCAGCGGCCTGGGGGCCATCGTCCACGCCCAGAAGATACCGATCAGCCCTGCCTTGCGCGAGGCCTTCCCCAAGGATGCTCTGAGCCTGGCCTGCGGTGGCGGCGAGGACTACGAGCTCCTGCTGGCGGCCCCGCCAGAGGTCATCGAGAGCGTGCGGGACAAGGCTGACGTGCCCATCGCGGTCATCGGGGAGATGGCAACCGACCGCCAGCATCGCATCCGACTGCTGGCGGAGGACGGCGGCGAACTTCCGCCGCCAGGGGCTGGCTGGGACCACCTGCGAGGAGCGGCTTGGCGACGGTAGCGGCATCCCTGGCCCTCAAGAGCAGGAGCCCCGCCGAGACACGGCGCATCGGCGCCCGCCTGGGGCGACTGTTGCAGGCAGGCGACGTTGTGCTCCTCACCGGCGAGCTGGGTTCCGGCAAGACCTGCCTTGTGCAGGGCATCGGCCGGGGCCTAGCGGTGCCTGAGCCCGTGACGAGTAAGTCGTTCGTTCTCCTGGGCGAATACGAGGGCCGGCTGACTCTCTATCACAGCGATCTCTACCGCCTGGAGGATCCCCTGGAAGCGGAGGATCTGGCCCTGATCGAGTGCTGCGCCGAGGGAGCCCTGGTGGTGGAGTGGGCCGACCGGGCCTGGGAGGTCTTCCCGCCTGAGCACCTGCTGGTGACGCTAGAGATCAGCGGGGACAGGGAGCGCGACCTAACGTTCGAGGCACGCGGCGAGCGCTACGAACGACTGCTGGCGGCCTTTACCCGCGGCCGGCGCAGGCGGTCATAGGAGGGCAAGTGTGGAGCTGACCATCGATACCGCCTCCGACATGGCCAGCGTGGCAATCTGCGAAGAGGGCGCCATCGTCGCCGAGTTCACCTGGCGCTGCCCCCGCAATCACCTGTCGGAGCTGCTGCCTGCGGTGCAGTACGTCATGCAGCGGGCGGGCGTGGACAAGGGTGACCTTGGAGCCATTTTCGTCTGCATCGGGCCGGGCAGCTACACAGGCCTGAGGGTGGGCGTGAGCACGGCCAAGGGGCTGGCCTTCGTCCTGAGGCTGCCTCTGGTGGGCGTGGGTCGCCTGGAGACGGACGCCTACCAGCACGCCGACTACCCTGGCCCCATCTGCCCGATTCATCGGGCTGGCCGAGGCGAGCTGGCCTGGGCCGTTTATGCTAGTGGCGCGTCGGGCTGGCGAGAGGTGATGCCGCCGCGGTTGTCATTGCCGGATGACCTGCTGGCGACGGGCAGACGGCGGCTCAAGAACGCTCTCTTCTGTGGCGAAATATCGGAGGAACTGGCTGAAAGACTGAGAGAGGCGTTAGGACGGCAGGCGGCCATCGCCGAGGCAGCGGCCATGTCGGTGCGACGGGCGGGCTTCATTGCCGAGTTGGCCTGGCGGAGGCTGGCCGCCGGCCAGACGGACGATGCCTCTAGCCTCAAGCTGATCTACTTACGGGAGGCGGTTGTCACCCCGCCACGCGGCGGCCGCAAGTAAGGAGGGACCTCCATGGAGCGAACGCTGGTGCTCATCAAGCCGGACGCGATGCAACGAGGCCTGGCGGGGGAGATCATCGCTCGCCTGGAGCGACGGGGGCTGCGAATCGTCAGCATGCGCATGCTCCACATGGACGAGGCCCTGGCTCGCCAGCACTACGCCGCCCATGAAGGGAAGGCCTTCTTCCCGGGCTTGCTCCAGTACATCACGTCCAGCCCAATCATCGCCGCCGTCTTCGAGGGGAGAAATGCCGTGGAGATAGCGCGCCAGTCCATGGGGGCTACCAACCCCGCCGAGGCGGCGCCGGGCACTATCCGCGGCGACCTGGGCATAGATACGGGCCGCAACCTGGTGCACGGGTCCGATTCTCTGGAGGCCGCCGAGAAGGAGATACGCCTGTTCTTCAAAGACGGGGAGATGTTCAGCTACGAGCGCAACATCGACCCCTGGGTGTTCGAGTAGGACGCTACTGGATGCGCACCACCGGCGTGGCCTCCCGGTACAGGCCTTCCAGGTCGTAGAAGTGGCGCTCGTCGGGGCCGAAGATGTGGACGATGACGTCGCCAAGATCCAGGAGCACCCAACCCGAAGCCGGCTCGCCTTCGCGGCCGTAGGGGGTGATGTCGTCCTTGGACAGCTCGGAGTTGACGGCGTCGCAGAGGGCCTGCATCTGGCGAACGGTCTGGGCGCTGGCGATCACGAAGTAGTCGGCGAACAGGGTAACGTTGCGGATATCCAAGAGGAGGATATCCTCAGCCTGTCTATCGGCGAGGAGATCGACGACTTTGCGAGCTAGGGTTGCCCCTTCCAGATGGCCTCCCACTTCAGTTAAGACTGGAAACATTATAACATAGGCAGTAGCGATGGGTAGGGAACGAGTGATCGTGGCCATGAGCGGGGGAGTGGACTCCTCCACAACGGCGGCTCTGCTGGTGCGCCAGGGGTACGAAGTCGCCGGTGTGACCATGCGCCTGTGGACGCTGGACAATCCGGATGCGTCCCTGCATCGGCGCCGCTGCTGCTCGGTGGAGGATATAGAGGACGCTCGTGCTGTCTGCGATGCCCTGGGCATCCCGCACTACGTCCTCAACTTCGAGCGGGAGTTCGCCTCATCGGTGGTGGACTACTTCTGCCAGGAGTACCTGCGGGGGCGCACGCCCAACCCCTGTCTGGCCTGCAATGAACACGTGAAATTCCAGTCGCTGCTCACCAAGGCGTTGGCCCTGGGCGCCGACTATCTGGCGACGGGCCACTACTGTCGCATCGTCAGGAATAGCCATGGTCACGAGCTGTGGCGGGCCAGGGACGAGCGCAAGGACCAGTCGTACGTGCTGTACATGCTGGGACAGGAGGAGCTTTCGCGGCTGCTCTTCCCTGTGGGCGAGCACACCAAGGAGCAGAGTCGTCAGATGGCGGCGGAGATGGGACTGCCGGTGGCCGCCAAGCCCGATAGCGCCGATATCTGCTTCGTCACGCAGGGCCACTATCGCTCCTTCCTGGCCGAGCGCTTCCCTCAGCGACCGGGCGACATCGTGGACAGCAGCGGACGCATCGTGGGCCGTCACGGAGACATTGGTGGATACACCGTCGGACAGAGGCGGGGCCTGCCGGCCAGGGGCGGAAGGGAGCCCCTGTACGTCCTGAGCGTGAACCCGGAGACTAACACCGTCGTCGCCGGCAGCGAGGATGAGCTGATGAGCGACGCTCTCTGGGCGGAGAAGCTATCGTTCGTGTCGGGCCAGGCGCCGCGGAGGCCGCTGGCGGTGGAGGCTAAGATACGCTATCGCAGCCGGGCAGCGCCGGCCCTGCTTGCGGTGCACAATGGGCGGGCGGAGGTGCGCTTCGAGCGGCCCCAGCGAGCCATTACCCCCGGCCAAGCGGTGGTATTCTACCAGGGCCGGAAGGTCCTGGGCGGCGGCATCATCGCCAGAAACGGTGACAACTGACCGATCGCTTGAGCCAATCCCTGTTCAGATAACGCTTGACTTGTGCTATAATGGGCCGCCAGCGCTGCCAGCGGGCAGCGATTGTAGCTTAGGAGGTCGCGGCTATGGGCATCGACACTTTGCAGGACGTGCGGGACGTAACCATTATTGCCTTCACCATCGCCGGGACGATCCTCTTTCTGGTGGCCATCGTCGTGACCTTGGCGGTAGGCATAGCTGCCACCGGCGCCTTCCGGGCGGCGCGTCGCCTCGTCGATGAAGGGGTCAAGCCGATGGTGAGCAACGTGCGGGAGACGGTCACCTTCGTCTCAGAGAGCGCGGTATCGCCCATCATCCGCGCCTACGGCCTCCTCGCGGGGGCCAGGCGAGGGCTGAGCGTGCTGAGCGGGCTGGCGCAGCGAGGAGGAGGCGGCAAGGGCCGCAAGGAAGGACGGAAGAAGTGATGAGGTTCCTTTTCGGATTTGTCCTGGGTGCGATTGTGGGGGCTGCTTGGGCCACTCTTATGGCCCCGGCTCCCGGCCACGAGACGCGGCAACGGCTGGAGGAGGCCTGGCGAGAGCGCACCAGCGAAGAGACGCGAGCGCGGGCCCAGGAGGCGATAGGGAAGGCGCGCGAGGGCGTGGCGGCAGCGCGTCATCGGCTGGAGGAGGCTCTGCGGGCCGGGCGCGAGGCTCAGGAGGAGGCGGAAGAGGAGATGCGGGCGCAGCGCGAGGAGGCCATCAAGAGCTCCGGCGAATAGAGCGCTCCAAACCAAAAGCAAGATCCCCCGCTGTCTGGGGGATCTTTGTCTCTTCTGCTCAACCCGTCGCTGTAGCTGGCGGAGGGGGAGGGATTCGAACCCCCGGTACCCAAAGGGTACACACGCTCTCCAGGCGTGCCTGATCAACCACTCCAGCACCCCTCCTGGGGATCGGCCTTGGCGGAGGGGGAGGGATTCGAACCCCCGGTGAGCACAAGCCCACACCGCTTTTCGAGAGCGGCACCATCAGCCTCTCGGTCACCCCTCCAGCCGTCATCATTATAGCACCAGAGAGGGCGGCCATTGGGGCCCGGATGTCGGACGCTCGCCAGAAGCACCGAGGAGCCTGGCCATCTGACGGGCGTTGCGCACGTTGTCGGCGCCGTAGGCTTCCCTTACTCCCTCATCAAGTCCGAGCGCCTACACCCCGCTGGCTTGGAGAACCCATCATCCTGAAGGGACACCCACCTCTGCAACCGTCCCGTCGCTACGATCCCGTTCACCCATTGTTCACTTATTTTCACCCTTTGTTCACCTAACTCCTGCTAACGCGACCGTAGCAGAACGCCTCTACAGATATCTATGTCCGCAGAGGCAGCATTATGGTAAGTAGCCGCCAAAGAATGGAATAAAGGAAGCGGCTCCGATAAGGGCAAAGCCGGCGCAAGCCGGTGACGCAAAGCCTCGGGTCCACGCTCCGCGCGGGCGGGCTGGGATGGCCGGGCTGCCGAGCCTAAGCGAGGGCCGCTTCTTGTTATAGGAAAAGGAGGGACGCGGAGGGCGCCGCAGCCCGAAGTGGCGAGATGATTGGACTGAAGACACAAGATCGGCCAGTTGGCTGGCGTGGATCAGCCATACGCCTGCTCATCCATCTGATCGCGCTCTTCGGCGCTGGCTCGATCGCCTGCAAAGAGCATGTAGACGATGAGGCTGGCTTGTGGCTGGTCGCGAAAAGAAGGTTGGCCCTATGCTCTACTGCCTACATCCGACCGGAAGGAGTGTTGTGAGGGCAATGAGAATGCTGAGTCCCCTTTGGCGGGAAGAGTCTGGTCAAGGCTTGGTGTTGGGCACGCTATTCTTGGTAGTGGTTCTGGCCTTTGCCGCCTTAGCCATAGACGTTGGGCTCTTTCTGCACGAACGGCGGCAGCTCCAGAACGCGGCTGATGCCGCTGCCCTGGCGGGGGCCCAGAAGCTGCCTGACGCCTGGACTGAGGCCAGGGCAGACGCGAACGAGTGGCTAGACAAGAACGGTGTCGATGCATCGAATGGAGACGGCATGGACATCAGCTTCAGCTGCACCAGCGAATTCGACATCGCTTGCGACCCATCCGAAGACAGATGGGACACCATTGTCGTTCGCGCCGAGCGCGACGTCCCCTTGCGTTTCGCGCCAGTCTTGGGTCTGGACAGCCTGACTGTTTCGGCCAGCGCCGCCGCCTGCCGCGGTCTCTGCGGCGAATCTCCTTTCGCCGCCCTGGACGTGATGATGGTCCTCGACCGTACGGGCAGCATGAGCAACGGCGACATGCACAACGCTCAGGCCGCTACCAAGGCCATCCTTGGCGTGTTCGAGGAGGGAGTGCACCGGGTGGGCTTGGCGGCCTTGGGCCCGGCCGAGGACACGGACGACTGCAAGGCCGAACAGTATAGCTGCTCGTGGTCGTCGTGCAGTCCACCTCTGCCCTATCCCAACGTGCCGGATGTCCGCTGGGTGACCACCCATCTAAGCGAGGATTATCAGAATCCCGACGGCTCGCCCGACGAGAGCAGCTCCTTGGTGGCCAACATAGAGTGCCTCAAAACGTCCAGCGTAGGCACGAACGTAGGCGATCCTGTGTGGGCCGCCGCCGAGGAGCTGCAAGCCAACGGCAGGCCGGGCGAGCACTGGGCGATGATCGTCCTCTCCGACGGAGCGGCCAACCAGCCTGAGGACGGTAAGTCCAGCAGCTGCGGCCCCGAGCCCGACAGCTACAATCCCTGCGAGTACGCCGTTCAGAAAGCACAGGAGGCAAAGGCCCTGGGCATTGAGATCTATACGATCGGCTATGGCGTGGAAGATCAAGACCAGAACCGCTGCGTCTGCGACAACGGGGCCTGGAAAGATTCCTCGGCCCGGTACGTGCTGCAGGAAATGGCCACCGACGGGGACCACTACTTCGAAGAGCCCAAAGGAGGAGACCTGACTCCGGTGTTCGAGGAGATAGCCTGGCGGCTAGTGACGGACCTCCGCCTCGTCCAGTGAGGGCCGACCGTGATCGAACCGTCCACGAAGACAGCGGATATAGGATCGGTGGCAACTTCCGGGATTTGTCCGCGCGGTTCCTAACGGACAGCCAAAGACTCGCTCTCGGTTCCCGTCGATTGCTGCCCTGCCGATCTGGGCTAGCCCTTATGGCGGCGATTCGCCAGCAGCGCCCAGGAGCCTGGCCATCTGGCGAGCGTTGCGCACGGCGTGGTCCTGGTAGCAGTTGTTCATCAGCACATGCAGTCGCTCCGCCTGCTGGGCCAGCCTCTGGATGGGCTCTACCCACTCCTTGAGCTCGTCCTCGGAATACAGGTAGCGGAAGCGCTCGCTGGCGGTGATGCCTTTGCGCTCCCACATCTCCCGATTGCGGCCGTGGAAGCGCACCAGGGCATCGGGCGCCGTCGCCTCTGCCAGCGGCGGCACGCTGGAGCGGAAGCCCTGGGGTTCATCGACGCAGACGAAGGGCAGGCGGTGATCGGAGAGAAAACGCAGGGTGCGCTCGCGGTTCCTGTCCGAGAGCCAGCGGTTGTTGCGGAACTCCACAGCGACGGTGTACTGGGATAGCCGCTCTTCCTTCACATCTCGGATGTAGTCCGTGCTCTCGCCGCCGGGCATGAACCAGGGTGGGAACTGGAAGAGCACCACCCCCAGCTTGCCGGCGCTGTCCAGGGGCAGGAGAGCCGAAGCGAAGCGCTGCCACATCTCGTCCCGCAGCTCGGACGACAAGTCGCGATAGTAGACGTTGGCTTTCTGGCGAGCCTCGGCGTCCAGGGCATCGCGCACGTCCTTGGGCAGGGACCTCACCTGGGTCGGGTGATGGGTGAACAGGGCGTAGGCCTTTAGGTCGAATGTGAAGTCGGCCGGGGTGCGCTCAACCCAGAGGCCGGCGTTGCGCTCGGAGGGGAGGCCGTAGTAGGTGCTATCGACCTCGACGATGGGGAAGTTCTGGGCATAGAACCGGAGGCGCTCGGCGGGGGTGATGGCCTCGCGCGGGTAGAAGGCGCCGCTCTCGATAAGCGTGCGGTCAGTCCAGGAGCAGGTACCGACAAGGATGCGGGCAGTCACGGCGATCCCTATTATGGCGCGAGGCGGGTCAAATATCCAGAGCTGGCAGGACAAGGACAAACCAGCGGGGATTCTCCTGCGTGCGTCTCTTGACAAGAGTGGCGTTAAGTGGTATGTTAGTGAGCACTCACTATTATGGCTAAGCGAGCGCCTAAGCGGACAGCCCAGCAGAGAAGGCGCCTCATCATCGAGAGTGCCCAGGCCATGTTCGCTGCCTCCAGCTACGCCAGGGTGGGCACCGCCGAGCTAGCCAAGGCCGCCGGCATCTCCGAACCTGCCCTCTACCGCTACTTCCCCAGCAAGAAAGAGCTCTTCATCTCCACCATCAAGGCCGCCGGCAAGAGACTTCTGGACATCTGGGAGAGGCTGGCCAGCGAGATTGTCGACCCCCTGGAGATCATCCGGGCCATCGGTCTCGGCTACTACGACCACCTGCGAAGCCGCTCGCCGGTCATGAAGCTACTCTTCCAGGCCCTGTCCGAAGCCGATGACGAGGAGATCCGCGAGGCCCTGCACAGCAATTTCGCCGCCTTCATCCGCTTCCTGGTGGAGAATATAGAGGAGGGCAAGAGGCAGGGGCTGATCAGGCAAGATGTGAACCCCACTGTTGCCGCCTGGAAGTTCATGGCCTTCGGCCTGACCTTAGACCTGACTCACCTGCTCAGCTTCGACGAAGCGCTTGACCGCAGCAACGTGGAGCACTGGGGAAAGCTCTATCTAGACTCCATTCGCGAGACGGCGCCTGCAGAGCACAAGGCCGCAGGCCGTGCGGTGTCCAAGAGATTCGAGCGATACACGGTGGAGAACTGGGGAGATCTCTATCTGGACTCGATTGAGGAGGGGGACTCTTGGTGGAGACTAGGCCCAAGGCCACCCCGCTACTAGATGAGCGCTGCCTCTGTGGCAACCTCGTAGCCAAGGTCTCCCTTGAGGGGGTAGAGATCCTCTGCCGACGCTGCAAGAGGATCCACCTCATTCCCTGGCCAGGAGAAAGGAGGGAAGGTAGCGCTACCCAGAAGACCAAAATGACCGCAAATCGCTAGCCAAAGAGGCCAGAGATAGCAAATCCAGAGCCCAGGACGAGCGCATTGCCGAATCGTGCTGGGCGGTTTTGTTTTCCGCCCATCGAGGGGGTGAGTGGGGACGTGAGCAGCGCGCTAGTGCTCTCCGATGAGAAGGAGAAGGAGCTTCTTCGCAGCTGCTGGTACTCTCACGACGCGCGGTGGTACAGGGTCGTCGCCCGGGAGTACGGCCTGGAAGCGACCAACAGGATCAACAAGCAGGTGTGCCGCGCCCTGGGCAAGGCGGAAATGCACCGCTTGGTCAAAGTCTTGGGCATCGCCGCGCCTACGACGGTGCAGGAGCTGGTGCAGGTGATCGAGGCGGCCTTTCGCTTGTTCACGCCGCCACCGCTGACGCAGCTCGAGATCCGGGTGGTCAATGACCACTCCTACGAGGCGTGGATGAAACGCTGCTTCATCCACGACAACATCACGAAGGCTGGGATAGCCCCCTTCTATATCTGCGCCGCCGGCGACCGCATTCAGGGCTGGCACGAAGCCCTGGGGCTGCCGCTGGCCGAGGAGCCGCTAACCCGGCATTGCCCCAAGAGCCAGGGCCAGGAGTGTCGGCCCGTCATCTCCTTTCAGCTGCCGAAGGCCTAGCGCGACGTAGACGCGTCTTCGACCCCGGGGAGGAAATCATGGACTTCGCAGTGCCTGAAGAAGTGCAAATGCTGAAGCAGACTCTGGGGAGATTTGTCAGCGAGGAGGTCATCCCCCTGGAGAAGGCAAACGATCTTACCTGGGACACAGCTCCACCGACGGAGCTGAGGAAGCAGGTGCGACTACGCTCCAAAGAACTGGGCCTTTACAGCGTCGATATGCCTGAGGAGGTCGGGGGAGGGGGCATCTCCTTCTCCGGACGCTGTCTTCTGGAGATAGAGGCGAACTTCCACGACACGGTGTTCTTCGACGATGTGCTGGGAGGGGTCAGCGGACCGACGCCCGTCCTGCTGGCCTGCACAGAGGAGCAAAGGGAAAGGTACCTCTACCCAGTGGTGAAGGGGGAGATTACCACCTGCTTTGCCTTGTCCGAGCCTGACGCCGGCTCCGATGCCACCAGCCTTCAAACGAGAGCCGACAAGAAGGATGGGGTCTTCCTGCTTAACGGCACCAAGAACATCATCACCAACGCCCCGCAGGCCGACTTCGCGATGACGTTCGCCGTGACCGACGAGAAGCTGGGAGCGAAGGGCGGCATAACCTGCTTTCTGGTGGACAAAGAGCAACCCGGCTTCTCGGTCAGCCGAGCTCACACCTGCATGGGCTTCACGGGATTCAACGGAGAGCTGGTCTTCGAGGACTGCCAAGTTCCGGCCGAAAACGTACTGGGACAGGAAGGCTACGGGCTGCTCCTGGCCTTGGACTGGATCAACAGCAACCGAGTCAAGACCGCAGCCATGGCCGTGGGCAATGCCAGGCGCCTACTCAAGATGAGCGCCGAGTACGCCAAGCAGAGAAGCCAGTTCGGCAACCCCATCGCCACCTACCAGGCTATCCAGTTCAAGCTGGCTGACATGGCCACCGAGCTCTTTGCCGGCGAGAACATAGTCTGCAGGACGGCCTGGATGCGAGACCAAGGGATGGACATCCGCAAGGAGGCGGCCATCACCAAGCTCTACTGCTCGGAGATGGTCAACCGGGCGGCCTACGAGGCTATCCAGATTCACGGCGGAGTAGGCTGCCTGCGGGAGACCAACGTGGAGAGGATCTACCGAGCAGTGCGCGTCCTCACCATCCTCGAGGGCACATCAGAGATGCAGCGTCTGACCATCGCCAGGAGGCTTCTGAAAGAGGAACGGTGGTAGAAGGTCGCGGGCGCGCCAATGCCGTTCAGCCTGAAAGGAGGTTTTCGGCATGACCCAGCTTTCTGAAGAGTTGCGGGATACCATCAAGGGAACCATCGAGGGTGTTCTCAGCTTCGCCGAGAGCGAGTGCGTTCCGGTGGGGCAAGAGTACAGAGAGATCCTCGAAAACGAGGCCAAGCTGTTCGGCGACGATGGCAGGCTGGACCCTGAGATCCAGGAGGCCAGAGACGAGATAAGGAGGAAGTCGGGTAAGGCAGGTTACTGGGCCATGTTTGCCCCCGAATCCATCGGGGGCGGCGGTCTTGGGGCTCCTGTGGCCAGCCACGTCCTGGAAGCCGTGTACAGGAAGTATGGCGGTAGTCATCTTATGATCGGCTTGTCCCACGGCTTTCTCACCTCCCCTATTGCCGCAAGCTTCGTGGACGGGCCGTCGCACATGTTTACGGTGGCTAATGAGACTATCCGTACCGACATTGTCCCCTCGTTGGTGGCTGGCGAGAAGACGCTTTGCTTTGGGATTACCGAGCCTGATGCAGGCTCTGACCTGTGGGGCCTGAAGTGCAAGGCGCGCAAGGAGGGCGCCGAGTGGGTGATCAACGGCACCAAGCAGTGGATCACCAACTCCCCCTACGCCGACTATGCGGCTGTGTTTGCCGTGACCAATGAGGAGATGCTGGCCCAGCACAAGGGAGGCATTACCTGCTTCCTAGTCGACACGAAGCAGCCCGGCGTTGACACCAACACCATCTTTCCGGTGATGGGTCATGTCTCCAGCGATTGCGGCTCGGTTATCCTGGAGGATGTACGGATCAACGAGGAATACATCCTGGGCCAGGTAGACCAGGGCTTCATGACCGCCATGTTCGGCATCTCCGAGGGGCGCCTTGCCATTGCCGCTACTTGCGTGGGCCTGGCTGAGTGGGCACTGGACCGCTGCTTGGAGTACGTCAAGGAGAGGGTGACCTTCGGCCGCCCTCTGGCTGACCGCCAGGCCATCCAATGGATGCTGGCCGACAGCGCCATCGAGATCTTTGGTGCCAAGTACGCCACCTTGCGAGCGTCAGAGCTGGTGGATGAGTATCCATCGACGGGCAAGGTGCCGATGAAGGAGATATCGCTCGCAAAGGCCCACGCCGTGGAGATGGGGCAGCGGGTCTGCGACCGGGCGATCCAGATTCATGGTGCCATGGGCCTGTCCAGCGAGATGGGCCTTGAGGAAGCCTTCCGTATCTGCCGGACGGTGCGCATCCCCGATGGCACCTCTGAGATGCAGCGGCGGACTATTGCCCGTTCGCTCCTGGGAGGAGACACTGTCTTCTAGAAGGGATGGACATCCGCTAGGAAGCGACCACCACAAAGAGGAACGCTGGTAGGAGCGCTACCGCCTCGAAGCCCGGAGAATGCGCGGGCTGGCGCTGGCGCCATTCCGCAGAAAGGAGAAGGGATATGGCGAAGACTGAAGCGCAACTGACTGCAATGGCTGAGCGCCTCTTCGATGGGTGGAACCGCCAGGACGTCGAAGCCGTCGTCGCCTGCTACACCGACGACCTCGTGTATCGCGACCCCAACACCCGGGGAGAGGTGAAGGGTCGCGACGCCATGCGCCGGTACCTGCGGAAGTTGTTTGGCGCATGGCAGATGCACTGGGCCCTGCGAGAGTTATTCCCGTTGGCCGACGCCGACGGGGCTGCCGCGTTGTGGCACGCGTCCCTTCGCAAGCCCGGCGGGGAGCAAACGGTCGAGGCTGACGGGATGGACCTCGTCCTTCTGGATGGCGATCTGGTCAAACGGAATGAGGTCTACTTCGATCGAGCGGTGCTGGCTCCGCTCGTCGGCTAGTCGCGGACTTGGGGAACAGTCCATTTGGAGCGCGCTTAGAGGAGCGCGGCGAGGCCAGTTGACAAAGAATACGCCTGAGCGCTAAGTAGGGACGGAAAGGAGGGGATAGCGTGCGTCCGGCGGAACTAGAGGAGTTGCTGCAGAAGCTAAAGTCTCACCGGCAGGAGCTTGTGAGCCAGGTTCAAGAGATGAGTGAGGAGGAAGCGAGCCGCCGCCCGGCAGAAGGCGAATGGTCGGCGAAGGAGCAACTGGTGCACCTGGCGGCGTTCGAGAGGCTATGGCGGGAGTGGTCCATGCAGGTGCGGGACCAGCCCGGGTGCGAGGTGGGCCCTCCGCCACCCAACCCTCCAGCTTATCCGGAGGCGGAGAGCCGCTCCGTCGCCGATCTTTTACAGGAGCTAGCTTCGGCGCGTGGCGATACCCTCGCTGCAATCGAAGGGCTCACTGACGAGGAACTGAAGAGGAGAGGGAAGCACGTGCTTTTCGGGGAGATGAGCGTCCTGCAGATGCTACGGTCCTTGTACCGGCACGACCGAATGCATATGGACCAGATGGCAGGACGCGAGGCTTCGTTCAGACCTGGCGGCCCGAGGACTTAGCGTGCGCGTAACATCATGCCTCCGGCGAGCCGCAAGCCAGTCTCGTTAGTCAGTCAGAAGGAGGTTCGATCGTATGAACCCTAAGACCTCGCTAAAAAAGGACAAGCCCTATCGGGCGCTTCAGCAGCTATTCGCCCGACACCCAATAGGTGCCCCCGACACTGACACCTTCACCGAGATACTCAAGTTCTACTATGAGCCGGAGGAAGCCCACCTGGCCACCCACATGACGTGGGATCTAGAGCCCGAGGAGGTAATCGCCAAGCGGGCCGGCATGAGCCTGGATGAGGCCTCACGGCTCCTGACCACAATGGCCTCCAAGTTCTTCATCCGCGGCATCAAACGGCCCGATGGCGTGCGCGTCTTTCGCCTACTCTACATCCTGCCCGGCCTGTATGAGACTCCTTTTGTTGTCCGTCAACCGTCTCCGGACTTGGATAGGTTGGGTGACCTTTGGGAGAGGTATTTCGCAGAGGCTCAGGGGCGGGAAATGCACAGCGGCTCCATCCAGCTCGTGCGGGCGCTGCCGGCCATCGAAGCCTCTAAAGACCAGGTCCTACCCTACGAAGACGCAGTTCAAATTGTCCAGAAGGCTTCCTTTGTCAACCTCCTGCCCTGCGCGTGCCGCCAGGCTGCCCGCAACTGCGACGACCCCCTGGATGTGTGCATGGTGTTGAGCGACGAGTTCCGCGGCGGGGACGTTCCAGGCGAGGCCGTGCTGAACCCATCCCAGATGGTGGGCGCCCCCCCCAGGGTGCGCCAGATTCCGGTCGATGAGGCGGTGGAGGTCCTTAAGCAGTCGGCCCAGGCCGGCCTCGTTCATTGCACGATGAACGTCAAAGGGGACTCCTGGCTCATCTGCAACTGCTGCCGCCATGCCTGTCACGGTCTGCGAGGGATAACCCAGCTGGACATCCCCCACGCGGTAGCGCCCTCCAGTTACTGGGTGACGGTCGATGAGGACCTCTGCAACGGCTGCTCGGCCTGCGTGGAACGCTGCCATGTCGACGCCATCGAGATGAACGACAACATGGTCGCCGAGATAGACTACGAGCGCTGTCTGGGCTGTGGGGTATGCACCTTCGTGTGCGCTCCCGAGGCGTTGCGGCTGGAGAAGCGAGATGACCGCATTTTCACTCCTGCCACTGACGCCCACGAGCTGCTTGTGATGTTGGGCGCCTCCAAGGGCAGGCCCTACCCCGTTCACCACCACCCGCACGTGTAGAAGTCCGGAGGTTCGATCGTATGAACTATGAGACCATCCTTTTCGACATCGACCAGAACGTGGCCACCATAACCCTGAACCGCCCCGATGCCAGGAACGGCCTCACCATCCAGATGACAGAGGAGTTGGTAGACGCCCTCATGCGCTGCCGAGCCGACGCCAATGTGCGAGCGGTCATCGTCAAGGGGGCGGGGCGAGGTTTCTGCGCCGGCGGCGACGTCAAGTCGTTCGGAGAATCGCTCCGGGCCGACCCCCTCGCGCCCATGCGGACCCTGGCGATGTACCTGCATGCGGGGGTCGCTGAGATGCGTCGGATGGAGAAGCCCGTCATCGCCCAGGTTCACGGCGTCGCCGCCGGCGCCGGCATGAGCCTGGCCCTGGCCTGCGACCTGACCATCGCCGCCCAGACCGCCCAGTTCATCATCGCCTATGGCAAAGTGGGCCTCTCCCCCGATGGCAGCGCCACCTACTTCCTGCCGCGCCTGGTAGGGCCCAAGAAGGCCCTGGAGATCTTCTACACAGGAGATCCGATCGATGCCGACGAGGCTCTGAGGCTGGGGCTGGTCAACCGGGTGGTGCCAGACGACGAGCTAGAGAAGGAGACGCAGGCGCTGGCCCAGCGGCTCGCGCAGGGCCCCACTCTCGCTCTGGCCCGAGCCAAGGAGCTGGTTTACAGCAGCCTGAACGAGAGCCTGGAGACCCATCTGGAAAACGAGCGAGACCTCCTGGGGCTCAGCACCCTCAGCGAGGACTTCGGCGAGGGAGTGCAGGCCTTCATCGAGAAACGGGAGCCCAAGTTCAGAGGCCGCTGAACCCAAAGTCAAAGGAAGGAGATCAGCATGCCCGTAGACGAAAGCACGTGGAAATTCTTCCAGGAACGCCTGGGCTATAGCGACGAGGAGATGGCTCTGTTTCGAGCCAAGCCTCGCAACGAGGAGGTGCTGGCCAAGGGCCCGGAGTTGATGCAGAAGACGATCGTGGCCGAGGTTGTGGACTCGCACGGCTGCAACAGCCAGCACAAGGTGGGAGACCGCTTTCTCTTCGATGGAGCGGGGAATCTCCTCACCAGCAAGTGCCCCCGCCGCATCTGCGTCTACGCCCTGCAAGGGCTGGCCGGTGCCATCTTCGCCAGTAACGAACTGTTCTACGCCGGAGTGGACCCCGATGACCTGCGCTTCCGCCGTGTCGGTTGCTTCGACGTCGGGGTCAGGTGCGGTGGCTGGGGACACATCGTCATGGAGGTACGAGTGGAGGACCGGAGCAAGTAGAAGGCGGCCGAAGAGAGGGAGCGACGCGAGGAAGAGGGGGCCCGCTGCCGGGAACAGGAGGATCGGTAGGGCAGAAGCTATCATTACGTTGACTCTTAGGTTGGAGGCTCTATAATTCACTTGGCCTTGGGGAGGCGGTGAAAGGCGGCGGCAAGGAGCAGGATCTATGGACTTCCGAGACACGCCGGAGGAAGCGGCCTTTAGACAGGAGGTCAGAGAGTTTATCGCCCGGGAGGCTCCCAAGCTGGAGCACGGCGCGGGCATAGACGTGGTCAGCGGGTACGCCCAGGTGTTTGTCCAATCCCAGGGATGGTTCAAGAAGCTGGGCGAAAAAGGCTGGATCGCCCCTGCCTGGCCCAAGGAGTACGGCGGTGCCGGCATGACCGCCATGCAACAGTTCATCCTCAACGAGGAGATGGCCCTGGCGCGGGCGCCCCGGCCCTTGCATCTGATCATCGGCGTGGGTATGGCCGGCCCGACCCTGATCGTTCACGGCACTGAGGAGCAGAAGAAGTACTACCTCCCTCGGATTCTCAGCGGCGAGGACATCTGGTGCCAGGGCTACTCTGAGCCCGAGGCCGGCTCCGACCTCGCTTCCCTCAGGACGCGTGCCGTCCGTAACGGCGACGACTACATCATCAACGGGCAGAAGATCTGGACCAGCATCGCCCATCTGGCCAAGTGGATGATCCTTCTGGCTCGCACCGACCCCGATGCTCCCAAGCACAAGGGCATCACCTACTTCATCCTGGACATGAAGTCGCCGGGGGTGGAGGTGCGGCCTCTGATAAACATGGCCGGCGGCCAGGAGTTCAACGAGGTGTTCTTCGACAGTGTGCGGGTGCCCAAGAGCAACATCATCGGCGAGGAGAACCGCGGCTGGTACGCAGCGATGAGCACTCTGGACTTCGAGCGATCAGCGATCGGTTCAGCGATAGGCCTGCGCCAGACGGTGGAAGATATCATCCGCTACGCCAGGGAGCACACAGAGAACGGCAGCAGCATGCTCCACCTCAATCCCATGCTGCGCTACGAGCTGGTCGACCGGCTGCTGGAGGCCGAGGTAGGCCAGATGCTCTCCTATCGGATAATCTCGCTCCAGGCAAAGGGGCTTGTCCCCAACTACGAGGCGTCCATTGTCAAGCTCTACAACATGGAGTTGAACCAGCGCATTGCCCGCACGGGGATGAGTGTCCTGGGCCCATACGGTCAACTGGACAGAGCATCTAAGTGGGCACCCCTGAAGGGCCGCCTTGAGCACATGTATCTGCGATCGGTGGGAAGTACCATTGAGGGCGGCACTTCGGAGATCCAGCGGAATATCATCGCCACCCGCGGTCTGGGCCTACCCCGCGGGGACTAGAGGAGGGGAGGGTTAACTTATGGACTTTCGCTTTACGGCTGAAGAGGAAGCCTTCCGACAGGAGGTGCGCGAGTTCATTCGCCGGGAGATGCCGCCGGACTGGGAAGGTGTCTTCCTAGAGGAGGAGGAAGAGGACTGGAAGCAAGGCCGTGCCTTCGTCAAGAAGCTATCCCAGAAGGGATGGGTGGCCCCCGCCTGGCCCAAGGAGTACGGCGGCATGGAAGCCTCTCCCGCCCTGCAACTGGTCTACAACGAGGAGATGGGCTATCACCGGGCACCCATCGGCTCGATCATACAGGCCGTGGGCTACATCGGACCGGCCATTCTCTTCTTCGGTACCGAAGAGCAGAAGAACCAGCATCTGCCGCCCATCACCGCCGGCGAAATCGTCTGGTGCCAGGGCTTCTCCGAGCCAGAGGCCGGCTCCGACCTGGCTTCGCTCAAGTGCCGCGCCGTCAAAGACGGCGACGACTGGGTCATCAACGGGGACAAGATCTGGACCAGCAACGCCCATCGCTCCGAGTGGTGCATCCTCCTGGCCCGCACCGACCCGGCGGCGCCCAAGCATAAGGGCATCAGCTTCTTCCTCGTGGACATGCAGACGCCGGGGATCACCGTCCAGCCCACTATCAACATGGCCAACGTGCATAGCTTCAACCAGGTCTTCTTCGAGGACGTGCGCGTCCCCAGTAGCGCCCTCCTGGGTCAGGAGAACCAGGGCTGGTACATTGCCGCCATGACCCTGGACTACGAGCGCTCCAGCCTGGTGGCGGCGGCTGTGTCCATGGCCAAGCGCGGCCTGGACGACCTCGTCGAATACTGCAAGGAGACGAAGGTCAACGGCAGAAGCCTGTTGGATAACCCGCTGGTGCGCCACAAGCTGTCGGAGATGGCCATCGAGATAGAGGTAGGCAAGTACATGGTCTATCGGGTGGTGTCTCAACAGGCGCGGAAGGAGCCCGGCAGCATCGAGGCGGCCGTGTGCAAGCTGTACAACACTGAGATGGACGTGCGGTTGGCCAACACCGGCATCCAGATCCTGGGGTTGTACGGGCAACTGCACAAGGACTCCAAGTGGGTGCGGATGATGGGGCGCTTCCAGAAGTCGTACCTGTACGCCATCGCTATGGTGATCGGCGGCGGCAGCAGCGAGATCCAGCGCAATATCATCGCCATGCGCGGCCTGGGCTTGCCGCGAGGGTAAGGAAGGATCGGCTATGAAGCCTAGAAAAGAGAAGGGAGCCTGAGCAATGGACCTAGGCCTTTCTGAAGAGCAGGGACTACTCAAGAACGCGGCCCGCGATTTCCTGGAGAAGGAGTGCCCGGAAGCTTTCGTGCGGGAGATGGAGGAGGATGAGAGGGGCTACTCGCCGGAGTTCTGGCAGATGATGGCCGCTCAGGGCTGGCAGGGCATAGTCATCCCGGAGCAGTACGGTGGCACCGGCATGACCTTCACCGACCTGATCGTGCTGCTGGAGGAGTTCGGCCGGGCCCTTGTGCCCGGGCCTTTCATCTCCACTGTGGTTTTGGGCGCCATGCCAATCCTGGAAGCGGGGACAGAGGAGCAGAAACAGCAGTTCTTGCCCAAGATCGCCACGGGCGATCTGATCGTGACGCTGGCCCTTACGGAGCCCAGCGCGAAGTGGGACGCCGACGGCGTTGCCATGCCAGCCAAGGCTAACGGTGATTCTTTCGTCCTGAACGGCACCAAGCTGTTCGTGCCCGACGCCCATGTGACCGACTACATGCTGGTGGCGGCCCGGACTAAGGAGAGCGCAAGCCCGGAGGATGGCATCACCCTCTTCCTGGTGGACAGCAAGAGCAAGGGAATTGAGTTCACCGTCCTCAAGACCATCGCCGAGGACAAGCAGTGCGAGGTGGCCTTTAACGAGGTGCGGGTGCCCAAGGCCAATGTCCTGGGCGAGGTGGACAAGGGATGGCCGATCATCCAGGGCGTGAAGAGCAAAGCGGCGGTGGCCGCCTGTGCCTACCTGGTGGGTCTGTCCCAGATGGACTTCGATACTAGCCTGGACTATGCCAAGGAGCGAATCCAGTTCGGGCGGCCCATCGGCAGCTTCCAAGCCATCCAGCACAAGTTCGCGGATATGATCATCGACGTGGACGGCTCCCGCTTCATCACCTACAAGGCGGCCTGGGCCCTTCAGGAGAACGAGCCGGACGCCGAGATGCTGGTGAGCATGGCCAAGGCCTGGTGCAACGAGGCCACTCGGCGGGTGGTAGCTCACGGCCAGCAGATCCACGGCGGCATCGGCTTCACCAAGGACTACAAGATCGAGCTCTACTTCCGTCGCCAGAAGTGGATGGAGTTGATGTGGGGCGACGCCGATTACCACCGCGAGCTGGTGGCCGCGAAGCTGGAGGCCTAGGGGCGTCAAAGGGAATCAGCATTCGCGAGTCAGCCCCCCAAGAGGCCGGCCCTGGTCGGCGGGATTCGCCAGTCACGGCACTGCGGGTAGCATACCTGTTCGTCGTTCGCCAACGACTAGTGTAACGATAGCAGGAACCGCACGTCTTAGGTTGCAGAACCGGGAGTAAGCACGTGCGGAATCAGTATTGGTTATTCTTCGCTTTGACTGGCACGGCCGTGGTTGCCGCTGCCTGCCTGATAGCCATCCTGACCGGCCCCCCCGCCTCAGCCCAGCCGATCGCCGGCGCCACGTACACAGGGACAGTCTCCGGCGGCGGCACCGTGGACTTCACAGTGTCCGGGGACGGGTCGCAGGTACAGGGGTTCACGGCCTACGACATACCTGGTGACACCTGCGAATTCCAGGGTGCAAACCCGTTCCCCATCCCTCTCGACATCGTGGGAGACAGCTTCGGACCGGGCATTCCGGGGCTCTATGAAGTGAGCGGCTCGTTCCCCGGCGAGAGCAACGCTCAGGGCACCCTCAGATTGGTGCTGGACGAGCCGCCGTGCGACTCGAGCACCCTGAACTGGACAGCCGCCACCTCGGCCCCGCCACCCCCCTCACCCTCGCCCTCGCCCACTCCCTCGCCTACAGAGACAGCCACACCCACTCCGTCGCCTACGGAGACCGCCACGCCAACAACTACTCTCACCCCCACAGCCACGTCCACGACCACGCCTACACCTATGTCCACGGCCACACCCACACCTACGCCTACAGCAACCCCAAGCTCCACAGACCTGGTGGCCGGCTGGAACCATACCTGCTATGTCGGCGCCAGCGGAGACATCGAGGACGCGCTAGACGGCATCAGCCAGGACGTTCTCGCTGCCTATCGCTTGGGAGCCGGAGGCTACGACAAGTGGTTTCCGAATCAACCGGATGTCAGCACCATAGCAACCCTCAGCGCCTATGAGCCCCTGTTCCTTCTCTCGGCCAGCAGCGCCGCCTGGCCGCAGCAACCCTCGGGCTCGCCGCCGGCTGTCACGCCTCTTGCCCAGGGATGGAATAGCGTCTGCTACGCTGGCGAGCCCAAGGATGTGGAGTCAGCAACTCAAGGCATTGGCGGTCAGTTCGCGGTCTTGTACGCCCTCGCTCCCGGTCAGGGATGGCAGCGATTTGTGCCGGGCAGGCCCGACCTCAGCGATGCTATACAGCTCAGCCGGTTCGCCTCGGTTCTCATTCTGGTCACCGATCCGGCTGGCACCCAGTGGACCTTCGATCCGTAGAAGCACTTCACCTGCGGTTGGCGGTTAGAGGGCGTACGAGAAGCCGCTGGCCAAGGCTGCCGGGTTTGGCTAAAATGGATGCCTAATCAGTCCCCCTCCTCTGACGGCGGGGGGTCTGCCTGCGGCCAGGCAAGCTTCACAGGGAGGAGTCCCATGACCGAGTGCCTGTTCTGTGACATGGGTTCCGACAAGATGCCGGTGGATAAGCTGCACGACGATGATCGGGTGTTCGCCATCCGCGACATCCACCCGCGGGCGCCCGTCCACTTCATGGTCATCCCTAAGGAACATATCCCTTCGGCGGTCGACATCGGCCAGGAGCATGGGTCGCTGCTAGCTCACATGATCCAGGTCGCCAACCGCGTGGCAAGAAGTGAGGGAACCGCCGACAAGGGCTACCGTCTGGCCCTGAACGTGGGCGAGTACGGCGGCCAGACGATCTACCACATCCACATGCACGTCCTCGGCGGTCGACGTCTGGGCCCCGAGGGCTGACCTGCCTTTTCTCTCTTGTATATGCGGGCGCAGATCGAGGCCCTGAAAGCAGCGATCGGCCGCCTGCCCCGCGGCCTGGCCGAGCATGTCGAGCGAGTGGTGGCGGAAGCCGACCGCTTGGCGGCCGGCTTCAAAGAACTGGACAGGGAGCAGGTGGAGTTGGCTGCCTGGGGTCACGACATCGCTCGCGCCCTCTCGCACCAGGAGCTTCTGGCCAGAGCCCAGAAGTTCGGCCTGGAGGTCAGCCCCGTTGAAGAGGAGGCTCCCATCCTGCTTCATGGCCCCGTGGGCGCCGAGATCCTCCGCCAGGAGTACGGCATCGACGACGCCGAGGTGCTGGCAGCGGCCCGCTTCCACAGCACCGGTCGGGCGGGAATGTCGTTTGTGGAGAAGGTTATCTTCGTGGCCGACAAGATCGAGCCCGGCAAGGTTCGAGCAAAGACAGCCCTGGCCAGGGTGCGCGAGCTGGCCGACCGCGACCTAGACGCCGCTATTCTGGAGTACCTTGACCAGATGGCGATGGTGGCCAGCGAAGAAAACTGGTCTCTGCATCCGCTGGCGATAGCCGCCCGCAACGAGCGGCTGCTGACGCGGCGGTGGGGCGAGTGAGCGGCGGCGATCTAGGGAGCTGTCTCCTCGCCCCCGAGAGACGTCGAGGGCTCTGGCTCGGCGTAGCGCCGAACCAGGAAGTCGTCGAATGAACCCTCCACCTGGGCCTGCATCCAGGCCACGTCACCGGCATTCTCATGATCGGAGGCATCCGAGCACGACAGATCGGCGGCCTCGCTGGGCTTACGGGGAGACTTATCGAGCCAGCCCTTCATGTTAGTGTCATTGACGCCCCAGATGGCAAAGGCGTGGCGGTGAGGGCTCCCGTCGAGGGCCCACTCCGAGCCCGCGCCGCTGCCGCAGAAGCCTCCGTCGGCCCAGTTGTCCTTCTGCATGGCCGGGTTGGTGTAAGGATTGCTGCTGCATCCCGTGCTGTTGGCCTGAACAAAGGCATACCAGTTGTCGCTGCTCGTCCCGTCCCCTAGGTAACGAGCCATCAGGCCCTGGCTGAGGTCAGCGGGAGAGCAGCCCGTGTAGCGAACCACCTGCTCCATGTAGATGTCGCGCTCTCCAAAGCTTGCCAGGCGCAGGCCCCCTGTGGAGTTCTCGCCGGTGTCGAAGTTGACCCGCTCGTTCACGCCGTCCCAGGTGAAACCGGTGTAGCTGCTGGGGGGGTGCCAGTCGTCCTGACGACCGATGGCGTATTCGCTCAGCCGGTCGGTGCTCCAGTCGTTATAGTGAAGATAGACGTTGCCGCGGTTTGCTGGCGGGTTGGACGCGGAGACATTGCCGTAGTAGAGATAGTAGTTAGCGGCTGAGGAACTGGCGGCGATGTCCTCCTGCAATTGGAACCAAACCTCCGTGCTGAGTGCGTCGCAGGAGTAGAGGTCACGGTCCAGTTCCGTCCATGCGGACCCGCTCCAGAACGCGATGCGCAAGTCGTCGCAGTCGCCCTGAAGCTTACTGTCATCGATAAGGGTAGCAGTGTCGATGGTGAACTGGACGCTATAACCGTTGTAGCCGTTGAAGGGGCTGTTGGTGCCGGTCGTCACTGTGATCTGCTGACGGTAGCCGTAAGATCCATCCCACCAGGGAGGCGAGAAATCGGCGGCAGTGGAGAAGGTGTTATCGGTCACCGAGGCCTGGTCGGTGAAGGTGGCGGCCCAAGCCACAAGGAAGCTCCCTGACCCGACGGCCACAGCCAGCACGACCGCGACGACGGTCAGCGAAAACGTTCGTTTAGCAGAAGGCCGGTCGCTGGGCATGCCTCATTGCACCCCCCTGCTCGCGCGCCCCTTCCACAGCTTCGGCCCCTGCATGAGGAGCAGGCCGGCAGCCGGCACCAGCAAGAGGAGAACGACGCCCTGGATGCTCTTGGCGAAATCGACCACATAGCCCAGATAGGGGATGTCAAAGGCCATCTTTGACACTTGACCGCGCAGGATAACTCCCCGGGGGTCGGGTTCGAGGCTGGCGTCGCCCTTTGTCGTGAAGACCCGCTCGCCGTCCTCCTGGCGGACGCTCACTATCCGGTGGGTAAGGGTGGTGTGGTTGCCAGGAGAGCGATAGGTGATGACGTCGCCCACCCGCAGGTCGTCCACATCCGCCGGCCGGGTCAGCAGCAGCGACCCCACCTTGACGGTGGGTTCCATGCTGCCGCTGTAGATGACGTAGCTCTGGTAGCCCAGCAGGTTGGTGGCCGCCACCGTCAGAAGCGAGCCCAGCAGCGCCAGGCATAGCGCGAGGGCCAGGTAGCCCACGATGTCCAGAAGCCGCCTCGGCCAGACCGAGGCTCTCCCTCCTTCGACCCTGGCTCCCGCTTGAGGGACGGGCAGTGATCTGCCGCTCAAGGCTGCCTCCTCACAACGAATCCTGTCGAGCCGCTCGGCTGGCAGGAAGAACCCTCATCCCAGCAGTGGCCAGGTTTGGGGAACGTCTTCGCCGCGCCATCGCATACGCCCTGGGCCAGCCGGGGTCTTCCTGCTCGCCTGCGCCGTGCGGTCAGCCGCTACGGGTTGTTATCGGTCTGCTCAGCCTCGAAGGTGAAGACAGCCGTGGTAGAGGCGCCCTGGACGCTGTTGGGGGCACCGATGGGCAGATCCACCTTGAAGCAGAGAACCTCGCTGGGCGACGCCGTCGTCAGGGTCCGGTCGCCCGCGTCTGCGCCCTGGGTGGGATCACCGATCAGGTTGCCGGTGAGCAGGAAAGGCAAGTCAGGTCCGTAGAGCACGTTGCCGTCGAAGGTCGTGCAGTCGGTGCCCTCTTCCCTGATCGTCAAGTCCAGTTCGGCGTACAGGCCTAGGGTGTCGGTGTTGTCGGCGGTCATGGTCACGGCGTAGCGCAGGTCCAGGGAACCAGCGTTGGTGACGGTGAGCGACTGACCACCGGTGCTGTCACCGGGCGCCATGTCGCTGTAGGTGACGAGAGCCGTGGTGGGGTTGGTCGATATATCCAGCGTCCCCGCAGAAAAGACGTTAGCATCAACGTCTGCGCTGTCCGTCCAAATGGCGTTGCTGGCCACCCCGAGGCTGGCTCCTACCACTCCCACAAGAAGTAGCACCACCAGGATCCGCGATAGGTGTCTCCGCGATAGCTCTCTCATTCTCTCCGCCCTTTTCCCCTAGTAGAAGGCAAGTGGCGGCACGGTCCGAATCCACTTGAACTTCGGACCGGCCAGCGATGGGGAAACAGATGCTACTAGAAGAGCAATCTCCTCTGCGGACATAAAGCCTTCATGCCTTGCGTTCCCCCCTCCTTTCCCTCACAAGCGCTGGCGCGGCGTGTGAGCTGCATATGAGCATGGGTATGGCATACCCCTCACACTCTATAGACGGCCGAATAGTTGCCACGTTACGGCTTATCCGCATCCGCAAAAAATCTCCTATTCGGGGCTAAGCACTTTCCCAATTACTCACGCCTGTCTCGCTAGTGACCGCCTCCTCTTGACATGGGAGAACGCATGTTCTATTATCCCCCTGCCAGCACGATGTGGAGCGCTGGCTAGCGAGCCCACGAAAGGGAAAAGGATCGTGACTGTACCACGGGCGGCCATTATGGCCATGGGAGGCATTGGTGGACAGCCTTGGCGATGCGCTGGCGGTGGCCCAGGACCGCAGCCGCCTGGTGGAGGACCAGGCGCGCCTGGTGGCGGCGGGCATCCACTCCCGCCGGCGGGCAGCCGACGAGCTGGGGGTGCAGGACCCCGAAACAGAATTCGAGCGCTGGCTGGAGGAGGAGCAAGAGGCAGGGAAGGAGAGCTAGGCCAGCCACCGCCTCCTGGCATACCAGCCGCCTACCGTGAGGGCGGCCAGCACCGCAGCCGCCAGACCCGCCAGGGCGATGTAGTTCCGCCCCGCCGAGTCAGACACCTCCGGCAGTTCAGCAATACCTCCGACGGGGAACGCAGGAGGGCCGCCGTAGATGACGTAGGTCTCCCCGGCGGTGGCGCCCCCGGCCGGGTCGGCGGCGTAGGCGCCGATGATGAGGTCGTCGGTGGTGTCGCCATCGATGTCCCCCGCCGCCACGGAGCTGCCGGAGAAGTCCTCGTTGTCGTCGCCGTAGTCGGTGTGGTCGGCGCTGTCGCTATTGAGGTCGATGGTGGCGGGCAGGCCCGGGCCGCCGTAGATGACGTAGGTCTGCCCGATTG
>CP070630.1:327533-331109 GCA_020356025.1 Dehalococcoidia bacterium | reverse complement strand
TGGCTAGGCTCTCGACACCGGGAGCCAGCACCGGGGTCGCAGCGCGGGTAATTCCTTGGGCGGCCAGGCCCAAGACAATCATCGCCGCTACGGCCAGGAGCGCCATGTGGACGAAGGTCAGCCTTGTTCTTCCCAGCATGTCTTGCCCTCCCTAAGGCACACGTATATCTGGCTTGCCTCTCGTAATAGAAGACGCAGCAGCCACGCTAAGCGTTACGAAGATTTCGACCCATTGATTGCCCAATATCAGGCCTCGAGGGCCATCGGCAGGGATGAGCTGGTCTGCCAGGCACGGGCGATCAGCTTGCCCTGCAGCCGGAACCTGGCTTGCGGAAATCGGGTGGTGTTTGACAAGCAGCTGACCTTTCCACGAGACAAGTTCAGGCAGGAACAGCTACAGGACAGATGATACGCGAGGACCACTGACAACCTACGGGCCCGTCATATTCCGATACTCGTAGTAGCTCCGTTTCGGAACGCTGTCATACTCCACTAGGCCGAAGTGACCCTCCGGGTTCTCACCCGTCCCCTCGTCCTCGAACATGTACCAGAATAGGGCCTCAGCGCCGGTGAGCTGACGATAGACCTTCCCTAGCCAGGCAGCAATGGCGGCATCGGGGTCGACTTCGTAGTCATCGGGGAAGAGGGCAGTCGAAAAACCGATCTCGGTGACCCAGATAGGCTTGTCGCCGTCGCCGTTCGTGGCCATCACCGACCGCGTCTCGTCCAGAGCATCTTGGAGAGTGGTCATCAGGTCGGGCCACTCCAACTCATGTGTGTACGGATAGAGGTGGATGTTGGCGACGTCGAAGAAGTCCTTGCCACCGTGGTCATAGATCTGCTGGACGAAGTTCCGCTCCTCCTGAGCGAGGGCGAACGGTGGGTAAGAGACGCCATTGCCTGCTATTCCCCCCATCACCACTACCGCCGAGGGGTGTGCCAGCTTGACCGCCTGGTAGGACAGGCGGAGCAAGCGAACATACTGCTCGACGTCAGGCTGAGGCCGCCAGAAGAAGGCAAGATTGGGCTCGTTCCATATCTCCCAGTGGCGGATGACCGGCGAGCCTGGCGCGTCTGCAACGCCGTCGCCGTCGTAGCGCTCCACCACAGCGTAGACGTAGCGGCCAAAAGCGCTCAGATCCTTGCTGGGCCACTTCTGCCAGTTGGGCTCATCCAGACTCGGAGCGGACGTAGCCCAGGCCGCCGAGCTGTCTAGGAGCCCCAGCATGACGATACCCCGCTTTGCCAGCCGCTCAACCGCCCGGTCGAAGCGCTCCCAGCTATAGACCCCAGGTTCGGGCTCGATGCTCGGCCAGTCGAAGACGGTGCGCACGATCCCCACCCCTGCCTCATCCATGAACTGAACCGTCCGATCCATTCTCTCATCAGAGTCGAACCAAGTAAGGTGGGAGTTGACGCCATAGAAGGGGGGAGCGTCGCCATCCAGCGTCAGCTCCGTCTCCCGCTGGACGTACACCCAGTACTGACCCCCGCGCTCCAGATTGGAGAGAGTCGGCACGTAGGTAGACGCCTTCGGGAAGTAGGTCAGCCAGCGCCCCTCAGCAGTGTCCAACTGATAGACGGCAAGATAATCGTCTTCGATGGAACTGAGCGCCACAGATATGGGTCTGGTCGAGCCCTCGTAGGTGACAAGGTTCCAGCCTTGCTCCAACCGAACGCCATCGGAGGAAGCCTTCCCAACCATCAGGAGAAAGGCCACAAGGAGGCAGCACGCCAGGCCGGCCCGTGCCGCCAGCCGGGTCAGCCTGAGAACCCTTGCTGTCGGCATCGGTCATCGCGGAGACCGGCATTCCGCACCTCCACGATAGACCAGGCAACCTCGTTATGTCAGTAGAAGCTCGGTGAATATCAGCGCCGTTAACGATCAGTTCACGCAGTTCGGCAACGCTCTCTTCCTTGCGATTTCGCTTAGGTTCGGCTCCTGGCCAGGTAGCGGTCCTAACCGGCCAGCGTCCAGGCTATTGACGATCGGACGGACCTCTTGAGGGAATCTGCTGAGCCGTCCATAATGCAATGTCGAACCGAGCCCTTATGCGAGAGGGTGATTGCTCTGCTCGCCGTTCGGGTTCCCTTGTGGAGGCCGGAGTTGCTGCTACTGGCACATGTAGCGTACACGACAGGCGCCGTTAGGATATCGGAGAAGTTCGCTCTTCGGCGGCCCCTGGACTACCGGCTCGTCGTTCTTATGGCCATCCTGCCCGATATCATCGACCGGTTCCTCTACGTATTTGTGATCCCCGGCGCAGAGTCCGGCCACCTGTTCGCCCACACTCTCGTCTTCAATGTGGCGCTATTCGTGGTGTTGGTGGCCATTCGCCGAGACCTTTGGATCTATGGCCTTCTGCCAATCGCTCATCTTGCCTTGGACTTGCCCGTCTTTAGTCTCTGTCCCCATTGGGGGGATTCGCTGGACGAGCTTCTGTGGCCATTCCTGGGGTCGGACCTCGCCAACGTCCACATCCCCGGCGGCCTGACTGAGACAGGAGGCCAGTCCCTCGGAGAACGGATCATGGATCGCATTGGCGATCCGTTCCGCACATATGGAGAGTCCAGCCTCCGCTCACTGTTCATCGAGGCTGCCGGCTTGACTGTCCTGACGATGTTGGCCATTTGGGGTCGGCTGTACGAGTGGAGCCGACTTCGACAGCTTGTGTCAGCCGGAAGACTCTAGACGTGCGTCCCTGCGCTGGGTGCAGCTCCGTGGGGACGCAGGTGTTTCAGACACCACCGAGCCAAGCGCCGCGTGACGAAGAGCGTCAAACAGACGAACCCTTGTAGAAGGAACAGACGAACTAGGCTGCCAGACCGCAGATTTCAGTGGTCGGGTCGATGATCTCCTCACGTTGTGGCAAGGCTGACATCCAGAGCCCCGCGGCAGCACTCACCCCATAGTAGGCAGAAACCAGCCAGCTACTGAGGCGTGATGGACACAAACCAGTCATTGTCGCCACTTGTCGCCACACCCAGACGGAAATCACCAGGACCGCCGTTACAGGCCTTGCTGCCGCTCGTCGGGGCCCACAGCTTTTCGCTTGTGCAGACAATCGTTTCGGAGCCATCCTCCTGGTGGAACACGGTTAGCTCGATCCAGCCGGCACCCATCACCATCCATTCCAGCTCAAAGCTGGCGGTGTATAGGTAGAAGGTCAAATCCTGGTCGCCCTTCTCGAAGACCACCGGCGTCGGCACAGCCGGCGGCGTCAGCGCAGGCGTGGCCGTTGGCGTCTCCTCAGCTGTTGGCGTCGGTGTGGGTGTTGCGGTTGGTGCTGGAGCCCCTACTTCTCCCAACGCTATGACGCCTTGCATGTTGTCCAGCGTTTCTAGGGTGCTCACTTCCGGGCGGCCCGCAAACCAGCGTTCCCACCCCTGTGTCACTGGGTCGAGGTGGTAGGCGGCCACTGCCGTTCCACCGCAGGTCGCCAAAGCCTGGCCAGTATCCGTTCCATCAGGCCCGTCCCAAACCGCTATGGCCCACTTTCCCGTCTGAGGACAGTTGTGCATAGCATCCTGCTGCGCCTCAGAGGCACCTGCCCCGAATCCCCAAGTGAAGACCAC
>CP070630.1:317727-327433 GCA_020356025.1 Dehalococcoidia bacterium | reverse complement strand
GCAGCCACGCGTGACTTCGACCTGCCGCTGGGCTGGAACAACTTCGTCTGGACAGGAGCCGACGGCACGGCTGCGGACACGGCCCTGAACTGCATCGCCGGCGACTTCGCCATCGCCTACGCCCTAGAGGCAGGCGGCTGGCTCCGCTACGTGCCTGGTGACCCGGCCATCACCACCCTGACCACCGTGGACAAGTACGACAGCCTGCTCGTGCTGATCACCGCCAGCGGCGTCCAGTGCCTGGGCATGCCCGTAGACCCGTAGCTGGCATCACCATCGGTTGGCACCTGAAGGGGGAGGGCAAATGCCCTCCCCCTTTCCGTCGGCCACCAGCAGAGCGGCCAACCCCGCCTTGACGTGAGATGCAGCCCCGCGTACCATCCTATCCGTTACCAATATCGCCTGCTCGGGAGTCAGCGGAGTCAAAGGAGGTCGAACATGAGATGGCTGCGCTCTAGGACGGCAGTGGTGGTCGTGGTAGGAGCGGTAGCCGCTCTCACCATTGCCTTGGGCGCCTGGCAGGGCTGGCTCGCCCAAGCCGCGGGCACCACCTATGTCATCAACGACGTCATTCCCCCAGAGGCCGAGTGCGGCACCCCCGACTACACCACGACGGACATCAATTCTGTCATCGCCCTGCCGGAGGTCAACGACGGCGACACGCTCGTGCTCTGCGAGGGAACGTACGACCCTGGCATAGTGGTCGACAAGAAGATCACCATCGAAGGCCAGGCGGACGTTGACATCGACAAGATCGTCATCGACGGCACGGCCGGCGGCGCCGACGGCCTGACGGTTAGCGCCAGCAATGTCACCATCCGTCACCTGATGCTCGACGGTCCTGGCGGATCGACCACAGATAACGGGATCGTTGTCATCCATGGCATCAACGACACAACGATCAGCGATGTGGAAGTCACTGAATGGGATTATGGCATATTCGCTGATGACTCCGCGGGCACTGTCATCGAGTACAGCAACATCCATGACAACGACGCTGACAACGACGCTTACGGTGTCCACTTGAGGGCCGGCGAACGTAGCGTGGTGCGGCACAGCCAAATAGTGGACAACGGTAGGACGGGAGTCGGTGTGCAGGACGAGGACGAGGCTCTGGTAATAGACAACACGATATCGGGCAATGCTGACGACCAGATCGCCGTCTTCGACAACAGCCACGTGCGCATCCACCGCAACGAGATCGTGACCGTGGCGAGTAGCAGTGGCATCTTCCTATCGTGGTCGCTGCCCGCCGAGGCGTTCGTACAGATCGGAGGCTCACCGGAGAACGCCAACACCTTCAGCGGCCCCTTCGACCCGGGCGCTCATCACTACTACGTGTACATGTTGTGTGATGCAGAGAACACTGTGGATGCCACCTACAACTACTGGGGAAGCACCAACCCCATAGACATCGCCAACCGCATCTTCAACGATGAGGACGATGCTAGCGTCGAGTGCCCGGCTCCCGACGATGTCAAGGGCGCGGTCGTCTTCCACCCCTGGGCCACGGAGCCCGCTCCCGCGCCCAGCCCCAGTCCTACCCCCACACCCACACCCAGCCCTACTCCCAGTCCTACGCCGAGCCCAACGCCGGTCGCCGACACCCGCGACTTCGACCTGCCGCTGGGCTGGAACAACTTCGTCTGGACTGGTGCCGACGCCACGGCCGCGGACACGGCCCTGGACTGCATCGCCGGCGACTTCGCCATCGCTTATGCGCTGGAGGCAGGCGGCTGGTTGCGCTACGTGCCTGGTGACCCGGGCATCACCACCCTGACCACCGTGGACAAGTACGACAGCCTGCTCGTGCTGATTACCGCCAGCGGCGTTCAGTGCCTGGGCATGCCGGTAGACCCGTAGCTGGCATCACCATCGGCTGACATCCGAAGGGGGAGGGCGTTTGCCCTCCCCCTCTCCGTCGGCCAGCAAGGCACCCAAGCGTCCAACCCCGCCTTGACCTGAAACGCGGCCCCGCGTACCATCCTGTCCGTCACTAATGTCGCCTGCTTGGGAGTCAAAGGAGGTCGAGCATGAGATGGACTCACTCCAGCACGGCAGTCGTAGCGCTCGTGGCGGTGGTGGCCGTCCTCACCATTGCTCTGGGCAGCTGGCAGGGCTGGCTCGCCCAGGCTGCGCCCGACACCTACATCGTAAACGACGACCTGCTGCCGGCGGAAGGCGGCTGCGATACGCCCAACTTCGAGACGGACAACATTGATGCGGTTGTCGACCACATGGATGTCAGTGATGGCGACACGTTGGTCATCTGCGAGGGTACCTACCAGGGGGGTATCACAGTCGACAAGAGCCTCACCATCGAAGGGCTGGAAGACGCCGATCGCGCGGATGTAGTGATAGACGTTGTCCCGGCCGGTCCAGGCTTCGGGTTGACCATCGAGGCCGACAACGTGACCATCCGCCACCTGACGCTGGATGGCCCCGCTGAACCCAGCGGCGGCATCACGGTCCCCCACCCCGGCTCTAGCGATCTCACCGTCGCCGATGTGGAGATCACTGACTGGACGAACGGCATATCGACAGACACTGCGAGGGACATGGTTATCGAAGACAGCTACATCCATGACAACTCCGATACGGGCGTAGTGCTGTATACGGGACAAGGGAATGTTCTCCGAGGCAACCAGATAACAAACAATCTCGAGGGCCTCTACGTGCTTGGGGAGGATGAACTGCTGGTGGAGGGCAACACATTGTCGAGCAACGCCGCCACGCAGGTGGTCATCGACGGTTTCGAGGTCAACATGCGCATCTTCCGCAATGACATCGTGACCGTGACGGGCAGCGATGGCATCCTGATATTCGACGTGCCCGCAGAGGCGTTCATTCAGATCGGTGGTTCCGCTGAGAACGCCAATACCTTCAGCGGGCCATTCGGCGAGCCAGACTACTATGTGGAACAGGACTGCGCAGCGGAGAACACGGTGGATGCCACCTACAACTGGTGGGGAAGCACCGTCAGGATCGACATCGCCAACCGCATCGGCAACGATGAGGACTCCGGTGGCGGCGAGTGCACCCTACCCCACGACGGCTCGGTTGTCTTCCACCCCTGGGCCACAGAGCCCGCTCCTGCGCCCAGCCCGAGCCCTACCCCTACGCCGACCCCTAGCCCCACGCCCAGCCCTACGCCCAGCCCAACGCCGGCGGCGGACACCCGCGACTTCGACCTGCCGATCGGCTGGAACAACTTCGTCTGGACAGGACCCGACGCCACGGCTGCGGACACGGCCCTGGACTGCATCGCCGGCGACTTCGCCATCGCCTATGCCCTAGAGGCAGGCGGCTGGCTGCGCTACGTGCCTGGTGACCCGGCCATCACCACCCTGGCCACAGTGGACAAGTACGACAGCCTGCTGGTGCTGATCACCGCCAGCGGCGTCCAGTGCCTGGGCATGCCCGTAGACTCGTAGCTGGCATCACCATCGGTCAGCATCTGAAGGGGGAGGGCAAATGCCCTCCCCCTTTCCGTTGGCCAGCAGGGCGGCCAGGCCGGACTTGCTGGTGACCAACGACATCGCCTGGTTCATGGCAGCCATCGGTCGGCGCTGGGGCCAATATCGCCTTGTCCCTTGCCATCCCTAGCGCTTACGACTAGGATCTGAGCAGCACCCAAATGGCACGCAGGATAGTCACTACCAGCGGTAGTAGGCTGATTTGCTCGTCGAGGCTCGCGCCGCGCTTCGAAGAAATGGGGGACAGCCGTGGATCCCTTCGCCATTGTCTGCGATAGTAGCCACGACTTGCCGCCGGAGATCGTGGAGGATCTTCGCCTCACGGTGGTGCCCTACACCATCAACTTCGGCGTGGAGAGCGGCCTTGATGAAGGTGCAGTGACACTAGAGGAGTTCGCCGAACTCCTGGATCGATACGAGAAGGGCAAGGGGTATCCTACCACAGCCGCACCCGCGCCCTCCCGCTTCTTCGAGGCGTTCATGTCCCATGTCAAGAAAGGCCTATCCCATATTCTCGTCGTTACGATCTCATCGAAGCTGAGCAAGACATATGACGCCGCTGTTCGAGCGGCGGAGATGCTAAAGGAGGAGTACCCCGAATCAGAGATCGAGGTGGTAGACTCCCTTACCGTATCGATGGCGGAGGGCATGCTTGTTCTTGAGGCAGCCCGTGCGCGCGATCTGGGCTACCCTCTCCAGAAGGCCAAAGGCCTGGTGGAAGAAATGAGGGGTCGTGTGCGGATCTTGGCGGCGTTGGAAACGACCAAGTACTTGATGAAGAGCGGACGGGCTCGTCGCTTCCAGCATCTCCTGAGCATCGCCCTTCAGATCAGGCCGATCATCACCGCCAGGGATGGGTCTATGGCTCTCTACAGCAGGGTGCGAGGGCGCATGGAAAGAGCCGCGGATCGCATGGTTGACGAAGTGCAGCGAACCTACAGGTCGGGCACGGTGTCGGTGGTCGAGGGAATAGCTCCCGACCTGAGGGAGATGCTTGTGGACAAGCTATGTCGGAGATTGGACCTCAAGAGGGCGCAAATCATTGAGACCAAGACAACATCGACCTTCATGGTTCACCTGGGGAAGCGCGTCGTCGGCGTCGTTTGGGAGCAGGAGCCTCGGTCCGCCTAGTGGCGCGGGGGTGCTGCGATATCAAGCAGTGTCTTCCTCTTCAACGGTGAATTGCCCGCTGGTGGAGCTGCCCTAAGGTCAAGAAAGGCGGCGCCGATCTCTTGTTTCCGCGAGCGGCCCGCGCTCCTACTAAGCGGGTAGGTCGAGAAAGGAGAGTAGTCGATGTCGCGGTTAGAGGACCAGATATATGGCAGGCTGAGACTCTTCAACCTGGCGATGGGCACGCTGCATCTGCTTCAGGGCGCGACGATGCTGTTCCTGAGCAGCGATTTCACTCTCCCTCTCCGGACGACCTTCCTGGATTCTGATCCCCAGGGGGAAGAGATCGTAACGCTGACCAACACTGTCTTCGACCTTCGTCTGGGGCCGCTCGTCGCCGTCTTCCTGCTGATCTCGGCTGCCGCGCATTACCTCCTCGCCTCACCAGTTGTCTACCCGTGGTACGTGAAGAACCTCAGAAAGCACATCAACTATGTGCGATGGTACGAGTACGCGCTGAGTTCCTCGGTGATGATCGTGGTGATCGCCATGCTCTCTGGCATGTTCGATTTGCCAAGCCTGGTGCTGTTGTTCGCGCTAAACGCAACGATGATCTTTTTCGGCCTGATGATGGAGTTGCACAATCAGACGACGGACAAGACAAACTGGACGTCCTTCAACCTGGGCGTATTTGCCGGCATCGTGCCCTGGGTGGTCATCTTCTGGTACTTCTCTGGGGCCGTGGCCAACTCGGAGGACGCAGTACCTAAGTTCGTGTACGGGATAATTGCTTCGCTTTTCGTCTTCTTCAACGTCTTCGCTGTGAACATGGTCCTTCAGTATCGAAAGATCGGGCCCTGGAGAGACTACCTGTTCGGAGAGCGGATGTACATCCTCCTCAGCCTGTTTGCGAAGTCCGCGTTGGCCTGGCAGGTGTTCAGCGGGACTTTGAGAGGGTGACCAACGGCGCCCAGGGCCGCCTCCCCGAACGACCGGGGGTTGCTCGTCAGCCGAGGCTGACCTACTGAACTTGGGGGCGAGTCGGTATCCCCGGGGACGCGCGTAGTGGGGGCAGGAAAGCAAGCGAGACACGCGCCAAGTCGAGGAGGGGTGCGAAGCCTATATTGATCCGTCTCTCATCCAGTCCGTCCTGCGTGCACTAGCCTCTGCCCAGGGCATTCATTGCCGAGGTTCTTCATCGGCCTCCCTGAATCTCAGGTTATCAGTCCTCGGTGTCCGGTCTGCCGAGAGTGCTCCCAGCACATCGCTCGTTGCAGACAGTTGATTCCGAGCGCATGGGCCAGCCCATCAAGGGCCCGGTAGGGCTAGCGGGGTAAGGCAACGGAAGGGCGCTCATGCAGCAGATACGCACCGTTAGTATTAGATTTACCCCTTGACAGGATCGACGTGAAAGGTTAAAAGATACCTACCACTGCCGGATGAGTTGTGGTGTTACCCGAGCGCTATATCGATCGCATCGACCCAGACCTGCACGTGGCAGAACACGTCATGAACCGCGGGTACTGGTCTCTCCCAAGGCCAGAGGGTTCGACGGTTCGTGAGCAAGAGAGGAAGGGGCTGGCTATGATATGAGGGAGGCAGACTCAGCTCAGTCGGCGGTCAGTCGTAACCGAACGCGCAAGCGAGGCTTCGTTTTCTAGACAATACGAAGGGAGGTCCTGAGCGATGAGGATGATAGCAGCAGGCGTCTTCATAGCGGTGATCGGCGCATTGGCGCTGGTGTCCACGGCATCGGCCCAGGCTGAGGCTCGCATCAGGGTCTTACACGCATCACCGGACGCCCCGGCCGTGGACATATACCTCGATGGCTCGGAGGCCATCACCGACCTGGCCTTCGATGAGATCACCGACTATGTGTCGGTGCCCGCGGGGAGCCACACCGTTGAGGTCTTCCCGGCGGCCGCAGACGGGACCGGCGACGCGGTCATCACCGCTGACGTGACGCTTTCCGCGGATATCGACTACACAGTCGCAGCCGTAGGCGCCCTGGCGGAGATCGAGCCGCTCGTCCTCGTGGATGACAACAGCGCCCCTCCTGCTGGGCAAGTGAGGGTTCGCTTTGTTCACGCCTCCCCGGACGCCCCGGCCGTAGACATCTTCGCGGAGGGCGTTGGAGTGATAATTAGCGGCGCGGCCTTCAAGGATGCCAGCGACTACCTGACCGTGCCTGCCCTAACTTACAACCTCGAGGTAAGGGCTGCAGGGACAGAGACCGTCGCACTGGCGCTTCCGGGGCTAGCTCTGGAGGGAGGAAACGTCTATAGTGCCTTCGCTGTCGGTCTGCTGGAGGGCGAGCCCGCTCTCAGCGCCAAGCTGACGGTTGATGCGAGCTTCGAGCCAACGCCCACGCCGACGCCTACCCCGAGCCCGGCCGTCGTTCCGGTGACCGGGGGCGCGGGCGTTTCGCCGCCAGCGTCCTCGAGCTGGGGCATCTGGCTCGTTGCCATAGCCGGAGGCCTGGCGGTCCTCATCGTAGTCGCGGGTGTGGGCGCTCTCGTCACAGGTTGGGTCCGGAGGCCGTAGCTTCGCAAGCGGACTTACACCACCGGTCGGCTCTGCACGTTCGTGCCGGCCTGAGTGTTGATCGCCAGCGAGACTCTCACAGTGCATTCGGCGTTTCCCAGGCGGGCCCCTGAGTCCGCGCCGCGGCACACGACAAGCTAGCGCCGCTCTCGAGGGAACCAGGGGAAGAACGCGCTGGTGCTCTCGATGTAATCTCTGTATTGGGGCTTGGTTTCGATCTGCGTCCGCTCCAGTAGAGCCACGCCGGACACTCTCAGCAGGAGCACCGTCATCAGGATGGGGCTGAAGAAAGTCCAGTAGCCGCCCGCCGTACCGGCGGCAATTAGGTAGTATCCCCACCACAGGGTAGCGTCGCCGAAGTAGTTTGGATGGCGGGTATAGGCCCACAGCCCCCTTCGCATCACCTTGCCCTTGTTGGCGGGGTCGCTCTTGAAGCGAGCGAGCTGCCAGTCGCCCACCGCCTCAAAGAAGAATCCGACGCCCCACGCCAGAGTTCCCAGCAGGTCGAAAACGGTGAAGTAATCGGGGTCATCGTTGAACTGCGCTGCCAGGATGGGCGCTGAGATCAGCCAGAGGAGCGCACCCTGCAGCAGGAAAACCTGGAAAAGACTGGTCCACCAGAACTTCTCTCCGGCTTCTTGTCGCCACTTCTGGTAGCGGTAGTCTTCCCCCCTGCCCCAGTTGCGCCAGAGGACGTAGAGCGCCAGTCGAAGCCCCCAGATGCTGACGAGAGTCGTGATGAGAGCCTTGCGGCCGACGAAACCGTCAGTGGCCACGAAGTACACGACGGCCAACAGTACGAAGCCCAGCCCCCAGAAAATGTCGACGATGCTGGCATTCCTCGCGACGAGGCTGAGCAGCCAAACGGCCACCATGTATGCCAGGACGATGAAAACAGAAAGGCCCAGAATCTCGGGCAAATCCATCTCTCAGCCTTCCGGATGTCTCTGCCGAGGCCCACTTGTGACGCAGCCTCGACGGCAGCGGGTTTGAGCTTCCGCGGAGGCGCGACTTGCCTCGGATGTGACTATAATGGCTGTGCGGGCGTCATCGCAAGGAGCGCCCGCCCACAGGAACGTGAGATGACTGTTCCGGACATCCGCATCCAGGTTCTGAACGCCAGCCCAGTCAATGGCGAGGGTGAATTCATCCTGTACTGGATGATCGCCTACAGACGGGCCCACTGTAACTTCGCGTTGCAGCGTGCGGCTGAACGGGCGCACGAGCTGAACAAGCCGCTCGTCATACTGGAGGCGCTGCGCTCCGGCTACCCGTGGGCCAGCGATCGACTGCATCGCTTCGTACTGGATGGGATGGCCGACAACGCCCGCCGGCTTGAGCGCAAGGGAGTCTGCTACTATCCCTACGTCGAACCCCTGTTGGATGCGGGAAAGGGTCTGCTCGCGGCCCTGGCGGCGCAAGCCTGCGTGGTGGTCACCGATGATTTCCCCGCATTCATGCTGCCCCGAATGGTAACGGCGGCAGCGCGGCAACTTCCGGTGCGCCTGGAGCAAGTCGACTCTAACGGCCTACTGCCCCTGCGCGCAGCAGACCGAGTGTTCACCACAGCCTATTCCTTCCGGCGATTCCTCCAGAAGAACCTCCGCTGGCACCTGATCGAGTTCCCAGAGGAGGATCCCCTCGCTGGAGCGGGTCTGCCGCGCCTGCATCGCTTGCCAGAGCAGATCACCGAGCGATGGCCGAAAGCTAAAGACGACATGCTGGCCGGAGGCAAGCGGTCTTTGGCAGGTCTACCCATCGACCATTCGGTGGCGGCAACAGAGACGCGCGGCGGGTCGGTGGCAGCGGAGGCTGTCCTGCAACGCTTCCTCGACGAACGACTGACCCGCTATGCAGAAGCGCGCAATCAGCCTGAGGAAGCGGTAACTAGCGAGCTGTCGCCTTACCTACACTTTGGCCACGTATCCGCTCACCAGGTCTTCGTCGAACTCATGACCCGGGAGGGATGGTCTATCGGAGACCTGGCGACGGTGGCTAAGGGGAGCCGCAGCGGGTGGTGGGGAGTGAGCCCGTCAGCGGAGGCGTTCTTGGACCAGTTGGTGACTTGGCGGGAGCTGGGGTTCAACATATGCTGGCAGCGGGAGGACTACGACCGCTTCGAGTCGCTGCCGCAGTGGGCTATCAAGACGCTCTCCGAACACGCAAGGGACCCGCGGCCCCACCTCTACACCCTTGAGGAGTTGGAGAGCGGGCGGACCCATGATCCTCTCTGGAACGCGGCCCAGATGCAGCTTGCGAGGGAAGGGCGAATACACAACTACCTGCGCATGCTCTGGGGCAAGAAGATCCTGGAGTGGACGACGAGCCCGCAGGAGGCCCTTGCGGTCATGATCGAGCTGAATAACAAGTACGCCCTGGATGGCCGTGACCCTAACTCCTACAGCGGCATCTCGTGGGTGCTGGGACGGTACGACCGGCCCTGGGGTCCGGAGCGCCCCGTCTTCGGGAAGGTACGCTACATGAGCTCGGAGAGCGCTGCGCGAAAGCTGCGCGTGAGGGACTACGTCAGTGAGTACGCCCTATAGAGGCGTATCCAGGCATGCACACGATCGGGT
>CP070630.1:312481-317627 GCA_020356025.1 Dehalococcoidia bacterium | reverse complement strand
CGCCTGGGCTGAGGGCGGCTAGCGCTACGGCGACCAGACCGGGTCGTAGTCATCCGCTGGGTTCTCGGTCAGGTTGGTCTGTTCCGTTCCGTCGGCGTTCATCACATAGATCTCGCGGTCTCCGTCGCGGTCGGTGACGAAGGCGATCTGGGAGCCGTCCGACGACCAGGCCGGTGAGACGTCGTCCGCTCCGTCGGTGGTGAGGCGAGTTTGGCCCGTTCCGTCGGCGTTCATCAGATAGATATCGGCGCTGCCCTCACGGTCGGAGACGAAGGCAATCTTGGAGCCGTCCGGCGACCAGACGGGATCGTAGTCGCTCCCTTCGTTCTTAGTGAGGTTAGTCAGGCCCGACCCGTCGGCGTTCATGATGTAGATCTCGCGATTGCCCTCGCGGTCGGAGGCGAAGGCGATCTTGGACCCGTCCGGCGACCACGCGGGATCGTAGGCTGGGTCCTGGGTAAGCCGCATCTGCCCCGAGCCGTCCGCATTTACTATGGAGACAGGTTTGTCCATATCAGGCGTCAAGACCACGTCGTAGGTGAAGATAGGCCCCGCGAAGGCAATCGTGGAGCCGTCCGGTGACCACGCCAAGTGCTGTCCGGCGTCACCGCCAGCGGTGAGCTGCGTCAGGCTCGACCCGTCGGCGTTCATTAAATAGATCTCGTGACCGCGGCTCGAGTAGAAAGCGATCTTGGACCCGTCGGGTGACCAGATGGGGCTGAGATCCGCGGCTGGCTCGCCGGCTGGACCGGAGGGATCGATCGGGTCATTGATGAGGTTCGTCTGACCCGAGCCGTCGGCGTTCATCACGTAGATCTCCGGCAGCGTCAGGGTTCCGATAACAAAGGGGGGCGAAGAAAAGGCTATCTTGGAGCCGTCCGGCGACCACACCGGTTCGTCGTCCCAGGCTGGGTTATTGGTCAGGTTGGTCTGCCCCGTGCCGTCCGCGTTCATCACATAGATCTCCCCATCTCCGTCGCGGTCGGTGACGAAGGCAATGCGTGCTGTTGATGGTAGAACACCTGCCGCCCCCAGGGTGACGATCCCCTGCATCTGATCCAGAGTCGTCAGGTTGCTGATATCTGGGCGGCCGGCGAAGTACCGCTTCCACGCCTGGGTCTGCGGATCGATCCAGTAGGCAGTGACCACGGATGCCTCAGTGCAACTTGCCACGGCTTGTTCGGTGGGCGTGCCGCTCGCGCCGGTCCACACGGAGATGGCCCACCTGCCGGCCTCGGGACAGCCAAGCATCCCGTTGGCTGCCGCCCGCAATCCCCCGTCGCCGCTCGCCGAGGCTGCCGATACACTCGCGCCCAGGGCGATGACGCCCTGCCCGTTGTCGAGTGAGGTTAGATTGCTGATCTCGGGCCGGCCACGGAAGTAGCGGGTCCAGGCCTGGGTGTTGGGATCGATGCGGTAGGCGGCGGCGACCTGCTGAGGACAGAACGCCAGCGCTTCCTCTATAGGCATGCCATTCTCGCCGCTCCACACAGCTATTGACCATTTCCCCGCTTCCGGACAGTAGTGCATCTGGCCTGGTGCAGGCGGCATCGGAGTAGCGGGCGGCGTGGGCGTGACGGTGGCCGTAGGCGACGGTGTCGGGCTGGGGCTGGGCGCAGGCCAGGGAGGCTCCAGCGGCGCTGAGAACTCGGAGGTGTTGCCGTCGGAGTCGGTAGCGGTGGCGGTGATGTTAGGCCCCCCAGGCGTCCCGGAGAAGCTCCAGTTCCCATCGCCGTCGGCGGTAATGGAGCCTTCGTACACCCCGCCCTCGTCCTCCTCGTCGGAGTAGATGTCGATGATACAGTTGGGGCAGGCGGTGCCGATGACCGAGCCCGCGCTCTCGACGGTCGGCGGTTCTAGTTCTTCGTTGCCCCCGATGTCGTTCTCGATGCCCTTGCCGCCGTTGGAGTGGATGGAGTTGCCGCGGATGGTGTTGCCGGTCGGCGGCGCCGTTGGTATGTCTTCGCCAGACACGACCACGCCATACCCGTCGTTGAAGGCGATGAGGTTACCCTCGCCCGCTCCTGTGCCGCCGATTGTGTTGTTCTGAGCGGCACTGCTGATGTAAATCCCTTCATCATTGGGAACGGCGACCGTCCCCGAGGCGTCGGTGCCAATGAAATTGCCCTTGACAGCATTGCCGTCGGTGTCCGCACCCGAGATCAATACGCCCTCCTCGTGATTGCCGGATATCACGTTGCCTTCGCCGGGGTTGCTGCCGCCCACGGTGTTGTTCTGAGCGCCATCGATGATCTCAACGCCAACGAAATTGGGGATGGCGGCGTCGCCAGCGGCGTTGGTGCCGATGTAGTTGCCCTTGACCACGTTGCCGTTGGCGCCCTCGTCGCCTAGGTACGCGGCCAAGTGCACCCCGCTCTCCGAATTGCCGGATATCACGTTGCCTTCGCCGGGGTTACTGCCGCCGACAGTGTTGTTCTGAGCTTCGGTATCGATCCAGACGCCATACATGTTGGGGAGAGCGGCGTCGCCAGCGGCATTGGTACCGATGAAGTTGCCCTTGACCACGTTGCCGGTCGTCCCGCTGCCGTAAATGAACACCCCCTGGTTGTTCCCGGAGAGGACGTTGCGGTCACCCTCGGTGCTACCGCCCACGGTGTTGTTCTGAGCGCCATCGAAGATTCCTACGGCCGAGTCACAGTTGTAGATCTCCAGGCCCCTGATGGTGTTGTTGTTGGAGGTGATCCCAAAGGCCGCGTTGGAGTGCGGATCGTCGCACTCCACGATCCACGTAGTCGATGAGGAGGAGGCGTCAATCGTGTCGTCGCCCTCGTCCAAAATGGGCAGGTGCTGATGGGTAGGCCCTACGGTGATATAGGCAGTGTCGAAGATGAGGTCGGCAAAGACGATGGTGTCCGCGTAGTCGGCACCAGGGGGAGGGCCCGTTCCGATCGCACAGAAAGTAACGGACCAGGCCAGTGTGGAAACCTGGGCACACTCCTCCTCAGTCAGAAGGATGAACCAAAGGTCGCCCGTAGCCAGCATTATAGCCTCACGCAGGCTCAGCCGGTCGTCGCGCACGTCTTCATCGAGCCAAGTATTGACGGTGATGGTCGCGCCCGAGGGCGTTGCCTCAGCACCAGGACGGTTGAGCGCCGCAAAGGCTGAGGCTGCGATCACCGTCACGAGCAGGATAGCCAACACGAACCACTTCATGGTGACCCTCCCAAGGACTAGCATTTGGCACCCATCCTACTCGCAGGCGCGACGGTTGGCAAGGGAAGGGCAGGGACAGGCGCGATGGGTCGTCACTGGGCGAGACCCTGGCGTCCTCGCGTCGCTGCAGCATTGACAGCACTACTTCTCGCAGTGCATTATTCCACCGTCGGCGGCGCTTGCTGACAAAGGCGGAAAGGACGCGCGAGCCATGACGGGCAGGGAACGAATCCTAAAGGCTCTGGCCCTGGGGCAACCAGATCAGGTCCCCATCTTTGAACTCGGCTTCAACGAGTCGAGCATCGTCAAGCTGGGCAGGCTCCTCCTTGGAGATGTTTCGCTCCCCGAGCGTGACTTGCCGGACCTTGCTCCCGATGAGGCGATCCGCCTCATGGACGTTCTGTGCGCCATCGTCGAAGCCCTCGACCTGGACGCAGTGTCCACAGTCTTCATGACCGGCAGACGGCGCCTTAAGGATGATTACCTCCAGGATAAGTACGGGATCGTGTACCATATGAGCCGGCACGGTGAGCCCTACCCCGTTGACGGCCCGATCCACGATGCGTCTGACCTAGCTCGCCTGGGGCGCATGGAGCCCGACCCGCCCGACTTCCTGATGCTCCAGTACGTTATCGGCAAGATCGGCAAGCAGAGAGCCCACGTGTTCAGCGTACCCGGCACCTTTCGCTGGAGTTGGAGTCTCCGCGGCGCGATGCAGCATCTCCTCCTCGACTACGCCGCCGATCCCGATCTCGTCCACGCCGTCGCTCGAGTCGCCACAGACTTCTGCAACGCTGCCGTCGACAAAGCCATCGACCTCGGCGCCGATGTCATCTGCCTGGAAGGAGACCTCGCCCACAACCCGACGACCCTGATGTCGCCGGCCCACTACCGCCGCTTCCTCAAGCCCTATCACCAGGAGACGGTGGCCCTCGCCCACGCCCGCGGCGTGCCCATCATCAAGCACTCCGACGGCAACCTCTGGCCCATTCTCGATGACCTGGTTGAGGTGGGCTTCGACGGCATTCACCCCATCCAGCCGCAGTGCATGGATATCGCCGAGGTGAAGCGCCATCTCGCCGGTAGGGCCTGCGTCCTCGGCAATATCGATTGCATGCATCTCCTGCCGTTCGGTAGCGAGGAGGAGGTAGTGCAGTCGGTGAGGGAAACGCTGGCCAAGGCGGCACCCGGCGGCGGCTACATCGCCAGCTCGTCCAACTCCATCCACCCCGGTTGCCGACCCGAGAACTACGTGGCCATGGTCAGCGCCATCAGGAAGTACGGCGTCTACCCCTAGTCCCCTCCACCTCCTGCCGCCCGCCCGCGCCCGCAGGCTCGCTGCCCTTGCTTCGAAGCCCCGCCTAGTCGAGGCTGAACGGCGGGTACTCGTCTCGCATCAGCAGGAGGTAGGATTCCACCCGAAGCGACCAGCGTATGTAGCCCACGCCAAACGTGTACATCCCCTCTGGGTAGCGACCGGTGAACAGGATGGCAAACCAGGCGATGATCACCGTGATCGCCCAGGCGATGCCGAGGAAGAACAGCACGATGAACTGAGGGATGGCGTAGATCAGCCGCAGCCCCACCGACCATCGGTTGCGCGTTTCCGGGAACCCCGCCACGTTGAAGCTGACTGGGTAGCTGCCGTCGCCTGGCCCGAAGGGCGGATACTCGTCTCGCAGTAGCGCCATGTAAGCCACCGCGTTGGCGCGCCAGCCCATGAAGAAGTTGGTGAAGTCCCAGAGACCGCGCGGCTGCTTGCCCGTGAAGACGATAGCGAACCACGAGATGATCGCCATGATCCCCGCAGCGACCCCTAGCACTCCGCTCCCGACGCTGCGGACAAAGGCCCAGCGGAAGTCGACCCATCCCCAGGACCCCCAGCCGATACTGATGCCGCTGCCGCCGGGCCCACCCACCAGCAGCCACTGCGGTATCGCCAGGATGATCCGGAACGCCACCGTCAGCCGGT
>CP070630.1:303405-312381 GCA_020356025.1 Dehalococcoidia bacterium | reverse complement strand
GAGAATCGGCTGAACCTCCAGCAGGTCTTCGACGAACTGGAGCGCCTCTACATGGAGCCCCAGGCTGAGCTCCACTCGGTGGATCCCTATGAGAACGTTGCCACCCGAGGAGCCGAGGAGACGTTCGAGAATGCAGGCGTCGTCGTGCTCACCAACAAGACGGTGCCTCAGGGCGAGGAATACGAGTCGCAGTTCGGCCGGGGCGGGTTCTTTGCAGGAATAGCCGAGGAACGAGCCATGGCAGTCCCCGCCGCCGCGTCGCCAACCCCGGAGCCCGACGGCGTCTCGGCGGACCTGGCGGAGGTTCAACGCGTCCGCCAGTACTTCCCCGAGACGTGGCTGTGGACTGACCTCGTCACTGGCTCCGACGGAAAGGGCACTCTGGACGTGCAGGCTCCGGACAGCATTACCACCTGGGTCCTGCGAGCCGTTGGCCTCTCCAAGGACAAAGGCCTGGGCGTGGACGAGAGCGAGTTGGTCGTCCTTCAGCCGTTCTTCATTCAGGTCGACCTGCCTTATTCCGCCATTCGGGGCGAGGAGTTCCCTGTCAACGTCGCTCTCTACAACTACCAAGACCAGCCGCAGGAGTTCTTCGTCGACCTGGAGGAAGCAGACTGGTTTGAGGCCCTGGACGAGGTCACCAGCTCCGTTACTGTGCAGGCCAATGACATCGGCGGCGTCCAGTTCATGATCCGCCCCACCGACCTGGGAATCCAGGACGTGAAGGTGACCGCCCGCAGCCGCGAGGCGGCCGATGCGGTCATCAAGAACCTGAGCATCGTTCCTGAGGGCGTCGAGCGGGAGGTCGTCCAGAACCTCGTCCTCTCCGGCGGCGCCTCCACGACGGTGGGCACCTCGGTGCCGGTCGACATCGTCGACGGCTCCGGGCGGGCCTACGTCACCCTGACATCGAGCTATCTGACGCAGACCATCGAGGGCCTGGACGAACTGTTGCAGATGCCCTTCGGTTGCGGCGAGCAGAACATGATCCTCTTCGCTCCGGATGCCTACATCGCTCGCTACCTGAAGGAGACAGGTCAGCTGAGGCCGGAGATCATGGCCAAGGCGGAGAAGATGATGATCACCGGCTACCAGCGAGAGATGACCTACAGACGGAGCGATGGCAGCTTCTCGGCCTTCGGTGAGCAGGACGACGAGGGGAGCCTGTGGCTCACCGCCTTCGTGCTGCGGAGCTTCTCCCAGGCTAGCGACCTGATCTACATCGATCCGTCGGTTCTGGACGAAGCCACGCAGTGGATCGCCAGCCAGCAGCAGCCAGACGGCTCCTTCGAATCCGTAGGCTTCGTCCACCACCAGGAGATGATGGGAGGCGTTCAGGGCAAGACGGCTCTGACGGCCTACGTGGCCACCGCCCTGCTGGAGGCAGGAGACGAGACGGGCTCCGCGAAGGCCATCCGGTACCTCGAAGGGACGCTGGACGAGATCGAGGACGCCTACACGATTGCCCTTGTCACCTATGCTCTGGGGCTGGCGGACAGCGAGAAGACGGTTGAGGCCTACGACAAGCTGATGAGCATGGCGGACGAGGACGAGGACGGCCTCCACTGGGGAAGCACGGTGGTGCCGTTGGAGGAAGAGATCGAGCCCATGCCGGGCATGCTGCCTGAGCCAGGCTACGGCAGCACAGCCATCGAGGCCACTGGCTACGGCACGCTGGCCCTGATCCACCACGGCGACCGGGCCAACGCCTCGCGCGCGGCCAAGTGGCTGGTCGGCCAGAGGAACGCCTACGGCGGCTTCGGGTCCACTCAGGACACAGTGGTCGCCTTGCAGGCGCTCACCGAGTACTCTGTCGGGGCCGCCAGTGATGTCGACCTGGACGTGAGCGTGCAGGCCGGTGGGCAGGCTGAGGAACTGCACATCGATGCGGAGAACTTCGATGCGCTCCAGGTCTTGGAGGTGCCGGTCGACAGCCAGGTGCAGGTGGACGCTGAGGGCAAGGGACAGGTAGTGATTCAGGTGGTAACCAGGTTCAACCTCCCCGAGCCAGAGGTGGAGGAGGACATCTTCGAGATCACCGTCGACTACGGCACCGAGCAGGTGGAGGTGGATGACATCATCACCGTAGCGGTGTACGTGAAATTCACTCCGCCCATTCCCGTCGAGGCGGGGATGGTCGTCCTGGACGTCTCGCTCCCCACCGGGTTCGCGCCCGTCCGAGAGTCCATCGATGTGGTTGTAGAGGGCGAGGCGAAGATCAAGCGGTACGAGGTCGCTGGTAGAAAAGTGATCTTCTACATCGAGAACATGCTCTCCGGCGACAGCGTTTCGTTCGACTTCGAGGCCAAGGCCCAGTACCCGGTGAAGGCCAAGGGCGTGGCATCGCAGGCCTACTCGTACTACAAGCCGGAGTGGAAGGGCGAGACACTTGGTCAGGAGATATCGGTGTCGGGCAGTTAGAATTGAGATTCACCTTGGTGTGGGAGCGCAAGTGCGGGTCATCGACAACTTCCGGAATCTGCATGAGCGGTTCCTAGTGGACAGCTGAGAGCTCACTCTCGCTTCGCCGGGGCGGTAGCGTACCGCCCCGGGGGCCTGTCTGGCCAGCACGCCCGGATTGTCAATCCGGGCGTCGTGGGTTCGAATCCCCCCGGCCCTCCAGGGGCCTCTTCCCAGCTGTCTCCCCGTCGGCTCCCTTTGCTCGCCCTCCTGCTGGCCAATGTCACCCTGTGGTTCGTGGTGGCAGTGGGGATGGTTCTGAATGACGGCGGCGCCAGGCGCGAGTGAACGCGAGAACACCCCTCAGGCGCGCGAGGAAGGCTGCAGGTTCGCGTTGACAGGGGGGCAGAGAATAAGCCCCAGTAACCATTCCTTCCGTGGGGACGGTTGCAGGCTGTTATACTCCTGGCTCGGCTTCGCGGTAGAAGCCCCTCAGTCCTTCGGCCAGCTCGCTTAGCCGCTGATCGATGAGGTAGTTGACGGTGCCTACAGGATAGGAACCGTCGGCCGCTCTCTCACCTGCTGCGACGCCGGTAAGGATCTCTATCCCCTCGTCCACGGTCCCAACGGTGTAGATTTGGAACTGGTCCTGCCTCACGGCATCCACCACGTCCTCCCTAAGCATCAGGTTGCGCACATTCTGGTGAGGAATGATGACTCCCTGGCGGCCGGTTAGCCCTTTGGCCTTGCACACGTCGAAGAACCCCTCGATCTTCTGGTTCACCCCGCCAATGGGCTGCACTTCCCCTTTTTGGTTCACCGAGCCCGTGACCGCGATGCCTTGCTTGATGGGCAGGCCCGAGAGGCTGGAGAGGATGGCGTAGAGCTCGGTGGAGGAGGCGCTGTCCCCCTCCACGCCCTCGTAGGACTGCTCAAAGCAGAGGCTAGCTGATAGCGAGAGAGGCTTGTCCTGGGCATGCTTATGACCCAGATAGCCGCCAAGGATTAGGACGCCCTTATCGTGGATGCGGCCGCTGAGCTGGGACTCCCGCTCGATGTTGATAACGCCGCGACGACCCATGAAGGTCTTGGCGGTGATTCGGGATGGTTTGCCAAAGCTGAAATCCCCCACGTCATAGACGGCCAGGCCGTTGACCTGGCCCACTACCTCACCATCCACATCCACCATCAGGGTTCCTTGGGCGATGAGCTCACGGATGCGCTCCTCCACCAACTTGGAACGATAGAGCTTCTGCTCGATGGCCTTCCGGACATGCTCAGCGCCCACGATGGCGGCACCATCCTGGCGAGCCCAGTAGTCCGCCTCCACCAGAAGGTCCCGCAGCTGGCCGAAGCGAGACGATAGTTTGTGCTGGTCGGCCACTAGCCGTGACCCGTACTCGGATACCCTAGCCACGCCTCCATTATTGAAGTGGCGCAGGCCCTCGTTTTGGCAACAGCCGCAGATGAAGGCGGCGTAGGCTTCCAGGTTCTCTTGGGTGAGTTCGATCTGGAAGTCGAAGTCGGCCTTGACCTTGAACAGCTCCCAGAAGTCCTCGTCGTACTGAGCCAGAAGGCGATAAAGCACGTCGTCGCCAGTAACGATGAGCTTTTCCTCTACTGGGATGGTCTGGGGCCTCAGACCGTGGGGAGCCAGAAAGCCGAATTGTTCGAAGGGCTCTTCCAGCCTCGCCTCTTTGGTTCTTATCATCCGCTTCAACGCTTCCCACACGCCCGGATTGAGCAGCAGGTCGCGGACATTGAGAATCACGTAGCCGCCGTTGGCCAGATGCACCGCGCCGGGCTTGAGCATGGTATGGTCGCTGACGTAGGTGCCCATGATGGCGCGACGCTCGACCTTGCCGAAAAGGTTGCTCCAGGTGGGGTTAGACTCGATGATGACCGGTGGACCCTCAGCGCCGCTGTTGTCCACGAAGACATTTACCTGGAAAGCCAGTGTCGGATCCCTCTCCTGGGATGGTCGGTAAAGGGGAGTGGGGGCAGCTTCTTCCTTCTCCTGGAAAAGACCGATGTTGCCCAGGGTGAAGTCGCGCAAGCTCTCCAGGTAGCAGGTCGCATCGGGGAAGTCGCGGTACTGGGCCAGAAGCTCCTGGAAGGGGCGGTCCAAGGCCACCTCGGCCGCCCGACGCTCCAGGGCCTGTATCTTCTGCATCGCCTCCTTCTGCACCGCCCCTAGTTGCTTCATAACCTCCCCGACCTTCCGCATGAGGTCTGTCTGCCGCTTCTCGATGCTCTTCCTCTCTGCCTCAGGTAGCGCTGCAAACTCCTGAGGCTCCATGGGGCGTTCCTCCGCCAGTGGGATGAGGTTCACGCCTGTGGGCGAGAGCTGGATGAGGAAGCCAGCTGCCCTCGCCTCCGCCTCGAGGCTCTGCAAGAGCTCTCGATGGGCGGCCTGGCCCTCCTCCACGAGAGCTTGGCGTTGCCTTTGATACTCCTCGCTGCCGAAGGCCCTACCGATTTCGGCCTTGATGGTGTCCAGGAGTTCCTGCACCTGGTCTCGCAACACCTTGCCCCTGCCAGCGGGGAGACGCACGGTCTGGGGGCTGCCAGAGTCCGCCAGGTTATGGACGTAGCACCAATCGTCGGGGAGATACTCCTCCGTTTGCTGCTTGCGCCTTTCCGCGGCCTTTTCCACATAGGACTTGATGGCCGAGGCCTTGCCGGTGCCGGTGAGGCCCGTCACGAAGATGTTGTAGCCCGGGCGGTGCACCGCCAGGCCGAACTCCAGAGAACTCATGGCCCTGTCCTGGCCTATGAACTCCTCCAAAGGGACCAGCTCATCGGTGCATTGAAAGCGAAATACAGCGGGATCGCACTGCCAGCGCAGCTGCTCCACCGGGACGCGGTATCTGTCGACATCGCTCATGGTTGCTCCTCTGCGATACTCGGCCACTTCGTCGACAGGCGAACGCTACTCTTGGGGCGGGGAGGTTGTCAAGGGCCGTCACTGGTTCAGTGCTCCAGACGTGAGCAGTCAGGCCAGGATGATTGCACTCCTCTCGAAACCGCGTGGCATACCGAGACGGCGCGGACGGTTGTGGCGAGGATGCTACCAGAGAGACGATGCGAGCGTGATAAGCTTGACATGACACGACCCGCAAAGTAGCATCACTTCACCTGCTCCACTGCCTAGCTGGAGACACGACACTGAAATGAGGAATTCGAACTCCAGGTCAGAAGTCACTCCCAATCCCTATGAGATGGCGGTGGCGCAGTTCAATTCCGTCTCTGACCGCCTCGGACTGGATGAGGGAATGCGGCGGCTCCTGAGCATGCCCAAACGGGAGATCACTGCCAACTTCCCCGTTCGCATGGACGACGGTTCCACCCAGGTCTTCACCGGCTACCGGGTTCAGCATAACCTGGCTCGTGGCCCCGCCAAGGGAGGAATCCGATACCACCCGACCGTCACCTTGGACGATATGAGGGCTCTCGCCATGCTGATGACCTGGAAAACGGCCGTGGCAGACATCCCGTATGGCGGCGCGAAGGGCGGTGTGATCGTCGACCCCAAAGCATTAACCGATCGGGAATTGGAGAACCTCACCCGCCGCTACGCCACCGAGATCAGCATCCTTATTGGGTTAGAAGGGGACATCCCCGCGCCGGACATGGGTACGGATGACCGCATCATGGCCTGGATCATGGACACCGTCAGCATGCACCGAGGCTACTCTGTCCCTGGCGTTGTAACGGGCAAGCCTATCAGTGTCGGCGGCACCGCAGGCCGCATGGAGGCCACTGGGCGCGGGCTGCTCTACATCGTCCAAGAGGCTACGGCCTATCGTGGCCTCAGCGGCGATGGCCTTACCGTGGCGATCCAGGGTTTTGGCAACGTCGGCGCTGTCGCCGCCAGGCTTCTCCACCGCGCCAGCTACAAAGTCGTCGCTGTCACCGATGTCTCCGGTGGTGTCTACAACAATAGGGGCCTCAATCCCGATGCGCTCCTGCAACATAAGCGGCCCGCGGGTCAACTGCTGGGCGCTCCCTTCGGCGATAGCCTGACTAATGAGGAATTGCTGGCCCTGCCTGTGGATATCCTCATTCCCGCCGCTGTCGGGGGCCAGATCATTGCACGCAACGCCTCTACCATACGGGCGAAAATCATCGTTGAGGGAGCCAATGGTCCCACGAGCCCTGAGGCCGACGCTATTCTCGAAGATAACGGGATCTTCGTTGTGCCGGATATCCTTGCCAACGCCGGTGGCGTCATAGTGTCCTATTTTGAGTGGGTGCAAGACCTCCAATCCTTCTTCTGGGAAGAGGACGAGGTCAATGAACGTCTTCACCGAGTCATCACCCGTGCCTTCCGCGACGTAGTCCATATGGCGGAGAGGGACCGGTGCTCCCTGCGCCAGTCCGCCCTTCTCCTAGGCATCAGACGTGTGGTCGAAGCCATAGGAGTTCGTGGCATCTATCCCTGAACCCTCCGAACCAGCCGGACTTGATGGCGCGAGTGTGCATGGCGTCAGCGATTCCCTCAGTCTGTATGACCAGTTCCTACGTGGATACTCGAACGCCTGCCGTCGCTCCCCGGGGTCCGGTACGGGATGGCGCAGCGGGAGTCTTCCGCCCAGCACGTCCTGATTGACAATTCGGGGACACCGTAAGGTTGCCAAGACATCACCTGTATCTGCGGAGTTGACATGCTGAGGTATCTAGGCGAGCCCTAAGCTTCTCTGTCGTCACAGAGACCCAACCCGACGAGCAGGAGTGGTTGGCCGCTTGACTTGCGAAGAGACGGGTGGGATATTGGCGCCGCATAGGTGTGGACTGTGGAGAAGCCGTGAGGGGATGGAGGGTACCGCAGTGAACCCACAATGGCCAGGTGAAGGACGTCGCTCCTGGGCCGAGCCTTTCAGAATCAAGGTGGTCGAGCCTGTGAAGATGACCACCCGTGAGGAGCGCGAAGCGTTCATCCGGGAGGCTGGCTACAACACCTTCCTCCTGCGCAGCGAAGACGTGTACATCGATCTCCTGACAGACAGCGGCACCTCAGCCATGAGCGACTATCAGTGGGCCGGGCTCATGCTGGGAGATGAGGCCTATGCAGGCAGCAAGAACTTCTACCACTTGGAAGCTGCCATACGGGACCACTACGGCTATCGGCATGTCATCCCCACGCACCAAGGGCGCGGCGCCGAGCACCTGATCTCCAGGATCCTTATCAAGCCTGGCGATTCTGTCCCCGGAAACATGTACTTCACCACTACCCGCCTCCATCAGGAGTTGGCGGGAGGCACCTTCGTCGACGTCATCATCGATGAAGCTCATGACCCCTCTAGCCTCCATCCCTTCAAGGGGAACGTGGACCTGGGCAAGTTGGAGGCCCTTGTCCGCAAGGTAGGGCGGACCACATTCCCTACGTGTCGCTGGCGGCGACGGTGAACATGGCGGGCGGCCAGCCTATCTCCCTGGCCAACCTTCGCGAGGTGCGGCTCTTCTGCGACCAGCACAGCCTGCGTATCATCCTGGACGCGACCCGGGCTGTAGAGAACGCTTATTTCATCCAGCAGCGGGAAGCGGGTCAGGAAGGAAGGCCTGTGAAAGACATCCTCAAGGAGTTGTGCTCATACACCGATGGCTGCACTGTGTCTGGGAAGAAGGACGCCCTGGTGAACATCGGTGGCTGGTTGGCTGTGAACGACGACCAGGTGGCTGAGGAAGCTCGGAACCTGGTGGTGGTGTATGAGGGCCTGCAGACCTATGGCGGGATGGCTGGCCGTGACATGGAGGCGATGGCGCGTGGCATCGTTGAGTCGGTTCAGGACGACCACATCCGCGCTCGGGTGGGGCAGGTGGAGTACCTTGGAAAGAAGATCGAAGATGCCGGCGTTCCCATCGTGCAGCCCATTGGCGGTCACGCGGTCTATCTGGACGCCAAGACCTTCCTGTCGCACATCCCCCAGGACGAGTTCGCGGCCCAGCGGCTAACCGCTGAGCTTTACGTGGAAGGCGGCATCCGGGCCATGGAGCGTGGCATCGTTTCCGCCGGCCGGGATCCGACGACGGGCGATCACCGTCGCCCGAAGCTTGAGCTCGTTCGCCTGGCGTTGCCGCGCCGCGTCTACACTCAGGCCCATATGGACGTCACAGCCGAGACAACATGGGCTGTCTACGCCCGCCGAAAGGAGATCCGGGGGCTCCGCATGGTGTACGAGCCGAAGTACCTGCGTTTCTTCCAGGCACGCTTCGAGCCACTGTAACGACGCGTCACTTGGGGTATCGACCAACAGGCTCACGCCATCGTGTGGCTCGTGGTAGAGGGCGGCCCCTCAGTGCAGGCGTGTGGTACGCCAGGAAGCGGTGGGTGGGATAGGGCAAACCGGCCCTGGCCGTCCTTCCCTCGCCCCCCCTCGTATCGTTAGTGGTCCCGGTGACACTTCGTGATTGACAATCCGGGAACCCCGTAGGGTTGCCAAGGCATCACCTGTATCTGCAGAGTTGACATGCTGAGGCATCTAGGGGAGCCTTGATCTCTCCTGTCGTCACAGAGACTCAACCCGACGAGTAGGAGTGGTTGGCTGCTTGACTTGCGCAGAGACGGGGGGGGGG
>CP070630.1:300404-303305 GCA_020356025.1 Dehalococcoidia bacterium | reverse complement strand
GCATATCGGGGGCTGGTTGTGCGGGTGGCGGGCTACAGCGCCCTGTTCACCGACCTCAACAGAGTCGTCCAGGACGAGCTCATCGCGCGGACAGAGCACGCCACCTAAGGAGCGCCGTAGGGCCGCAGGGCCGACCGATCAGCGCTCGTAGGCGCCGATGTCGGGCGCGTCGTCACGAGGGTGGCCTTCGGCGTCGTCGGAGGGGGCATCGGCGGCGCTGCCGGCGTCCACGGCGGGGCTGCCCGCCTGCAGGTGCAGGTCCACGTCTGACCAGCCGGAGACAAAGAGCGGGTCGGCCGTCACGTCTCCGTAGCCCTCGTCGGTGACAGTGGTCCAGGTGCCATCCGTGATCTCGGCGCGGGTGAACCAGGGGTCGTGCTCGCTCACGAACTCGGCCTCGATCTCGCCGTCCTCTCGGCTCCAGTAGAGGTTGTGGTGCTCCGTTAGCTGCACGCCCTCTCCCAGGTAGAGGCCGGTCGGCGAGCCTTGCTCCGGGCCGGTGTTGAAGGCGAAGATGTTGTTCACCAATGTCAGTTGAATCTCTGCGGAGGCGCCGGTTTCGGGGTAGGCAGCGACGAAGGCATAGTCTCGGGCGCCGTAGTCAGAGCTGTACATATTGTAGCCGATGGTGTTGTTGACTACTTGGTAGGCGCCGGGGTACACGCCCACCACCACCGGGTTGATCCCCTGCCCCCAGACGACGTTGTTCTCCATTCGCCCGCTGGCCCAGAGCTTGATGCCCTGCAGGTGGTTACGCACGACCCTGTTGCGCCTCACGATGATGCCGGGGACGTTGCCAGCGGAATCGCGCGAGTTCAGGTCAATGCCGTCGCCGCCGTTATCGTGGACGTAGGAGTCCTCCACCAGGATGTACTGCCCCCGCGCCACCGACAGCCCGTCGCCGCCAAAATCGGCCCCCGGTGCTGTCCCTGCGCCGTAGATTTCGAGCCGCCGGAAGGTCATTCGGTCGCAGGGGCCGGGGGTGCAGTCCACCGCCTCGTAATCGCAGTCGTGAAGGACGCTGTCCTCCAGAACGATGTCGCTCACCGGCCCGTACTCAGGGGCTTCCTCGGAGTAGCCTACGGTGAAGCGGACGCTGGCCTCGCCGCCGCCCACGTCCAGGTGCGAAAGGAGAATGTGGTGGTTATCGCCCTCCAGGGTGACGCCCCAGTCGGGGAAGTCCAGGACGGCAAAGCCGATCAGGTTGAGGTAGGAGGTAGTCTGGGCCAGGGTCAGGCTGCCCTGGACGGTGGCCGTCTCGCCGGGGGCAGCGGCGAAGGTGATGGCGGCCTCAGTGGCGCCGGAGCGGGAGAAGGTCACATCCTCCGAGTAGCTACCGGTGCTGACGCAGACGGTGTCGCCGGGCTGAGCCGCATCGGCGGCGTACTGAATGGTGTGCCAGGGGGCATCGGCGGTGCCGGGGTTGGCGTCGTTGCCACTAGGAGCAACGTGATGAGTGCAGGTTAGCTGAGGGGGTGTGGGTGTAGGAGGTGCGGTCGGTATTGCGGTCTTCGTCAGCGTAGGGTTGTCTTCTTCGCCACCACCGCAGGCGGCCAGCGGCACTGTCAGGTAGATGCCAAGGAGAAGGGCCATTGCCACGCTGGCCAGCTTCATTGCACCTGCTATCCGCCGAGGGCAATGATCGCCTGCATGTGGTCTAGCGTCGTCAGGCTGCTGGTCTCGGGCTGGCCGGGGAACCAGCGCTGCCACGTCTGGGTCTGCGGGTCGATCCAGTAGGCCGCCGCCACCGGCGCCTCTGTGCAGCTCGCGACGGCCTGCTCGATGGGCTTGCCGTCTGTGTCAGGCCACACGGAGATCGCCCACTTGCCGGCTCGCGGGCAGTTGCGCATCCCACCAGCAAACCTCTCGCTCAAACCCATCAGGTCAGTAACAGCGCCAATCTCCTCTTGGCCACTAACACAAACGGCGTAGTCCCCCGAGTAGGAGTTGTTGCCATCTGTCTTCGTTATCTGACCATAGCCATGTCTCGCACAGTACGAATAGCTTTCACCGCACTTGCCTTGCAGAAAGCTCCACGTATCGCACTCACTGCCATCCGGGAAGATGCATATCCCATACTGTCCTTCAGGCGTATCGACCATTTCGTAGTCGTATCCCAACTCGGAACAGTAGACAGCGGCAGGGTTTGGGATTGCAGAAGTCTCGCCATCAGAAGCCGCAGCAATATCGTCGTCAAGGCCTTCGGAGGAGGGCTTGTCTCCGCCGCTCGTTTGCGGCCGGTCGTCCTCTGTCGAGGCCGCCGCCACAGCCGCGCTCCATGCGATGATGCCCTGGCCGTCGTCGATTGCGATAAGATCGCTGATTTCGGGCTGATCGCGGAGATAGCGAGTCCATGCCTGGGTGTCTCGGTTGATGCCATACGTGACATCGACCTGCTGAGGGCAAGACGCCAGGGCCTCCTCGATCGGCACGGCGTACTGGCCGCTCCAGGTGGTGACTGACCACTTGCCGGCCTGGGGACAGTTGTGCATCGTGCCATCGAGCGACTCAGGGCCTGCTGCCCAGCCCAAGGCCTGCTCTTCTGGTTCCGGTGTGGGCGTGGGCGTAGGTGTGGGCGTGGGCGTGGGCGTAGGTGTGGGGGTAGGTGTGGGCGTAGGTGTGGGCGTGGGCGTGGGCAGCGGGATGCCGCCGTCGTCGTAGTTGCCGAAGTCCACCGCCCAGAACCAGCCGTACACCGACTGGGGGCTGTAGGCTTTGCCCACGCCGGCCACGACAAAGCCGTCGGTGAGCATCACGGCGTTGTGTCCCGGCGAGCTGCGCCAGCCTTCGAAAGCGTCCTCCGGCGTGCTGCTGCCGGCTCCGATGGTCTCGCCCCACAGGCTGCCCTGCGTATAGCCGAAGGCCGTCATGCGCTCCACCGGGCTGCGGCCCAGCGAGTCG
>CP070630.1:285678-300304 GCA_020356025.1 Dehalococcoidia bacterium | reverse complement strand
CGGATGTTGGCCCGCCGCGCCTGGAAGTCGCCGCAGTTGGAGCAGGAGCTGACCTCCAGCCACTCGCCGCAGCCGGGGGCCCACATCTCGATGTCGTAGGACATGAGCGAGGCGAAGCCCAGGTCGCCGGTGCAGAGATGGAGCACGCGATGAGCGATGCCCAGGGCGCGGCAGACCTCCTCGGCGTCGCTCACCAGCGCTTGCAGCTCCTCCTCCGACCTCTCGGGCTGGCAGAACTTGTACAGCTCCACCTTATCGAACTGATGGCCCCGCTTGATGCCGCGCACGTCGCGGCCGGCGCTCATCTTCTCGCGGCGGAAGCAGGGGGTGAAGGCGGCGTAGTGCAGGGGCAGGGCGTCCGGCTCCAGGATCTCGTCGCGGTGCATGTTGGTCAGGGGCACCTCGGCTGTGGGGACGAACCAGAAGTCCTCCTCGGCGTCGCGGTACATGTTGTCGCGCAGCTTGGGGAGCTGGCCGGCACCCCACATGCAAGCCTCGCGTACCATGAAGGGCGGATAGACCTCGCTGTAGCCGTGCTTCTGGACGTGCAGGTCGAGCATCCAGGTGATGAGGGCTCGCTGAAGGTGGGCGGCTGCGCCCTTGAGCAGATAGAAGCGAGAGCCGGAAAGCTTAGCTCCGCGCTCGAAGTCGATGATGTTCAGGCGTTCGCCCAGCTCCCAGTGGGGCCGGGGGTGAAAGTCGAAGACGGGGGGCTGGCCCTCCGTGCGGACGAGGACGTTGTCCTCCTCGCCTTCGCCTAGGGGCACCTTGGAGTCGGGGATATTGGGTAGCTGGAGGAGGAGGTCGTTCAGGCGTTCCTCCACGTCTCGCAGCTCTCCTTCCAGTTCGTCGACGCGCTGGCTCACCTGCCGCATGCGTTCCATGAGATCGTCGCGGCGGGCCACCGTCTGCTTGTGCTCGGCGGTGGCCTGGCCGGTCTTTTCCTGCTTCTGGATGACCCGGTTGAGCTGGCCTATCTCCTTGCCGGCGGCGTTGCGCTCGGCCCGCAGGCTCTCCACCTCCTGGAGGATGCCGCGCCAGTAGTCGTCGAGGCTCAGGATCTCGTCCAGAGGGGCTTCCGTGTGGCGGTCGGCGAGGGCCTTACGCACGGCGTCGGGGTTATCACGAATAGAGGCGAGGCTCAACATAGCTGGCATCATCCTCGCAGGTCGCGGGCCAAACGGATGGCCGCCAAGGCTAGCGCACGCACGTCGTCGTTCACGGGCGCTGAGAGGCCGCAGGCGGGCAGATCGATGGGTTGATTGGTGTCCAGGGCATCTTCGTCTACCCAGGTTACCACAGCCCCCTCTGGCGGGCGCAGGGAGGCATTGTTGACCGGGCGGCAGAAGTAAATGAAATCCATGTGCTTGTGGGGCTCGCCCGGCTCGCTGCTGTCCTCTAGGAGGATGGTGTATGGCGGGGCGATCTGGCCCGGATAGCTGAAGGGGAAGGTCTGGCTCAGGGGCAGGACTGCCGCCTCTAGGCCGGTCTCCTCGCGGATCTCCCGCAGGACAGCGGTGACTGGGTCCTCGTCGGCCTCCAGGTGGCCGCCGGGGGGCACCCAGGCTCGGAGTCGTGGGTGCCAGAGGAGGAGGGTTCTATCCCCATCCACGACGAAGCCGGTGCAGGTGAAGTGCTGCTTCACCCTCTACTCCTTCGCTCGTAGCTGGGGGAAGAGGATGACCTCCCGTATCGACTGCTGGCCGCTGAGGGCCATCACCAGCCGGTCGATGCCTAGGCCCAGGCCGCCGGTGGGAGGCATGCCGTGCTCCAGAGCGATGAGGAAGTCCTCGTCCACCGTCTCCGCCTCCTCGTCGCCGGCCGCCCGCAGGCGGGCCTGCTCGAGGAAGCGCTCTCGTTGCTCTTGGGGGTCGTTGAGTTCGCTGAAGGCGTTGGCGATCTCGCGACCGGCCAGGAAGCCCTCGAAGCGCTCCACCAGGTTCGGGTTTTCGGGCTTGCGCTTGGCCAGCGGCGATATCTCCAGCGGGTAGTCTAGGAGAAATGTGGGCTGGATGAGCTGCGGCTCGACAAAGGTCGATAGCAGCTCATCGATCAGCTTGCCGCGGCCGGCCGTCTCGCTGACCTCCACGCCCAACGGAGCCATCGCCTGGCGCAGGGAATCGGCGTCAGCGTGGGCCTCGAAGTCGATGCCAGTGCGCTCCTCGATGGCCTGTCGCAGGGTGAGGCGCTGCCAGGGGGGCGTGAGGTCCAGCTCTGCGTCGCCGTAGGGCACTTTGAGGCTGCCCAGGGCTTGCTGGGCCACATAGGCCACCATCTCCTCCACCAGCTTCATGACGTCCTGATAATCGGCATAGGCCTCGTAGGACTCTAGGAGGGTGTACTCCGGGTTGTGCTTGGTGGAGACGCCCTCGTTGCGGAAGACGGGCCCAATCTCGTAGACCCTGTCGAGGCCACCGATGATGAGGCGCTTGAGGTGCAGCTCGGTGGCGATGCGCAGGTAGAGATCGCGGTCGAGCGCGTGGTGGTGGGTGACGAAGGGTTTGGCGGCGGCGCCGCCGGCCGAGGGCTGAAGGACGGGCGTTTCGACCTCCAGGAAGCCCCGCTCGTTCAGGAAGTGGCGGATGGCGGCGACGACGCGGCTACGCAGGTGGAAGATGTCGCGCACGGGGGCGTTGGCCATGAGGTCGAGGTAGCGCTGGCGATAGCGCACCTCCACGTCTTGAAGCCCGTGCCACTTCTCGGGAGGCGGGCGCAGGGTTTTGGCCAGGAAGGCGTACTGGCGGGCGTGTACTGTGATCTCACCGCTGCGCGTACGGAAGAGGGTGCCGCTCACGCCCACGAAGTCGCCGATGTCTACTGCGTCCACGAACGCCTGGTAGCTTTCGTCGCCCAGGACATCCTCGCGGAGGTCGGTCTGGATCTTGCCTGTGCCATCGCGCAGGTCGATGAAGGTGCGCTTGCCCATGAGGCGCATGGCGGTGACTCGGCCGGCCAGGCTAACCTCGATCTCCTCCTGGGGGGTGGCGCCCTTGTCCTCCGCTGTCTGAAGGGCCTGCACCGCTTCCTGGGTCGTGTGGGTACGCTGGTAGCGGGCGGGATAGGGGTCGCAGCCGCTAGCGCGCAGGCGCTCCAGCTTGGCCTGCCGCTGCTCGATAAGCTCCTGGCCTCGGTCGCTCACGTCTCTTTGCCGGTCGAGTTGGGGAATATCAGCCAGAGGCTGATGTACCCCTGGCACAAACGTGGCGGGTGGGCCATCTGTTGACTGACCCCCCGCCTCGTGTTGCTATCACGATGGTCTCTAGCTGATGGCGGTGATGGTGAGGTGAAAGGTGCCGGCCGGTACGCTTGCCTTAACTTCGTCGCCCACCCGCTTGTTCAGCAGGGCTCTGCCCACCGGAGACTCGTTGCTGATGCGGCCCTCGGTGGGGTTGGCCTCGGCGCTGCCGACGATAGTGTACTGCTCCTCGTGTCCATCCTGGGTGGTCACGGTCACGGTCGAGCCCAGCCGCACTCGGTTGGAGTGATGGGCCTCCTCTTCGTCGATTAGGGTGGCGTTCTGAATGATCCGCTCCAGGGTAAGGATGCGGCCTTCGACGAAAGCCTGCTCGTTCTTGGCATCATCGAACTCGGCGTTGTTCTGAGCGCTGGTGAGCTCTTTGGCTTCTTGGATGCGGTGGGCTATCTGAGGCCGCCGAACGGTGACCAAGAAGTCCAGCTCTTCCTGAAGCTTGGCCATGCCTTCTTTTGTTAGGGGAACAGGCTTCTCCGTCATAGCCCCTCACCTCTGATCGTCATGAAAAAAGAGACTGAGAGCTTGTCACACCCTCAGCCACTCTGGCCAGCAATGCTATTATAAGACCTGGTGGATATCTTGTAAAGATGGGTGTTCTCGTTCAAGAGCACAAAAGGGGCACATGATGTCCACTGCCTCATTCCGCCTGGACGGGTCAATGTGTCCGCGGTGGTCTTCCCTCTTGCTTGTTTGGGTCGCTGTGATAGAATTCCCTTGACGTGTCGCTCTCTGCCGAATCGGGGTCAGGCGCGGAAGTGAGGCGGTCACCATGGCGTTGGGTGATTCTGCTTCTGGTTTTGTCTCTGATAGTGGGCGGTGTAGCTGGTGGGGTGGCCGGAGCCCTGACCGCCTGGGTGCTTTCTGAGGACGAAGAGGAAGTGGTTGCTCCCATTGTCACGCCTGTTGGCGGTACCACCAACGTCACCCTCAGCGAGGAGTCGGCCATTACTCAGGCGGTGGAGGCGGCGTTGCCCAGTGTGGTTGCTATAGTCAGTGAGGAAGGGGGGCTGCTACCGGGGGTGGATGGGCAACCACTGTCTCTGGGTTCGGGCGTTATCATCGATGAGCGAGGCCACATCGTCACCAACGAGCACGTGGTCAGCGGCGCCGCCAGGATCACGGTCGTTTTGTACGATGGCGAAGAGCGTGAGGCCACCCTGCTGGGCCACGATTGGCCCTTCACCGACGTGGCGGTGCTGGAAATTGCCCCAGGAGGGCTCATACCGTTGCCTCTGGGAGACTCCGACGCTGTGGTGCCCGGCCAGAGGGTCATCGCTGTGGGTAACTCTCTGCACGACTTTCGCAGCAGCGTCACTGTGGGGGTGGCGAGCGGGGTAGGGCGCCGTTGGCAGCGGGATGGCATCTTTGTGGAGGATCTGATCCAGACGGATGCCGCTGTCAATCCTGGCAATAGCGGCGGAGCACTGATAAACGTTCTTGGGCAGATGGTAGGAATGCCAACGTCGGTGCTGCGCTTCGACAGTGGGCGGGAGGTGGAAGGTGTTGCCTTCGCCATCTCCAGCAAGACCATACAGCAGGTGGCGGGGGAGATCATCGAGAAGGGGATGGTGACCCGTGCCTACCTGGGGGTCTCCCACATAGACCTCACGCCTGAAATCGCTGCCGCTCGGGGACTGACGGTGGAGCGAGGGGCCTGGATCTCCAGTATCGGAGATGATACTCCGGCCGGTAAGGCCGGCATTGAAGTGGACGATATTATCCTGGCTATGGGAGAATACGAAATCACGGTCGATGTTCCTTTCTTGAACGTGCTGATGCGTCTAGAGCCCGATGAAACGGTTCCCGTCGTCCTTAATCGAGATGGGGAGGAGTTAACCTTGGACGTGACCCTCATCCAGCGGCGCCAGCGGCCCTAGTCTGGGCTGGCGGCTGCGGAGGTAGAGGGAGAAGGAAGGCAGTAGCTGGTCATGAATCGTCGTCCACCGCCTGGCAGAAGAAGAGAGTTTCCGAGGGAGGAAGGACCCTTCGATCGCCTCGTCCGTTCTCGCTTCGAGCGGGATCCGGCGCCTCTGATCATTGGCGGCACCATCATCTTTCTGGCCATCCTCATTCTCATCCTCTTCCTGCCGCCTCTGTCCCTTCTGGGGGGTGATGGCGACGGGGGCCCCAGCGGGCCCACGGAGGTCGGTTGCGGCATCACCGCCACACGCGCCGACGAGCTGCCGGAGCTACCCGAGGGGCTGGTGCACCTTAGCCCCTTGTACGAGTTGAACGTTCCTTCAGGGGCTGAGGAGCAGGGCTGTCGCCTGACCACCATCAGCCTCGATACCCCCACCCAGGATCCTTCTAACCTTGCTTTCTACACCTACCGCGATGGTACCTGGGTGCGGCTGGTAGCGGCCACCCTGGCCAATGATGGAGCGGCCGCTGAAGCCGAGATCGAGGAGATTCCCGACAATCTGGTGGTGCTGCGGCTGGCGGCCGCCACCTATCTGGCCCTAGGCTCGTTGCCCAGCGGCACCAGCGTCGACCCGGCGGCGGAGGGCCTGCTGAGCGTCGTCAGCCCTGTGGACTACGTCCCTGACCCCGACGGGTCCATCGTCGGCACAGCCACCAGCCTGGCTACCGACGAGGGATTCGACGTCTTCCCCACCATAGCCGCTCTGGAGGGCGATGTTGCCAGCGCGGTCAACGCCATTCTGGACGACTCTGGTCTCACTACTAGCCACATCGAGGCCATCGTCTCTCTGACCGAGAGCGGCGACTTCCAGGGCATCGATATCGACTATCGGCAGGTGGACGCCGGGGCGAGCAGCGAGTTCAGCCAGTTCATCGCCGACCTGGCCCAGGAGTTGCACAAGATGGGCCGCAAGCTGAGCATCACGCTCCCTATGCCGAGCGTGCAGGACGGCACCATCGACACCGGCGCCTACGACTGGGAGCAGTTGGGCAAGTCGGCTGACTACGTCAAGATCCTGCCCGAAGGCGACCAGTCGCTGTACCGCAATCGCATGTTCCAGGTTCTGCGCCACGCCACTGACATCGTCGAGCCGGGCAGGATCTTTCTGGTGGTGAGCCCCTTCAGCCACGAGAAGAGCAAGGAAGGGGTTCAGGCGCTGAGCTTTCTCCAGGCGATGGGCATCGCCAATGTGATGACGGTGGTTCCGGGTCCGGAGGATTCTCTGGATATAATGGGCGGACGCCAGGTGATCATCACCGGCGACAACATCTACCGTCAGGAGGGAGCTTCAGGAATAAAGTGGAGCGACGAGACGGCCACAGTCACCTTCTCCTACCGCACAGACGATGAGACGCGCACGGTGTGGGTGGAGAACGTCTTCAGCGTGGGATTCAAGCTGGAACTGGTCCAGGCCTTCCGCCTGGGCGGCATCGCCATCGAGGATGTGTCGGAGGGGTCTGGTGGGGCCGATATCTGGGCAGCGGTGGACTCTTTGGTGAGGGGTGGCCTGACACAGTTGGAGAGGCCCAATCCCGACAATCTGCGGCCCGAGTGGACGGCCAGCGGCGGCACGATAGAGGCTCCCGGCACCGGTGGCGCTGCCACCTGGGTACCGCCCGACGAAGGAGGAACGTACGAGATCTCCCTCATCGTGAGTGATGGCGTCACCCGTGTGGGCCGTCGCCTCACCCTGGAGGTGCAGTCGACCGTCACGCCGACGCCGGAGCCCACGCCTGAGATCACGCCTGAGATCACGCCTGAGATCACGCCTGAGATCACGCCTGAGATCACACCTGAGATCACGCCTGAGATCACACCTGAGGTCACGCCTGAGATCACACCTGAGGTCACGCCTGAGGTCACGCCTGAGATCACGCCTGAAACCACGCCTGAGATCACTCCTGAAGTCACTCCTGAGGTCACGCCTGAGGCTACGCCTGAGATCACACCTGAGGGGGAGTAGACGCCCACCGCCACCCCTTGATGACACTGGGACGATAGTCAGCACCATGCGAGTGATCGCCGGCAAGGCCAAAGGGTTGAGGCTCAAGAGGCCAGCCGTGCGTCATCTCCGCCCCACCTCGGACCTGGTGCGGGGAGCAATCTTCGACATACTGGTCTCGCTGGAGGCCGATTTGACCCGTGTCCTCGACCTGTATGCGGGCAGCGGTGCCCTGGGCATTGAGGCCCTCAGTCGCGGCGCTCACTGGTGCGACTTCGTCGAGCAGGATCGCGCGGCCTGTGCCATAATACGAGAGAACCTGGCCCTGGCTGGCTTCCAGGAACGGGGGCGAGTGCAGTGCCTGTCCGTGGAGAAGGCCGTGGACCGTCTAGAGGGGCCCTACGACTTGGTGCTTATGGACCCGCCCTATGAGGACGAGGGCGCTGTGGCGGTGGTGGTTCGCCTGGTGGGCTCGCCTCTGGTCGGGCTGGGGAGTACGCTTGTCGTAGAGCACCCCTGGCGCCGTCTGCCCGCCGATCAGTGTGGGGCCTTCGCTCTGGTAAGCCGAAAGCGCCACGGAGACACTGGCGTATCTATCTATCAATAGGAGGGCTACTTGACTGTCGCTGTCTATCCCGGTCGCTTCGATCCTGTCACGAACGGTCACTTGGACATCACTCAGCGCGCCGCCGCCATGTTCGAGCGGGTGGTGGTGGCAGTGTATGATACGCGCGACGCAGTTTTCCCCATCGAGGAGCGGGTGAAGATGTTCGAGGAGGCGGTGAAGGATCTGCCCAACGTAACCGTTAAGCCGTTCCACGGCCTGGTGGTGGCGTTTGCCCGCCAGGAGAAGGCCAATGTGCTGGTGCGCGGCATCCGCGCTTTTACTGACTTCGAGGCGGAGTTCGACATGGCCCTCATGAACAAGAAGATGGCACCGGAGCTCGAATCGGTCTACATGATGGCTAGCCTGGAGCACCTGTTCGTCAGCGGACGCAGGATTCGAGAAGTGGCCAGCATGGGCTACGATGCGGGCGATTTGGTGCCGCCCCACGTGGGCTCAGCCCTTCGTCGAAAGTTTGCTCGGTAGGGGGAATCCTTTGGCTAATGAATCCATGGATATCCTTTACCTCATCGACCGGCTGGAAGAGCTGGTAGCCCGAGCTTTCCATGTTCCTCTGGGCAGCGGCGTGGTAGTGCATCGCCAGCGCCTGCTTGACCTCATCGATCGCATGCGGGTGGCGATGCCCGTCGACATCCGCGAGGCACGCGAGGTCCTGCAGAAGCAGGAGGAAGTGCTGGCCGAGGCCCAGGAGGAGGCGGGGCGCATTATCGCCAGGGCGCAGGCAGAGCTGGAGGAGCGCCTGAAGGACGAGGCTGTGGTGAAGGCGGCGGAGGAGCGGGCCCAGCAGATCGTCCGCGAAGGTGAGGAGAGGGCCCAGTCCCTAGTGCGAGACGGTGAGGCGCAGGCCAGGGAGCGTCTGGATGAGGCCGAGAAGGGCGCTCAGCAGCAGATGGAGGAGGCCGACCTCTACTCCCTGCAAACCATGCGTCGACTGGAGACGCAGCTCAACAATTTCCTCAACACCATCCGCAAGGGCATCCAGACTATGGAAGAGCGGGGGCACTGAGAAAGATAGACGCCAATAGTACGGAGTCCTCGCGGGCCGATAGGCTGCGGCTGGCCGCTCTGGGCGGCTTGGGCGCGATCGGCGTGGGGGCGGTGGGCGTGGTGATGCTGGTGTGGGGGGAAGCCCTTCTTGTTGCCTCCATTGTGTTCGCGGTGGAGACACTCGGCCTGTGGCTAGGCTATGTGGTCTTCTGCCTGGGCTGGGCCGCTGTGGGCGTGGCCAGTCTGGCGATCTACGACCTGGCATTGCCCATCGTTCACCCGCTCGTCATCCGGTGGTGGAGGGAGCTTTGGCCGAGACGCAGGGCTGAAGGGAGCGAGGCTGCAACCTCGAGTCGAGCGGAACCTTCGCTGCTCACGGGGCTTGTCATGAGGGTGGCGAGGGCGTCTCGGCCTCTGGGGGTGCTAGCAGCAGCAGCCCTCATCGGCGGTGCTGGTGCCCCGGTGTGGCGGCTGCTGGGCTTTCGCGGGGCCAGCGGCTACGTTTGTGTAGTGCTGTCGGCCGCCCTCTTCGGCATCATCTGGGTGCCGTTCTACGGGCTGGGCGGCGGCGCCCTCTGGGACCTAGCGGTGGGGTAGGTCCTTCAGGGGCTTCTACTGCGTCTTCTCAGCGCACCACAACGTTCACCAGCTTGCCCGGCACGTAGATAATGCGCTGCGTCTGCTTGCCGCTGGTGTGGGACTGCACCCGCTGGCTGGCTAGGGCCAGTTCTTTGGCCCGCTCCTCGTCGATGTCCGCCGGCACTTGAAGGCGGTCGCGCACCTTGCCGTTCACCTGCACCACCAGGGTTATCTCTTCCTCTTTGGCCAGTTCCTCATCCCACTTGGGCCAGGGCTGCTGGTGGATGCTGTAGGGCTTGCCCAGGCGGGCCCACAGCTCCTCGGCGAAATGGGGCGCTGAGGGTGCCATGAGGAGCAGGAGCGTCTCGATAGCCTCCTGCCAGGCGCTGGCGTCCACTCGGCCCGACTCCTTGGGCTTGGCCAGGAAGTTGGAGTACTCCATGAGGGCGGCCAGCATGGTGTTGAAGCGGAAGCGCTCCATGTCCTCGGTCACGCGGCGGGTCGTCTTGTGGGTCACGTGGCGAAGCTGGTGGGTGGCTTCGGGGTCAGCACCGTCGCTGGGGGCAGCGCCCACGACCAAGCCCCAGACGCGATTGAGCCAGCGGTGGATGCCGAAGATGCCGGAATCGTCCCACTCGCCGCCATGCTCCCAGGGGCCCATGAACATCAGGTAGCAGCGCACGGTATCGGCCCCGAGGCGAGCCACGTACTCGTCGGGGGTGATGACGTTGCCGCGCGACTTGCTCATCTTGGCCCGCTCGACGGCGATGTGCCCCTGGTTGAACAGCCTCACGAAGGGCTCGTCGCCCGGCACGATGCCGAGGTCGCGGGCCACCTTCCAGAAGAAGCGGGCATAGAGCAGATGCATGACAGCGTGCTCGGCGCCGCCGGTGTACTGGTCGACGGGCAGCCACTTCTTGGCCAGGGCCGGGTCCACTGGCCCCTCATTGTAGTGAGGGTCAAGGTAGCGGATGAAGTACCAGTTGGAGTCCATGAAGGTGTCCATGGTGTTCGTCTCGCGCTGGGCGGGCCCCTGGCAACGGGGGCAGACGGTGTTGACGAACCCCTGATGGCGGGCCAGGGGCGACTCACCGGTGGGCTTGAACTCGGCGTCCTCAGGCAGGAGGACGGGCAGGTCCTCTTCGGGCACGGGGACGGTGCCACAGCTATCGCAGTAGACGATTGGGATGGGGCAGCCCCAGTAGCGCTGGCGGGAGATGAGCCAGTCGCGCAGGCGGTAGCCCACCTCTCGGCCGCCCCAACCCTTTGGCTCGACATAATCAGCAACGGCGTCGTAGCCCTTATCGCTGGGAGTGCCGTCGAAGGGGCCGGAGTTGACCATCGTGCCCTGTTCGACGTAGGCCTCTGTGAGCTCTTCGCCTTGCCAGCCGGGCGGAGCGATGACGACGATGATAGGGAGGCCGTACTTCTTGGCGAAGTCGAAGTCGCGCTGGTCGTGGGCTGGGACGCCCATGACGATGCCGGTGCCATAGGTTAGCAGGGCGTAGTCGGCGATCCAGAGAGGGATGTCCTGGCCCGAGAGCAGGTTCTTGCAGTAGGAGCCGATGAAGACGCCCGTCTTCTCCTTCTCAGTCGAGAGGCGCTGGATCTCGCTGAGGCGGCGGGTCTGCTCGACGTAGGCTTGCACCTCGGCTCGCCGGTCGGGGGTGGTCAGCTTCTCCACCAGGGGGTGTTCGGGTGCCAGCACCATGGAGGTGACGCCATAGACGGTATCGGGGCGGGTGGTGAAGACGCGGATCTCCTTCTCCTCCACGCCGGGCACGTCCAGCCCGAAGGCGAGTTCTACCCCCTCGCTGCGGCCGATCCAGTTCTTCTGCATGGTAACCACTCGCTCCGGCCACTGGATCTGGCTGTGGTCGAGGAGTTCATCGGCGTAGTTGGTGATGCGGAAGAACCACTGCTCAAGGTCGCGGCGGCTGACAGGGGTGCCGCAGCGCTCGCAGTCGCCGCTGGGCAGCACCTGCTCGTTGGCCAGCACGGTCTGGCAGGATGGGCACCAGTTGGCAGGGGCCTTGGCGCGGTAGGCCAGATCCTTCTCATAGAACTTAAGGAACCACCACTGAGTCCAGCGGTAGTACTCGGGGTCGCAGCTGCTGGCCTCGCGGCGCCAATCGAACATCGCGCCCATCGACTTCAGCTGCTGGCGCATACGCTGGATGTTGTCCATGGTCCACTTGTAGGGGTGGATCTTTTGCCTGATGGCGGCGTTCTCAGCGGGCAGGCCGAAGGCGTCGAAGCCCATGGGGAAGAGGACGTTGAAGCCCTGCATGCGCTTGTAGCGAGCGGCCACGTCGGAGGGGGCCATGGGGTACCAGTGGCCGATGTGCAGGTCGCCGGAGGTGTAGGGGAGCATGGTGAGGAGGTACCACTTGGGGCGAGGATCGTCGTCCGGCGTCTCGTAGAGGCCGTCCTGTTCCCACTTGCTCTGCCACTTCTTCTCGATGTCCGAGGGGCTGTACCTATCGGTCATTCTCTGGCCTCTCCTGGTCCTCGTGCGCTATCGTTTCACGCAGGCGTCCCCTGGCTAGGTCGTCCAGCCTGCGGACTACCGGTCGGGCCTCCAGCAGGATGAACACCAGCACTGCCCCCAGGCCGGCCACCAGGTGGAGCTCGCGGGCGACGGCCATGCCGATGGCGGCGGCAGCCCAGATGGTGGCGGCGGTGGTGATTCCGCGAATGGTGTAACCCTCGCGAAGGATGACGCCGGCACCCAGGAAGCCGATGCCGGTGACGATGCCGGCGGCCACGCGGTTCTCTTCGCCCAGGAGCTCGCCCACCTCGGTGAACAGGGCGGCGCCCATGGCTACCAGGGCTACCGTACGCACGCCGGCAGGGTAGCCCCGCAGCTCTCGCTCCAGGCCAATGAAGGCCCCGAGAGCGGCGGCGAAGGCCAATCGGCCGACGATGGCTAGCTGGTCATCGATGGGCATTGTCTCTGCAAATCCAAGGCCCTCCGCCTACAGGGACGGAGGGCCACTCCGCGTTACCACCCTGCTTCCCCGATAGATCGGGGCGCTCGGGGGCGCTGTAACGGACGCTGCCCGTCGCCGGCTACTGACCCTTCGCCGGCGCTGCTCCCAGGCGAGTTCGGCACACTCCTCGTTGCTGACTCGCAGCTGCCGTCAGCTCTCTGGCGAGGAGGAGGCGCCTACTACTCCTGCTCTTCGCTTTTTCTCTGTGAAACCGCAACTAGCAGAACTCGGGGGACTCTAGGCCCCTGCCCTTTGTCTGCCAGCTACGGCACGTCTATACCATACCGTGTTTTTGAGTCGTCTACAAGCCACACGGCGGCGCTGGCCAGGCGCGAGGTCGCAGGTTGAGGGAGGAGCAGGGCCGGTAGATGTTGACAGAAGGCCTGGGCGGCTGTAGACTCTTCATACTTTCGTGTGAGGGAGATAGTCGTGCCGATGTTTCGTTGCCGCCGCTCGGAAAAGGTTGATTTGCTGCGAAAGATACCGCTATTTTCCCGTCTTAGCCAGCGCCAGCTCAGCGCCGTTGCCAAGCACGCCGACGAGCTCCAGCTTCGCAAAGGGGCGGTCTTGGCGAAGCAGGGTGCGGAGGGGCTGGAAGCGATCATCATAGTCGACGGTAAGGCCCGAGTGGAAACGGATGGTAGGGCGCTCGCTGAGCTTGGCCCCGGCGACGTTGTGGGGGAGATGTCGGTCATCGATGGAAAGCCCCGCAGTGCGACGGTCATCGCTCAGACGCGGATGAACCTGCTGGTCCTGCACCGCCGAGACTTCATGTCCGTGCTGGAGACGGTGCCCGGCCTCCAGCGGAAGCTGCTGGTGACACTCTGCGAGCGGGTGCGGCAGGCAGATCAAGCCCTGACCCACTAGCGCCAGTTCTCCGCTTGACACGTCACGACGAGCCGTCGCAGGCGTTGGCTGACAAGCGATAGCTGGTAGGAGAACGTCCAAACGCAATCGGCCCCAACCGGGGCCGATTTTGCATTCTAGCTCTGGCGGAACTGGGGGGACTCGAACTCCCGGCCTTCAAAGCCAGTTTCCTTTTATTATGAAAGCGATCTACCCCCACGCTTGGCAGACCTAGGCGTCCCTCACACCCAATCCTGCCGGTGACAGAAGGAAGCCAGCGTGCCCGCGGGGAATGCGAGCGCGTAGGTGGTCGCAGAGACGCCTGTGATCAACCGGAGCCGACGAGAGCAGGAAGTGCCAGCGATAGAGGGGAGAGACGCAGCTTGTCCAACAGCCACACCGTCAGCGGGTTACCAGCATAGGTGCGAAATGGGAGATCACCCTCGTGGCGAAACGCATCACCCTGATCGGGTGCTCTTCGTAGGTTCAGCTTCATGCCAGACGAATAATCGCTTCCGGCTGAGAGGGTGTCAACAGCGAGGATGGTCCCGAGGACTGTGGCTGAAGGCTAGCCGCTTGGCGCAAACGCTTCCACAGGGGAGGCGCACACGATGACTTCATCATGCTGGCGATGGCTTCGTGACGAAGCTCGCTGCCGATGGCTCCGCTCTCGTCTGCTCCACCTGCCTAGGAGGCAGCCGCGGCGCTCGCTGCTTGGGCATGCCGATAGACTCCTGGCGGCTCTGGGTGGAGCGGGGAACCAGCGGCTTGCAGGCGGCTCTGCGCGCTCTCTCGGTTTGGAGACATATGCGCATGCCAATGGCATGTCGGGTGTTCTCCAGAATCAGCGCTCTTTGGAAAAAATGTTCGAGGATTAGGTCACCGAACGCTTGACAAATCGGTAATTATATGTAGACTATGATCGGCCCGACTCACGACATAACTGACCCGCGAGGAAAGCACGCGGGTAAAGAGAACACACAAATTCTGGCTCCAGCCGGCCGGGGCTAGGTGAGGGGGTGGTATTAGCGATCACCCACACCCGAATGCCACTGCTCGGTCGAGGGTGCAAGGGCGGTCACAGCCGTCCTGCTGTCGATTCCCACAGGGAAGGAAGCGGGCCGTCGCCCGACGGCAATTGTTGTTCAAGAGAGGAGGAGCCGGATGGCCGGCAAACGCATCGCCATTTTCAGCCTCTTCGGTTTACTGGCATTAGCCCTCGCGGTACTCGCTACGAGTGACGCCGAGGCTCAGAGCTATAACCCCAGTCTTGGGTACACGCTGGATGACACCTCAGGGGGCGCCGCCTCGACCAGCCACAACATCATCCAGATACTCTCCCCCGACTACAACTACGAAGACTCCTCGATGTTCAGCCTCGTACCGCTCGGGATGGACTCGAAAATCGTTCCCGTCCTCGGGGCAAGGATGGGCGACCTCAGCTCCAGTGCTACCGTCGGCTTGGTCGGCGGGCCCTGCA
>CP070630.1:270660-285578 GCA_020356025.1 Dehalococcoidia bacterium | reverse complement strand
GGTTCGGGCCTACATCATGGACCAGAGGCATCGCCTGAGCATCATGGCCACCCTGGGCACGATCGCCGTAGAGCGTTTGTTTGATGGGTTGGTGCTCGTAATGTTCTTGATAGCCGTGGGCGCCTTCGTGGGCCTCAGCCAGGAGCTGGGTATCCTCGCCGCCGCCATGTCCGCCACCTTCGTGATGATCTTCGCCCTCTTCTTGTTCGTGGCCTCTTCCCAGGAACGAGCCGAACGCTGGCTGGCAAGGCTTCTGCGCTTCCTGCCGGCGCGAGCCCAGGAGAAGGGCAGCCAGTGGGCTAGCTCGTTCATAGCGGGGCTCAGTGCCTTGCAGAGCCCCTGGCACATCGCCGCAGTGCTGGTCACCTCGGTGGTGGCCTGGGCGCTGGAGGCCACCATGTACTTCATGGTGGGCGTGTCCTTCGACCTGGGCGAGGCCTTCCCCATCTTCATGATGGTGGCGGCAGCGGCCAACCTGGCGATAACCCTTCCTTCTACCTCGGGCGGCGTCGGGCCCTTCGAGCTCCTGACAAAGGAGACGCTGGAGTTTGTGGGTGTGAGGGGTGGGGTGGCGGGTGCATATGCCGCCGCCCTTCATGCCCTGGTGCTGCTACCGGTGGTGGCCGCCGGGCTGGTCTTCCTGTGGGCGATCAACCTGTCATTGGTCGAGACCCTGCGCCGTCCGGCCCAGCCCAAGCTGGCCCCCAGCGCAGGCCTGGAAGGGGAGGGTAGCGAATGAAGGTAGGGATCATCGGCGGAGGCCTGGCTGGCCTGACCGCCGCCTATCGCCTCTGCCAGCGGGGCTTCCAGGTCCACCTGCTGGAGGCAGAGCCCGACCTGGGAGGACTCGTGGGCACGTTCGAGATCGGCGGCGGCCGTATCGAGCAGTTCTATCACCACATCTTCTCCAACGACGCCTTCGTCATGGCGCTCCTCGACGAACTGGGCCTGGCCGACCGCCTGGACTGGCGTCAATCGAAGGTGGGCATCTTCTACGATGGCCGAGTGTACGACTTCGTCACGCCCCTCGATCTGCTGCGCTTCACCCCCATCTCCCTCATCGACCGACTGCGGTTGGGGCTGGTGGGTCTTCGGCTGCGGCGACAGAAGAACTGGCAGCCCTACGAGGCCGTCACGGCCAAGGAATGGATCATCAAGCACGCCGGCCAGCGCAACTACGATGTCGTCTGGGGGCCGCTCCTGCGCGGCAAGTTCGGCCAGCGGGCCGACGACGTCAGCATGGCATGGTTCTGGAGCAAGATCCACCTGCGATTCGCCTCCCGCAGGGGAGGGGCCGGCCAGAAGGAGCAACTGGGCTACCTGATGGGCAGCTTTGGCCTTCTGATCGACGCCCTGGCCGAGCGCATCCGCGGGATGGGAGGCGTGGTCGAGACGGGACGGCCGGTGCAGCGGGTGATCGTGGAGGATGGGCAGGCCTTTGCCCTGGAAGCGGGCGGGGGTGAAGAGAAGAGAATAGCCTGCGACGCCGTCCTCGCCACCGTCCCCAACCAGACCTTCCTCGGCCTGGCGCCTCAGCTCCCCGAGGACTACACAGCCAAGCTGGGGGCCGTGCAGTATCAGTGGGCTCTCTGTCTGGTGCTGGCTCTCAAGCAGTCGCTATCGCCCATCTACTGGATGAACATCAGCGACCGCACCATTCCCTTCCTGGCCCTCATCGAGCACACCAACTTCATCGAGCGCTCCCACTACGATGGCCTACACGTGGCCTATCTCTCCAACTACCTGGACGAAGCCTCGCCCCTGCTCCAGATGGAGATCGATGAGCTGTGTGACCTGTACTTCCCCCACCTGAAGCGGATCAATCCCCAGTTCTCGCAGGAATGGGTGGCCGACCGCTGGCTCTTTCGCGGGCCCTTCGCTCAGCCGATCATCGCCACCCACTACTCGCGTTCCATCCCCGAGCACCGCACGCCCATCGGGGGGCTGTATCTGGCCAACATGAGCCAGATCTACCCCGAGGACCGCGGCCAGAACTACGCCATCCGCCTGGCCCAGGACGTGGCCGCCATGCTCGCCGCCGACCTTGAATGAGCGCGGGCGCCAGTCTATGATTAGCGAAGCAATCTACAATCGTCGATAGGCGAGAAAGGCTTGTCCCTTGACCGACACGACCAAGACCCCACCGGAGCTGGAGCAGCTCCTGGCCGACCTCAAGCCCGACAACGCTGACCTGCTGGCTGTCCTTCATCGCATCCAGGACGCGTACGGCTACGTGCCGCCCCAGGCCATCCCTCTCCTGGCCGAGAAGCTGCACACAACCCCCGCCATGATCTACGGTGCCATCAGCTTCTACTCCGAGATCCGCAGGGAGCCGCCCGCACGCACGACCATCTCCTGGTGCAGCGGCCCGGCCTGCCGCCTGAAGGGCTCGGAGAACATGCGACGGGCGCTTGAGGCCGTGCTGGGCATCGGCCTGGAGGAGAGTACCGACGACAAAGCCGTCGGTCTTCACCTCGTCCAGTGCGACGGCACCTGCGCCCTGGCGCCCCTGGTCCGCCTCGACGGTCACCCCAAGGGCCCTCTGACCGTCAGCGAGGCGATCAGGCTGGCACGCGAGCTGAAAGGCAAAGAGGGTCAGCCCTGATGCCCCACGAGATCCGGCCCGCCAGACGAGAGGACATGTCCTTCATCCGCGAATGCGTCCGCCGCTTCCGCCTGGACAATGAGACCCTGGATGCCGAGCAGTTCATAACCGTTCGCCAGGGCGAAGAGATCATTGCCTTTGGCCGGATCAAGCCTTACGGCGACGACGTGTACGAGTTAGGCTGCGTGGGCGTGATCGAAGGCCAGCGCGGCCGCGGCCTGGGGCGACTGGTGGTGCAGGAGCTCATCGAGCGCTTCCCGACAGACGCCGTGTACGTGACCACCGACCTGGCCGAGTACTTCGAGAAGCTGGGCTTCACCCGAACGGACACCCTTCCGCGCCCGCTGGCCGAGAAGATCCAGAGCGTTTGCGACAAGCTACGCTCCGGCGTGGTGGGCATGGTCTACCAGCGACAGGGGAGTACACTGCCAAGATGATGACCTACCGGGAGTTGCGCCAGCAGGCGGAGCAAACCTGGCAAGCGGTGGAGAGCCCCCCGCGGCCGCGCATAGCAGTCGGCGTCACCACCTGCAGCCGGGCCGTCGGCGCCGACGAGACGCTGGAGGCCATCCGCCAGGAGGTCTCCCGGCGCGGCCTGGACGCGGATGTGGCCGTCACCGGCTGCTGGGGCCTCTGCTACGCCGAGCCGATGGTGGAGATCGCCAAGCCAGACGGCTCGCGCATCCTCTACCAGCAGGTGACCGCCGAGCGGGTGCCCCAGCTCATCGAGGAGGCGCTGGCATCGCCAGACGGCGTCTGCCAGGAGCTCGCCCTCGGTGCAGTCTCGCCCCAGCCCGTGGATGGCGTGCGGCCCCTGTCATCTCTCGACTTCATGGCCGTGCAGGAAGAGCGCCGTCTCATGAACAACTGCGGCGTCATCGAGCCCGAAAGCATCGACCACTACATCGCCCGCGGCGGCTACGAGGGCCTGAGCAAAGCCCTGAACATGCCCCAGGAGGACGTCCTGTGGGAGGTCTCTGACGCCGGGGCCGGCCTGTGGGGACGCGGCGGTGCCGCCTTCCCCACCGCCCGCAAGTGGGAGTTCCTGCGAGACGCCAAGAGCGAGCCCAAGTACATGATCGGCAACGCCGACGAGGGCGACCCCGGCTCATTCGTCAACCGCACGCTCATGGAGAGCGACCCCCACGGCATCATCGAGGGGATGATCATCGGCGCCTACGCCACCGGCGCCAGCTACGGCTACATCTACATCCGCGAGGAGTACCCGCTGTGTGTGGAGCGGATGGAGCTGGCCCTGCGTCAGGCGCGCGAGCGAGGTCTCCTGGGCGAGAGCATTCTGGGCAGCGGCTTCTCCTACGACATGGAGATCGTGCGCGGCGCTGGCAGCTACGTCTGCGGAGAGGAGACAGGTCTCATCTCCTCCGTCGAGGACGCGCGCGGTATGCCCAAGATCCGCCCGCCCTTCCCCGCTCAGTCGGGGGTATTCGCCAAGCCCACCAACGTCAACAACGTCGAGACCTATGCCAACGTGCCCCTCATCCTGCGCCACGGGGCCGAATGGTACTCCTCCGTAGGCACTGACGACAACACGGGTACCAAGATGTTCAGCCTCTCCGGCCACATCCAGCGTGTAGGCGTGCTCGAGGTGCCCTTCGGCACGCCGGTGCGGCGGCTGGTCTACGGCGCCGCCGGCGGCCCGCCCGAGGGACGCTCGCTCAAGGCGATCCAGCCGGGAGGGCCCCTGGGGGGCATCCTCCATGCCGACAACGTGGACCTGGCGCTGGAGCCCGAGCCCTTCCGCGAGAAGGGCGCCCTCCTGGGCAGCGGCGGCCTCGTCATCATCGACGACTCCGCCTGCATCGTCGATATGTGCCGGTACTTCGAGTGGTTCGCCGAGGACGAGTCGTGCGGGCGCTGCAGCACCTGCCGCGGCGGCACCCAGCGGATGGTAGAGATCCTGCGCCGCATCGCCAACGGCGACGGCCGCCCTTCGGACATCGACCTCCTGCGCCTCCTGGCCGACGCCATGCGCTACGCCAACTGCGCCCACGGCCAGGCCGCACCGACCGCTGTGATGAACAGCATCGAGGCCTTCCTGGACGAGTACCAGGAGCACATCGAGGGGAAGCGCTGCCCGGCCAAGGTCTGCCACGGCCTCATCCGCTACGAGATCACGGGCAAGAGCTATGGCCTGCCCGAGGCGGCGGCCATCTGCCCCACGGCCGCCATCGTTCAGCAGGACGACGACTACGCCATCGATCAGGCGCTGTGCATCAAGTGCGGCGCCTGCCGCGAGCTGGCACCGGCGGCGGTGCACGTAGTGGACGCGTTCGCCACCAGCGATTGATCCCCAGGCTCACCCTGCAGCTCGAGTCCCCACCACCAGGCCAGCGGTTGTATAATGTCGTCGAGTTTGAGCCATGACCACGCCCCTGCGCCGTCAGTACCTGGAGATCAAGCGCCGCTTCCCTCAGGCCATCGTCTTCTTCCGCCTGGGCGACTTCTACGAGACCTTCGACCAGGACGCCGAGCTCGTCTCCCGTGAGCTGGAGATCGTGCTCACCTCCCGCCCCATCGGCAAGGGCCAGCGGGTGCCGCTGGCCGGCATCCCCCACCACGCGCTAGATAGCTACCTGGCTAAACTAATCGCTAAAGGGCACAAGGTCGCTATCTGCGAGCAGGTCAGCGATGCTGCGAAGGGCCGCACCCTCATGGAGCGCCAGGTGGTGCGCGTGGTCACCCCCGGCACGGTAGTCGAAGGCGATCTCCTCGACCAGCGAGCCAACAACTACCTGGCCGCCCTCGCGCTCGAAGGGGAGCGCGCCGCCATCGCCCACGTCGACGTGAGCACGGGCGAGTTCGCCGTCGCCCAGATAGACGCCGAGCAGCTCCCCGCCGAGCTCGACCGCCTGCGCCCAGCCGAGCTGGTGCTCCCCGAAGGCCAGGACCCGCCCGAAGGCCTGCAGGCGGCCGTCAGCCACCTCGAGGCCCACCGCTTCGACCCGGACGCGGCCGCCGCCCTCCTTCTATCCCATTTCGGTGCCACTTCCCTGGACGCCTTCGGCTGCGCCGACCAACCCCTGGCAGTGGCCGCCGCCGGTGCCGTCCTCGCCTACCTTCAGGACAACCAGCGAGCCGTTCTGGCTCACATCACCCGTCTCTCCACCTACAATACCGGTGCCTTCATGACCCTCGACAGCCAGACCCGCCGCAATCTCGAGCTTTTCGCCAGCGTCCGCCAGGGCCCACGCACCGCCTCTCTCCTCTCGGTCATCGATCTCACCAAGACGTCTATGGGCGCGCGTCTCCTCCGCCGCTGGCTAGGGCAGCCCTTGCTCGACATAACAGGAATAGCCCAGCGAGAAGACAGGGTGCAGTTCTTCTTCGAGAGCGCCGTCCGCCGCGGCCAGATGAGCGCCCTCCTGGCGAAGACACCCGACCTCGAGCGCCTGCTGGGGCGCATTAGCGCCGGGCTGGCCTTGCCGCGTGAGGTGGTGAGCCTCCGGCGCGGCCTGGAGCTGGTGCCATCACTGCGTCAGGCCATCGCTGACGATAGGGAAGAAGCGCCCGCGACGGACGAGCTACTGACCCGCCTTCACCCCTGCCAGGAGACGGCCGCCCTCATCGAACAGGCCATCGAGGACGAGCCCTCCGCCAGCTTCGAGCAGGGCGGTGTCATTCGGGCCGGCTTCTCGCCGGAGCTGGACAGGCTGCGCAGCGTGGCCCGCGACGCCCGAAAGTACCTCGCCGACCTGGAGCGGCGGGAGCGCCAGCAGACGGGCATCAAGTCGCTAAAGGTAGGCTACAACAAGGTCTTCGGCTACTACATCGAGGTGAGCAAGGCCAACCTGCGGCTGGTGCCCGCTCACTACCAACGACGGCAGACCCTGGTGGGCGGCGAGCGCTTCACCACCCCCGAGCTGAAGGAGCGCGAGTTCCAGATCCTCCACGCCCGCGAGCGCCAGGAGGAACTGGAGTCGACCCTCTTCCGGCAGATCTGTGCCCAGGTGGCCGCCGAGGGCAAGCGCATCCTGGAGCTGGCAGCCGCTGTCGCTGAGGCCGACGTCTTCTGTGCACTCGCCGAAGTGGCCGCCCGCTACGGCTACGTGCGACCGGAGGTGACCCACGACGACGAGATCGTCATTCGCGACGGCCGCCATCCGGTGGTGGAGCGCATGCTCCCCCAGGCAACGTTCGTCCCCAACGATACACATCTCTCCAACCAGGACTCCCAGATCATCATCCTCACCGGGCCCAACATGGCCGGCAAGTCCACCTACATCCGCCAGGTGGCCCTCATCGTGCTGCTGGCCCAGATCGGCAGCTTCGTGCCCGCCGCCTCGGCCCGCATTGGCATCGTCGACCGCATCTTCACCCGCGTGGGCGCCCTGGACGACATCGCCGCCGGCCAGTCGACCTTTCTGGTGGAGATGCTGGAGACGGCCAGCATCCTCCACAACGCCACGCCCAGGTCCCTCCTCCTGTTCGACGAGATCGGCCGCGGCACCAGCACCTACGACGGCATGGCGATCGCCCGCGCCGTGGTGGAGTTCATCCACCACCGGCCGGAGGTCGCCGCCAAGACCCTCTTCGCCACCCACTACCATGAGCTGGTAGACCTGGCCGCCTTCCTGCCGCGGGTGAAGAACTACAACGTGGCCGTGAGCGAAGAGGAGGGGCGAGTGGTCTTCCTCCACCGCATCCTGCCCGGCGGCGCCGACAGGAGCTACGGCGTCCACGTGGCCCAGCTTGCCGGCATGCCCCGACCGGTCATCCAGCGGGCGCAGGAGGTGCTGAGCGAGCTGGAGGACAAGGGCGACCGCCTGCCCCGCCGAGGCCGCCCTCGCGAGGCCGCCGTCCAGCTATCCCTCCTCGGCGCCAGCGACGCCTTCCTGGAGGAGCTGGCCTCCCTGGACGTGGACAGCCTTACCCCCCTGCAGGCCATCACCAGGCTCTACGAGCTGCGGGAGAAGGCGCGGGGCTCCAACCCCTAGCCCCCCTAATCCTTCACAACCCCCGGCACTACCGAGTGGAAGGCGTGGGTGTTTAGCGCCTTGCCCATGTTCAGGCGGCCCCAGCCGTCCCAGTAGGGCGTGTCGCCGTCGGGCAGGTCATCGACGGAGATGCGCAGAAGGGCGCGGATGTCGTCGTCGTTGCGGGACGAATCCTGAGACAGAAGCAGGGCTATCAGCCCCGAAACGAAGGCGGTGGCGAAGGACGTTCCCTCGCCCGTAGCGTAGCCGCCGTGAAGGTGAGTGCTGAAGACGCCCATCCCCGGCGCCGCCACGTTCACCTCGGGGCCCCAGTTGCTGAAGGAAGCGCGGGTGTTGGGGTCGAACCGGTCGAAGCTGGACACGGCGATGACCCCCGGGTAGGCCGCCGGGTAGCCCACTCCCTCCTCGCCCTCGTTCCCTGAAGCCCCCACCAGGATGGCTCCGAAGACGTCGTGGGCCTCCTTCACCGCCTCCTCCAGAGCGCGGCTGGGCGATGGTCGAGCCATGCTCAGGTTGATTATCTGAGCGCCGCTCTTGGCGGCATAGACGATACCCTGAGCCACGTCGGAGGCTGTGCCCGCACCCACCGAATCGAGCACCTTCACCGGCAGCAGGGTCACCCCCCAGGCCGTACCCGCCACCCCCAGGTCGTTGTTGCTCCTGGCCGCCAGGATGCCTGCCACCATCGTGCCGTGGCCGTGATCATCGCTGGGGTCGCTGGTGGGCGGCAGGGTCACGAAATTGCAGCCGTGGACATCATCTATGCAGTCGTTCTTGTCGTCGTCGATGTCGTTGCCCAGCACCTCGCGCGCGTTGATCCAGACCTTGGCCTCCAATTCGGGGTGCTCCACCTGTACCCCCGTATCCAGCACTGCCACGATGATAGCTGGCTTTCCCCTCTCGATATCCCAACCAGCGGGGGCATTGATAGCATCGTAGTACCAGGCCTGCTTTGTCGGGTAGAAGGGATCGTCGGGCACTATGGCCGCTCGAACAATGTAGTTGGGCTCCGCATACTCAACCCAGGGTAACTCGCTGTAAAGAGCAGAGGCCTGCTGCACATCGATCTCTTCCGGCAAGCGGAGGCGATACAACCCGAGGGTAGGATTGTGCTCTATGACCACTCCTCCTGCCAGCCTGAGGACAGCAGCCTCGGCGGCGGGTGGCAAGGGCAATCTGCACTTCACCAGCACCTCGCCGGGGACAAACTGCGCGCCATCAGCAGAGTGAGCCGACAGCAGACCAACGTCGGGAGCCAGAACCTGCGAGGACGCCGAAGGGTAGGGAGCGCTGTTGGCCAGCAGGAAAGCAGCCACCAACAGAGGCAGCGACCACAGCCAGCGAAAAGTCCTCATGCTCATGCTTCCTCCGCACCCGCTTGGTCAATGGCGCTAGTATAGCAATGGACAATCAACCGAGCAATCAGGCTTCGAGGGAGGGTAAGGGTAGTCCGCTGCCGATAAGATTCAGCGGATGGTAATATATGCGGATGGAGGGTGAGCTTCAAGCGTTGACCATTCGCATTCTTCCGCCCGACGTGTCCGTCCTTATCGCCGCCGGCGAGGTGGTGGAGCGCCCAGCCTCGGTGGTGAAGGAGCTGATAGATAACAGCCTCGACGCCGATGCCAGCGACGTGTCGATCGAGGTAAGGCAGGGCGGACTCAGTCTCATTCGGGTGACCGACAACGGCAAGGGCATCCCTGCCGACGGGCTGGCTCTGGCCTTTCATCGCTACGCCACCAGCAAGGTTACCGCGGCGCAAGACCTGGCCCGCATCACTACCCTAGGCTTCAGGGGAGAGGCCCTGCCCAGCATCGCCGCTGTGGCCGAAGTGGAGATGGTCTCCCGCCCGACCGACGCAGTTGCCGCAACCTACCTCCGCCTCGCAGACGGGCAACCGGTGGAGGATGGCGCGCGAGGCGCGCCTGTTGGCACCACAGTCACCGTCCTCGACTTGTTCGCCAAGCAGCCCGCCCGCCGCAAGTTCATGCGCGCGCCCACCACCGAGAATCAACACATCGCCAGCCTGGTCAGTCAGTACGCGCTGGCCTATCCCGAGGTGCGCTTCTCTCTGCGATTGGACGGTCGCCAAGCGCTCCTCACCAGCGGCAGTGGCCAGCTAGCCGACGCAGTGGCCAGCGTCTACGGCACCGACGTGGCAGCCGCCATGCTGCCCATGCGCTGGCCTATCGATGACGAACACACGGCGATCAGCGTGGGCGGACTGGCCAGCCCGCCCCACATCTCGCGCGCCAGCCGAGGCTGTGTCAGCCTGTTCGTCAACCGCCGCTGGGTGCAGAACCGGCGGCTGACCTTCGCCGTGGAGGAAGCCTATTCCGGCCTCCTGCCAACCGGTCGCCGCCCTATCGCCATAGTCGATCTCCGCCTCCCCTACGAGGAGGTAGACGTGAACGTGCATCCCACCAAGGCCGAAGTGCGCTTCCGCCAGGAGAAGGATGCATTTTCCGCCGTGCAGCGAGCGGTGCGACAGGCCCTCCTGGAGCAAGCGCCCGTGCCTTCCGTCCCGTCCAGCGCAGGCGTCGCCGTGAGCCCGCCGGCCGCCCCTGAGGAGGAGCCCCCACCGCCTCTATGGCAGCGGGCACTGGAAGCGGAAGGCCAGCCCAGGACGGCAGCAGGTGCAGCATCACCGCCACCTAAGGTTTCCCTGCCCATGCTGCGGGTCGTGGGGCAGATCGGCAATACCTACATTGTGGCCGAGGGCCCCGACGGAATGTACCTCATCGACCAGCACGCCGCCCACGAGCGGGTTCTGTTCGAAGAGATCTGCGCCGCCCGCCAGAGAGGAGCCGCGGACGCGCAAGGGCTGCTGGATCCGACCATGGTGGAGGTATCGCCCCGCCAGAAGGAAGTCATCCTCACGCACCACGAGATGCTTTCCGAGCACGGCTTCCAACTGGAGCCCTTCGGCGAGCGCACCTACCTGGTCAGAGCCATCCCCGCCGTCCTGGCAGGGAAAGACCTATCGCAGGCTTTCAGCGAGTTGCTGGACACACTGGACGAAGAGGCCGCGGTCGATCAGCAGGACCAGGTGGCCTTCAGCCTGGCCTGCCACGCTGCGGTGACGGCGGGCCAAGCCCTGGCCCCAGAGGAAATGCGTGAACTGGTACGGCGGCTGGAGCAGACCGAGGTGCCACACACATGTCCCCACGGCCGCCCCACCATGATCCACATGAGCACCGCCCTGCTGGAAAAGCAGTTTCGCCGCCGCTAGCCCCCTGGCTCGACAGCGATCTGCGAGCGTCTAGCGCGACAGATCCTCTCTCATCTCCCGCCAGGCCACCATCTTGGCAATAGCGTTGGCCGCCCGTGGGATGCTGGGAAAGGCAGCGAAGCCCCGCCGCCAACACAGCTCCTGAAAACGTAGCGAATGCTCCGTGGGCTCCAGTATCGGCGGCGTGGCCACCACCAGAGCGATGGGCTTCTTCGCTATTTCCCGCGCCCGCTCCATGGCATCGACCACCGCCTCCATGAGCTTGGTCAGGTCGAAGCCCATGGCCGTGGCCACCCGTCCCGGGCCCCAACCGAAGCCGGTATGGCCCAGGATAACGTGCACCGTCTCTTCGGCGGCCACAATGCGCAGCGTGTCGACCAGCTTGGCCGGCTCCATGACGGCCAGGGTATCCACAGGATTGCGCACGCTGCTGCCGGCCACAGGAGTGAAACGGCGTAGCTCCTCCTGCGCGCGCTGGGAGAGGGCAGGCGCCGTCAGGCCGGCTTCATCCACCTCATCGGCGGCAAAGACGCTGAAGCCACCGCCACCACCCACGATGCCCACCCCTCGGCCCGCTGGCGGACTCTCAATGAAGCGGAAGGCGATCAGCATGTCCACCATTTCTTCCATGCTATCCACCGCCACGGCACCCACCTGACGGACAAGGGCATTGAACACCGCCTGGGAGCCAGCCAGGCTAGCCGTATGAGAGAAGACGGCCCGGCTCCCGGACTCCGTGCGGCCGCCCTTGAGCACGATGACCGGTTTGCGGGCCGATGCTTTGCGCATCGCCCGAAAGAAGCGGCGTCCGTCCTTGACCCCCTCAATGTAGGCGGCGATGATCTTCGTATCGGGGTCCTCGGTCAGGTACTCAAGGAAATCGCACTCGTTCAGGTCGGCGGCATTGCCATAGCTGATGATCTTGCTGAAGCGAATGCCTCGCGGCGAAGCTGTCGTCAGGAGATCGGCGGCATTGCCACCGCTCTGGGACAAGAATGCCACCGGCCCGGACGTTTTCGGCGAGCCGGGCCCGAAGGAGACCTTGGCCGCCGGACAGTACAGCCCTATGCAGTTGGGGCCAATGACGCGGATGCCCGCCTCGCGGGCCCGTTGCACCATCTGACGCTCCAGCTCGGCCCCTTCCTTCTCGCCTGTCTCGCTGAAGCCGGCGGTGAAGAAGTGCATGCTCTTCACACCCTTGGTCACGCAGTCCTCAACGACATCAAGAACCGCCCGCACGGGGACGCTGAAAATAACATGGTCTACCGGTCCGGGGATGTCCAGCAGGCTGGGATAGCACTTTAGTCCCAGGACGTTCTCGTGCCTGGGGTTGACCGGATAGAGACCGCCCTCGAAGCCGATGTCCTGCAGGGCGAGCACGAAGGCGGCGCCCATGCCGGCGAGGCCTAACTGGGGCGAAGGCCCCACGATCGCCACCGAGCGGGGGTGAAAGATGTAATCGATAGCTAGAGGGCCACCCTCTTGGGCCACGGACCGCTCGCCGAGCTCTTGCTTCCCGCCGTTCACTGACAAGCCTCCGTCCTAGCCCTCGATTCCCAACTCACGCCTGACCTCACGGACGGCCTGCACCATCACCCGCAGCTTGGCCGCCGCCTCCTCCCACGTGCGTGTCTTGAGGCCGCAATCGGGGTCGATGTACAGCCGCTGAGGCGGTAGCACCTCCAGCCCTCTGCGGATGCCTTCCTTGACCTCCTCCAGCGTCTCCACGCGACGGGTGTGTACGTCCAGAACGCCCAGGGCCACCTCCTTGTCAAAGCGATGGCCGCGAAACAGATCCAGCAGATGATAGTCGCTGTTAGCCGCCTCGATATCGAGCAGGTCTACAGGCAGACGAACGATCTGGTCGAAGACGGCTGCGAAGTCGCCGTAGCACATGTGGGTCATAGTCTTGGCCTTGAGACCCTCGGTGGCTACCGCCAGGCCCTGCGCGACTAGCTCCATCTCCTCGGGGCGAGTGGAAGCCGCCGGCTCGTCCACCTGAATGTAGCTAGCACCCGCCTTCTCCAGTTCCACCGCCTCCTGATGGATGACCTGGGCCATGTCCAGCACCGCCTCTCGGCGCGAGTCGTAGTACTCATCGAATGACCAGTCAACCATCGTGTAGGGGCCGGTGAGCATCCCCTTGACCGGCTTATCGGTGAGGCCCTGAGCGTAGCGCCACATCTCCACCGTCATCGGGCCCTGCCAGTGGAGCTTGCCGATGATGATAGGCTTGCGGTAATAGCGGTTCCCGTAGGAGCGCACCAACCCACCGATGGCCATGCTCTCGCTGAGCAGCTCCGCGAAGTAGGCTACCATGTCGCCCCGCTCCATCTCTCCGTGCACCAAGATGTCCAGCCCCACCTCCTCCTGGAGGCGAATCACCTCCGCGGTGGCCTGCCGCTCCAGCGCCGCCAGCTCCTCACGACCGATCTTACCCAGAGAGAACTGACTGCGGGCCCGCGTCAGGTAGTCGGGCTTGGGGAAGCTGCCAACAGTGGTAGTGAGCAGCCCCTCGCTCATCCCAGCACCTCCTGCGCCTGCCGAACCCCCTCCACCATGCGCTTCAGCTTGGTCTCCGCTACCTCCCGCGGCAGGTGCTCCAGGCGGGAACTGGGGTTGACATAAAGGTTCTCCACTGACACAACGTCGCTCACCCGACGGATACACTCCACGATCTGCTCCACCGTCTCCAGCCTGGTGTTGCGAGCGTCGACGATGCCCAGGCCCAGCTTCTTGGCAAAAGGCGCCCTGCTTATGATCTCGTAGTTGGCCGACCCCATCACAAAGTCCAGCCCGATAGTGGAGAAGGGGAGCTCCAGGATCTGAGGGAAGAGACCTTCGATATCGCCGAACCAGGTGTAGAGATGGGCCTCGACCGCCAGGCCCTCCATCATCTGCTCCAGAGCCTGACGAAAGAGCGGGAAGTCCTCCTTCCGTTTGAGAATGGCCGGCTCGCTGACCTGGATGATAGGCGCCCCTGCCTTCTCCAGTGACAGCATCTCCTGCCGCAGCTCCCGCGCCAGGGCCAGCACCAGCTCGCCGAAGCTGCCGTAGTGCTCGTTGGCCGAGAGGGCGGCCAGTGTGTACGGACCGGTAACCAGGGCCTTCACCGGCCGCGGACTGTGGGCGGCAGCGAAGCGATAGTCGTTCGCCGCGATCGGCTCTCGCCACTGGACAGCGCCCGTGACTACCGGCTGGCGATAGTAGGTGTTGGTATCGAAGTAGCGAATGAGGCCGTCGATGGTGAAGCCGTCCATCCGGCGAGCGAAGTAGGTCTGGTCGTCCTCCCAGCGGATCTGACCGTCGCTAACGATGTCGATACCAGCCTCTACCTGCTCCTGGATCACCTCCACGGTGACCTCGTCCTCCACCCGCCGTAGCTCGTCCTCGCCTATCTCCTTTCGCTCGAAGCGCGCGATGGCAGCCCGCAGCCTGGCCGGCCGAGGCCGATTGGGTATCTTAGGATAGCTGCCGACGACGGTAGTGAGCATGGGCTAGTCCTTCTCCCCTGCTTGCTGACTCCCGTGAACGCAGAACGAGGGCCGAAGGATACGACCCTCGCCCGTCCAGCTTAGCAGCAACCGTGTTGCCGCCCAGTATTCTAGCATTCGCTAGGGAGGCGGTCAATGCAGCCTTATTCATGATGCCAGTAGTCATGCTTGCTCACCTGGTGCAACAGGTTCACTCCCCCAAGCGTCTTACACCACGGAGCCACCGGCTCAAGGCTCCTAGCTCGCAGCGTGCAGTTGCCTGGACACGGAGCCGTTGGAGCTCCCCCAATGGATCCGGCTCCTCGGCGCTGAATCCCCCGTGAGTGCACTGACGCTAGGCTATGCCTCGACCGTGCGGCGGATGGCTCGCCACGCGGTCGGAGCGCGGATCACGCGACGGAGGTTTGCCATGCTTAGCCAGGCGAGAAAACTTGCTGTCTTGTTTGTGGTTGGTGTGGTTGCCATAGGAGTTGTGGACCTCGTCTGGGCCGCTGCGACGAGTCCCTCTGAGGCCCAGCAGGGCACTATGCACAACTGCCCGCAGCCCGGCAAGTGGGCCATTACGGTGTGGGATGGCGACGACGGCACCGACGCCGAGCAAGCCCTGGTCACCTGCGGCGAAGGGGCGGTGG
>CP070630.1:231088-270560 GCA_020356025.1 Dehalococcoidia bacterium | reverse complement strand
GCTCCAGCCGCCGCAGCGCCTCTGCATCCACCCACTGCATCGCGCCCTGAGGCCGTTGGCGTTCCACAACAGCATGAAGATCGGCGACGTCCTCGTCACTGAGGGCCACCCGCAGGATGCCCGAACGCAGGTACTCGACATCGATGTCCGTTTGCTCGCCCAGGCTGTCGGCGAGCGAGGGATGGAGTTGCATGCCGGCCAGGCAAAGGTTCAGGAGAGGGCCCTGCTCCACGGACAGCTCCAGCGGGGCCAGGATGCCCGCCGACGCCCCCGACGCCTCGCCGCCGACCTCCTCCCGCTCGAGGATGGTCACCCGTACGCCTGCCTCAGACAAATAGTAGGCGATGGCGCAGCCAATAACGCCACCGCCAACGATGATCACGTCGCGAGCTGCCATGAAAAAAGCCCTAGCCTCCCCCTACCATGCGCACGATCTCCAGCACGTCGCCGTCCTGAAGGACGACCTCCGCCCACTTCTTGCGCTGGAGCACGGTCCCGTTGTGGGCCACGGCCACGTAGCGGGGATTGAAGTCGAGGGTCTCCAGGAAGGCGGTAAGCTTGACCGGCCCCTCCAGCTTTCGCTTCTCGCCGTTCACAGTAAGAGTGATCACGTCCTCATCCTCCGGGCAGGCACTGCCGCCGCTTCGACCATCGCCTCAGCCAGCCGCCGCGCCGCCGCTCCGGGCGAGGGCGAGCCCAGGATAGCCGAGATGACCGCGGCGCCTCTGGCCCCTGCCTGCATCACCTCGCCCACATTGCGGGCGGTGATGCCGCCCACGGCCACAATAGGGATGCTCACCCTGGCGGCGACGCTCTCGAGGAGCCCTGTCCCAGGGGGAGGGCCGGGGTGAGAGCGGGTGGGAAAGATGGCCCCCACCTGCACATAGTCCGCGCCCTCCTCCTCGGCTTTCACCGCCTCCTCCACGCTATGCACGGAGCGCCCGATGATGAGGCCATTCCCCGCCAGACGGCGGGTCGCCGCCACCGACGGGCCCCTTTCCGGCAGATGAACGCCGTCGGCGCCGCAGATCAGCGCTACATCCAGATGGCTGTTCACGATTAGAAGAGCCTTGTCCCGCGTTATCGCCCGCAGGCGGTCGGCCAGAGGCACAAGTTCGGCCGCGGCTAGGTCCTTCTCCCGTAGTTGCACCACGTTGATCCCCCCACCGATCGCTCGCGCCACCGCCTCCTCCAGCGATAGGCGCTCGCACAGGCGGCGGTCGGTGATAAGGGCCAGACAGGGGATGGGCAGCTTCATCAGGAACCAGCGGCCGGCCGCGCCACGCCCTCGATCGGGCTGCTGGCGGACGCGTATGCCTTCTTGGCGATGCGTCCTGCCAGATACGCCCGCCGTCCGGCCTCCGCCCCCAGACGGAAGGCCTCGGCCATCAGGGTAGGGTTTTTCGCCTCGGCGATAGCCGTATTGACCAGCACCGCGTCGGCCCCGACCTCCATCGCCAGAGAGACGTCGGAGGGCACCCCCAGGCCGGCGTCCACCACCACCGGCACCTTCGCCTCCTCCACGATTATCTGGATCTCCTCCAGCGTGAAGATGCCCCGTCCAGAGCCGATAGGCGAGCCCAGCGGCATCACAGTGGCGCAACACCCCTCCTCCAGGCGACGGGCCAGGATGGGGTCGGCGTGTATGTAAGGCAAGACGCTGAAGCCCTCGCCGATGAGCACCTGAGCCGCCTCCAGCGTGCCCGCCGCGTCGGGAAGGAGGTACTTGGGATCGGGGATCACCTCCAGCTTGATCCAGTCGGAGCCGGTAACCTCGCGCGCCAGGCGGGCCGTCAGCAGGGCCTCCTCCACCGTGCGACAACCGGCGGTATTAGGCAGGATCGTGTACTTGCTCCAGTCGATGAGGTCCAGGAGGGTCTTCTCCTTGGGGTTGTCCAGGTTCAGGCGGCGGATGGCCACCGTCACGATCTCCGTCCCCGAGGCCTCAAGCGCGCCCAGCATCTCCTCGGTGCTGCGGTACTTCCCCGTGCCCGCCATCAGGCGAGAGCGAAACTTCTTGCCAGCGATCTCCAGATAGTCTTCCATGGCGACGGTTCCCTTTCTGTCCGAACCTTTACTTAGCGTGCTTCTTGGCCAGCTTCTCCTGCTCGGCCTGCACCTGCTTCGCCGTCTCCTCCCCCAGGTGGCGGGAGATCTGCATAGCGCAGAACTTGGGCCCGCACATCGAGCAGAACTCGGCCTCCTTGAAGACCTCGTGGCCCAGGGTCTCATCGTGCATGCTGCGGGCCGTTTCGGGGTCCAGCGAGAGGGCGAACTGCTTCTCCCAGTCGAAGTCGTAGCGCGCCCGCGACATCTCGTCGTCCCGCGCCCGCGCTCCTGGGTGCTTGCGAGCCACGTCGGCAGCGTGGGCAGCGAGCTTATAGGTGACAACCCCTTCCCTGACGTCGTCCAGGTCGGGTAGGCCCAGGTGCTCCTTGGCTGTCACGTAGCACAGGAAGCTGGCCCCGGCGTGGCCAGCCACAGTGGCCCCGATGGCCGACGTGATGTGGTCGTAGCCGGGCGCGATGTCTGTCACCAGAGGCCCCAGCACGTAGAAGGGCGCCTCGTCGCAGATCTCCTGCTGCACCTTCACGTTCATCTCGATCTCGTCCAGCGGAATGTGGCCCGGCCCCTCCACCATCACCTGGCACTCCCTGGCGCGAGCGCGGTGCGTCAGCTCGCCCAGCGTCCGTAGCTCGGCGAACTGGGCCTCGTCGCTGGCATCCGCCAGGCAGCCCGGCCGCAGGCCATCGCCCAGGCTGAAGGCCACGTCGTAGCGACGGAAGATGTCGCAGATGTCGTCGAAGCGCTCGTAGAGGGGGTTCTGCTTGTGGTGATAGAGCATCCACTGAGCGATGATGGAGCCGCCGCGGCTGACGATGCCGGTCACTCGCTTGCTCACCAGCGGCATGTGCTCCAGAAGGACGCCGGCATGGATGGTCATGAAGTCCACGCCCTGCTCAGCCTGTCGCTCGATCATCCCCAGGAAGTCCTTCGCAGTGAGGTCCTCCACCCGGTCGACCAGGGTCACCGCCTGGTAGATGGGCACAGTGCCGATGGGAACAGTGCTCTCGTTGATGATGGCCGCCCGGATGGCATCGATGTCGCCGCCGCAGCTCAGGTCCATCACCGTATCAGCACCGACATGTACGGCGAGGTGCAGCTTCTCCAGCTCCTGCTCGATGTTGGAGCTGACGGCGGAGTTGCCGATGTTGGCGTTGATCTTGATCGTTGCCGCCAGTCCGATGCCGATGGGGTCCAGCTTCATGGCCAGATGGCTCACGTTGGCCGGGATCACCATCCGGCCCCTGGCCACCTCCTGGCGCACCACCTCCGGCTCCAGCCCTTCCCTCTCCGCCACGCGCCGCATGGCATCGGTGATCACGCCCTGCCGGGCATGATACAGTTGCGTCACCGGCTTGCCGTTGGAGGCCATGACTGGCTCCTTTCTAGAGACGCCCTGTCCGTTATAAAAATTCGCGCCGCTGGGTGTACCAGCAGCGCGTTGTTTGGGACGTCTCTTCCGATTCCCTACGCTGGCATTACCCAGATCAGGTTCCGACGGTCGCCCCCGACATTTCGGGGCCTCTCAGCCCGGCTTACCCGAGCTCCCGCACGGCTCTATTCAGTTTGCACTTTCAGATTAGCATGCAGGCGAGCCAAAGTCAACGACCGCCGCCCTCCCACCACTCGTAGAAGTGATGCACCGGCCCCGGCCCCTTCCCTAGAGCCAAGGCGTGCTCCAGAGTCGCCGTCACATACTCCTTGGCGCTCCCCACCGCCTCCTCGATGTCAGCCCCCTGTGCCAGCCGAACGGCGATGGCCGAGGCGAAGGTGCATCCCACGCCTCGCCCGTGGCTCGTGGCCAGACGCGGCTCCGAGAAGTGCCAAAAGCCCTTGCCGTCATACAGCAGGTCCACCGCCTCCGGCCCCGAGGCATGCCCGCCGGTGATCACCACGTTCTTGGCCCCCAGCGCCGCTATCTCCTGCGCCGCCCCCTGCAGATCCTCATCCGTCTTCAGGCGGCGTCCCACCAGCGCCTCCGCCTCTGGGATGTTGGGCGTGACCACAGTGCACAGCGGGAGCAGTTCCCCCCTGAGAACGCTCAGAGCATCCTCCCTCAACAGGGGGTCGCCGCTCTTGGCGGCCAGCACCGGATCGACCACCAGGTTCGGCAGGCGATGCTGCCTCACTCTCTCCGCCACGACACGAACGATCCCCGCATTGGCCAGCATCCCCGTCTTCACGGCGTCGACGCCCATGTCCCGCACGACGGCATCGATCTGGGCGGCCACCAGCTCTGACGGAAGCTCGTGGATGGCCTGTACCCCCGTGCTCTCCTGAGCGGTGACGGCGGTTATGGCGCAGGTGCCGTATACGCCCAGAGCGGCGAAGGTCTTGAGATCGGCTTGGATGCCGGCGCCGCCGCTCGAATCGGAGCCGGCGATCGTCATGACCGTTTTCTTCATGGCTTCTCGCCGGCAACGTAGCAGACGGCTTCACAGCCGTCAAGAAAACAACGCTAGCGCCAACAAGGGAAGTTCACGCTATAATGAGGCAGCGGAAAAGGGGAAGGAGCGTGGATCGTGCCATTGCACATTAACGTTTTCACCAGGGGCAAGGAAGTACTGGAGGAGATCACCCAGAGGATCAACGACGTCGTCCGCCGCAGCGGCGTCCAGGAAGGCGTCTGCTATTTGTACCTGCCGCACACTACTGCCGGCATCATCATCAACGAGAACGCCGACCCCTCCGTGGGACGAGACATCCTGGACCGCCTGAACACCTTGGTCCCTAGCAGAGGCAGCTACCACCACCTAGAGGGCAATGCCCCCGCCCACATCAAGTCCACCCTGACGGGGCTCTCCCTGATGGTTCCCATCGATAACGGGCGCCTGGCCCTGGGCCGCTGGCAGGGCGTCTTCCTATGCGAGTTCGATGGGCCGCGCGACAGGACCATCTTCGTGCAGGTGCTCCCCAGCCAAGCCGCCGACCCGGACGAAGCCTCACAGTGAGGGCAGACCGGCGCTGAGACGCAGGAGAAAGAGATGACCAGCGAAGAGCTACTGGAGGAACTCGTAGAGGAGGCCGCCCACCTGGTGGTGGACTCCAGCCACGTGGTGGCCCTGGTGGGGGCAGGCCACTCGGTGGAGAGCGGCATCCCTCCCTTTCGAGGGCCAGGCGGCCTCTGGACCAAGTACGGCGAACCGGACATGCTGGGCTACCAGAGCTTCATGCGCGACCCCAAGAAGTGGTGGGAGGAGAGGATGAGCGGCACCGGCCCCTTGCAGGAACTCATCGATGCCCTCGACCAGGCCCGGCCCAACCCCGGCCACTACGCCCTGGCCGAGCTGGAGCAAATGGGCCAGCTTCAGCACATCATCACCCAGAACATCGACAACCTCCACCAGGAGGCAGGTAGTACGGCCATCACCGAGATCCACGGCAGCCGCGTGAAGCTGCGCTGCATCGGCTGCAATACCCGCTGGCCCATCGACGAGTTCACCGTCGAGGAACTGCCCCCCAAGTGCCCCGAGTGCGGCGGCATGGTGAAGAGCGACACCGTGATGTTCGGCGAGCCCATACCCCACGACGCCCTGGAGGAGTGCATCCGCCAGTCCCGCATGTGCACCTGCATGCTCCTTGTAGGCACCTCGGGGACAGTGTATCCGGCGGCCGGCTTCCCCCAGGACGTGAAAATGGCTGGCGGCAAGCTCATCGAGGTCAACCCCAACGAGACGGCCCTGACCCCCCTGTGCGATATCATCCTGCGGACGCTGGCGGGCACCTCCCTGCCGATGCTCGTGGAGCGCGTCCGCCAACTTGCGGCGGCCTAACGCACAACGCCATGCTGGGGCATACCTGATGGGCGATTCAGCCTGAGGACGAAAGGTCTATGGCCTTCCGGTTTGCCTCTGGAGAGGCGAGCTAGGCTTCTTCCTGAAGAATCTTCCTTAGCTTTTGCAGCGTGCGGCAGAGGATGACCCGCACGTTGCTTTCGCTCAGGTTCATTATCCCGGCGATCTGCACGTTCGTCAGCTCAGCATCGAACTTCAGGGCGATGATGTCCTGCTCCCTCCGCGGGAAGCGCCGGACATGGCCCATAATCTTGGCCACTTCCTCGCGCTCTAGATAACTATCCTCAGGGACATCTTCCCCCGGCAAGGAGTCTATCAGATCACTGTTGACTGGGCCGCCAAAGCGGCTGCGTTTGCGGCAGTAGGAGATCAGGAGGTTTCTAGCGATGGTGAACAGCCAGGTGCCGAAGGCTTCTTCGTGCCGAAGGGTCTCGGCCTTAACGAAAGCCCTCTCGAAGACCTCTGATGCTATGTCCTCGGCTGCTTGGACGTCCCGTATTCGCCCGTACACATAGGCGAACACTCGCGGGAAGTACTGACGGTAGCGCTCGGCAAAGTCCTGAAAGATGCGCTCCCCGACGCTCACGTCCCCCGGCCGACTGAGAGGCTCGTGTACGTCGACACTTCTCAAGTGCCGTTTCCCCCTATCCTGTCATCCAAAAATCCCGATTGCGCTTCCTAGAAGCCTTTCTATAGAACTGGGCCACTAGACAATAGCCGTATTCTTTCTGCATAATGAGAGCAACGACTTTGGCTCTCCTAGACAATTATTAGGGCACTAATATGACTCTTTTACCATGCCAATATAGAATTGGAAATCTATATTGACCTAACAACAATAGCAGCCATTTCACCACTTGTCAATACCTATGATAAAAAATGGTAAAAAATCTTGGCCGAATGGCGGGGACATGACCAAACCTATGGCTCTCAATCATGCCGCCCATTCAGTGAACGGGGATGTCCTCCTCGGGCAGCGCCTCACCCGTTCCCTGGCTGCAGCCCCACTATTTGGGGCTCTGGGGACGCTAGCGGCCGGCCGTCCAGAGGCGCTCAAGAGCAGAAGCGAAGCGGACGCTTCGCCTCTAGGGAAGGGTGAGTAGGCTATGCCCAAGAAATGGAACTTTCTCAGCAACCACGGCCTGGTGATCCTCCACATCGTCCAGAACTCTCAGGCTACCCTGCGAGAGATCGCCCTGAGCACAGGACTAACGGAGCGGGCCGTCTATCAGATCGTGCGGGAGCTGGAGCAGGATCGCTTCATCCGCAAGCGCAAGGTGGGCCGGCGAAACGCCTACACCCTCAATCGGGAAGCCATCCTGAGCCATCCGGTCTACGGCCAGGTTACGGTAGTGGACGTTGGCAAGATCATCTGCGACGCAGCCCAGGCTCCCTAGCATCCAATTGGCACTGCCACACCAGCTATTCGCCCATCCTGCCGATCACGCCGACTCTTCCTCCTCCAAGGCCTCGCCGAAGGCGATGCGCAGCTTGTCCCCCTCGAACTTGGCCCCCAGCGTGCTCAGGCCGTGGAGCATGCGCGGCAGGATGATGCTGCGCCTGAGGCTCCCCACGTTGATCGTGAGCTCGTCCCCTGACCGCGTCAGCGAAAGTTCCTCCTTGCTGACGAACGGAAGAGCGATAGTCAGCACATATCGCCCGTCCTCATTCGTCACCTCCTGGACAGGGCCGCGGAAGAAGAGCTGGGTGGGATCCTTATCGTCGTAGAGGGCGGCCGCCATCTGCTCTAGCATCTCCAGACCCACCACCTCCTGCTCCATCAGGGGCGCTGTCAAGAGCGGCAGAGGAGAGAAGCACTCCTGGATAAGGCGGAAGTACTGCTCCTGAGCCGTCTTCCAGCTCTGGAAGTAGCGATCCTCCACCTCCTCAGGAATGAGCCGATTACAGATCACGGCATCGGTCGCGTAGCCGTACAGGTTGAGATAGGTGAACGTGCGCTGGGCCTCCTTGATCACCATCTTCTCCGGATTGAGAACCAGACGCACCGATGTCTCATCGAGGCTGCTCAGAAGGACCCGCAGCTCCTCCAGACGTCGGAAAAGGTCTTCCCCAGCCCCGTACACCTCGTCCGTCGGCAGAGGGATATCGCTGAAGGGCCGCACCATCGGCCGGACCACCTTCACCATCCGCCGATGGATGGGCAGGATCTTCTCCACCCACCAGCCGGCGATGTCGGGGAAGCTTAGCAGCCTGAGGGTCTCGCCGGTGGGAGCGCAATCCACGATGATCACGTCGTAGCGGCCACTGGCATAGTGATCGTTGATCCACAGGAGGTTGGAGAGCTCGTCCATGCCCGGCAGAGTAGCCACTTCGTCCGCCACCAGCTCGTCCAGGCCGCGCCAGGCGAGAAGCGCCCTTAGCCACTGCTGCACCGTGCCCCAGTACTTCTCCAGGTTGTAGTAGACGTCGGTCTCCTGGCCCCACAGGTTGGCACCGATAGGCACAGGCTCAGACCCCAGGGGCAAGTCGAAGGAGTCGGCCAGGCTATGCGCGACGTCGGTGCTTAGGACGACGGTGCGATGGCCTAGCTGCGACGCACGCAAGGCAGTGGCGGCTGCCATGGTGGTCTTGCCTACCCCGCCCTTGCCAGTGAAAAGAATTATGCGCATCCTACCCCGATAACCTCCCAGCACCGGCAAGCAGGCTGATGATAGCATACTAGAAGGCCGCCGCCAAAAGCCTCGGTTTCGTTTCGGACCCATCCGCGCTATACTGGCTCCAGAGCCTGCCAGGAGGCAGGCTGAGGCATCGCGAGTTCTGCGAGGTTAAGACGTGACTCAGTTCCGTCCGATAGGTCTGCCGTGGCTGGCCCCCAGGATCGGGATCGTTGAACTCTTCGGCGTCCTGGGAGCGACCATCCGCAGCCCCGATTACGGTCGCATGTTCAGCGCCCTGCGTGACGACGCTCGCGTGAGGGCGATGGTAGTGGATATCGACTCCCCCGGCGGCTCGGCCGCCGCCGCCGAGCAGATCCACCGCGGTATAGCCAAGGTGGCAGCCAAGAAACCCGTCATCGCCTTCATCCGCGGCTCGGGTCTCTCCGGCGGCTACCTGGCGAGCTGCGCCGCCACCAAGGTGGTGGCCATCCCCACGGCGATAGTGGGCTCCATCGGCGTCATCTCCATCCGACCCGTCATCAGCGAGCTCCTGCAGCGCCTGGGGGTGAAGGTGTTCGTGACCAAGGCCGGCACTTTCAAAGACATGTTCCAGCCCTTCCGCGAGCCCACCGACGAGGAGCAGAAGAAGCTCCAGACCCTCATGGACGAGTACTACGACTGGTTCGTGGACGCCGTGGCCCGCACCCGCCGTCTGCAGCCAAAGAAGGTGCGCAGCCTCGCTACCGGCGAGATGTTCACCGCCCGCAAGGCCAAAGAGCTGGGCCTCGTGGATGAACTGGGCGACCTGGACACAGCCATCGACATGGCCACCGAGCTGGGCAGAGTGCCGCGACGGCTGGCCTACCTGCGGCCGCGGCGGGCTATCCTGGAGCGCCTTGTTGGCCGGGTGGCCGGCGGCCTGGTGGAGGAAGTGGCCGCCGAGGCGGAGCGGCGACTGCTCACCCGCATCGAGTTTCGCGCCTAGGCCGCGCAGAAAAGCACCCTTGCGCATTTCTCCATCCTGTGGTAAGCTTCTCCCAGTGGTGATCGTTTAGTTGTCCGCGTGCATTCCCTCCAGCGTCCTGGATCTCGGTGACCAAGCCTTCGCCAACTATAGAGCGAAAGGAGGTCATCGATGAGTTACGAGGATAGGACTCTCACCTGTCAAGACTGCGGTCAGTCTTTCACTTTCAGCGCTGACGACCAGGCCTATCACGCCGAAAAGGGCTACACCAACGAGCCCAAGCGTTGTCCGGACTGCCGCCAAGCCCGTCGTGCCGAACGCGGCTACGGCGGTAACAGCGGCGGCTATGGTCGGGCCCCGCGAGAGATGCATCCCGCCGTCTGTGCCCAGTGCGGCAAGGATACAGAAGTCCCCTTCCTGCCGCGTGGCGACCGCCCAGTTTACTGTAGCGACTGCTTCCGGCAGCAACCCGCTGCTTCCTCACCCCGCTACTAGGTCTGACATCGAAAGAGGGGGGCTGTGCCCCCCTCTTTCCTTCCAGCGGAACGAGACGCGACCGGCTGGTGACTGTCCAAGGGTCGAAGAGAGGGGAATCATCCATGGCACACAAGCTTTACCTGGGCGGCCTTTCGCGCCGCTCGACCCACAGGCGCGGACGATGGTAGACGAGAGCGCGGCAGTCACTCCCACAGCCACGCCGGCCTGCTCGCACAGCGCCCACCACTGGTTGCTCGGAAACCCAAATGGCTCCACGACCGAAGGCGTCTGCAAGTGGTGCGCCGCTCGCCGGCAATTCTCCAATGACTTCAGCTACTCGAGACGAGGTCAGACCCAAGCACCACGCGCTCCGGCCAGCAAATAGACCACGTCTCCCGTAGAGCACAGCGTTCCCGAAGACCGGCCGCCCGAGTGAAACTGCCATCTGACGCCTTGAGGCGTAGTGGGGAGTCGCCCAAGCATCAGCGATGGGCCTAACCTACCGCAGCGATCGACCGACGTCCACGCTCGGACGACGAGGACGGAAGAGCCAGAGCAGCAGGAAGCCGGCCGAGAAGCCTCCCACGTGCGCCCACCAGGCCACACCCTCGCTGGCACCTACGGCATAGCCGATCGAGGCCACCCCGTTGAATACCTGGATCAAGAACCAGAAGCCGATCAGCAGGAAGGCCGGTACGTAGGCCGTCCAGAAGAAGAACGGCATTATCAGGGTCGCTATTGTGGCCCGGGGATAGAGCAGCAGATAGGCCCCCAGCACGCCGGCGATGGCACCGCTGGCCCCCACCATCGGCACCGCCGAGTTAGGATCCACCCATACCTGAGCCGCCGCCGCGGCGATACCACAAACGAAGTAGAACACCAGGTAGCGAACATGCCCCAGGGCATCCTCCACATTGTCCCCAAACACCCACAGGAAGATCATGTTCCCCATGATGTGAAACCACCCGCCGTGGAGGAACATGGCGGTTATCGGCGTGAAGAGAACGCGCAGAGAATAATCCCCTGGGTTGTCCAGATAGTCGGTCAGCCTAACGGGCACTACCGCCCAGTCGAAGAAGAACTTGTTGATGTTGCTGGCAAACCCCACCTCATAGAGGAACACCAGGCAGTTGGCGATGATGATGGCGATGTTGACGCAGGGAAACGTGCGGGCGCGCACGCTATCGCCGATGGGTATCATGGCAGCGCTGCCTCAGAAGTCGATGCCCGGCTGAGCCTTGAGCCCCTTCTGATGCGGGTGCTTGACCTCCCGCATTTCCGTCACCACGTCCGCGAAGTCGATCAGCTCCTGGGGAGCATCGCGGCCGGTGATGATCACGTGCAGGCCCTGCGGCCGCTGTCGCAGGGTATCGATCACCTCTTCGACAGCAATCCAGCCGTAGCTCATCGGATACGTCATCTCGTCCAGGACGACGATGCCGTACTGCCCGGAGCCGATCTTCTCGCGCGCTAACTCCCAGCACTCGCGGGCGGTGGCCTTGTCCTTCTCGATGTCCTCGGACCGCCAGGTAAACCCCTCGCCAAAAGGGATTATCTCGATCCCCAGCTTCTTGGCCGCCCGATTCTCCCCGTAGTTGCTCGTCCTCGCCTTCATGAACTGCAGGACGACCGTCTTCATGCCGCGGCCCCTGGCGCGCAAGACCACCCCCAGAGCAGCCGTGGTCTTGCCCTTGCCGCGCCCGGTAAGCACGATGACCAGTGCCTGGCGTTCCGCGTCTTCTGCCGCCATTCTTCAGCTCCTGAACGTGCCGACGCTTCCTCTCGCCTCCAGGCCCGCACGAGAGTCCCCCGACATCGGCGTCACCACCGGCCGCCCGGTCAGGGGATGGCTGAAGACCGAGACCCGCGTTCCATAGACGGAGGCCAGAAGCTGCGGCGATAGCACCTCCTCTGGCTCCCCTTCACCAACGATACGGCCTTCGTTCAGCATCACCAATCGGTCGCAGTATTGGCTGGCCAGGCTCAGGTCGTGAATGGCCGCCAGCCCGGCCTTGCCCTCCCCTCGACAGAGCTGCCTGACCAGATCGAGCACCGCCGCCTGATGGCCCATGTCCAGGTGAGCGGTAGGCTCGTCCAGAAGCAGGAGAGGCGTCTCCTGAGCGAGAGCGCGCGCTACCACCACCCGCTGCCTCTCGCCTCCCGAGAGCTCGCCCATCCGCCTGCCGGCTAGCTGCCAGGTATCGGTCTGCTCCAGAGCTCGCCGCACCGCTGCCAGGTCGGCCCGTCCCTCCGATTGTAGCAGACCCAGGTGAGGAGTGCGGCCCATCAGAGCCACCTCCAGCACAGTGAACACATCGGGCAGGTATGGGCGCTGGGGCACCACCGCCGCCCATCGCGCCAGCTCTCGCTGGGAGAGGCTCCCCAGTTCCTTCCCGTCGAGGCGGATATAGCCTCCCAGAGGCCGCACCAGCCGCGTGATGGCCCGAATCAGCGTCGACTTGCCCGAGCCATTGGGCCCCACCACCCCCAACAGCTCGCCCGCCCCCAGCGACAGGCTCACCTGTCGCAGAGCGACGAGCTTACCGTAGGCTACCGTCAGGTCGCGTACCTCCAGCATGTCGCCCTCAGAAGACCGCCCGCTGCCGCATCCGCAGCAGGTAGAGGAAGAAAGGCGCGCCGCAGAAGGCGGTGATGATGCCCACCGGGATCTCGCTGGGCGAATTGACGGTACGAGCCAGCAGGTCGGCCAGGATGAGGAACGCGCCGCCCAGGACCATCGACATCGGCAAGAGCTGCCGATAGTCCGGCCCCCAGATGAGGCGCACCGCGTGCGGCACGATCAGCCCCACAAAGCCGATGATCCCGCTCACGGAGACGGCCGCCGCCGCGGCCAGCGACGCCGCCCCCAGCAGCAGCAGCTTCACCCGCTCCACGTTCACCCCAAGCTGCTGCGCCTGCTCCTCGTCCAGTTGCAGCACGTTCAGGATGCGTCCGTAGAGCAGGATGATGAACGCCGCCGGCAGCACGTACGGCAGCACCCACCACAGCTTGCCCCACTCGCTCAGGTTGAAGCCGCCCAGGATCCACGTCAGGGTGGTGTGCACCCGCTGGCTGTTGTTGATCATGAGGAAGGACATCGCCGACGTGGCGATAGACGATATAGCCACTCCGGCCAGGATCAGCGTGACGGTGGGCACTGTCCGCCCGACGCGCGCCAGCGCGTAGGCCAGGGCGACCGCCGTGAGAGCGCCGCCGAAAGCAGCCAGCGGCACCAGGCTCACGCCGCCGACCGTGTAGTCCAGCGGCGACACGATGACCGCGGTCGCTCCCAGGCCGGCCCCGGCCGCCACGCCGATGAGGTAGGGGTCGGCCAGGGGGTTGCGGAAGACGGCCTGGTACGTGGCGCCGGAGAGCGCCAGAGTCGCCCCCACCAGGCCCGCCATCACCACCCGCGGCAGGCGCACCTCCCACACGATGTCCCGCCAGCTTTGCGGCAGGCTATCGGCCAGGCTCACGCCCGGCAGCCGCGAGAGGATGATGCGCGCAGTGGCGTCGGCCGGGATGTCCGCCGGCCCGATGGCGGCGGCCAGCATGGCTGCCCCCAACAGGGCCCCCAGGCCCACTGCCAGCCGCGGCCAGAGCGCCCGCCCCAGCAGGGCGGCGAAAGCGGCCTCCGGTGACGGTTCAACCCTAGCCGCAGAGCCGAAGAGCCTCACTCAAACCTCTCCGGATAGAGGTACGCGGCCAGCGCCTCCAGGGCCTCCACGCAGCGCGGCCCCGGCCGGCTCACGATGTCCGGATCGATAACGAATATGCGATCGTTCCGCACCGCCGAGATGTTCCCCCAGCCGGGACGACCCTTCACCGTGTCCGGCGACTCGCCGTAGCCGCCGTCGGCCAGAATGATCACCTCCGGGTCCCTCTCGATGATCACTTCCTGGCTGAGCTGCGGGAAAGGCTGGTCAGTCCCTGCGGCGATGTTCTGTGCCTTGAGGATCTTGTACAGGCCACCGACGAAGCTGTCGGGCGCTGCCGTGTACAGCATCGCGTCCACCTCGTGGAAGATGCGCGGCCCCTGCTCCACGTCCGCCAAGGCCTCCTCGATGGCGTCAACGCGGTCCTGCATCTCCGCCACCAGGTCTTCGGCTTCCTGAACATGGTCCGTCATCTGGCCCAGCAGCCGTATCTGGTCGAACACGGCCTCCACCGATTCGGGCGTTTCTTCGATAGAGCCCAGCACCGCCGTCGTGATGCCCAGCCTCTCGAGCGAATCGGAAAGCTCCTCCGGGTCGTAGAACAGCAGTACAAGGTCCGGCCCGACCCCGGCGATGGCCTCCAGATTGGGCTGGAAGGCGTCTAGTTGCTGGCGGGTCGTGGCCTCCTCCGGATAGTTCGAGTACATGTCGACGGCAATAACCTGATCGCCCGCGCCGATCGCGAAGAGGATCTCCGTGGCCGCCGGCGAGAGCGAAGCGATGCGCTGCGGCTGCGCCTCCATCGTGACCTCGCGCCCCACCGTATCGACGATGCTTTGCGGGTACGGAACCTGCACGGCCGCCAGGACGGTGGGCGATGCCTTCGGCGTCGGCTCCCCACCGCCGTCCTCGCAGGCCACAGCCACCGCCAGGACGCCGACGAGCGCCAGCAACAGCAGGCCACGCTGAACAAGACTGATCACATCTCCTCCCTTCTGAGGGACGCAGAAAGTCCCCCGCCTCGAGATTGGCGAAGGACTTTTCGAATAGACCTTCGGGCAGAAGAAACAACAAACCCTTGCCTTCAGACCGGCAAGGGCTCGCGTGCTCTTCCACCGCATGTGCCCATGCCTCTCCCTCGAAGACTGGTGCATCTGACAAGGGCAGGCGACCTGACTTTCCGCCCACAGCGGATTACAGTTGCGGGACAGCGCCGGTCTCACACCGGCTTCGCTTTTAACCCCGGCCTCCGCCTCAGGCGGAGGCCCTGCGGGGCACCCTTGCCAACCGCTATTCGATTACTAAGGTACAGGAAACACCTGGACTATAGCGGACGCCCCCTTGCCTGTCAAGGACAAGCAAGGGCCGAGGCCGTTGAAAGAGCGCCGTCGTTCGCCCTTCGACACGCTCAGGGCGAGCGGTTTGAACCGCCTGCCCATCTCCGCTCATGGTGAGCCTGTCGAACCATGAGCGGAGGTAATGGCCATTTGACACTGCCGCCAGATCGAATACCATACCTGGAGAGGAGTATTCGATAGAAGACAAGGTGGCAGAAAGATGGAACTAGGACTGACGGGAAAGGCAGCGATAGTGGGCGGCTCCAGCCGCGGCATCGGCAAGGCCATCGCCCTTGCCCTGGCCCAGGAGGGGTGCGATGTCGCCATCTGCGCCCGCGGCGAGGACGATCTCAAGACCACCGCCGAGGAGATCCGCTCGCAGACGGGGGCCCGTGTCCTGCCCCTGGTCTGCGACATGTCCAGCTACGACGACATCCAGCGTCTCGTCCGCGAGGCCGCCAAAACGTTCGGCCGCATCGACATCGTGGTCAACAACGCCGGCGGCCCTCCCCCCGGCACCTTCGACGACTTCTCCGAGGAGGAGTGGCAGCAGGCCGTCGACCAGAATTTCCTCAGCGCCGTCCGCACCACCCGCGAGGCGCTACCTCACCTGCGCCGGCAAGGCGGACGGGTCATCAACATCACCTCAGTGGCCGTCAAGCAGCCGATCGACAGCCTCATCCTCTCTAACGCCGTCCGCCTGGGGGTAGTGGGCATGGCCAAGACCCTATCGCGGCAGGTAGGCAAGGATGGCATCACCGTGAACAACGTCTGCCCAGGCAACATCGCCACCCAGCGGCTCCTCTCCCTGTTCAAGGCACGTGCCCAACGGGAGGGCCGCCCCTTCCAGGAGGTACTCGAGGAGGAGGAGAGCAGAACGCCCACCGGTTCCCTCGGCGACCCCGCTGACGTCGCTGCCCTCGTCGCCTTCCTGGCCTCGAACCAGGCTCGCTACATCAGCGGCGCCACCATCCAGGTGGATGGCGCCAGCACCACTGCCGTCTTCTAGCGGCCGCCCTCTAGGGCCTGCTCCCCCAAACGGGATTCGACTGGTCGAGCCAGGCATCGGCCATCAGGAACGAGTTCCCGAAGAAAGGTATGGGGCGGAAGTTGCGATAGTAGGGCCAGGCCACCCATAGCCACGTAGCGGCGACGAAGTCCACCCGAGTCAGAACGTTGTCCAGCAGGTAGTTCTGGATCTCGTAGCCCAGCCGCTGCCGCTCCGCAGGATCGAACTCCCTCCTCTGAGCCTCCAGCATCCCGTCCAGGGTAGCATCCGACAGGCCGGAATCGTTCTTGGGCCCATCGGTGTGGAAGTACGGATAGAGCCAGTCGTCCAGGTCGATCCAGCCGTTGTCATAGGCGAAGACAAATGGAGCCTCGCCCCGAGCCGACGCTGCCGAGATCTGGGGGTAGGTCCATATATCGTAATCGACCTTAGCACCCAGAACCTCCTCCAGCTGTCGCTCATACTGGGGAGCGAACTGCTGGATGTAGGCCGGCTGATCCGCGAAGATGACCTTCAGGTCGGGGCTCCCCGCCGCCTCGTAGAGCCGACGCGCCTCCTGCTCGTCCTGCTCCCGCTCCTCCTTGCTCAGCCGATAGCCGGGCTTCTTGAGCAACTCCTCCTGTGGCAGGGCCCACTGCGTCAGGACCCACCCCACCGGCCCCTGCATCTTGCCATAGCCCTGCCAGAAGGCCTGCAGCATCTGCTGGCGGTCGCTGGCCAGATGGATGGCTCGCCGCAGCCTGATGTCGTTGTAGGGCGGCTGGTCGATAATGAAGGCGGCCTTGACCCAAGCCGCGAAGCCCTTGTCGACGCTGATCAGGTCGGGCTCATCCTCCCTCAGCTTGATCACCCACTCGGGGTTGTTCACCTGAAAGGCCACATCCAGCTTCTTGGTGCGAAACGCCGCTTCAACGGAGGCATCGTCGAACAGGAAAAAGGACTTATAGCCGTCGACGTGAGGCCTGCCCAGCTCCGGCTCCCCCCAGCCGAACCAGTCAGGGTTTCTCACAAAGGATGCCTCCCTCAAGGGCCTCAGCTGATCCCACATGAACGGCCCGGTGCCCAGCATCGCCGCCTGCCGGTTCATCTCGTCGTTCTCGTCCACCAGCTCCTTGGCCACGATGAAGGCACTGCTATCAGCCAGGTAGTGCATGAATGGAGCCGTCGGCCGCTTGGTGCGGATCGTGAGCGTGAGCGAGTCCACCACCTCTATGCTATCGATGGTCTCATACTGATGGGCGCGGAGGTAGAGCGCCCGCCGCGGGCTCTCCTCGTTCATCTGCCGCTCGAAGCTGTACTTCACGTCCTCCGCCGTCAGCTCGCGGCCGCCCACCGCCTTCTCTTCGTCACTGGCCGACCGGTCGAGGACGGCACTGGGCTGGTGGAAGCGCACGCCCGGCCTTAGCCGGATGATGTACGTAATCTCGTCAGGCGTCTCCGGCATCGCCTCGGCCAGATCGGGAACGATGACCCCCCGCTCGATGTCTTCGTACCTCAGAAGCTTACTGAAAACCGCAGAATGAGAGCTGACGACAGGCCCGAACTCCGTCTGGTGGGGATCCAGGGTATCGAACACGAAGGCCTCGTAGCCCGGCAAGCGCAGCGTACCGCCCGTATAGGCCGCCGGCTCGTATACGTAGGGCGTGGGAGTGGCGGCAATGGTCGGACTGGCCAGAGCCGTCGGCGTGGCCTCCTTCTCCTCCTCCGCGCAGCCCACCACAGCGGCCGCCGCAAGACCGGCGCCGCCAAGCGCAGCCGCCTGCAGCATCCGCCGTCGCGACAGCCGCCGACGCCAGAAGCGTCGCCAGTAATGCGACTCATCCATAGTCACACCTCCCTTGCCTTATCCTAGAGCTCCCCTAGCTAAGGCGAATGCGCGGGTCGAGGATATCGCGCAGGGCATCCCCCGCCAGGTTGAAGCCCATCACCGTCAGAGTTATCGCTGCGCCGCCAGCCAGCATCGTCGACGGCTGACTCGTCATGTACCGCCGCCCTTCGTCCAGCATCATGCCCCAGGATGGCGGCTCGATAGGCGCCAATCCCAGGAATCCCAGCGCGGCCTCCGCCAGGATAACGCTGGCAATCCCAATGGAGAAGATGACAATTATCGGCGCCGCCACGTTGGGCAGTATGTGCACCACCATCAGGCGGATGGGAGAGCAGCCGATAGCCCTGGCTGCCTCCACGTGTGGGTCCTCGCGCGCCGACAGGACGGCGCTGCGCACGATGCGCTGCGCGGCGGTGATGACCACAAAGCCCAAGCCCATTGTCAGAGTAATCAGATTGCGCTCCGTGAGGCTCACCAGTAGCAGCAGGATCAGCATCGCCGGAAAGGCCTGGATGGAGTCCATGACTCGCTGGACGAGCATATCGAACCACCCACGGAAGTAGGCCGACACGATGCCGATGGTTGTGCCGAAGATGATGGCGAACAGCAGAGCGCCCAGCCCCACTCCCAGTGAACGTCGCGCACCCCAGACCACTCGCGAGTAGTTGTCGCGGCCAAACTGGTCAGTGCCGAACCAGTGCTCCCAGCTCGGGCCCGAGCGGCTGTCCAACTTCTCTTCCGGCTCCGCTGAGCCCGGCACGTAGCTGGGGTTGGCAACCCGAAATGTCTCCTCGGCGTCATAGCGGCAGAGCCAGGGCGCACCGGCGGCCGCCGCTGCCATCAACAAGACAACCGCCAGCCCGAAAGCGCCCAGAGGCTTGCGCCATATGAAGCGCCCGACCAGCAAGAGCCAGCCCGGCCGTTGCGGCTGAGCAAGCTCCTCCGCCACGGCGAGGACCTCCACCTCGGCCCTTTCTTGTCCCGCCAGCACGGGACCCCTCCTTCCAGCAGCCGATTATCCGTAGCGAATCCGGGGGTCCAGCCAGGCGTAGGTCATGTCTACCAGCAGGTTCACGAACACCAGACCTGCGGCCATCACAAGCACTACTCCCTGGACCACCGGATAGTCGTACTGCTGAATGGCATTGACCACGTAGAAGCCAATGCCCGGCACCTGAAAGAGGGTCTCCAGGACCACGTTGCCGCTGACCACGGTCGCGAGGAGGAGGGAGATGACGGTAAGAACAGGAATAAGAGCATTCTTGAGGGCGTGTCTTAAGACCACCGCTCGCTCCCGCAGACCCTTTGACCAGGCAGTACGCACGTAGTCCTGACGGAGCACCTCCAGCATCTGTGATCGCAGAAACCGCATGATAATAGCGCCAATGGCCAGACCCCCCGCCAAGGCTGGGAGAAACATGGCCTGCATATTCAAAAGAGGATCATCAAAGAAGCCTTTGTAGTTGGTAATGGGCGGACTCCAGTGAGCCCAACGGGCCAAAGAGTAAAGGAGCAGCACACCCACAAAGAAAGAGGGCACGGCCAGCCAGAAGATAGCGAACATGCGGAGAATGTAGTCCAGCCACGTGTCCTGGCGAATGGCCGAGATAATGCCTATGGGCACAGCTACCATTATCGCGACTGCGATCTGGAGGATTCCCAGCTCGATAGAGGGCGCCAACCGGTCCTTCAGCTCCAGCATGACCGGTTCCTTGCTGACGAAGGAGTCACCCAGATCGCCCTGGAAGAGGCCGCTCACGAACTCCCAGTACTGCTTAGGCATCGGCTTGTCCAGGCCCAGATCGTGACGGACGATCTCTTTCGCCTCTTCCGTCGAATGCTGCGGGATCTGCGCCCCCGCCTGACGCACAGCGAAGTCGCCCGGCGTCAGCCGCAGGCCAAGGAAGACCATGGTAATGACCATGAAGATCACCAGGACGTTGAGAAGAGCACGCCGGACGATGTACTGCTGCACTGCTGGCGTGTCCCCTAGCGGCTGCGAATGACTGTTGCTAACATGTTATCAGTGGAGTGAAAGTATCATCCGCTCTTCCCTCGGTCAAGAGGCAACCCCCAGGCGAGCAAAGGCCAGCAACAGGCAGTTGCCAGCACCTATCTTGACAGATTCTTACTTGTTGCTATAATATGTGATTGAAGTCACGATCGCCCGCGCCGAAGTCGCTGTAGGCGACACGGGGGACCATATTCCGGGGTGAATCTCTCGCTGAAGCGAGGGTAGGGTTAGCCTTTCAACCCGAATCCGTCAACTAACCTCGGAGGCGCACGAAAGGCCTTGCCGGCGGTTACTGGCAAAAGGCCTTTTTTGTGCCGCCCGAGGCCCTGCTTGGCCAGGCAGGAACGAGCCTCTGGGCGACACGGCCAACGGAAGGGGGTTCGAAGTAGCGATGCAAGCCTCTCCGCCCAGAGTCTGTCCCCGCTGTCGTGGCTCCATGATCATGGAACAGGACTGGTACGGCTCGTACAGTTCCTGCCTCTGCTGTGGCTACGTCTACGAAGTCGGTGCCATGGCCGCCGAAGAGCTTCAGGCCGAGGAAGGAGCACCTCACCGCCAGCGCCGACGCCAGCCATCTCACGGTAAGCTGCGACTGTAAACCCAAACCTGCCCATCGGGCAGGCACGCCACGCTGACAAGGAGGGCAGCCAGACTCTGGCCGCCCTCCTTCTTGTCCCCGCTTGAGGCCTTCCCTAGCACGGGGATTCAGGGCCAGGAGGACTTGACTTCAGCCAGAACCGGCGGTATGCTTAGCGCAACCCTAAGTATTTTGCAGAGGCAAGTGCCGGTGGCTAGCCAGTACCGTAACCAAAAAGAGCGCATCCTCTCCCTGGCTGAGGACTTCTTCAGAACGTCCCGTAACCAGGTTCCCCGCGATTGGCACCGCCTCGACCTGACCATGCCCCAACTCAAAGTCCTCTTCTCTCTCTTTGTCGATGGGCCCCTTCCCTGCAGCAGCCTGGCCGAGCCCATGGGCGTCTCCCTGCCCACCATGAACGGCGTGCTTGAGCGCCTGAAGGAGCGTGGCCTCATCGTCCGTCGCCCTGATCACCAGGATCGCCGCCGCATCCTCAACAGCCTGACCGCCCGCGGCCACCGCCTCATCGATAGGTTGTGGACCTCGCACCAGGACTGGCTGTCCGAACTCCTTGACCGCATGGACAGCGCCGACCTGGAGACCATCGAGCAGGCCCTTGCCATCATTGTCGGCGCCCTCAGCCGCCAGGAGCAGCACGCGTGGACTGGATAACCGGCATCACCCGTCTCGCCCTGGGCAGGCCAACCGTTGTCTTCCTGGTCACCCTTCTGGTGATCGTGGCAGGCGTCCTTGCCATATTCCGCCTCAAGACCGAGCTCTTTCCCGACATCAGCTTCCCGGTGGTCACCGTCGCTACCACCTACCCCGGCGCCAGCCCTGACGCTGTCCTTGAGGACGTGACCATACCTGTGGAGGACGCCGTAGCCGGCATTGGCGACCTCAAGGAGCTCCACTCCATCTCCACCGAGAACCTGTCCGTGGTCAGCGCCGAGTTCGACTACGGCACCGACCTGGAAAAGATGGAGCAGGAGATCGAGGCCAACGTCAACAACCTTGCCTTGCCCAGTGGCGCGAGCCAGCCATCGGTGGACCGCTTCGACCTGGCCGACCTTCCCGTCATCTTCTTCAGCCTCAAGGGCGAACGGGATGTTTCGGAGCTGGAGATCATAGCCCGCAGGGATGTCCTTCCGGCAATACAGCGAGTGGAGGGCGTGGCCAAGGTCGCCGTCGAGGGCGCAGCCCCCCAGCGGCTCGATGTCATCCTTGACCCCGAGCAGCTCTCCCTGTACGGGCTCACTACCCAGCAGGTGATCACGGCGCTCGAGGAGAATAACGTCTCCAGCCCCAGCGGGATCATCTTCGACAGCGCCGGACAGGTGCTGCCAGTGCGCACCACCTCTAGCTACACATCCCTGGAGGACATCAGCAACCTGGCAGTCGCGAACTCTGAGGCTGCATCGCCCGTCCTGATAAGCGACATCGGCCAGGTGGAGATGACCCCTGACCCCTTCGCCGCCATCAGCCGCACCAATGGCGAGCCCAGCATCTCCATCACCGCGGTAAAAGAAACCGACGCCAACACCGTGGAGGTGGCCAACAACATTCAGGACAAGATCAGCGAGATTCTCCTGCCCACGGGAGTAGAGATTATCACCATCTACGACCAGTCAGACTTCATTGAGGAGTCCATCGACGCCTTGGTCCGTGAGGCACTCCTCGGCTTCTTCTTCGCCGTCGTCGTCATATATCTCTTCCTCACCGGCCTGCGCACCACCCTGGTGACCGCCGTCTCCATTCCCCTCAGCATCATCATCGCCCTCATCGTTCTGGCCTGGCAGGGCATCACCCTGAACCTCATCACCATGGCCGGCCTCACGGTGGCCATCGGCCGCGTTGTGGACGATAGCATCGTCGTCTTGGAGAACATCTACCGTCATGCTCGCCAGGGCGAGAAGCTATCGGAGGCTGCTTACACCGCCACCCGCGAAGTAGGCACGGCTGTCTTCGCTTCCACCCTGACCACCGTGGCCGTCTTCCTACCGTTGGCCCTGGCCGGAGGGCTGGTGGGCGAGTTCTTCCTCTCCTTCGCTCTCACCATCACCATTGCCCTCCTCGCCTCCCTGGTGGTGGCTCTGACGGTGGTGCCCGTCCTGGCCCGCTACCTCCTGCCGGTGGCAGGAGCGCAGGGCGGCCGTCCGGGCTGGCTCGGACGGCTGCTCGCCTTCGGCGCTGGCCAGCCCCGCCGATCGTCCGGCGAGGACGACCATGAAGAGACCTGGCTGCAACGCATCTACACCCCCGTCCTCCGCTGGGCCCTGGGACACCGCCTCGCCACTCTGACGGCGGGCGTCGTACTGTTCGTCGGCAGCTTTGCCCTTCTCCCCTTCATCGGCATAAGCTTCCTGCCAGGCGGAGGAGGCAATACCATCCAGGCCCGCGTCGATCTTCCCCCTGGCACCAGCCTGACCACTACCGAAGCCAAGGCCCAGGAGATCGAGGAACTCCTGGGCCGGGCAGAGGGGCTGGACACCTATGACATGATGATTGGGCAACCCGATCCTGGCGGAGCCATAGCCTCCTTCCAGCTGTTCTTCGGACGCGTCCCCACCACCGGCACCATCGACATGTGGCTCACCTACTCCGACGGCGTCGACATGGACGACGCGGCAGACTGGCTTCGGGACGCGCTGACTGCCCTGCCCGGCGAGAAAGAGGTCAGCGTGCAGCAAACGTCTGGTGCCGCCCACACCAACCAGCTGGAGATCACGATCTCGGCGGAAACCCTGGAGGACGTGCAGGACGCCAACGACCAGCTTCTCTCGAATTTGAGGGAGATCAAAGACCTGACGAATGTCAGGAGTGACCTGATGTCTGCCCGGCCCGAAGTAGCTGTGAAAGTGGACCCCCAAGAGGCCTCAGCCTACGGCCTCAGCGCCGAGGATGTGTCGCTGCTGGTGAGGGATGTCCTCTTCGGCCGGAAGGCCACCGAGGCACAGCTAGAAGATCGGACGACCGACGTCTACGTGCGGGTGGTCTACGACGGCAGCGACGGCGACGAAGGATCACGGGATATGTTGCCGCTGCTGCCCCTGGCCCCCGGAGGGACGCCCACCTTGGGCGACGTGGCCACGGTGGACGAAGCCGAGAGCCGCGTACAGGTGAGCCGCGTCGACCAGCGGCGGGCCTCCACCATCTACGGCACCATCACCAGCGATGACATTCGCGCCGTCTCCGGCAAGGTAGACGACGCCATCGGTCAGGTTGAAGAAGCCCCCGGCGTGGACATCAAGAAGGGCGGCATCTTTGAGGAACAGGAGGAGGCCTTCAGTTCCCTGTATGTAATCCTGCTCGTTGCCGTTTTCATTGTCTACATCGTCATGGTAGCCAGCCTGGGCTCAGTGGTGAACCCCTTGATCATCATGGCCAGCCTCCCCTTCGCCACCATCGGCTCCTTCTTCGCCCTGTTCGTCACCCAGCGCGAGATCGGCCTGCCAGCCATGATCGGCTTCCTCATGCTCATCGGCATCGTGGTGACCAACGCCATCGTCCTCATCACCTTTGTGGAGCAGCAGCGCGCCCGCGGCCTTCCCGCCCACGACGCCCTCATCCACAGCGGACGCGTCCGCGCCCGCCCCATCCTGATGACCGCCGTTGCCACCATCTTCGCCCTCATCCCCCTCTCCCTGGGCCTCAATGAGGGTATCCTCATCGCCGCCGAGCTGGGCACGGTCGTCATCGGTGGGCTGTTCACCTCTACCATCCTCACCCTGCTCGTGATCCCGGTGGTCTACAGCCTGGTGGACGACGCGCGCAGCCGCTTGCGCGGGCAGCCAGCGGACGACTAGAGGGCCACAACCGAGTTTCCGAGAGCAACAGGGGCTCCCTCCCTCTTAGGTTCTCCTCCTATCTACCAAATTCTCACCGATAGTCTACCGGCCCCTCCTTGCCCTTTTCAGGGGGAAAGGGCTATGCTATTAATGACGATTCTCTCAAGTGAGGATGGGGCTGGCATGGAGTACTTAGGCGCGCAGCATGAGGTCAAGGATGACTTGGCTGCCTTATTGGAGGGGGCGGAGGATCGCTATTCTAGCTTGCAGCTCCACTTCCTGCGGCGGCTGAACCACCTGCTCTGCCTGCGCCAGGAACAGAAGGCCCAGCTCAAGCCCTCGGGCTTGCGCGTGCTCGATCGCGCCATCTTCGCCACTTACCGCGACTGCACGGCCGAAGGCGTCTCCGCCGAAGCCGAAAAAGTGGTGCAGTCCGTGGGCACCCGCACCTCGACGGGCACCAGCGAGAACTAGCCAGATACCCTTTGCCGAAGCTCCGGAGCACCCCGGCCGCCGGGGTGTTCTTGTTTCTGTAAGGCCCGCCCTGCCTCTCGTCTAGGCGGCCCTCTCACCGGGCCGCTCGCCGTTCCCTCTCCGTCTCCTCAACTGCTGCCGAGCCAGCGCCAGCACGCACTCCTCTAGAGCAATGTCAAGATAGAGAGGCAGAAGTTGCTACACTGTCGCCTCTACGTGATTGCGCAGCACGCCAATATCGCCGATGTCCACCTCGACCACGTCGCCTCTCTTCAGCGGTGAAGTCGTCCCCGGCGTGCCGCTAAAAACAAGATCGCCTGGCTCCAGGGTCATCATCTGGCTCGCGAAGCTCACCAGGCGGGTCACGTCGTGGATCAGGAGAGAGGTATTGGTGCGCTGGACGGTCTCTCCATTAACACGCGTTTGCAACTCCAGGTTCGTGGGATCGAGGTTGGTGGCGATCCACGGGCCGAGGGGTGCGAAGGTGTCGCAGCCCTTTGCCCGCCACCACTGGAGGTCGCCCTGCTGCCAGTCGCGCGCACTGACGTCGTTGCCGCAGGTGTAGCCCAGCACATGGGCCAGGGCCTCGTCAGGCTTCAGGTCTCTGGCCCGCCGCCCGATGACCGCCACCAGCTCGCCTTCGTAGTCCACCCGTTCCGCGGTGGGCGGCAGAACGATCGCCTCCTCAGGCCCGACAACGGCCGAGGGCGGCTTGAGGAACAGCTCGGGCTTCGCTGGCGCTGAGTTCTGGTCGAACTGGTGCAGATGGCTCCGGTAGTTGAGGGCCACTGCCAGGATCTTGGACGGCCTCACGGGCGCCAACAGCCTCACCCGCGATAGGGCCACGGTCTCCTCGCCCGACCGCCAGCGCCCAAAGGGGCTGCCGACGATCGGCCTGAGCAGCTCGCCCTCCACCAGCGCATATCCCTGGCGACGGCCGTGGCGAAATCGCGCGAATCGCAAAGAAGGGGTCCTCACAGCACGTTTGCCTCGAAACGGAATTGTACTAGGGCCGCTGGGGATTGACAACTTGTCTCCTTGCCAGTATACTTGTTCGACAGAACACTAGTTCGGCGACATAAAGGAGGAGTGTATGGCCAAGGACCTCTCGCCCAAACAGCAGAGCATCCTCCGCTTCATTCGTCAGTTCATCGACGAGCACGACTATCCCCCCAGCATTCGCCAGATCCAGGACGGATGCAGTATCAGCTCCACTTCGGTGGTGGACTACAACCTGAAGAAGCTCGAGGGCGATGGCTACATCCGCCGCGACCGCGAGGTGTCGCGCGCCATCGAGCTCCTAGAGCGTGGCGGCCGCCGACCGCGCGCGCTGGCCGTGCCCATCATCGGCCAGATCGCCGCCGGCCAGCCCATACCGGTGCCCACCGCCGACACCTGGAGCAACATAGACCACTCCGAGTCCATTGAGGTCACCCGGGACATGGTCGGCAACCGCCGCAATGTCTATGGTCTGCGCGTTAAAGGTACCTCCATGATCGACGCCCTGGTGAACGACGGCGATATCGTCCTCATGGAGGCCGCCACTACCGCCGACAACGGCGATATGGTGGCCGCGTGGCTCAAGCGGGAGCAGGAAGCCACCCTCAAGCGCTTCTACCACGAGCGCGACCGCATCCGTCTCCAGCCAGCCAACCAGACCATGGCCCCCATCTACACCGACCCCGCCAACGTGGAGGTGCAGGGAAAGGTCTTGCTCACCATCCACTCCCCCTGAGCGGCAGCCAAGAGTCCGAACCCGCGCCCACCCTCCGCGCTCATATCCTGGCCAGGTCGTGCACCAGCAACTCCAGCGCCAGCTCCTCGTCGTAGTGCCCCCGCTTCACCCCAACGTCGGCCTCCAGCAGCCGCCGATAGGCAGCCTTCAGCCGCGACAGCGAGTAGCGCTGAGCCTGGTCCAGAATCCGCTGCAGAACGAACTCAGACGCCACCCCTAATCGCTGGCCGATCTCCCGCGTGGCCAGACCCGCCTTCATCAGCTCCCTGGCCTGGATGATCAGCCGATACTGCCGCACCACCATGGCCAGAAGGTAGCCCCCTTCCGCTCCCGCCGTCTTCAGCTGCCGCAGGAGGCGCAGAGCCATCGCCCCTCGCTTCTCGACGATCGCATCCACCATCGCGAAGATGCTGACCTGCCGCGCCTCGCTCACCAAATCCCTCACGTCCGCCCCCTCGACCCGTCGGCCCTGAGCGTAGGCCGCCAGCTTCTCCAGCTCGCTCGCCAGCACCCACAGGTTGTTCCCCACCAGATCGGCCAGGAGCCGCGCCGCCGCCGGCGAGATGTCGATGCTCCTGCTCTGCGCCCGCTCCAGGATCCACTGAAGCACCGCCCCCGGCCGCAGCGGGCGGAAATCCCGAACCTGTCCTGCCGGCTTGAGGGCTTCCAACAGCGGATTCTTACCCGAGAGCTCCTCGTCCACCAGGACCAGCGTCGTCGTGTCCGGCATGCGCTGGGCGTAGTCGGCCAGCCCCCGCCAGCGCTCCAGCGCCTCCGTGCCCCCTCCCTTGCCAGCGCGAGCGCCCCGACGCGGCCGCTCCGGACGGCCGAACCGCTTGAGCAGACCCTCCACCACCACCAGACGATGAGCGCTGAGGAAGGGCATCGTGTTGCAGATGGCCATAAGCTGCTCCGGGCTGACCTCACGCCCGTCCAGCACGTCCGTATTGGAGGAAAGCATACCGTCGGAGTCAAGCTCGCCCTTGATGCGAGCCAGCTCCTCCCGCAGCGAGAAGTCGTCGCGTCCGTACAGAACGTAGAGCATCGCCGCTGCGAGCATATACCAGGCGAGGGTCAGCCCTCAACACCACCTACTGCCCGTGCCCCTGTTCCACGCGCGTCCCTTGCGCCACCCACATTCATTACCCAATGGAGAACAGAACCTGTAACCGATTTTTCGCCTAAGCGTCCTACATAATGGAGCAAAGAGCAGATAGGGCTTCTGGTTGAGCGCGCGCAGCCGCCTAACGACGGCCTTGCTGGGCAAAAGACGGAACGACCGCAGACAGCCTTGTAAGGCTGGCAGAGGCTGTCCTATACGCCGCCAAACGGCTGGCTCGGGCTGGCGAAGCGATGGAGCAGGCACAGGCCAGCGCGTCCCCGAGGGCTGCCAGGGCGGCGAGGCGCAACAAAGGATAATGACAGGCTAGCAAGAAGCGATGAAGACTTCGCGAACGATCCACTCCGCTCAACAGAACAGCCGTAGTCAGGCGGTGACAACCGACTCCAGACCTGAATGCGTCGCCGAAAGCCGGGGGACTTTCCTGCTCCCAATCGCAAGCCTTGTGGCGGCTGTCGCCGGTCTGGCCGTCGTGTTGGTTCAGAAAGCGTTCGGCCCGGAGCAGTTCGATCTGCTGGTAATAGCGTCCGTCATCCTGAGCGTCGGCATGCTCGGCTTCGCTGTCGGTGCCCTGTGCCGAACTCGCCTCCTCCATTCGGTACAACGATACGAGACCCGCACCACGGTCCGCCACCTAGAACTGCAGGACATGGCCATGCGGGACGACCTCACAGACCTGCCCAATCGGCGCTACTTCTATGACAGATTGCACGGCGAGCTCGAGTTGGCCCGCAACTTCCGGCGCCACCTGGCCGTGCTCGTGCTGGACATCGACGGGTTCAAGGCGATAAATGACCGCTACGGCCACAAGGCCGGCGATGTAGTCCTCGCCCACGTCGGCAAGCGCCTGCCGGAGACCCTGCGCGACTCCGATGTGCCGGCCCGCATCGGCGGCGATGAGTTCGCCGTCATCATGCCCGCCACCAATAGGGATGCTGCCTTCATTGTGGCGGACCGTTTGCAGCGCGCCCTGCACGAGACGTTGGTCGTCAGTGAGGACGGCGTGCAGGTCGAGCTACGTGTGTCTTTGGGCGTCTCCGGCTACCCCTGGGCTGGCGACAACGCTGATGAAATAGTGCAGCGGGCTGACACCCAGATGTACGCCGTCAAGGCAATGCACAAACGCGCGCCTGCCTGACATCCACACTAAATCCTTAGGCAACTCCGGATTCCAAATAGTGGCGGGAGTGCATGGGAGTCGAACCCACCCAGGACGGTCCTACCGCCCCGCATCGGTTTTGAAGACCGAGAGGCCCACCGGGGCCCATCCACTCCCGCGTCTGACCACCGTTGGCCAGGCTCTGCTCTACGACGACAGGGCCTGATCGATGACCTTCTTCAGGTCGCTCTTGGGGCGAAAGCCGATGACCTGACCCACCGGCTGGCCGCCCTTGAACACGAGAAGGGTGGGAATGGCGCGAATGCCGTACTGGCTGGCTGTGTTGACGTTGTCGTCGGTGTTAATCCTTAGGAACGTCACCCTGTCGCCGTACTCCTCCGGCAGCTCCTCAACAATCGGATCCACCATCCGACAGGGGCCGCTCCTGGGCGCCCTGAAGTCCACCAGCACCGGTACTTCCGCCTTCAACACTTCGCTCTCGAACTGGCCATCATTGACCTCTCCGGGCTTTGCCATCTCTCACTCCTTTCCCAGCCTCCTCTATCTGTACGAAAGTTACCCTCCGGCCGGATTCCTGCCCCCTCCGGGCGCTTCAGCCACAGCTTGATCCGTCTCCGGCGACGGCCGCATAGCCTCCAGCATCCCGGACACGACCGCCTCCCGGGCCACCCTCAGGGCGCTCCTGATAGCCACAGCATCGCTCCGGCCATGCCCCACAAACACCAGCCCTCTCACCCCCAGAAGGGGCCCTGCGCCGTACTCCCGGGGGTCGGTACGCTTCTGCACGCCGCGAAAAGCCCCCTTCAGAGCCAGACCCGGCAGCATATAATACCACTTGCTCCTGATGGCACCCTCGAGCTGGCCCCTGATGAAAGAAGCCATCCCCTCCATGGTCTTGACCACCACGTTGCCAGTGAAACCGTCGGTGACGATGACGTCGGCCACATCGCTGGCCACGTCCCTCCCCTCCACGTTACCGATGAAGTTGAGGTGGCTCGCCTTCTTCAGGAGAGCATAGGCCTCCTGGGCCAACAGACTGCCCTTCGTCTCCTCCTCGCCGATGCTTAGCAGAGCCACCCGCGGTCTCTCCACCTTCCACACTCGCTCCATATAGGCGCTGCCCATCTCGGCGAACTGCAACAGGTACTTCGGCTTGCAGTCGGCGTTGGCCCCCACGTCGAGGAGAAGCGTCAGGCGACCCGACAGAGGAAGCAGCGCCACCAGAGATGGTCTCTCGATGCCTCGCACCCGCCCCAGGTACATGATGGAGCCCGCCAGCACCGCCCCCGTATTGCCCGCAGAGACGAAGGCGTCCGCCTCTCCCTGCTTGACCAGCTTCAGCCCCACCACAATCGAGGAGTCCTTCTTGTGTCGAGCGGCCTGAGCGGGATGCTCGTCCATCGCGATAACCTCGCTGGCCGCCACCACCCGAATGCCCTCCGGCCGCTGCCCTCCCTTTGCTAGCTCCTCCTCCACCAGCGCCGATGGCCCCACCAGCGCGACCTGTATTCCCAGCTCGCGAGCGGCCAGCACCGCCCCCTTCACGATCTCCTCAGGGGCATGATCGCCGCCCATGGCATCCAGGGCGATCAGTGGCTCACTCGCCGCCACGGAACTCCTCCTCGATCCCACGGCGGAGGTCCGCGTCCAGCAGTACATCTGCTGCCGTCATGGCCATGGCCTTGGCGGAGTCCAGAAGCCCGCGATGACCCGCCTCCGATGCCGCAATGTCCCGGAACTCAGGCGTGTGGATCGGGACATCCGGCGGAGCGATGGCTACCGTCGGATGAATGGCAGGCACCAGAACGCTAACGTTGCCCATGTCCGTGCTGCCCATCGAGCGCTGGCTGTCCTCCTCCTGCACCTGGCGGCCGAGGGCCTCCATGTTGCGCCGATACGCCTCGGCCAGCGTGCGATTGCTGCGCATGGCCCGATAGCGGGCCTCCTCTCCCCACCGGTACTCCAGACGAGCGCCGGTGGCCTCCGCACCCGCCCGGAAGCATGCCAACACCTTCTCCTTTAGCTCCTCCAGGTAGTCGTCGTCCTCAGCCCTGAGCAGGAAAGTACCCGCCGCGTGCTCCGGCACCACGTTCACTGCCTGGCCGCCGTCGGTTATGATGCCGTGGATGCGCGCGGACTCGCGAATGTGCTGCCGCAGGGCATTGACACTGCTGTAGCCAATGACCAGGGCATCCAGGGCATTGATCCCCGCATCGGGGCGAGCGGCCGCGTGGGCCGCCTTGCCGAAATACTGCACGCCCAGCGCGAGCAGAGCCAGGGCATAGGTCACCGCCACGTCGCGGTTCGCTGGATGGACCAGCATGGCTACGTCCAGATCGTCGAAAGCGCCCCGATTGGCCATAAATACCTTTCCACCGGCGCTCTCCTCAGCCGGCGTCCCGATGACCAGGGCCGTTCCCTCTGCCTCTGGAACGATAGCCTTGGTGGCGATGGCCGCCCCCACCGAAGCCATAGCGATGATGTTATGGCCGCAGCCGTGGCCGATGCCAGCCAGCGCATCGTACTCGGCTAGAAAGGCCACTCGCGGCCGCCCACTGCCGGAGCTAGCTCGGAAAGCGGTCCCTATTTCGCAGATGCCTCGCTCCACAGCGAAGCCCTCAGCCTCCAAGTAGTCAGTCAGCCAGCCGGCCGCCTTCGCCTCACGAAAGCCCATCTCGGGATTGGCATGGATGCGTAGGCTGAGCTCTATGAGCTCGTCACGACGGGCCTCGATCTCGTCTATGGCCCTCTTCTTCACGTCGTCAAGGCGACTCATATCCGGGGTTGCCCTCTGAAAGATGCTATCGGGGAAAGCACGGCTCCATTGTAGTTGTCGCCAGCGAAGGCGGTCAAGGATAGCTCCCCCTGGCCCGCTGCCCGCCATCACAGCCCTACTCCCCTTCACCCTCACTCTGGGCTATACTAGATTTCTGCGGCCTTCCAATTAGAGGGTCGGTCGGCAATCGCGAATCAATGGCTCGGTGCCCATGCGCGCAAAGACGCTAGCAGCTCTTCTCCTCTTGGCCCTGAATGCCATCCTTGCAGCCTGCCAGGGAGCAGAAGAAGAGGTGACGCCGTCGCCTACCCCGCCGCTGGAGGCCCAGCTCCGCCAGCAGCTCGAGGAGCTATCCACCGACGCCCTCCTCGCCCTCACCTTCCCCGGCGTCGCCCTGGCGCCGCTGGGCTCCGGCGATCCGTTCCCCATCTACGATGTTGAGGACGAACCCTCCTGGATCATCGCGGTTCTGGGACGCCTCATCGGTCACCTCACCCGCCCTGATCAGCCCCAACTGGCGGCTTTCCTCCACCTCCATGGCCCAGTCACGGACGGCGAAGAGCCATCTGAGTCGCAGGTCCTGGAGCTGCCCGAGGGCCTGTTCATGGCCCTCATCGAGCTGGACAGCCACGAACAGCCCGCCCTGGCCGGCCTCAGCCTTCTCGATTCCTCAGCCGCCGAGATCATGGAGCCAGCGCCAGCCTTGAAGCAGGGCCTCCGCCCCTTCCACCAGAGCCTGGACAACCTGGCGCCCGACGGCCTGATGTCGCCCGCCCTGGCCGTCGACACCGACAACGACGGCCTGGACGAACTAGTCCTCCTGGACGCAGGCATGAGCGACGGCGTTGCCGCCGCCTTCTATCTCACCTTTCGCTGGACTGGCTCCGGCCTGCACTGGCAGCGAGCAGCGCCGCCCCTGGAAGGTGCCTCGGCCAACATGCCCACCCAGACCGTTTTGGACTACCTGGCGGCTGTGGCAGCCGCCACCGTCACCGCCGAGCCCTGGCAGGACTTCCAGCGCTTTCTCGTTTGGCAGTGGCTAACCAGCACCGACGAGCCAATCTCTGAAGAGCTCCTGCACGAGATCGCCGACGACGACAGCGAGGCCGCACTCGCGGCGGCTCGTCGAAAGCTCGAAGCCACTCGCGCGTTGTTCAAAGAGGCCTTCAACCTCCAGTCGCCCGACCGACAGAAGCTCCAACCCTGGTCGGATTTCGTAAACGGCTTTCGTAATGCCACCGGCACCGCGGTGGAGGAAATGATGCCGCCCAGCCAGGAAGACGAGCAGATGTCCGTACAGGTTGTCATCATGGCTTTCAGCCGTGAGGGGCCGGACATGGTCCAGCGGCGGTTTCGAATCACCTATGAGCTCGTCCAGAGCGAAGAGGGCTGGCGTCTGGACGATGTCGACGCCAAGGAGGAGCGTCTGCCAGAATAGCTTGACACCAATTAACCCCCTGGGCTAACATCAATTAGAAAATCGAATAGGGCCCGCAGACGCTCTTATCCAGAGTGGTGGAGGGAACGGCCCAAGGAAACCCGGCAACCGATCCGTCCCAGAGCGGTTTGCTCAAGGCCGGACACGGTGCCAAGTCCGACCCTTCGGTTCAGGCGAAGGGAAAGATGAGAGCGGGTGGATGGAAAGAACTTCTCACACCACGAGAAGTTTTTTGCTATACCCCGCCGACGGTGAGGTCATACTTGCAAGGCATAAAGGCTATCGAGTGGGCGAATGATAGGGTCCGCCTCCTGGACCAGACTCGACTCCCTCACCAGGAAGTGTACCTGGAACTGGACGACCACCTCCAGATGGCGGCGGCCATCCGCGAGATGCGCCTGCGAGGCGCCCCTCTCATCGGCATCGCTGCCGCTTACGGCATGGCCCTCGCTGCCCGCCATATCCAGGCCTCGAACATGCAGGTCTTCCTGGCCCAACTGCGACCGATCACTGAGGCCTTGGCGTCTACCCGCCCTACCGCCGTCAATCTCTCCTGGGCCCTCGAGCGCATGACCCTGGTCGCTGAAGCGGCTGCCGACCCTCAGGTCGCCCAGGAGGCGCTGGTAGCGGAGGCTCTGCGCATCCACCAAGAGAACGCGGAGGCCAACCGCCGCCTCAGCCAACACGGCGCTCAGCTCATCCCTGCCGGCTCCGCCGTCCTCACCCACTGCAACACCGGCTCCCTGGCCACCGGCGGCAGCGGCACTGCCCTGGGCGTCATCCGTGCGGCTTGGGAGCAAGGCAAGCTCTCGCGCGTCTACCACAGCGAGACGCGCCCTCTCCTTCAGGGGGCACGCCTCACCGCCTGGGAGCTAGCCCGCGACGGCATCCCCGCCACCCTTATCGCCGATGACGCCGCCGGCTTCCTCATGCGCCGCCGCGACGCCATCGCCTGCGTCATCGTGGGAGCCGACCGTATCGCCGCCAACGGCGACGTCGCCAATAAGATCGGCACCTACACCCTCGCCGTCCTGGCCAGCGAGCACGCCATCCCCTTCTACGTCGCCGCGCCCACCAGCACCATCGACCTGAACACCACCAGCGGCGACCAGATACCCATCGAGGAGCGCTCAGCGGAAGAACTGACCGCCTTCGCCGACGTAGCCGTAGCCCCTGCAGGCACCGAGGCCCTGAACCCCGCCTTCGACGTCACGCCCCACCGCTACGTCTCGGCCATCATCACCGAGAGAGGTGTCGTCCGCGACCCGTACGCCAAGTCCCTGCCGCAGCTCTTCCAGCAGGAGGGGGTTCGCCATGCCTGAGGCTCGCGTGGCGATCATCGGCGGCAGCGGCTTCTACCAGATGGACGGCCTGACCGATATCGAGGAAGCCCGCATCGAAACCACTCCCTTCGGCCAGCCCAGCGACGCCATCGTCATCGGCACCCTCGACGGCGTGCGAGTGGCCTTCCTGCCCCGCCACGGCCGCGGCCACCGCCTCCTCCCCTCCGAGCTGCCGGCGCGCGCCAACGTCTATGCCCTCAAGACCCTGGGAGTCGAGTTCATCATCGCCGTGTGCGCTGTCGGCAGCCTGCGTCAGCAGATCGAGCCCCGCCACCTGGCCGTGCCCGACCAGCTTATCGACCGCACCAAGGGCCGTCCCGCCACCTTCTTCGGCCAGGGGCTGACGGCCCACATCGCCTTCGCCGAGCCCTTCTGCCCCGTCCTGCGCGCCAACCTCTGCCAATCAGCCGGCCAGACCGACGCCACCGTCCACGACGGCGGCACCCTGGTGGTCATGGAAGGTCCCGCCTTCTCGACCAAGGCTGAGTCCAACCTTTACCGCTCCTGGGAAGCCGACCTCATCGTCATGACTGCCCTGCCCGAGGCCAAGCTGGCCCGCGAGGCCGAGATCTGCTATGCCACCCTGGCTTGCGTCACCGACTACGATTGCTGGTACGAGGGCCACGAATCCGTGACGGCTGAGATGATCGTGTCGAACCTCGCCAAGACGGTCGAAGTCGCCCAGCGGACGGTGCGCCTGGCCCTGTCCGGCCTGCCCACCCGCCGCGATTGCCTCTGCGCCAGCGCCCTCCGAGATGCACTCATCACCCCCCTTGACATCGTACCCGAGGAAACCAAGAGCAACCTGGCACCCATCATCGGCAAGTACATAGTCGGCGAGCCCACGGGAAGTTGACCATGCTGACCGACAGGCTAAAGGAAAGCATCTTCGGGCCCAGGACAGCCGCCAAGCAGCGGGCGCAGTACGTCGTGGAGCGTCTCGTCAACCCAGAGGTTATTCGGCCCCTGCTGGAGGGCCAACGAACCTACGTCGCCTACGCCCTGGCCCACCTGGACCCGCGCCTTTTCCCCCGCAGCGAGTGGTGGCACGCCCACGGCCCTCAAGGCCAGGCGCTGCTCGTCCACTCACGCAGCGGCCTGGGCCCCGCCCTGGTCGCCCTGGGCGATCCCCAGGCCCTGGATGCCCTCTGCCGCGTACACCCGGGCCCCCGCCTCACCTTCGCCACCTTCCAGCTAGACCATCTGGCCGTCGCCCAGCGCCACTTCGTCCTGTCGCGGCCGGGGCCTTCCCTGCGCATGTCCGTGTCGGCCGCGAGCTTCCAGCCGATCGCGGGACCTGCGCAGCGTCTCCACAGAGCGGACATCGGAGCGGTCAATGCCCTCCAGCACAGCGAGGGTCTCGGCTCCTATCCAGCCGCCGTGCTGGTCAACGGCGTGTACTATGGCGTCTATGCCGACCAGAGACTGGTCGCCATGGCCGGAACCCACGTGGTAGCCCCCTCTCAGAGACTGGCACTGGTGGGCAACATCATGACCCATCCTCGCTATCGAGGCCAGGGCTATGGCAGCGTCGCCACCAGCGCCGTGACCGCTGAGCTGCTCAAGACCTGCCCCGATGTGCTGCTGACGGTCGATGCCAGGAACGAGGTCGCCATCCGCCTCTACGAGCGGCTGGGCTACCGAGAGGAGTGCCGCCTCATCGAGTCAGGCGCGCGGCGAAAGGACATGATCGGCCTCGTCGCCTTGGTACGGCGTGCTCTGGCTCGTCGCCGGGCCGAGGACGGACGAGAGATAGTGCTGCTGAATTATCAGGCTGAAGGTAAGGCTTCGGAAGGAGGCCAATAAGTGCAAGCAAAGTCGTCTCTGGGCTTCGACGTGAAGGACCTGAGCCTGGCCGCCGAGGGCTTGCTGCGCATCGAGTGGGCCGCGCGCGAGATGCCGGTCATCGACCTCATCCGCCGGCGCTTCCAGAAGGAGAAACCCCTAGCAGACGTGCGCGTCTCCGGCTGCCTGCACATCACCACCGAGACCGCCAACCTGGCTCTCGCCCTGGTGGACGGCGGCGCCCAGCTCGCCCTCTGCGCCAGCAATCCCCTCTCCACCCAGGACGATGTGGCAGCGGCCCTGGTCAGCGAGTACAACATCCCCGTGTTCGCCGTGCGCGGCGCGGACACCGAGACCTACTACCGCCACATTCAGGCCGCCCTGGCTCAGCGACCCCAGATAACCCTCGACGACGGCGCCGACCTGGTGAGCACCCTCCACAAAGAGCACCGAGATCTCTTGCCCGATGTCCTGGCTGGCACCGAGGAGACCACCACCGGCGTCATCCGTCTCCAGGCCATGGCCAACGACGGCGCCCTCGCTTACGCCATCATCGCCGTCAACGACGCCGACACCAAGCACCTGTTCGACAACCGCTACGGTACCGGTCAGAGCACCATCGACGGCATCACTCGCGCCACCAACGTCCTCTGGGCGGGCAAGACAGTTGTGGTAGCCGGCTACGGCTGGTGCGGCCGCGGCGTCGCCATGCGCGCCCACGGCCTCGGCGCCCAGGTCATCGTGGCCGAAGTGAAGCCGGTGCGCGCCCTGGAGGCAGCCATGGATGGCTTCCGCGTGATGCCCATGGCCGAGGCTGCCAAGATCGGCGACATCCTCATCACCGTCACCGGAGACGTAAACGTCATCAGCAAAGAGCATTTCAAGGTGATGAAGGACGGAGCCATCCTGGCCAACTCCGGCCACTTCAACGTGGAGCTGAACATCGCCGCCCTCGAGGAGATGGCCCAGGGCAAGCGCCAGGTCCGACCCCACATAATGCAGTATCGCCTTAAGGACGGCCGCCGCATCTTCCTGCTGGCCGAGGGCCGCCTCATCAACCTGGCCGCCGCCGAGGGCCATCCCGCCAGCGTCATGGACATGAGCTTCGCCAACCAGGCCCTCTGCGTGGAGCATATCGCCCGCCGTCCAGAGCGCCTGCCCCCAGCCGTCCATCGCGTGCCCACCGACATCGACCAAGAGGTGGCCCGCCTCAAGCTTCGCTCCATGAACATCGACATCGACGAACTAACCGCCGAGCAGCACAAATACCTGGAGAGCTGGGAAGCCGGCACAGAATAGGACCCAAAGGAGGACAAAGCCCATGCCCACACGCATGACCCTGATGAGCTCCCCATCCATGCTGGTGACCTCGGAGTCGGTAACCGAGGGCCACCCAGACAAGATGTGCGACCAGATCGCCGACGCCGTCCTGGACGACATCCTGCGCCACGACCCGTCCGCCCGCGTGGCCTGCGAGGTCGCGACCACCACCGGCCTCGTGGTCATCATCGGCGAGATCTCCACCACCCACCACGTGGACTACACCAAGATCGCCCGCCAGACCATCCGCGAGATCGGCTACACCAAGCCCGAGTACGGCTTCGACACCGAGAGCTGCGGCGTGGTCGTATCGGTTAAGGAACAATCGCCCGACATCGCCGAGGCGGTCAGCACACCCCTCGAGGTTCGCGAGGGATGGGAGAAAGCCGAGGAGCTTGAGTTGGGAGCCGGCGATCAGGGCATCATGCTCGGCTTCGCCTGCAACGAGACGCCCGAGCTTATGCCCCTGCCCATCTCCCTGGCCCACAAGCTCTGCCGCCGACTGGCCCAGGTGCGCAACGAGGGAATAATCCCCTATCTCCGGCCCGACGGCAAGTCGCAGGTAACGGTCGAGTACTCTTTCGGCGTACCCAAGCGCGTGAAGACGGTGGTGGTCTCCAGCCAGCACGATGACGGCATTGAGCTCGCCCATCTCCAGGCCGACATCATGGAAAACGTAGTGAACCACGTCATCCCCGCCGAGCTTCTCAACAGCGAAACCACCTATCGCATCAATCCCAGCGGCAGGTTCGTCATCGGCGGCCCCAAGGGCGATTCCGGCCTCTCCGGCCGCAAGAACATCGTCGACACCTACGGCTCCAGCGGCCGCCACGGCGGCGGCTCCTACTCAGGCAAGGACCCCACCAAGGTCGACCGCTCCTGCTCCTATGCCGCCCGCTATGTGGCCAAGAACATCGTCGCCGCCGGCCTGGCTGACCGGGCAGAGATCGAGCTCGCCTACGCCATTGGAGTCGCCCACCCCGTCTCCGTCTCCCTGGAGACCTTCGGCACCCAAAACGTCGACCACGATGTCATCGATGGGCTAATCGAGAAGCACTTCGACCTGCGGCCGGCGGCGATAGTGCGCCACCTCGACTTGCGGCGACCCATCTACAGGGCTACCGCCGCCTATGGCCACTTCGGCCGTGAGGACATCGACGCCCCCTGGGAAAAGACGGACAAGGCGGAGCTTCTGCGCCGAGAGGCCGGCCTGCCTCTGGCCGAGGGAGCCCGCCGCTAGGCCCATGTACGCCTTGGTTCTGGCTGGCGGCAAGGGCGAACGCCTGCGCCCCCTCTCCGAGGATCGGCCAAAGCCGATGGTCCTCCTGGCCGGCAAGCCCATCCTCGAGTACCACCTGACCTGGCTGCGCGACAACGGTGTCACCCACGCCCTCCTCCTCTGCGGCTACCGATCGGATGTGATTCAGAGTCACTTTGGCGACGGCCGCCGCTGGGGTCTGACCATCGACTACTCGCTGGAGGACGAGCCCCTGGGCCGAGGCGGCGCCTTCAAGCTCGCCTTCAGCCGCGTGCCCCCCTCAGAAGAGCTGCTCATCGGCACCAACGGCGACGTCCTCTGCAACCAGCCTCTGGCCCCCATCCTGCGCGCCCATCGCGCCTCGGGAGCAGTCGCCACCGTCATGCTGACCCGCTTCGTCAGCCCCTACGGCATCGTGCGCGTGACTCGTGACGGCCGCATCATCCGCTTCGAGGAGAAGCCGCGCCTGCCCCACTGGATAAACGCCGGCCTCTACGTTCTCTCCCGCCCCTTCTTCGACCTCCTGCCGGACCTGGGCGACCACGAGGACACCGCCTTCCCCTTGCTGGCCGAGAGGGGCCAGTTGCGGTCCTACCGCGCCCGCGGCTACTGGCGCTCCATCGATACAGTCAAGGACCTCACGGAAGCGGCCCGGGATCTGCCTCTGTTCGCCCCGGAAGAGCCGGGGCCAACTGGCTAGGAAAGGGCTTTCAGTGATGACAACCGAGATCAAGTTCGGCACAGACGGCTGGCGAGCCATCATCGCCGAAGACTTCACCTTCCCGAACGTCCGCGCCTGCGCCCAGAGCGTCGCCCTCTACCTGAAGGAGACGGGCCTGGCCCAGCGAGGCCTGGTGATCGGCTACGATACCCGCTTCGCCTCCGAGGACTTCGCCGCCGCCGTCGCCGAGGTGGCGGCCGCCAACGGCATCCACACATACCTCTGCGACTCGCCTGTGCCCACGCCGGTAGTCAGC
>CP070630.1:228352-230988 GCA_020356025.1 Dehalococcoidia bacterium | reverse complement strand
GGGTCGGAGACCTGAGCCGAGCCAACCAGGCGTTCGAGGAGAGAAATGTCAGGTGAAACGTCTTCCCAGAATGCATCGTCCATATCTGCCTCCCTTCGGCGTGCGCTCCCGCGAATCAGGCTCTAGCGGCCCAATACTACTCTCATGCGGGAGGATGGGCAAGGGAGGTCTCCCCGTCTTTGGAAGCGGCTGTGACAAGCGCTCGTCGCGCGCTACAGCGGCGGCAGTTGCTCTTTGATCGCCGGCCAGGTGTTGATGCCCAGGGAGAGCTGCTCTTCCTCTCCCTTCCGCGTGGGGTCCCACTCGTCCGGCGGCAGCACGTACGCTAGATCGTCACCCGTCAGCCCGAAGAGGAACTTGTGCGTCCCCTTCATCTGCTCCTTTAGCTCCAGCCCCAGCCGGCAGAAGAACTGGCCGGGCAGCGTCAGGATCTGCGCATCGTTGATCTTGACCACCCACATCTCTGAGCGAGCGCGGCCCTTGTGGAGCTTGCGCGGGATCATCCGCAGGAGGTGCGCAATCCTCAACCTAGGGTTCTCGATCGCCACCTCCGGATAGCTGACCCGCGCGTCGATCGTCACATCGGCGGTCAGTCTCACGTTCGCCAGCGCCTCCAGCACCGCCTTGGCGATGGCTGAGCCCACCGCCTCCGCCTCCTCGAACGTGCGCAGCCCCTTCTCGTCATCGTGGTCCTCGACGGTCTGCCGCGGATAGGCGTCTCCCTGAGCGCCATTGAAGTAGATGGCCGTCCCACCTCGCTCTCGCTCCAGGTCGCGCCGAAGGTAGGCCGGAAAGTCGGCGGTGACAAGCGTATTGCGCTTGCCCAGCACGTCGACATGGCAGGCGAAGTTGACCAGCACCGCCAGGGTGTCGCCGCCCTTCGCTTCCACCAGCATCACCGCCGCCTCCTCGTCCAGCGGCCCCGCCTCCGGGTCGCGGTTGTTCTTGACGATACCCTCCACCCGCGTCGTGGCGAACCCGATGCGCGCCGGCGCCATGTTGCCCACTGCCTCCGCTACGGCGTCCGACGCCCGCTCGTGGATGAGCCGCTTATAGCGCTTGGGCACGCCGCCGTAGGCTCCGATCACGTCGGGAGCCGAATGGTTGTGGGTAGTGCCGACCGCCACCATCAGGTCCCCCCGGCCCGTCTTCTCGCGCACCCGCTCCCGGATCGTTTCCATGTCAACCTGGAACAGACTCACGAGGTCCAGCACGACGAACGCAACGGTCTTTCCACCGTCGCCCAGCGCCAGGCAGCGAGCGAAGATGTCGTCGTGAACGCCGCTGGCGACCCGGTGGCCCCACGGCCCGGGCCTGAAGATCGGCCCGTATCCCGCCAGGCGCAGGTTCATCTCCGGCGTGATGATCCTCTTGGCCGCCCCAGCCATGAGCTTGGGCATCGCAACTACCTCCCTTCGGCCGCCTGGCCCTTGTGGTCAAAGACCACCTTGAAGGAATGGCTGTGAGCCTGATCCATGGCCGTCAGGAACGCCTTCCGGTACTCGGACAGAGGAAAGCGATGGGTTATGAAGCCATCGAAGTTGAGCTTCCCCTCCCTGAGCAGCCGCACGACCAGGTCGAACGTGGACACCCGCTCCCCCTCCCAATCCTCGCCGCCGTGAGCCATCATCCCGACGAGCTCGACCTCCGAGTACCAGACAGGCGTCAGATCCACCTGCATCGGTGCCAGGTTCACGCCCACCAGCACCACCGCCCCGCCAGCTCGCGCCCAGCGCAGGGCATCGCGCAGGGTTTGCGCCTTGCCCACGCAGTCGTACACGAGATCGAAGCCGCCCACAACGGTGCGATTGCCCAGCCGCCCCCGATACACGCGGCCGCCGGTCAGACGGGCCACCTCGCTGTAGGCATCGCTGCCCAGCATGATGATGTTGCTGGCTCCCAGCTTCCGGGCCATATCCGCCTGATAGTCGAACTCGGCCAGTGCCGTGATCTCGCAATCGGGCTGGATGGCGTGGATCGCCTGAAGGGTCATCGACCCTATGGTGCCGCAGCCGATGACCATCACCAGATCGCCCGGCTGTGCTCGCCGCCGCAGGGCCGATCGTAGACCGCAGGCCGCCGGCTCCAGGAGAACGGCTTGGTCGTCGGTCACATCATCGGGGACGGGGAACTGCCTACCCTCGTGAGCCACCAACTCCTCGGCAAGGCCGCCGCCGACGCTATGGGGATCCTGCTGTCGCGCTTCCTCACAGAGAGCGTAGTTCCCTGCGGCACAGTACCTGCACAGCGGCTCCCTGCCCTGGCCCAAGCAGCTTCCGGCCAGCGTCCGGCTCACCACTCGATCGCCCACCTTGTAGCCCTTCACCTCTGATCCTATCTCCACGACATCGCCCACGAGCTCGTGACCCAGATAGATGCGAGTGATTCCCGGTAGAGCCGCCGGCGCGATGCGGAAGTCGCCATCGGCCTGGACGAAGTGGACATCAGAGCCACAGATTCCCCCAAGGCGATTGCGGACACGCACATGGTGCGGCTCGAGCACCGGTGGCCACGGAATATCTTCCTCCCGAAGCGGAGCCAACGGGCTGAAATAGGCTCCTCTCTTCGACAGGCGAGCGAGCACCCGAGTCGCCAGCATGCGGGGAGCGGTCACGTTAACATACAGCGCCTTCATC
>CP070630.1:225574-228252 GCA_020356025.1 Dehalococcoidia bacterium | reverse complement strand
GTGCTAGGCACTTTTACGGAGATTCCTCGATTCGTTACACTCACTCGGAATGGCGCATTACGAGGAGCCTGAGTAGTAACGCGCCTGGCACCTGATCTATTCTATCTTTACCAGCCCCTTGCGGATGGCATAGAGCATGGCCTGAGCGCGGTCGTAGAGGTGAAGCTTGGAAAAGATGTTGTTGATGTGGTTCTTCACCGTCTTCTCGCTGATGGTGAGCTCTTGGGCGATTTCCTTGTTGCAAAGCCCTTCAGCGATCAGCGTGAGCACCTCCAGTTCGCGGGGGGTCAGCTCATCAACAAGGGGAGCCTGCTTGCCAGGCAGGGCAGAGAACTGGCGCAACGCCTTCTGGGCGATGCTGGGCCCTAGCAGGGATTCACCGTGGGCTACGGCGCGGATGGCCCGCAGCATGGTCTCTGGGTCAGCATCCTTGAGGATGTAGCCTCGACCGCCCGCCTGCAAGCCCTTGAAGACGAACTCATCGTCCTGGAACATCGTGACGAAGATAATACCGATGTGAGGCATCTCCCGGCAGAGGATGCGGGTGGCCTTGATGCCGTCCAGAGCTTGCTCTGAGCCAGCCGAAGGGTCGGGCATCTTGATGTCCATAAGGATGATGTCGGGCATCAGAGCTCGGGCCTGCTCCAGCGCCTCCCGGCCCGTGGACGCCTCCCCCACTACCTTCATGTCTTCCTCCGCCTCCAACATCTTGTGTACCCCCTTGCGGAAGAGGGTGTGGTCGTCAACGATAAGGACACTAATCTCGTCCATGGGATTCTCCTTATTCTTGTGTCCCTAGCGGGATGATGGCTTTCACCGCCGTCCCCGTCCCCAGCGTGCTCTCCACCTCGAACCGCCCGCCCAACTGCTCCACCCGCTCCCGCATGCTCCACAGCCCCAGGTGCGTCCCCGGCCGAGGTGCCTGAGGATCGAAACCTCGTCCGTCGTCGGTAAGGCGTAGGATTACGTGAGCCTCATCCCACATCAGGGCTACATCAACTCGATGAGCTTGGGCGTGCTTGGCCACGTTGGCCAGCGCTTCCTGGACGATGCGGAACAGTGCTGTCTCCAGCGGGGCGGGGAGGCGCTCGTCGCCCTCCGGCCCTTCGACGGGGCTCAGGACAGGCAAAGCGAGGGCCACCTCCAGGCTCTGTTCTTCTCGATAGCGGGACACGTACTCTCGCAGGGCTGGCCGCAATCCCACCTCGTCCAGCGCAGCAGGACGCAGGTCGTGGATCAGGCGGCGGATGTCCTGGATGCTGGCCTGAGCCAGTTCGGCCAGCTCCTCGACTTCCTCGGCAACCGGGTGGTGGTCCCGCTCCAGGAGCTTGCGGGCCGTGCGCAGGCGGATGTTCAGACTGGCGAGGGCGGGTCCCACCCCGTCGTGTAGTTCCCGGACGATGCGCTGCCGCTCCTCCTCCTGAGCCGCCGTTACTTGCGCCAACTGCTGGCGCAGGATGGCCATCCGCTCCTCGTGCAAGCTGGCAAGCGACGCGTTAAGCCGGGCGTGTAGCAGCACCGGATTGAAGGGCTTGGTCAGGTAGTCCGTCGCTCCCATCTCAATACAGCGCACTATGCTTTCCATTTCGTCCGACGATGAAATCACGATCACCGGGATGCGCCGCAGCGCGTCGTCGTCCTTCATTTGCGCCAGCACCTGGTAGCCATCCACCCTCGGCATAATCAGGTCGAGCAGGACCACATCGAACGGCTGGGCCCTGAGCATCTCCAACGCTTGCTGCCCATCCTCCGCTGTCTCCACAATGTAGCCGGACTCTTGCAGGTTGGTAGAGAGCAATACCCGGTTGATCATTTCGTCATCCACAACCAGAATTCGGCCTTTCCCGGTGTTCATGTCACAGTTCCTCTCGCATTGTCTCCAGTGCGGCTTTGGCCTTGACAAACTCGGCTTCAGCCTGTGCGATCAATTCAGCCGCCCCTTCCAGCACCCCGCCCCGGGCCAGGTGTTCCAGTTCCCGTGCAACCGCAGATAGCGCCACTGCCCCAAACGTCGCACTGGTGGACTTGAGCGTGTGCGCCGCCCGGTGCAAGTCAGCTACCTCTCCCTGCTCCAGCGTCTGCCGCGCCTCACCCAACAGCCGGTCCACATCCTGGTAGAATCTCTCTATCAACCCCGGCAGCATCCCGTCCGCTTGCGCCCCCAGCGTGTCCCGCAACTGCTTCAGCGCTCTTGGGTCCATCACCTCGAGGGACACCGTCTCCACCGGCTCAGGCTTAGCCGGGACTGAGGGCGCTGTTGCTGCTGCCGGGGCCTCAGCGGCAGGCCCTTCGACGGGGCTCAGGACAGGCCCTTCGACGGGGCTCAGGACAGGCCCTTCAACGTCCTCCGAGAGTTTCGAGGGGATTTCCATCGCCGGCCGTGGCTGGCATTTGCTCAGCGCTGCAACCAGTTCTCCCACTTGAACTGGCTTGCTGATGTAATCCTCCATCCCCGACGCCAGACAAGCTTCACGGTCCTCCTTCATTGCGTCGGCTGTCATAGCAACGATGCGCGGCTGGGTCTCTGCAGCGAACTCTTGGCGGATGCGGCGCGTCGCTTCCAGCCCGTCCATCTCCGGCATGTGTACATCCATCAGCACCACGTCATACGGCTGCCGCCGCAACGACTGGAGAACTTCCAGGCCGTTGGCGGCCACGTCGGCGCGGTAGCCCAGCCG
>CP070630.1:222544-225474 GCA_020356025.1 Dehalococcoidia bacterium | reverse complement strand
GATGGGGAATACTGGTCGGCTACCGTAGAGGAGGGCAGCGTGGAGGAAGGCGAGGAGGTAGTGGTTACGGCAATCGAAGGCCTTAAGCTGACGGTAAGTAAAGAGGAAAGGAGCAGGCGATGACTACTAGCCAGCCGATGGAAATGAGCCGGTTAGCCAGGATCCTCACCCGGTTAGGATGGGTTCTGGTTGTCCCGTTCTTTTTCGTGGCCGTGAAGATCCTGAGGGAATACGAACGGGGGGTCATATTCCGCCTGGGCCGCCTGGTGGGCACCCGCGGGCCGGGCCTCTTCTTGATCATCCCCTTCGTAGAGAATATGCAGAAGATCGACCTCCGTGTCATCACCCTGGACGTACCCAGCCAGGAGATCATCACTCGCGACAACGTGACGGTTAAGGTCGATGCGGTGATCTACTTCCGCATCATGAACCCTGAGGACGCAGTGGTGAAGGTAGAGAACTGGTTCCGGGCCACCGCCCTCATCGCCCAGACTACCCTCCGCAGCACTATCGGCCAGTCGGAGCTGGACGAGCTTCTAGCCCAGCGCGAGGACATCAACAAGCGCCTCCAGGTCTCCATCGATGAGGCCACCGAGCCCTGGGGGGTGAAGGTGAGCATGGTGGAGGTAAGGGACGTGCTCCTGGCACCGGAGATGGTGCGTACCATCGCCCGCCAGGCGGAGGCCGAACGAGAGCGACGGGCCAAGGTCATTCACGCCGAGGGCGAGTTCCAGGCGGCCGAGCGCCTGGCCGAGGCCGGCCGCATCATTGCTGCCTCGCCTGGCACCCTGCAGCTCCGCTACCTGCAGACCCTGACGGAGATCACCACCGAGCGCACCAACACCTTGGTCTTCCCCATCCCTATCGACCTGCTTCAGGCTCTGACGAAGGGGATCGCCGCTTCTTCAACGGACTAGACCTGGGACCCAGGAGGAGAGCGCCCAGGCAAGACAAACCGCGCGGGAGATTCTGGCCTAGCGCAGGGTCACATCGCCGGCAGCGATGGTCACAGGGGAGCCATCGGCCCGGCGCAAGACGAGGTTGCCATCGCTATCCACATCCTCGGCCAGTCCTTCTTCCACCTGCTCGCCGAAGCGCACCTGCACCTGCTTGCCCAGCGTACTCAGACGAGCGCGCCACTCCTCGTGGATCGGCTCGCCCGCCTGAGCGGCCAGATAGAGCGCCTCGAACTCGTTGAGGATGGCTGCCGCTAGGCCCTCTCGCGACACCTCCCGCCCTAGCTCGGTCATGACGCTGGTGGCCTGGGGAGCCGCCTCGCCATAGGCAGTCATGTCGGCGTTGACGTTCACGCCGATGCCCACCAGGGCATAGCTCACACCTTCGCCCACCAGCTCCGACTCGCTGAGAATGCCAGAGAGCTTTCGCCCGGCCACCAGCACGTCGTTGGGCCACTTCAGAGTCGTCTGCAGGCCCACCAGCCGCTCGATGGCGCGAGCCACTGCCAGAGCAGCGATGATGACCAGCGCCTTCAGATGCTTGGCCGGTGGGCGGAGGACGACGGTGAGGTAGAGACCGCCGCTCGGCGAGATCCAGGAGCGATCCAGACGACCCCGGCCCGCTGTCTGGCGGCCAGCCAGGACGACCGTGCCCTCGGCTGCCCCCGTCTGGGCCAGCTCACGCGCCAGCTCCTGGGTGGAACCGAGAGCCGCCCGATACTCCAGACGCCGCCCGACAAAGCTGGTCGTGAGGCTTTCCCTCAGGGCCTTAGCGGAAAATCTGGCGGTCATGGCAAGGGAAGGATATACCGCCCCCAAACAAAAAGCCAGCCCGCCGTAGCGGGCTGGCTTTCGCGCTAGGCCCCAGGGCCTAGCCCGCCATCACCTCCAAGGAATGGCGGTGCGGGTGGACAGGCCTGAGGCCCTCGCTACGATTATCGTCCATCCACATCACCTCCTTTCCTGCGATCAATGCTAACAGCTTTCCAGGGAGGGCGTCAATCAGCCGCCGTCACTGATCGAGGTCGCTGGGCTTAGGAAAACAGCTCCCGCAGGAGCTCGCGCGCCACCCGGCACTCGTCCCAGGGGATGACCGTATCGCCGACGGTGATGGACTGCTCGTGCCCCTTGCCGGCAAGGAGCACAACGTCCCCCTCGACCGCCATGGCCAAAGCGTGGGCGACGGCCTCCCGCCGGTCGGGGATGCAAATGAAGTGATGCCCCTCGTGTCGACCCGCCTTCTCCAGGCCCTGAGCGATCTCCGCCAGGATGGCCTGGGGGTCCTCCTGGAAGGGGTTATCGTTGGTGAGGACGGCGAAGTCGGCCTGCTCGCCTGCCGCAAGCCCCATGCCCAAGCGACGCGGCCTCTCCCTCTCGCCTATGCAGCCGAAAACGACGATGAGCCGCCCCCGGCATCGCTCGCGCAGGAACGCCAGGACGCGTCGCAGGGCCTCGGGCGCATGGGCGAAGTCCACCACCACCGTGAAGGGCTGCCCCTCATCGATGCGCTCCAGGCGGCCCGGAACGCCAGGGAAAGACTCCAGAGCATCCCTGACAGCAGCCAGTGAGATGCCCTGAGAGAGCGCTACTGTCGCCGCCGCCAGGCTATTGTGAACGTTGAACAGCCCGGGAAAGCCAACGACCACCTCCAGCTCGCTCCCTTCCGCCCGGAGACGAAAGCGGGAACCCCACTCGGTGGGAGCGATATCCGCCGCCTGGACGTCGGCCGCCTTCTGCACACCATACGTCACGATGCGAGCCCGCGTGAGGCCAGCGAAGTGGGCGACGGCGGGCTCGTCGGCGTTGAGCACGGCCACCTTGCCCGCCCCTTTGTCAGCCGCCTCGTCCAGCATGGCGAACAGGCGACCCTTGGCCGCCAGGTACTCCTCCCGCGAGCCGTGAAAGTCCAGGTGATCGGCGGTGACGTTGGTCACCACCGCCACATCGTATTCGCAGTCGTCCAGGCGGTGCAGG
>CP070630.1:219462-222444 GCA_020356025.1 Dehalococcoidia bacterium | reverse complement strand
ATTAAGCTCAGTGAGATCTTCGAGGTGCTCGAGGGTCCAGTCACGCTCCTGGAATGCGTCGATAGTCCAGAGTGTTGTCCCCGCTCCAGCGCATGCGCGACACGGGACGTATGGGAACACATGGGGTGGCTCCTAGGAAGCTTCCTAGAATCGATGACTCTGGAGGATCTCTGTCGGCAGCAGCGCGAAAGGGACCGGCCAGCGGCCGCAATGTACCACATCTAGCGAATGCGGATAGGATGATGACGAGTTTCCGTTTGCCGTCCTTGGCAGCGGGAATGCTGGGGATTGCCGCAGTGGCCTTGCTGACCGCCTGTGGCGGGGACAGGCCACAGGTCGACTTCTCTCGTCAGGAGCCCGCGGCGGCTGAGGAGGCCGCTTCCCCTCCATCATCCGGTGCCCTTCGAATGGCGGTGGCGCCAATACTCTCCCCCGTCGCCACGTCGCACCGCTATGAGCAACTGGCCGACTACCTGGCTGCAAGGCTGGGCGAGCGAGTGGAACTCATCCAGGGGAAGACCTACGCTGAGATCAACGATCTGGTGAAGTCGGGCGACGCCACCCTGGCCTTGGTCTGCACGAACCCCTATCTCGATGGCCGCGAGGAGTTCGGCATGGAGCTGCTGGTAGCGCCCCGGGTCGACGGCGATACGGTGTACTACTCTCTGCTGATAGTGGGTGGAGACGAGCAAGCTCAGTCCCTGGACGATCTGCGCGGGCTCACCTTCGCATTCTCCGATCCCCTTTCCAACACGGGGCGCCTTGCCCCCTTGTACCAGTTGGCACTCATGGGTGAGAGCCCCGACTCCTTTTTCGACCGCACAATCTTCACGTACGCCCACGACAGCTCGATCCGCGCCGTCGCCGATGGAGTGGTCAACGCTGCTGCTGTGGACAGCGTTGTTTTCAATCACATGCGCCTGTCTGAGCCCTCGCTGATCGGGAACGTGAAGGTCATAGAGCGCTGGGGGCCCTACGGCATCTATCCGTTCGTGGTAAACCCGCGCCTGGACCCAGAGATCAAGGCGCGACTGAGGCAGGTCCTTCTGGATATGCACGAGGACGTCGAGGGGAAAGAGATCCTCCGCAACCTCGGGGTCGACCGCTTTGTAGTACCTAACGACAATATCTACGATTCAGTGATCGAGATGCGAGCCTTTCTGCGCGATCACGGGCTGGCGCCGTAGGTGAAGGTGCATGAGCCTGCGATTCAAGATCGTCGTCGCCATCGCCGGGTTGATCCTCATCCTGGGCCTTGCGGGGACACTTCATGCCCGGCTCACTCTCTCGGGCTTCTCCCAAGACGAGCTAAATAGAAGGGCACTGGCCCTCTCCCAACACCTGGAGGGCCATGCCGTCGAGCTTCTCGCTGTCAACGACGTCTACGGACTTCACACGCAGCTAAACGAATTCCTCCTCAGCAATGACGACGTGCGGTACATAGCAGTCCTTGACGCCAACGGTGACGTCAGGGCGAGTACCTTCCTCGAGGGCTTGCCCCTGGGCCTCAGGGACGCGAACTCCGTTCCCCCTGATCAGGAATATGCAATAGCCAGCATCAGCACCAATGAGGGCAATGTCCTCGATACCGCCTATCCCGTTGCAGGGGGCACTCGCGGCACGGTCCGTCTGGGCCTATCGCAGGACCGACTGGATAACCAGGTCGGCAGCCTCACCTTCAACCTCCTGGCTCTGACCGGGGGGGTTCTATTGGCTAGCCTTCTCGTGGGCTATCTTCTAGCCAAGTTCCTGACGAGCCCTCTTTCCCGGCTGGCGGAAGCAGCCCAAGCGGTGGGCCGCGGCGAATTGTCGCAACGGGTTGATGTCCCCGACGACCGCGAGGTAGGCCAGGTGGCCGTAGCTTTCAACGCCATGGCTGAAAAGCTGCAGGAAAAGGAGGCCGAGCGCAGGCGGCTGCTGGCCAAGGTGATGGCGGCCCATGAGGACGAGCGGAAGCGCATCGCGCGAGAGCTGCACGACGAGGCGGGACAGACGCTCACCTCTCTTCTCCTGGGCCTCAAACACATCGAAGATGGCAGCGTAGGCTCCTCCAACAGGGCGAAGGTGGCCGAGCTGCGCTCGTTGACGAGTCGCACTTTGGATTTGGTCAGAGATATGGCGCTGGAGCTTCGCCCTAGCACCCTGGATCACCTCGGGCTAGTCGCAGCCCTGGAGCGCTATGTCGCCGAGTACGGGCGCAAGCATGGCCTGGAGGCGGACTTCGATGCTGGCGGCCTGGATGGAGCTAGGCTCAGCCCTCAGACGGAGACAGCTCTTTATCGCATCGCTCAGGAGGCGCTGACGAACGTGATCAGGCACGCGCGGGCTCGCGGCGTCAGCGTCCTGCTGGAGAGGCGGGACAGCCGAGCGATTCTTGTGGTCGAGGATGACGGGGCGGGATTCGATGCGGAGGCTGCGCGCTATTCGGGGTCGCCAGCAAGCGACCTGGGGATACTAGGGATGGAAGAGCGGGCTGTGCTGGTGGGCGGGACCTTGACCATCGAGTCGCGCCCCGGGCACGGGACGGCCGTCTTTGTCGAAGTGCCCCTGGAGGTCAAGGAAGATGGAGCGAATTAAGATCCTCATCGCTGATGATCACGCCGTGCTGCGGTCCGGTCTGCGTTTGCTGCTGGACGCGCAACCCGACTTTGAAGTGGTGGGGGAGGCCAGCACGGGCGAGGAGACCGTGGAGCGGGCTGTTGCTCTTCAGCCAGATGTCCTGTTGCTGGACATCGCCATGCCCGACCTCAACGGTCTGGAGGCTGCGCGCCGCATCCGTCAGCAGGCGCCAGACCTGCGCATCTTGGTGCTTACCATGTACGATGACGAGGCCTACCTCCGTCAGTTTCTGGAGATGGGCGTGGCCGGCTACGTGCTCAAGATGGCGGCTGATACTGAGCTGGCCGCCGCCATTCGGGCTGTGCACAGAGGCGAGTCCTTCGTCTACCCGTCTTTGATGGGACAGCTTATCGACTCATACCT
>CP070630.1:216669-219362 GCA_020356025.1 Dehalococcoidia bacterium | reverse complement strand
GGCGCGTCATCCGCGCTGACCGGGTTGTTCAGCACGACAAGGCTGGGGGTTCCGATGGCGGAGCCCATCTGGGCGTAGATGCCGGGGAGCACTGCCAGGTCACCTGGCCTGAAGACGACAATCTGGACCAGGACGTTCATGCTGGCCACGAAGTCGTGGCCGGCATAGCGCGCAACCGGCTTCAAGGGCGTCAACGGGCCGGCCCCGTCCGGGTCCAGCATCTCGTTCAGGAAGTGGGGGTAGCCCTCCAGATAGTCCTCCAGGCCGTCGGCGTCGCTGTCCGGGATGGGGAAGCCGTCCTTGTCCTTCAGCAGCCAGTACATCGCGGCTGAATCGAGCACGTTGTCGGGACCGTTGTCCGTGCTGGCGTTGTTCATGTTGAAGATCGGCGGCAGGGTAGTGTTGCAGGGCCCGCCGACCAAGCCGACGCGGGAATTAGCGCTGAGGTCGCCCACTCCTGCCCCGACCGGGATCCCGGCCGCAGTCTTAATCCCCAGCGGCGTGAAGCTGAACATCGAGGAGTCCTCGTAGTTGTAGTCGGGGGACAGTATCTGGATGATGTTGTGGCTGGTCGAGTTGGCCCCCCCTGTGGTGTCGTCCAGCGTATAGCTGAGAGTGGGATCATAGGTCTGAGCCTCGGTGCCGCTCGCAGCGAATAACGCGAGCGTTACTGCTACTAAGGCGAATAAACTAAATATGATGAGGCGTTTGCCAGGCATATGGCTCCTCCCTCCTGGAAATGGCAGCTACCACCGCGTGACGGCCTGCGCTCCAACAGGGAACACCACATCTGCCGCCGTCCGGCTGGTCGTCAGGCTTCGTATCACCATTACGGAAACACTGTCTATGTACACTCCTTCAGCGCCTATGTCAAGCAGCGTTCTATTGTGGCAGCAAAGATCGTGTCAGCATTTCTGCTGAGGTGACACTACCAGCGGGGAGCGAGAAAAGGCGCCAACGGTGGCAAGGAAAAGAGCCACGGCCAGCCGTACACGATGAAGTCATAGTGTGCGTTGGCGTACGCTCAGGATCTCGGCAGGGAAAGTCTAGGCGATCGGCGTCACCAAGGCCAAAGGATCATGAACCAGACGATGACGCTGGCCACCAGCAGGATCGCTAGTGTCTCCATGAGGAGCCAGCCTTTCATCTCGCCCGAGCCCTACGTGCAGCTTGCTCCCATCTTGCCGGCGAACTTGAGTACGTCCCCCACCGCAGTGATGTAGTTATCCATGTTGAGATCCAGGCGCTGCCACCAGTTCCCGCTGGGCGGCGGCCCGCCCCACGCCCCCATGCGGCCGGAGTAGGCGTAGACATCGCCCACGACGGTGACGAACGTGTCTATGTTGATGTCCAGCGGCCAGGCGTCGTTGGAGGAGTTGTCCGGGCAGTTGTCGAGGGTGTCGGTGCCCAGATAGCATTCGGCAGCGTCATCGAAGTCATCAAGATCGGTATCGACGCCGGCCTGACAAGGAGACGAAAACACGTAGACTCGTCCTTCCACATGCTCGACGCCCACGGTTCCCGGGTTCGCCCCGACGGCGATGTCCGCCCAGCCATCGCCGTTCACGTCACCCACCGCCACTGACCAGCCGAATTGGGCCCATAGTTGCGGGTTGGGATTAGCCAGAGTGAGAAGTAGCGATGCATTGAACCCGGAGAAGACGTAGGCGCGTCCCTGGAAGCCGTACTCCCCGAACTCCCCGGACGCCCCCACGACGATGTCTGCCCTGTCGTCGCCATTCACGACGCCCATTGCCACTGAGACACCGAAATAGTCAAGCCAGTGCGGGTTGGTGGTGTCCAGGCTGAAGAGCAGCGAGGCGTCGGTGCCCAGAAAGACATAGGCCCGTCCCTGGCCGGTATGGTCGTCGACATTCTCCTTACGTGCCCCTACGGCGATGTCTGCCTTACCGTCGCGGTCGTCATCGAGGCCGTTGTTACACAGCTCGGCTTCCCCGGGGTCCTGGCAGTCGTCGCCGTCCCAGTTAGCATCGCAGTCACGATGGCCCCCTACAACCGGGCAGCCGTCGTTGACGTAGCCGTCGAGGTCGTCATCGAGGTCGTTGTAACACAGGGCGTCTTCTCCGGGGTCCTCGCAGTCGTAGTCCCAGTTCCAGTCGCAGTCAGGGTGGCCTCCTACGATTGGACAGCCGTCATTTACGTAGCCGTCACCCACGTCGCCCATCGCCAGTGAGTAGCCGAACTGAGCGTTTGGCAGCGGGTTGGGGCTGTCCAGAGTGAGAACTAGCGAACCATCAACCCCGGAGAACACATAGGCCCGTCCCTGGTTGACATTGCCGCCGACATCCTCCAAGGGCGCCCCGACGGCGATGTCCGCTTTGCCATCGCCATTCACGTCACCCGCCGCCAGCGACCAGCCGAATTGAGCCTCTGCCTGCGGGTTGGGGCTCTCCAGAGTGAGAAGTAGCGAACCATCGATCCCGGAGAACACATAGGCCCGTCCCTGGTTGGCATTGCCGCCGACATCCTCCAAGGGCGCCCCGGCGGCGATGTCCGCCTTGCCGTCGCCATTCACGTCGCCCATCGCCAGTGAGTAGCCGAACTCAGCGTCTGCCTGCGGGTTGGGGCTCTCCAGAGTGACAAGCAGCGATCCATCGACCCCGGAGAACACATAGGCCCGTCCCTGGTTGGCACTGCCACCTACATCCTCCAAGGGCGCCCCGACGGCGATG
>CP070630.1:213499-216569 GCA_020356025.1 Dehalococcoidia bacterium | reverse complement strand
GGGTTCGGGGTGCCGGGGCAGTTGTCCAGGGCATCAGGCAATTCGTCTCCATCAGAGTCGGTATCGCAGTCCGTGTTGATGGCCAGCGCCCCTCTCCCATCGGTGGTGGTGGGATGGTCGCCAGCTACGGAACTGTAGGCAAGCCAAGGGGGATCGGGGTCGAGCCTCAAGGTGGCAACGGTAGGGATGGTGAAGTCGACATCCAGGTCTATCCTGAGGATGGTGCCATCGCCGGGAATGCCCAACCCGCCCATCAGATGTCCGGCACCGCCGATCAACCGCGGAGTCCAAGAGTGCTTGCGGGTTAAGTCCAGGGCCCCCGGTAGCTTGATGAGGCCATCCCAGCTCACCGGATCCACCTTGGCGGGCTCGTAGACGACCGAAGCGTCGTAGGCCCTGGGCGCCAGGGTGTCGCCCCAGACCACGACATCGATGGTGACGTCGGGGGTGCCATCGAAGCCGCCGGAGCCATCCACCCGCAGGCAGTCTTCCACAGCGCCCAGCGTGTCAGCGGTGTTTCCGGTGATTTCAGGGTCGATGTCGAAGTTGACGGTGCCCTGGGCGGAGGCCTGCTGCGCACCAGGAAGGCTGAAGCCGGCCACAACCATGAGCGCAAGTACGGCAGCCACGGCCAGCGCGATCAAGACAGCTGAGACAACACGCAGGCATTTCATAGCGCGCCACCTTCCTCGTGCAGAGCATCAACCTAAGCGCTAATAGTATACTCGGAATAACTGGGCTGTCAAGAACTGCGGCGGGGCCTTCTTGCCTATTGGGAGGGGCGAATAGTACAATGAGGGCACGATGGCTGTAGAGAAGGGTACCTATATCGTCAAGAAGGGGCTGGCCCAGATGCTCAAGGGCGGCGTCATCATGGATGTGGTGACGCCGGAGCAGGCGCGCATCGCGGAGGAGGCGGGCGCCTGCGCCGTCATGGCCCTGGAGCGGGTGCCGGCCGATATCCGCGCTGCGGGCGGCGTGGCGCGCATGGCCGACCCGACGGTGATCGCGGCGATCATGGAGGCGGTCACCATCCCGGTGATGGCCAAGTGCCGCATCGGGCACTTCGCGGAGGCGCAGGTGCTCGAAGCGCTGGGGGTGGACTTCATCGACGAATCGGAAGTACTGACGCCGGCGGACGAGGCGCATCACATCGATAAGTGGCCGTTCAAGGTGCCGTTCGTGTGCGGCTGCCGCGACCTGGGAGAGGCACTGAGGCGCATCGGCGAGGGGGCGGCGATGATCCGCACGAAGGGTGAGGCCGGGACGGGCAACATCGTGGAGGCGGTGCGGCACATGCGGGCGGTGATGGACGGCATCCGCAGGCTGCACTCTATGCCCAAGGACGAACTGATGGCCGAGGCCAAGACGCTGGGGGCACCGTACGAGGTGGTGAAGGAGGTGCACGAGACGGGCGGCCTGCCGGTGGTCAACTTCGCCGCCGGGGGCGTGGCCACGCCCGCCGACGCTGCCCTGATGATGCAGCTAGGCGCTGAGGGCGTGTTCGTGGGGTCCGGCATCTTCAAGTCGGATGACCCCGAACAGCGGGGCAAGGCCATCGTCAAGGCGGTGACGAACTACAACGACCCCGAGATCGTCGCGGAGGTATCGCGCGGGCTGGGAGAGCCCATGCGCGGGCTGGACATTCGAACGCTGACCGAGGAGGAGTTGCTGGCCAGCCGCGGCTGGTAGGAACGCATGACCAGCATCGGTGTCCTGGCGCTGCAGGGTGACTTCGCCGAGCACATCGGCATCTTTCAGCGCCTGGGCATCGCGGCGCGAGAGGTACGCCACCCGCAGGAGCTAGCCGGCCTGGACGGGCTGGTGATCCCCGGCGGCGAGAGCACCACGGTGGCGCGTCTCATCTCCGAATTCGCGCTGCTGGATCCCCTGCGAGAGCGAGCGCAGAACGGATTCCCGATCTGGGGCACGTGCGCCGGCATGATCGTTCTGGCCCAGCGGGCGAGCGAGCTGAGCTGGCCCACTCTGGACGCTCTGGCCATCGCTGTGCGACGCAATGGCTTCGGGCGGCAGGTGGACAGCTTCGAGACCGACCTGGCCGTGCCGGCGCTGGGCCAGCAGGCGTTTCACGCCGTCTTCATACGGGCGCCGATTGTGGAGGAGGTGGGTGACGGAGTGGAGGTGCTGGCCAAGCTAGAGAACGGAACCGCGGTTGCCGTGCGCCAGGCAAACGCCCTAGCCACCGCTTTTCATCCCGAGCTGACGGAAGACGATCGTTTTCACCGCTACTTCATCGATATGGTGCGAGGGCACAAGGATGGCCACGCATAGCCCTCCGGCCACCATCAGGCCTCTGCGGCCGGCCGATCTGGTGTTCCTGGCGTCGCTCTGGGCGAGGGGCAAGCCGCCCTTTGGCCCCGCCTACCGCAATGAGGCTCAGACGTGGGAGCGGCTGGGCCTGGTGGACCCGGGGTTCCGGCTGCTGGAGAGCACGCTGAAGCCGTGGCTGCCACTGGCCGGCCGTCGGCATACGTGGATAGCCGCTCGTGGGCTGAGGACCTGCGGTCTGGCGTCGGTGCGGCGGCGCTCTGGTCCCAGCGCCTGGGAGGTAGAGTATCTTACCGTCGGCCAGGAGGACGAAACCCCCTGCTTGACGCTTCTGGAGCAGATGAGCCAGGGACTGGGACGAGAGGGGGTCGAGAAGGTCTTCCTGAGACTGAAGGCGGACAGCCCGCTCCTGGGGACGATTCGGCAGGCCGGCTTCTTCCCGTACCTAAAGGAGCGCCTGCTGGCTATCGATAGGGCGCCGCGAGACCTGGAGCCAGCAAGGCTGCCGCTGCGGGAGCGGACATCGGCCGACGTTCTCCCTCTGTTTCAACTATACAATGCGTCTGTACCCGTAGCGGTGCGCCGCCACGAGGCGGCCACCCTGCGGGAGTGGGTGGGTGTTCAGGAGAACGGCCACTGCCAGAACCTGATAGTGACGGGGACAGAAGGCCCTGCAGCGTCCTTACGCATGTCCAAGAGGAATCGGGCGGGCCGCTTCAGCCTGCTGGTGCAGCGAAGGCAGGCGGTCCCACTGGACGACCTGCTGGCTTCCGCTCTGGGC
>CP070630.1:210727-213399 GCA_020356025.1 Dehalococcoidia bacterium | reverse complement strand
GTACCGGGGATCTACCCGCTACTCGTCGAACTCTGCATCGAGCACTACGAGCACAGCGTTGCCGAGTGCGGCGGTGACGAGATCGATGACTACCTGCTCAACAACTGCCAGAGCAGGGTGAAGTCGTTGCTGATCGAGTAGTAACAGCAGCGGACGGGAGTCCTACTGCGTAGGGCAAACAGACGCGGGAGGGGGTTTTCCCCCTCCCGCGTTTGGTTTTGCCCGGCAGCGCCGGTAGCTCAAGGGGGCCTGGCCATGCCTAGCTTGAAAGCAATGCTCTCAAACCTGAAGGCTCCCATGCCGCTGGGCCGCAAGGTGCGGCGGCTGGTGGCCAACAACTGGACGAAGATCCGCAGCCGGAGCAGCTGCTGCGGTCATCCCGGCGAGCCGGGGTGCTGAGAGGCCGAGCGCGGCTCGCGTGGCGAGCCGACGCAACCCGACCGTCCGGCGGACTGAGCCCGACGCTGGGAGGGAACGTCCACGCGCTGGGCCTGCTACGCCGAGACGTGGTCGGCTAGGACAGGCGTTCGGTAGTGGCGCGCTGGCGTGAGGTGCAAATCTGCCGGCTGCAGCCATTCGCGATATGTAGATTATTCTCGTGAACTGCCCCAATGGCCGCGAATTTATGTTGACAAATGCGCCAAGGTCTGCTAGTATGCACGTGATTCTAGTTCGCGCGCTTCCGCGCGCGGGCGTTGTGCTTATGCCCAACACCCAGCGCGCGGGCGCGGCGACCTAAGAGCGCTCGCTGGGTGCGTAGCTCTGGGGGTGCGGCTTGAGCGAAGTCCTGGCGGCGCGCCGGCCTGTCGCTATAACTGTAATAAGCATCCTGCTCCTCGCCGTCCTCATCGGCGTGGGGACAGCATGTATGTCTGTCCTCGCGCAGGGAGGCGGCCCTCAGGTAACCACCGACAAGCAAGACTACTCGCCCTACGAGACGGCCATCATCACCGGCACTGGCTTCGAGGCCTATGCCCTGCTCGACATCCCCGTAACCCAGCCTGACGGAACGATCGTCAAGGGTGACGGCAGCGAAGAGCCGGGCTGGGACACTGTTGAAGCCGATGAGTTCGGCGAGTTCACCTACTACTACTTGGTTCCCGGCCAGGAAGGCACCTACACCGTCGAGGTCTATGCGTCGCCCTGGGGCGGGCCAGGTTCGAGCGACCCGCTCCTAGCCAGCACCACCTTCACCGACGCGCCCTACTATGTGGTCAGCTACCGCGCCGCCGACCCGGATACTTACAGCACCCATTTCCCACCCGCACCCCCCGACATTCCCGGCGAGGACTACTCCACAAGCGTCACCTCCCTCTCTCCCCAAGAGGTGGTTCTTGCCCAGATAGTAGTCTTCTACATCAAGCTCGAGACCACCTCGAAGGCACCCTCCAGCCAGGCCATCAGCTATGAGGTGCAGTGGTGCACCACGACCACCAACGGGAGCGACTTCGGCTACGACGAATCTTACGGCGTTCTCCACGCCTTCGTGGACACGGACGACAGCCACTACTTGGGCGACTTGGGCGAGAGCCTCAGCTACTCCTGGTCGATAGACCCGGATGGGTGCGGCGCGGGCGAGGCGGCGATCGTGGGTCAGTTCGAGGTATCCGATGTCGACAGGTATGAAGAGGTCGTGACTGAGATGTGGCTGGTGCTTGAGGACCAGCTGCCGGCCGGGGCCGCTGGGAATGTGCAGTCGCAGCCGCTCGGCGCCAGGGAGGAAGGAACGGGCCGCAACATACCCGTTGGAACCCAGACAATCCCCTTGCTGAAGGTCGAGGAGATCGAGGTGTGCGACGGCGTGGACAACGACGGCGACACGCTGATCGACGAGGGCTTCCCCGACACCGATGGCGACACCGTCGCCGACTGCGTTGACTGTTGCCCCGACGACCCCGATCCCGGCCAGTCCGACACGGACGGCGACGGCGTAGGCGATGCCTGCGATAACTGCCCCGCTGTGCCCAACACCGACCAGGCCAACTCCGACGGCGACTCCTACGGCGACGCCTGTGACAATTGCCCGACAGTCGACAACCCAGGGCAAGAGGACTGTAACGGTGATGGCGTGGGAGATGCCTGTGATGCAATAAATCCAGGCGCAGATGACTCAGACTGTGATGGCATAGATGACAACTGCAATGGTACTGCAGATGATGAATACGTACCGACTCCCACCAGCTGTGGCGTGGGTGAATGTGGAGCAGCAGGAGAACTGATCTGCGTAGGCGGAGCCCTCCAGGACACCTGTACCCCCGGTAGCCCAACCGGCGCAGACGATGACTGCGACGGCCTAGACCAAGACTGCTCCGGCACCGCCGACGACAACTACGTGCCAACTCCCACCAGCTGCGGTGTCGGTGAGTGTGGTGCTGCAGGTCAACTGATCTGCGTAAGCGGAGCCCTGCAAGACACCTGTACCCCCGGTAGCCCAACCGGCGCAGACGATGACTGCGACGGCCTCGACCAAGACTGCTCCGGCGTCGCCGACGACAACTACGTGCCAACTCCCACCAGCTGCGGCGTGGGTGAATGTGGAGCAGCAGGAGAACTGATCTGCGTAAGCGGAGCCCTCCAGGACACCTGTACCCCCGGTAGCCCAACCGGCGCAGACGATGACTGCGACGGCCTAGACCAAGACTGCTCCGGCACCGCCGACGACAACTACGTGC
>CP070630.1:208087-210627 GCA_020356025.1 Dehalococcoidia bacterium | reverse complement strand
CCTCAGCGCCGACGGCGACATCACAGTGGTCGGCGACGTCCTTCCGTTCAGCCAACACATAGGCGACGATTGCTCCTGAACCTTGCGCGCTGACCAGCAAGGCCTTGGGGCGAAAGCGTTGTAGGTCCGCCGACGGTCTGCATGCTGACGCAACGGCAGTATCCGAACTTCAGGATGTTCCCTTTTCTCCGTGCCCCAACCCCAACCTTTCGATGAGGGCACCGGCTCAATCGGCGGCTTCTGCCGCGAGCGCGCGTCGCACGAGCGAGGGCACTATGCCCTAATGCCTGCGGACATCCGCCCAGCGCCGGGCAGCGAGCGACGCTGGAAGAAGGAAATTGAGACGGCAAACGCCCAGCTAGATATTGACAATAGGGTCAGAAACGGTATGATAGCGATGATTGTGCAAAATTGTATCAAGGTAAGCAATAGCAAGCAGGAGGAGACAAATGAGAAAAGCTGCCTCAAAATTGCGTTGGAGGGGTAAGAGCGTACTAGTTGCGCTTACCCTGGCGATAGGTGTCCTTGGCCTGCTCCTCCTGGGTAGCAGCGCCAAGGCCCAACCACCGCGGTTCAACGCCACCGTCGAGGTTGACGTCGTCGACACCAACTGTACAGTCAACTCCGATATCGACAGCACATTCACCGTACAATTGGATCCCGCGCCCTCCGCCCAGTACACTGCCCAGGTTAGCTTCACTCCCAACGACTGGGGCGTGGCGGAGGCGGACGATGTCCCCATAGGGGCTATAGTGGGGCAACTGGATGCTATTGCCACCCTGGGCCTCATCAACAGTCCCTGTACCTCGATCCTTAGCCCCAGCTTCACCCTGATGAACTGCACCTTAGACAAGTCCGACCCGATCCCCTTCGACGACCAGATCCTCGATAACAGCCCGGCCAACGGCATTAATGACGGCTGCGACAGGTGGCCCGACTTCCTGGACGCCCTGTTCCCCGGCCTGACGCCCATAGCACGCATGGCCGGCTTCACGAACCTCAGCGGCGTCAACCTGTCGCTGAACTTCCTGATCTTCGAGCCCGGCACCACCCCGCCCGCGCCAGGCCTGCCGGCTTCCTTCTCCCCTGACTTGGGCTACCCCTCGGTGTCCGTCCTCAACGACCCCGCCGCCCCCCTGACCCCAGACCTGATAACCGACAATTGCCCGCCCCTGCTCAGCGCCACCACCTACTACGGCCTGACCAAGGACAAGGGAGGCACCGCCGAGGACGAATCCGGCTACGAGTGGCGCACCAACCCGCTGTACTCCGGCACCTACACTTTCAGCGCTTTCGCCGCTTCCATCCCCGACGCTGACCACGACAACATCGACAACGAGCTGGACACCTGCCCCCACATTCCCTGCAGCACCGCTGACCAGTGCGACACGCAAAGCCCCGCCGGCGACGATGACGGCGACGGCCTCGACAACGACTGCGACCCCCTCCCTGGCATGCCGCCAGAGAAGTTCACGCTTGACGGCGACTCTTGGCCCAACCGCCAGGACAACTGCCCGCTGGTAGCCAACGAGGACCAGGCGGATAGCGATTTCGACGGCATCGGCGACGCCTGTGACCAGGACGACTGGAACGACGACGGAGACACCGACGATCCGGGCGAGCCGACGGGCTTCAGCCCCGACGTGCTCGACGGCGAGCGGGCGGAGATGTGGTTCGCCACAGACATCGAGCTCAGCGGGCCGGATTGTCTGGAGATAGGTGAGGACAGCGACGGCGACGGGTTCGAGGACGCAGATGAAGCGAACCTTGGCTCGTGCCGGGTCGACCCCTGTAATGACGCGCTGTTCTGCGACGACATAGAGGCAGCCGACAGCACGCCCGAGGACACCACCATCTCGGGTAGCTGCACCGACGGGCTGGACAACGACCTCGACGGCTACGTCGATGACGCCGACGGCGGCTGCGGTGACGATACAGACGGAGACGGCGTGAGCGACGACGGAGAGGACGACCTTGACTCCGATCCCGATGACGCCAACAGCACGCCGGAGGATGCCAGTGTCTGTGACGTCTGCGCCGACGGCGTGGACAACGACGGCGACGAGGACATCGATGCCGCGGACGCAGGCTGCGCCGCGGCGCCGGTTACGCCCACGGTGGTGGCCGTGGACACGGACGGCGACACCGTGACCGACGATGAGGAAATAGCGCTGGGCTCCGACCCCAATGATGCAGACAGCACGCCGGAGGACGCCAGCGTAGCGGGTACCTGCACGGACGGCGTGGACAACGACGGCGACGGCCTGATCGACGCTGAGGATGAAGGCTGTGCCGAGGCCACGCCCAGCCCCACCGTCGAGGTGGAGATTTGCGCGCCGGTGTTCCCCGGCACGTACAGCGGCCTGGTGCGGGTCGACGGCCAGCCGGCAGCCGCTGGCTACGAGGTCACAGCCAGCATCGACGGCATCGAATGGGGCAGCGCCATCGTCTCCGGCGGCCGCTACGCTGTGGACATTCCGGACCACATGCCGTCGACGGAACCGTGCTTCGAGGCAGGCACCATCACCTTCACGCTTAAT
>CP070630.1:186111-207987 GCA_020356025.1 Dehalococcoidia bacterium | reverse complement strand
CCCGGGGGTCGTCGGTTCGGGTTCCGCCCGGCCCTCCAGGCGCCTGCGGAGAGGTGAACAGGCCGCGCCTACAGCTCGCCCAGCAGCGCCTCTGCCATCATGACGTGCTTCGGCATGCCGACGCGGCGGTAGCCCTCGATGGCCTCGTCGAGCAACACGCGCGCCTTGTGGCGGTCGCCAGGGGCATTGCGCTCGATCAGCATGCGGACGTACCAGCGCCTGACCTCAGCCTGCTCCATGACCACCGGTAGTTCGTGGGCCTGGTACAGAGCCGTCCGATAGTGCTCCTCCGCCTTCTTCCACTCCCCGCCAGCCGCCGCCGCCATGCCGGCCACGGTCTGAAGCAGCCCCCAGGTCCACAGGCGTGCGCCGGCACCTGTATCGATGGCTTCCAGCACCAGGGGGTAGAGCTTCGCAGCCTCGTCCCGTTCACCGAGAAAGGCCAACCCTTCGACCATCCCGAAGAGTATCGTCCAGGTGCCAACGGTGTTGCATTGCCCTGAACGCGGAAGGTCACCCATCCTCTCGCGCAGCATGGCCAGGGCCTCATCCTTGTGGCCGAAGTAGGCCTTCCCTAAGAAGAGCAAGACCCAGTCGCTACCAGCGAAGGGGCCCGGGGACTCCAGCTTGACGGCTTCCTGGAAGTGCTCCAGCGCCACCTCCCAGCGGCCGCTCCAGAAGTGCGCCAGGCCAAGGTAGGAGTGGGAGTGGGAGATCCAGGGCATGTCGGCGTTACGGCAGAACTCCAGGTCGCCCCTGGCGAACTCCTCGAACCTGTCCAGGTTCGCCATGAGCATCAATTCGCGCACGCCGCGACTGCGCCTGGCGATCAGGAGGGCACCGAGGTGACCCAGACGGCTGGCTAGCGGCTCCATCTCGTTGCCGATTTCCGTGACCTCGTCGAAGCGGCAGAGGAGCAGTAGGGCGACCTGGGTGCCCCACAACACCCTGGTCAGCTCCCAAAGGTCGCCGACCGAGCGCAAGAGTTCGGCTGCCTGTAGACCGCTATCGACCGCCTGCGGCATCTCCATGTAGAAACAATGGTTGAAGGCCTTGCTGACGAGGGCTGTCCCCAGCAGACGCTGGTCGCCCAGTTGCTCAGCAATCGCCGTGGCTTGGGTAAGCATGCCGTCAGCAGCACTGTGGTAGCCGGCCCCGCTGAGGGTCAGGCCAGCCCGCGCAAGGAGGCGACAACGGCCGACGGTGACACGCTCTCCCAGAGCCATTAGGCCTTGGCGGGCGATCTCCATGGCTTCCTCTGGGCGCGCCGCCCAAATGAGCTGGGCGGACATCTCGTGGCAGATGCGGCCCACTGCCTCAGCGTCGCCCAGTTCATCGTGGGCGACCAGCGCCTCGCGCCAGTCGGCGAAGGCATCCTCAAGGCGTCCGAGACTGCGTTTGGCCAGCCCCCGCTTGTACAGGAGGTCGGCGTGCCCCCGTCGGTCATCGGTCGGCTGCAGGGAGAGGGCGCTATCGTAGTAACGCAGGGCCTCCTCGAACGCTGCTGCTGCGATCGCGCTCTCTCCGGCCAGTGTTAGGTAATGGGCCGTCTTCCGTGGGTCGGCGGCGGCCCCCGCCTGGTAGAGGTGATGGGCTAGGTCGGCAGTGTGCTCCTCCAGAGCACGAGCGTAGACCAGCTCCATCGCCTCGGCCACCCGCAGGTGCAGCCGGCGGCGTCGCGGTGAGGAGATGCCGCTGAGCAGGGTCTGGCGGATCAGCTCGTGGGCGAAGGTGAAGCGATCCTCGGGGCCGTCAGAGGCAGCGGTGATGAGGTGGGCACGCTCGGCCTCGTCGACGGCATCCAGCAGCACATCGGTGTCCACCTCGCCCAGCGCCTCCAGCAGCTCAAAGCTGAAGCCGCGGCCGATAACAGCAGCGGCGGTTAGGGCGCGGCGCCATTCCTCATTCAGCCGTTCGAGTCGCTGGCCGATGACCAGACGGATGCCCTCGGGCACGTCTAGCTCATTGATGCTGAGGTCGCGTCGCCAGCGGCCCTGGGCATCGAATAGCTTTCCCTCCTCGGCTAGGTGCTTGAACACCTCCTCCACGAAGAAGGGGTTCCCCTCCGTCTCGCTGTAGATCGCCTGCACTAGGGAGAGCGGCGGCTCCTGCTCGGTGAGGGCCCGCAGCATTGCTTCCACTGTGTCCTGGGGGAGCCGTTTCAGGGCCAGACGATTAGCCAGGCGCTGGGGCGTGAGTTCTCGCAGGGTCCTGGCCAGGGGACGGGCCACGTCCAGCTCAACGTCCCTGTAGGTGCCCACGATGAGCACCGGCATCTCTTGGAGCCGCTGAGCGATGTGCTGAAGCAGAAGCATGGTGGAGTCGTCGGCCCAGTGCAGATCCTCCAGCACCAGGAGGAGGATCTGTGCGCGGCCCGACCGCTCCATGAACTCCTGCATGCTGTTGAACAAGTAGTAGCGCTCCTGCTCCGGCGGTAGCTCCAGGGGTGGCGGGATGTCCGGGAAGAGGCGGCGCAACTCCGGCAGTAGCTTTGCCACCTCCGGCGCTGAGTCGCCCAGAGTCTCTCGTAGGGCCGCCGGCGGCACCATCTGAATGGAGGCCTTCAGTATCTCCACAAAGGGGATGTAGGGTGTAGCGCCCTCCATCTCGTAGCAGTGGCCGACCAGGGTCAGCAGGCCGCGCTCGCGGGCCTCGGCCACCAGTTCCTCGGCCAGGCGCGTCTTGCCCACGCCGGGCTCGCCGCCGATCATGACCAGGGCACCGTGGCCGCGAACCGCCTGGTCGAGGAAACGCCACAGCTCGGCCCGCTCCGCCTCCCGCCCGACGAAGGGCGTCCGCTCTAGGAGGGCCGGAGCCGCTGTTGGCTCTTCTTGCCAGGCCACCTCGAAGAGGCGCCAGCGCGCGGGGAGGCCCTTGAGCCGGAAGCGGCCGCGGTCCACCATCTCCAAGCCCTTGGACCGACCCATGACAGCCTTGACGGCATCAGACGCCAGTATCTCGCCGCCCTTGGCCTTGGCAGCGATGCGGGAGGCAACGTTTACCGCCTCGCCGAACAGGTCCGCCTCCTCTTGGATCACTTCTCCCGTGTTCAGACCGATGCGCACTCGCACCTGCTGGTCCGGGGGGTGTCGGCGGTTGTGCTCTTCCAGGGCCCGCTGGATGCCGATGGCGCAAGCCACCGCCTTCCGCGCCGAGGCGAAGGCCACCATGAAGCCGTCGCCTAGGGACTTAACCTCGTGGCCGCTGTGCACCTCCACCTGCTGGCGCACCAGGTTCCGCTGGGCGCGCAGTATCTCCCGTGCGGCTTCATCGCCCCGACGGGTCGTCAGGTCGGTGGAGCCTTCTACATCCGTGAACAGGACGGTGACGGTACCTTCTGGAAGTTCCTGGGCCACGGTGGTTATCCCCTGTCTCTTCTGAACGAACCGATTATGACTCATGCGCGGACGATAGTCAAAAAGACACACTCAGGCAGGTCAAGGTCACATCGGCCTGGCCGCGTTGACAACGCCGCCATTTTCCCGCACCATTGCCTTGCTCCAAGGCGCAAAGATCGGATGCGGCGGCAGTTGGATCACACGGGCAGCAGGCCGCTCGCTGAGCACTGGACGGGACAGGAGCGGCGCCGCAAGAAGAACTCGTAGGGGAGGGTCGCCGTGCGGGTAGGTGTTGTCAGCGTCTACATGGACTACCGTCGGAAAGGGCAGAAGGCGCGAGGACTTCCGCAGCCGGCCGTAGGCCCCTTGATTGCTGGACTCCTTCCCCACGACATAGAGATAGGGGTCACCAATGAAACGTGGGAGGACCCAGACTGGAGCCGCGACTACGATCTCCTATTCATCAGCAGCCTTCACTCGGATTTCGACCGTGCTCGGCAGATAGCCCACTACTGGCGTCGCCGTGGAGCCAAGACGGTGTTCGGCGGCACAATGGCGAGCACCTATCCTGGCCTTTGTCAACCCTTCTTCGATGCCGTGGTTATCGGGGATCCCGAAGGAAGCGTAAGGGAGGTCTTCGATGATTTCCGCCGAGGTGAACTGAAGCCGCTCTACGTTTCTGCGCCCTTCGATGGGACGCAAGTCCCCGTCCCCCGCTTCGATCTGCTGGCTGGCAAGCACGTAGTCCCTCTATCCTTCGAGGCGACTCGCGGATGTCCCTATACCTGTGAGTTCTGTGCACTAACAGGCATAGGGACCCGGTTTCACGTTCGTCCTGCTGAGCTGGTGGTACGGGACATTCAGGAGGGGCAGCGAATGCTCCGCGACCTAGTGCCATGGCCTCAGCGTCGGACGGTCGCGTTCTTGGACAACAGCATAGGTGGAGGTCCGGCTTATTTGAGTGGGCTGTGTGACGCTCTCGCCCCTCTTCGCATTCGCTGGGGCTCAGCAATCACGCTCAACGCCCTAGCGCTACCGGGCATGGTGGAGCAATTGGCTCGCTCCGGATGTCGCGTTGCGGTCGTGGGCCTGGAGAGCTTCAATCCAGAGGCGATCTCAGACATGAAGAAATTCCACAACGTCCTCGATCACACTAGGTCTCTCATCGATCGGTGTCGCAGGAACGGGATCCTTCTGGATTCGGGACTGATGATCAGTCCAACGGTCGACGAGTGGAGCTATATCCAGAAGATCCCGCAGCATCTTCGAGAAGTCGGGCTGCACGTGCCGGCATACATATGCTTTGAGGGGCCGATTCCCGGTACACCTTACTTCAAGCGGCTGGCGGCAGAGCCGGAGCCCGCCTTTCTGCCGAACGCCTACCTGCGGGACTTCTCCGGCTATACACTCGTCGTCAGGCCGAAACGGGAGCCGGTCGAAAGGTTCATCGAGGGATACCGGTGGGTAGTCGATAGCACCTACACCAAGATGGCGAAGCTAAGGAAGTACGTTGACGATGTGCCGCGGCTCATTTCCGGTGGTGGTTGGGACGTTGCGCTGGGTGACATAGTAAGCCACTGGAGCGCGGGACACGTGCCGCATCCGGATCGCACCTACCTAGCTGGCACCGATGTTCCTCCGCCGGAGCCAACGAGCGTTCCCCTAACAGACGACGATTTCGACTCGGAAGTGGAGCGAACCGCGATCCTCAACCCCTGGAGGGTCACTGATGCCGAAGGCCAGGTGCTGCCGGTGTGGCTTGACTCGATTAGGGTTTTTGAGGGTAGAGGGCACTTATCGGCGCAGGCTCGCGACCTGATCGCAGCGCCGGTTTCTGGCGGAGTGGCCTAGCAAGCGCGAGAGCAAGACGAATCAGGCCAGACGAGGCCACGTTCCTAGGTCACACGGCTGCCTGGAGTCCTGTTAACGCCTCAGGCGGTTGGGCGGCTGGGCCGCCAGGCGAGCTCCTTCTTGAAGACGAAAGGATTGTGGAAGCCGGTCGCCAGAGTCACCATCTTCCGAGTAGCTTCCTCTTGTGGCTGTTCTTCAGCGCGTCCCCCACTCGCCCCTCATCCATCCACTCAGGGTACGGAATGCGAAGCGGCTCGGCGTTGGGTGCGATCATCGCCGGCAGATGGCGGCGGACTGCAGCCTCGCCCAAGAGGTACCCGTGGTTCATCAGGACGGCCCACTCCGCTTCCGAGAACGCGTCGAGATCGGTACGTACCTCGGAAATAGGGTCATCGACTAGCTCCTCTGAGTACCCGGGCGTTTGCACCTCGTAGTGTTCGACGGTGCTACCGACGCCCCAGTACGCGCCATCCAGTTCCCCACTGTTGAAGTTGGAGATGAGCCAACGCTTGCGCACGGAAGTGCCCTGATCGGTTGCGATCGAGAGCGGGCGGCTCAGCCGCCAGATGAAACATCGGCCTTCCTCCGCTTCAAACACTGCGCCCCCATCCGAGACCATTACGATCTCATGATCGTCCCAGACCGGCTCAAGGCCCAAATTGTCGTATGCCCCTCCGTCGGTAAGGCTGATTCGTCTGACCTTCCTGTCGCGATCAGGCTTTTTGTACTTTCCGTCGCGCAGGCGCTCTGGCTGCAGGTGCATCGGAAGGGGGGCGAAGACGGGCGGAAAGCAGGAAGAGGCCGCGACGGCCCGAGCCACAGGCCAGGCGGGTGCAGGGCTAAGGTACCCGGCTTTTTCGTCGCCCACCTGACCCCGCTGTGTGTCTTGGAGACCTGAGTCGAATAGCCAGTTGACGCCGAAAACCATGTCTGTCGCGCAAAAGATGAATCTGGGACGATCGGGTAGGCTCGTCAGCTTCAAGCCCTCAAGATGGCGGTCATAGGACCCCTGTAAGGCCTCGATCGCTGTACTGCTCCGGAGCCAGTTCCAGGGGAGCAAGCGCTTGGCGATAGGGCATGTTCGCAGGTTTCTCCTGCTAAGGGCGCGGAACGGCTCCTCGACACGCGTCTCCCAGTCGGCAATCACTTCGCCCCTTTCCGGCCAGCTTCCTATCCGCTGAGCCAGGTGCGAAGAGAGGATGCTCCCGCCGGAGACCGAGGAGATCGTGTCTACTTGTGACAGCACGCCAAGCTCGTTGAGGCGTCGCAGCCCGCCGAGATGGAATAGGCCTGCCCGGTACCCGCCTCCAGATAGACCCAGCGCTACACCTTCACGCTCCTCCCTCGGCCTCGCGCTGTAGGTTTTCAGGGAGTGCTTAGTAGCCTCCGTGCGCGCAGCTTCCGTGCGTCTGGGCTCCTGGTTCTTTGTCTCAGCCATTGTTTCCTCCCTGAAGAAATTTTCAGGAACTTCCTTAGGTGGAGATTAGTGTTCGCGAAAGGACTTGTCAAGTGCGGCCGGTGTACGCCGGTGTGCCGGCTGCGCGCTCGATTGCCAGATTTCTGTGAACTCCAAGGCTCCATGGTTGACAATTCGGGGCGCCTGGCACCACTGATCGTCGACCGATGCTCTACTGCTTCTCAGGCAGGTTGTCAGAATTGGCTCGGTCTAGCGCCACACTATCTCGCATACCTGCTGGCGGCTCTCGATGCCATTGAGATGCTACCTTAGCGGAAGAGCTCCGAACTTCTCATCCGCGAGTCGTGGGTTCGAATCCCACCCAGCCCTTCAGGATTCCAGATACGAAAGTAGTGCAGGCCGGTGCTAGGTTTGGTCACCAGCCTTAGCATTTGTCGCCTAGCGGGGTCACGTCCGCCTTGGTTGTTGGGTGCCAAGACTTCATCCAGATCTGAACGGGGCCGTCTGACAAGCGAAGAGCCGGATGAAATATTGCCACCCCCACACCGCAACCGGGGGACCCCTTCGCCAATTGCGCATGGAACCGTTGGCTTTCAGATGTCCGTCATGGCCTCAGGCGCAGCGAAACCAGTCGCAGACTTCCTCCGGCAGCTCGCGCGCCAGAGCCTCCTGCTGGCTTCTGTCCATGCACGACTTGAGCACGCAGAAGACCAGGCCACAGCGGCGCATTGCCTCGTCGGCAGCATCGACGGCGAACAGATCCAGTCCGCCCAGTGTCTTGTCGGGCATGCCCACCGCATCCAGGTCGGCCGACGCCCATCCGATGAAGGTCTGCCAGTCGACGAAGGGGTCCACCTCCGGCCGGCATGGTTCCAGGACGCAGAACAGCTCGGAGGGCAGACACGGCTGCATGCTAACCGCCCGCTCCCGGCAGATCACCTCGGACAGCGCTCGCATCACTGACAGCGTTGTCGCCTCAGCCTCCTCGAAGGACGCCAGCTTCCCTTTCTCCTGCACCTGGGTTATGAATTCTCGGTACTCCATCTCGCCGCTCCCCTCTAGGGCTAGACGAACTGATCCTTCAGGCCCTCGTACTGCTCGAGCGCCGGCGCTCTGGCCAGCTCCGACAGCCGACTGACCGGCGAGCCGCCCTCCAGCGCCTTCACCTGATCCTCATAGATTGGAACACCCTCTACTCGGTAGATAACGCCCACCGGAATGCGTTCGCCCCACTCCTGCGCCTTCTCCCAGGCTGCCGTGCGGTCGCTCGGGTCGTAGTCCTCTTCCTCCTCCAGATGATAGACTCTCTCGCGATACCAGGCGTAGGTGTTCACCCGGTTGAAGGTGACACACGGCTGCAGCACGTCGATCAGGGCGTAGCCCCGGTGGCGGATGCCCTGGGTGATGACCTCCGCCATGTGCTTAGGGTCGCCGGAGAAGGAGCGGGCGATGAAGGTGGCCCCCGCCGCCAGAGCGATGGCCGCCGGGTTGAAGGCCGCTTCGATGGCGCCGTCGGGCGAGGTGGTGGTGATGAAGCCGGCATCGCTGGTCGGCGAATACTGCCCTTTGGTCAGGCCGTAGATCTGGTTGTTCTCCACGATCTGGGTGATATTGGGGTTGCGGCGGCAGGTGTGCACGAAGTGGTTGCCCCCGATGCCGTAGGAGTCGCCGTCGCCGTTGACCACGATGACGTTCAGGTCCGGGTTAGCCAGCTTGGCTCCTGTGGCCACCGCCAGCGGCCGGCCGTGGATGGTCATGTAGCCGTTGGCGTTCATGTAGTCGGGGAGCTTGCTCCCGCAGCCGATGCCCGAGACGAGCAGCACCTCGTGGGGAGCAATGTCTAGGTCAGCCAGGGCCAGTTTCAGCGCCTTAAGAATGGCGTAGTCGCCGCAGCCGGCGCACCAGGTGACCTCCACCGTCGTGTCGTAGATCTTCGCGTCGATCCTTGTCACCATCGCTCACCTCCTATGCCAACCCGGCCAAGATGTCTTCGGGCGAGAAGGGTCGGCCGTCGTACTTGTTGATCGTCCGGTCCACGCTGATCCCGGTGGCCATCCGGATCAGGCGGGCCAGCTGCGACGTGTGGTTCTGCTCCCCCGCTCCCGTATGGCGACAGGCCTTCAGCATTCGGGCGGCCTCATCCTCTGGGAATGGCCAGAGGTCGCTGAAGTGCAGCAGGTTAGCACTGCCACCGTTGGAGTTCAGCAGGTTCATCGCCTCTCGGCAGGGTCCGTAGCTCGAGCCCCAGCAGACCAGCGTCAGGTCCGCCTGCTCCGGCCCGTGGCGCCTGGGCGGACGCATCTCCTCCGCCGCCGTAGCCAGCTTGCGCATGCGCTTGTCCATCATCCGCCGCCGGTTGGTGATCTCCTCCGTGATCTGGCCGTACTCGTCGTGCTCATCGCTGGTGACAGCGCACACGCCCTTGGCGTGGCCCGGCGCCGCCCGCGGCGAGATGCCCGAATCGGTGAAAGCAAAGCGACGGTAGTCATCCTCCATACCGTCCAGGTCCTCCGCCGAGAGGAACTGGCCCCGGTCGATGCTCACCGTTGAGAAGTCGATGGCCCCCATGTCCAGGCTACGCAGGGAGCTGGCCAGAAACTGGTCTGAGAGGATGATCACCGGACACTGGTAGCGCTCGGCAAGATTGAAGGCCCGCCAGCCCGCCTCGAAGCATTCCTCCACCGTGCCTGGCGCCAGCACGACCCGGGGGAACTCTCCTTGCGAGGCGTTGATGACGAAGAGCAGGTCTCCCTGCTCGGTGCGCGTGGGAAGGCCGGTGGACGGTCCGCCCCGCTGCGCCTCCACCACCACCAGCGGCACCTCGGTCATGCCCGCCAGGCCTAGAGCCTCCGTCATCAGCGAGAAGCCGCCGCCGGAGGTGGCCGTCATCGCCCGAGCGCCTGCGTAGGAGGCGCCGATGGCCATGCAGACGGCGGCGATCTCGTCCTCGGCATGCTTGGTGACGATGCCCAGGTCGCGCGGCAAGGCTGATAGCCCCTCGATGATGGAGGTGGCCGGCGTCATCGGGTAGGCCGAGATGAACCGGCAGCCGCCTGCCAGGGCGCCCAGGCTGATGGCCTGGTTACCGTTGATCAGCATGCGCGGGGGTGCCTCCAGCGGTTTCAGCTTGTAAGGGAAAGCGGCTGCGTAGCGTTCCTGCGCCTGGTCATAGGCTGTCTTCGCAACCGCCAGGTTGCTCTCCACCACCTCGGAGCCTTTCACCTGAAAGTTGTCCCGTGTGACGCTCTCCAGGGAGTCGAGCGGCCAGTCGCAGACGCCCGCCGCCGCAGCCAGCGCCGCCGTATTCGTCATGATCCGGTTGCCGTGCTCCTCGGCGATGGCAGTCAGGGGCATCGCGAAGCACTGCACGCCTCGCTCCTTCAGGGCCTCCTCGTCAACCTTCACCCGCTCCGGATAGATCACGGCGCCCCCCTCGGCGATGTTGTCCACGTGGAGGGTAACCGTCTCCTCCGTCAGGGCGAGAACAAGGTGCACCGGGTTGCTGTGCGAATGGAGGGGCCGCTCCGACAGGCGGGTCTGGTAGAAGTTGTGCCCGCCGCGGATCCGCGACCGATAGTCCTGCATGGCAAACACCTGCAGCCCCCCGCGTGCGAACGCCTGGCACAAGCCCGCTCCGCTCGATTCCACTCCCTGGCCCGCGTCGCCCCCGATCAGGATGCTCATGTCATTCACCACTGTGCCTGCCACAACACCCCTCCTTCCTTGCCTGCGTTCCGCTCCAATAAGAGACATCTTATGTGCTTGAGCCACGGCTCACAAGTACCCTCTGGCCATCTGCTTGCCGAAGCACTCCACCCTGCCTCTTCGATGATCTTGACCCAGACCTTCACTATGCTAATATTTTACTTGCAAGTAAAGTATACTGGCTAGGCTGACTAGCAGCATCAGTTCCTTAGTGACCTAGTATGATCTCCGGCTTGCATTTCATCGGCTTGGGCTTCGGTGCCAGCCTCGCCGCAGGCATCGCCACCGGCGTGGGAAGCCTGCCCGCCTTCTTCTTCACACGACCGTCAGACAAGGTGATGGATGCCATGCTCGGCTTCGCCGCCGGGGTCATGCTGGCGGTCACCGCCTTCGGCCTCATCGTGCCGGCCGTCGATGAGGGCGGCATCTGGGTGGCAGTCGGCGGCCTGGCCCTCGGCGCCGCCTTCCTGGCGCTGGTGGACCGCTTAATCCCCCATACGCACTTCATATCCGGCCCGGAGGGCCCTTCCTCCAGACTCAGGCGAATTTGGCTGCTCATCTTCGCCATCACGATCCACAACATGCCTGAAGGGCTCGCGGTCGGAGTCAGCTTCGGCACCGAGGATGTCGGCACCGGCGCCGCCCTAGCCCTGGGCATCGGCCTCCAGAACATGCCCGAAGGTTTGGCCGTTGCCCTGCCCCTGGTCAGGGAAGGCTATACCCCACGACGGGCCGTCTGGTACTCAACCCTTACCGGCCTTGTCGAGCCGGCAGTGGCACTGTTGGGCGTATCGTTGGTCATCATACTTGCGCCCCTGCTACCCCTGGGCCTCGCTTTTGCGGCCGGCGCCATGCTATATGTTGTCGCGGATGAGATAATTCCGGAGAGCCATCGCAAGGGGCACGAAAAGGAGGCCACTCTGGGGACAATCGTCGGTTTCGGCCTCATGATGACCCTGGATAACCTGTTCGCCTGAGGGAGCCTGGACTCTTTGTTCACAGCGGGAAAGCAATAGGAAAGGAGGTCTCGACCATGGCCTACGAGGCAAAAGACTACAGCCACCTGATAGGGATGGACGGCTTCAGCGAGACGCTGCTGAGGAACCACTTCACCCTCTACCAGGGCTACGTCACCAATACCAACAAGGTGCTCGACATTCTTGGCCAGATGGCCAAGGAAGGCAAGTTCGCCACGCCTGAGTACGCCGAACTGAAGCGGAGAATGGGCTTCGAGTTTGACGGCATGCGCCTGCACGAGTACTACTTCGAGAACCTGGGCGGCAAAGGAGACCTCGGCCAGTCGGCCAAGCTCCGCGACAAACTGGCCGCCGACTTCGGCAGCTACGAAGCCTGGGAGACCGATTTCAAGGGCACCGGCGCCATGCGCGGAATCGGCTGGGCCATACTCTACCAGGACAACGTCACAGGAAGACTGATCAACCAGTGGATCAACGAGCACGAGACCGGCCACCTGGCCGGCTGCCGTCCTATCCTGATCATGGACGTCTTCGAGCACGCTTTCATGCTGGACTATGGCCTGAAGCGGGCTGACTACATCGAGGCGTTCTTCAAGAACATCAACCGGGAGGCGGTGGAAAGCCGTTTGGCCTAGACTCGCCGTAGGTAGAGCCCGCGATCACCGGCAAAAGCTTGCAGTTGCTTGTGTCGAGGCAGACACAGGAGGAGGTGTCCCATGGCAGAGACCACGATCACTCCTCTCGATGACGGCCCTTATCTGGTGAAGGGCCCCGTGAAGCTCGTTGATGCTGACGGCAATGAGTTCCAGGTGCCAGGCAAGACCGTTGCCCTTTGTCGTTGCGGCAACTCCAACACCAAGCCCTTGTGCGACGGAACCCATGTCACCATCGGATTCAAGTCCAAAGACAGGGCCGGCGGGTAGGGAGCCCTAGCGCAGTTCGGTGCCGGCCAGCAGGTAAATGCCGGTGCCGAAGCGCTCAACGCCGACCGGGATGCTGTCGTAATGCGCAGCGTCGCCGGGGAGTGTTCCGCCGCTAACGCCAGTGAAGTCGCCGTCCGGCGAAACGTAGTCCTGCACAGCCTGCCAGGCCCGATCGGCAACGAGTCGCAGCTCCGGCGACAGCACGCCGCAGCGGACGCCCTTCGCTATCGCCAGGGCAAAGGCGGCGGCGCAGGACGATTCCAGGTAAGTGGAAGGATCATCCAGCACCGTGTGCCACAGACCACTGCGATCCTGGAGGGGCAGCAGCGCAGCAACCTGTCGCTGGAGGAGAGGGACAGCCCGCTGCCGCAGGGCATCGCCCTCTGGTCTTGTCTCGCAGATGGTCGCCAGCGCCATCGCCATCCAGCCGTTCCCTCGCGCCCACAGGCAGGCGGAGCGCTGGCCCGCCTTTTCATGCCAGGCGTGGTAGAAGAGACCGGAATCGTCTCGCAGCTTGTCCATGTGCGCCTCTAGCTGAAGGACGGCCTCCTCCCGGAACCGCTCCTCCCCCGTCACCTCGGCCAGACTCAGCCAACCCGGAACGACGAAGTAAACGCTGTCCACGAACGCCTGAGGCGCCAGCGGGTGCATGTAGATAGCGCCGTCGGCTGCACGAGGCGCCCGATTGGCGACATCCTCGGCGAGGGAGACGGCGGCGCTCAAATAGCGCTCGCTGTCCAGGCGGTGGTACAGCATCACCAGCGGCGATACGAGGCCGAACCACATGATCACCGGCGCCGAGCGGCCGAAGGTTATCCTGGTCTCCGGCGTGAAACCAGCGGGCGTCTTGACCGGCTTAGCCACTGCCTCCAGGTGACGGCGTCCGTCCAGCGCCTCGATGCGGAGGTCGAGGATATCCCTGGTCAGCTCGAGGTAGTCCTGGCGGCCGGAGACATCGGTTGCAGCCATGAGCCCCTCGGCCAGGACGAAGTCGCCCCACTCTGGCCAATTCACCAGCTCCTCTCTCTGAGAGAGACAGCGGTCGGCGACTTTGAGGAAGCCTTCGTTCATATGATGAGGGAGTGATGCCATCGCTGAACTGCATGCGCGGTGGAGAGGATGGTATCATGATGCCATACGAAAAACAACCAAAGGAGGTGGCGAAATGCCCGAGTTCCTTAATCCTTTCCCCGGTATGGTGCCCGATCGCAAGCTCACCCTCGCAGAGCTGATCCGCGCCATCCGACTAGACCTCGCCGCCGAGCATGAGGCGGTCCACCTCTACATGGCCCACGCCGACGCCACCGATCATCCTCTGGCCAAGAAGGTCCTCATTGACATCGCCGATGAAGAGCGCGTCCATGCCGGCGAATTCGCCCGCCTGATAAGCATCCTGACGGACGATGAGGACAAGCTCCTAGCGGAGGGTGCCGAAGAGGTGGACGAGATGGCTGGCGAATAGCCTACCACACCACCTCGTACAGCCGCTGCCTGCCGGGTATGCCCTTCAGCTGCCTGCGACCGGCGTCCCTGAACGCCACCTCGGCCATGGAGCCGGCGAGGTCGCGCACCACTCCCGATACCAGGATCTGGCCACCTCGCGCCTTGTGAGTGATGCGAGTGGCCACAGTAACGGCCGTGCCAAAATAGTCGTTCCTTTCCTGGATCGACTCGCCGCTATTAAGGCCAACCCTCACCTTCATGGGCCACTCCGGATGCTTCCGGTTATAGTCAGCCAAATCCCTCTGGATGTCCACGGCGCAGTGCAGCGCGCTAGTAGCGCTTGGGAAGGCGGCCATGAAGGCATCGCCCATGTGCTTGACCGCATGGCCCTTATGGCGAGCGACGCACTCGGCAACAATGCGATCGTGCTCCTGCAAGAGCCTGTGCGCGCGCTGGTCTCCTAGTTGCTGGGCGAGGCGGGTCCAACCCTCGATGTCCGTGAACAGCAAAGTGACTGTGCCTTCATCAAAGGGCTGGGTCTGGGTCTGGGGCTCGGGCTGGGTCAGGTCTCGGCCGCACCAGATGCAGCGCGACGAATCAGACGGATTGTCGGCATTGCAGAAGGGACATCGCATCGTTAGAAGCTCAGACGTTCTACAGTGTGACCACATGGTAGGTTGTCCAAAGTAAGCTTGTCAAGCGACAATGGATCCGGACAGGCGGCGGCTACTTTGACGCCGCAGCGTGTTGGCCACAGGAAGGAGGAACGGAAGTGACAGGAGCGGAAGAAGGAGCAGAGACAGCGAGCATGCCCAGGATCGGTGAGCGGGCGCCGGATTTCGAGGCGCTGACAACGCATGGTCCCTTCACCATGAGCGCTCTCAGAGGCCAGTGGGTGGTTCTCTTCTCCCATCCCGCTGACTTCACGCCCGTCTGCACCACCGAGTTCATCGCCCTCGCTCGGCGCGCCGACGAGTTCGCCCAGCGCAACGTGAAGCTGGTCGGCCTGAGCATCGACAGCATCCATTCCCATCTCGCCTGGCTGAGGAATATCGAGGAGAAGCTGGGGGTCAAGATCCCCTTCCCCATCATAGCAGACGTGGACATGAAAGTTGCCGGCAAGTTCGGGATGATCCATCCGGAGACCAGCACCACAGCCGCCGTCCGCGCTCTCTTTGTCATCGACCCGGACGGGTTCATTCAGGCCATGATTTACTATCCCTTGCAGACCGGCAGGAGCATCGATGAGATCCTGCGCCTCGTCGATGCCCTGCAGACCACCCATCAGCATCACGTGGCTACGCCGGCTGACTGGCTTCCCGGAGAGAAGGTAGTAGTACCCGCGCCCCTGACCGAGGAGCAGGTTGAGGAACTCCTGCGGTCAGACTACGAGAAGACCGATTTCTACCTGATGAAGAGGGACCTGTAAGCAACCGAAGGATGTGCCTGCTCCCGTCCGCAGCGGCTTGCCAGCCTAGTCTTCCTTCCTCTCCAGCCCGGGCTCGGTCATCGAGGTAGGGTCGAGGACACGCTGCAGTTCCTCGTCCGATAGCTCCGTGTGCTCCTGTGCCACCTCTCGAATGGCGCGCCCGCTGGCTGCCGCCTCTTTGGCTATCTCCGCCGCCGCGTCGTAGCCGATAATAGGAGCCAGCCCCGTTGCTATACCAAGCCCCTTCTCGACCAGCTCCGGTCCCCTCTCTGTGGCCTGGAGACCATCGACGCAGCGCTCCGCGAAGTTCCTGGCTGCCGCCCCCAGCAGCTCGATCGATTGGAGAAGGTTGTAGCCGGCTACAGGCATCATCGTGTTGAGTTCGAAGAAGCTGCGCTGAGCCGCGACGGCCACCGTCGCATCGTTCCCAATCACCTGGGCGCACACTTGAATCAGCGCCTCCGGTATAACCGGATTGACCTTTCCAGGCATAATGGAGCTCCCCGGCTGAACCTCCGGAAGCAGCAACTCGCCCAGACCGGCTCGCGGGCCCGAGCCCAGCCAGCTGATGTCGCTGGCGATCTTGAGCAGGGCGATAGCGGCCGCTCTCAGCGCCCCACTGCACGCCACGACCGCATCGAGGCTGCTCTGGGCCTGGAAGTGGTTATCGGTCTCGCGCACCGCCAGGCCGGTGGCCGCCGATAGGCGCTCGCATACCCGCGCTGCGAACAGAGGATGAGTGTTGAGGCCGGTTCCCACCGCGGTGCCGCCCAGCGCGACCTCCTCCAGCTCCGTCGCCGCCCTTTCCAGCCGCCGCAGGGCGCGCGCCACCTGCCCGGCGTACCCCTGAAACTCCTGGCCGAGGCGGATGGGCGTGGCGTCCTGGAGGTGCGTGCGCCCGGTCTTGACCACCGGCCAGAGCTCCTCCGCTTTGGCCGCCAGTGACGCCCGCAGTTCGCTCAGCCCCGGCGCCAGCTCCTCTCGTATGGCCAGAAGCGCCGAGAGGTGGACGGCCGTCGGAATGACATCGTTGGAGGACTGGCCGAGGTTGACGTGATCGTTAGGATGCACCAGCTTCGATCCCCGCTGGCCTCCCAGAAGCTCCGCCGCCCTGTTGGCTATCACCTCGTTGGCGTTCATATTCGTCGAGGTCCCCGAGCCCGTCTGGAAGACATCGACCACAAACTGATCATCGAGACGCCCCCCAGCAATCTCGTCGGCAGCACGAACGATAGCCTCGGCGAGATCCGGCTCTAGAAGGCCCAGTTCTCCGTTTACCTCGGCCGCAGTGCGCTTGATGAGGCCCAGAGCGCGGATGAACCGTCGGGGGAATCGCAGTCCACTAATCGGGAAGTTATGGACGGCACGCATTGTAGACGCGCCGTAGTAGGCCTCTTCGGGAACCTGCACTGGACCCATGGAGTCGCGCTCGGTTCGGGTGCCCTTGCCTTTGCTCATGCTTCCCTCCCGTCGGGAGCTTGAACAGGCCCCGCCTTAGCTATGAGCCACTCCGCCAGGCATCGGTGCCGCTGATCTCAGTTCGCGGCCAGGATATGTTCGTCGTACTCGATTTCGAACCGCAGCTTGTGCTTGGCTTCCTCCTGGGCAAGGGCCAGGAGAGTCGCTCGCAGTGCTTCGTCGTCCGTCGCCGCGGCGAGGTCGTTGTACAGCTTGAACGCCGCCTTCTCCGCCTTCATGGCTACAATGAGTGCATCCTGATAGTCGAGGTCCGGGCTGGGCTCCACGTCCACTACGTAGTCCGCGATCTTCAGGTCCATGACCTTCTCCGCCGCGGGCAGCAGAAGCTTACCCTCCTTGACCGCCTCCAGCTTCGCCTTGTGCCCCCGTTCCTCGTTGGCAAACTCCTCGAAGACCTGGCGCATCCACGATTTCTCCGTCTGGCGGCCGAGTCTGGTGTAGAGTTGCGCCGCTTCCTCCTCCTTCCCGATCGCAAAGTCCAAAATCTCGTCAGCCGAACCGAATGCTTTCATTGATCTGCCCTCCTGCTATTGACACAGCTCCTTCAGTTTCTCCGCGACAAGCGCTCCCAGGGAATGGCACTGGGCAAGGGCTTCATCGTCTGGCACGTACTTGGCCTTGACGCCTTCCCCCACCAGGTCGACCTTCATCCCTCTGAGCACGTCCTCCACCTGCCCGACGGCCTCGCCGCTCCAGCCGTATGAGCCGAAGGCCGCCCCAATCAGATTCCGCGGCTTCAGTCCTTTGAGATAGGTCAAGGCATCGGCAACGGTGGGGAAGATGTTGTTGTTGAAAGTTGGGGAGCCGACCAGCAGCGCGCCGGCATCGAGCATCTCTGTGGCTACGTCGGTGCGATGGCACACTCGCAGCGGCAACAGCTTAGCGTCTGCTCCACCAGCCCTGATCCCCTCACCGATCGCCCGCGCCATAGTGGCAGTGCTTTCGTACATCGTGTCATACACGACCACAGCCTTTTTCGTCGGCTTCTGAGCCGCCCACCTGGAATAAAGCTCGACTATCCTGTCGACGTCCTTCCGCCAGATCGGGCCGTGATCCGTTGCCACGATCCCTTTCGTGATGTCAAGGCCGCCTACCTTCTCCAGAAGCCTGCTGACAGCAGTAGAAAGCGGCAGCAGGATGTTGGCGAAGTACTTGGCCGCCTCGTCCTCCAGGATGTCGTCATCGATCTCGTCGTCAAACCTCTCGGTCGAGGCGAGGTGCATCGAGAACACATCCTGCGAGAAGAGCACACCGTCCTCGGCCAGATAGGTGAACATACTGTCCGGCCAGTGGAGCATCCGGGTCTCCATGAAGGACACGTTCATGTTGCCCAGGCTGATGCTCTCCCCGTCCTTCACAGCCACGATTTCCTGGCCCAGGTGGAAATGCTCGGCCAGAGCGTCGGCCCCCATGGCGGAGGCAAACACCTTCTCCGGCTTCACCGCCTGTATGACCTCCGGCAGGCAGCCGGAGTGGTCCATCTCGGAGTGGTTGGAGATGATGTAGGTGATGTCTCCGGGATCGATGACCGAGGCGATACGGGAGAGCATCTCCTCCCTGAAGGAGGATTTGACCGTGTCCACCAGGGTGATCTTGTCCGCCAGAATGAGATAGGCGTTGTAGTTTGTGCCTCGGCTGGTCAGATGACCGTGGAACTCACGGAGTGCCCAGTCAATCGCCCCCACCCAGTAGACGTGGTCGGTGACCTTTGCCGCCTTGAACGGTCCGCTCATGCTGCTGCCTCTTATTCTCCCAAGGCCGCCATCTCTTTGCTCAGGATCCCAATATGGCCCATTTCCTCCTTGATGATGTCGTCGATTCTTTGCTTGCTCAGCCTTTCTGGAACTATCTCCTTTATCCCCAGGTAGAAGGCGATGGAGTCCTTTTCCAGCCCGATAGCCGTCTTAAGGATATCTTCGATCGTCTCTTTCCCCGTCAGCCGTTCGGACGGATCTTTCCTCACATCGAAGACATAGCCGTCCGCCATCCCTCGCACATACAGAATCGCCTCGCCGTAGGGGTCGGGAGCCCTCGGCTCCCGTTCTGACTGCAGCAGCTCTGCTCTCATGCCAGCGAAGACCTTCTCGTGCTGGTCTTCCATAGCAGCCAGGTCAAGTAACAACCGACCGGCACGTGAATCGCTGAACCCTTGCGCCGCCCGGCGATAGAAGCGAGCCCCATTCCGCTCGGTCTGTTCCGCCATCTCGAAGATCTCGTCAGCAGTGGGGGGGATGGTCATTTCGTGCCTCCTTCCGTTGTCGCAGCCGACGCAACGAATACACGCAGAGCCAGCTCGCGATCGATCATGAACAGCCTGCTAGGGTCATTACGCGGTGGCTTTGGCCCGTTCCTCATGGGACATCTCGGCCAACCGTTCGACCTCCTTAACGTCCAGCCCGAGCCCCTCGGCCACCCGTGTGCCATATTCAGGATCGGCCTTGTAGAAGATGGCTGTCTGGCGCAACTGGATGCGCTTCTGCGCGCCGCCCAAGTGGCCCACGATGTTGCCGATCAGGTGATCCCGGTCCTCTTCGGTCATCACCTTGCGGTACAGAATCCCGGGCTGCACGAAATCGTCGTTGGGGTGGGTGTACGGCTGGCGCCCAGCCTTCCCCGAGACCTCGAAGGCCGGCTCGGCGGCCTGTGGCTCGGGCACGGGGCCACCGAAGCTGTTGGGGTAGTAGTTGGGACTGCCGCCGCCGTTGGCGTCAAACCGCATGAACCCGTCGCGCTGGTAGTTACTCGCCGGCATGGCCTTGGCCGAGTTCACCGGTAGTAGTTGGTAGTTGGGCCCCAGCCGATGGCGATGGGTGTCGTGATAGCTGAAGAGGCGCCCCTGGAGCATCTTGTCCGGCGAGGCGGCTATCCCGGGCACGAGGTTGCCGGGGGAGAAAGCGGCTTGCTCGACGTCAGCGAAGTAGTTTTCCGGGTTGCGGTTGAGGACCATTCGACCCACCGGGTTCAGCGGAGCGTCGCCCTGATGCCAAACCTTGGTGATGTCGAACGAGTCGAAGCGGTAGCCCTCGACCTGCTCGGGCGTCATGATCTGCGCGTAGACCTTCCAGGCCGGGCACTCGCCCCGTTCGATCGCCTGGAACAGGTCACGAGTGGCATGATCGGGGTCTACACCCTTCATACGTTCAGCCTCGTCCCGGGTCAGGTTCTGGATGCCCTGCTCAGTCTTGAGGTGGATCTTCACCCAGAAGTACTCACCCTTCTCGTTGTACCATTTGAAGGTATGCCCGCTGTAGCCGTTCATGTGGCGGTAGGTCTTGGGCGTACCGCGATCGGAGAAGAGAATGGTGACCTGATGTATAGACTCCGGCGTAAGCGATAGGAAATCCCAGAACATGTCCGGATCCTTGAGGTTGGTGGCCGGGTTCCGCTTCTGGGTGTGGATGAAGTCGGGGAACTTCAGTGGGTCCCGTATGAAGAAGACCGGCGTATTGTTCCCCACTAAATCGTAGTTCCCCTCCTCCGTGTAGAACTTGACCGCAAACCCGCGAGGGTCCCGCTCGGCGTCGGCCGAGCCCTTCTCGCCGCCCACGGTCGAGAATCGCACGAAGACCTCGGTGCGCTTACCCACCTTGGACAAGAACTTAGCCTTAGTGTACTTGGTCACGTCGTGGGTGACCTCGAAGTAGCCATAGGCGCCCGCTCCCTTGGCGTGCACCACACGCTCCGGGATGCGTTCGCGGTCGAAGTGGGCCAGTTTATCGATCAGATGAACGTCTTGCAGCAGGGTGGGCCCTGGGCTGCCGGCGGTCATAGTATTCTGATCGTCGTCGACCGGCGCGCCAGAGCTGGTAGTCAGAACCTTCTTGTCTTCCGCCATTGGCCTCTCACCTCCTTTGGCACTTCCCTTCTGCTATTCGCTGTTTCCGTGGCTCATCCCCCTTGGCGATGGGGGGATGCTCATTCCGTGCCTCCTTCTGCTGTCGCAGCCGGCGCAACGAACACCCGCTGACCCAACTCCTGATCGATCATGAAGAGCCCGCTAGGGTCATCGCCCACCAGCTTGAGCTTCTGCACCACCTCGTCGGCGGATGCCTCCTCCTCCACCTGCTCAGAGACAAACCACTGAAGGAAATTGTTCGTCGCGTGGTCCCTTGCTTTGACGGCCAGGTCGACCAGCTTGTTGATCAGGACGGTGACCTTCTGCTCATGCTCGTATACATGCTCGAACACGGCCAGCGGCGAATCCCATTCGGAGGGCGGCTTTTCCACCGCTTGCAGCACAACTCTGCCGCCGCGCTCGTTGACGTAGTCGTAGAACTTCAGCCCGTGCGCCAGCTCTTCTTGCCACTGCACGCGCATCCAGTTCGCGAAGCCGCTCAGGTTGACCGACTCGAAGTACGCGGACATCGACAGGTAAAGGTAAGCCGAGTAGATCTCCGCGTTGAGCTGCTTGTTCAGGGCTTCCTGCATTTTCTCGTCCATCATGGCAAATGCCTCCTCCGTTTATTCTCGCTATCCGCTACTTCGATGGCTCACACCCCTATGGCAGCGGGGACAGACTCCGTAGAACTCAAGGCGATGGCGGACGTCCGCGTAGCCTCTCTCAGCGGCCACCTCCTCTGCTGCCAGCTCCAAATCGATGTCCACGTCCTCGATCGCGCCGCAGACGGTGCAGCGGAGGTGGGGGTGAGAGTGAGGGTTCAGACCATCGTAGCGGCTGCCATCGCTGAAGGGAAGTTCCAGAACCTCCCCCATCTCCTTTAGGCGCTCCAGCGTGTTGTACACAGTGGCCAGGCTGGTGGTAGGGAAGTCCTTCTGCACCTGGCGGTAGATCTGCTCCACGCTCAAGTGTTCCGCGCTGTCTATGAGGATGTTGATGATGGCTAACCTCTGGGGCGTGATGCGATGCCCAGCGCTCCTGAGCTTGGTCAAGAGATCATTCAACCGCGTTTTGGGGTTAGATTTGTTTAGAGCCATTCTTTTATGATATCCATTCTACCACAGTTCTCGGCCTTGTCAAGACCTTGAGGGTTAGGCCAGGTCGGCGGCGATCCTGCGAACGATGGCGAGGAGGGCTTTGGCGAGCTTGGGCGTCAGGGTCTCGCCGAAGGTCTGGGTATCAGCGGCAGCGATGGCGTAGACGAGGATCTGCTCAGGGACGGGCAGGCCCATCAGTCGGGCCAGGCGCAGGGCCTGCCCCAGGCCGATGCCATGACTGGAGGTTGATGAGACGTTTTCCAGGTCGTCGGTGTCGATGCGCCAGACCTCGCCCACTCTCGTCTCGTCCTGGATCACGTCGATGACGACCGCCCGGTCGTAGCCGGACAGAAGCTGGACGGTCTGCATTCCCGCTACC
>CP070630.1:177302-186011 GCA_020356025.1 Dehalococcoidia bacterium | reverse complement strand
GGTCTTCCTCTTCCTCGCCTTCCTCCCTTGCCTCGGCGTACAGATGACGGTAGCCGGGGAATGCAAGCTGGGTGTTGACAGCCCGAAAGAGGTAGACGTCGCGGCTGCGGGAAGGCTTGGCCTCGACGTCCACCGTGGTGACATCGTAAAGGGCGTCGGCCATCTGGCTGGCCACCATACGCTGCCAGATGAGGGTGTACAGACGATCCTGGTCGCGGTTGAGATAGCGCCGAACCTTCTCCGGCTCACGATAGGTCGAGGTAGGGCGGATGGCCTCATGAGCCTCCTGCGCCCTCTTCACCCTCTTCCTGTATACGCGGGGCGAGTGAGGCAGGTAGGGCTGGCCAAGCTTCTCCCGAATATAGGCCCGCGTCTCGTCCCGGGCCGAATCGGCCACCTGAGTAGAGTCGGTGCGCATATAGGTGATGAGCCCGACCTCGCCTTCGTCGTCGATGGCCAGCCCCTCGTATAGCTGCTGGGCGACGCGCATCGTCCGCTGGGCGGTGAAGCCTAGGCGACGCCCGGCCTCCTGCTGGAGGGTGCTAGTGATGAAGGGTGGCGAGGGCCGCCGTGCCTGCTTCTTCTTCTGGACAGCGGCCACGCTGAACGCCGCCGGCTGGAGAAGCTGCACCAGGCGGTCGGCCTCGCTCTGGCTGGCGACCTCCAGCTTCTTCCGCTTGCCGGCGAGCCCTGTCAGCTTGGCACGGAAGCTCTGCGGATCGTTTTCCTTTGATAGCTGCGCCTCGATGGTCCAGTATTCCTTGGGCACGAAGCCCTGGACTTCCCGCTCGCGCTCCACCACCAGACGCAGCGCCACCGACTGCACCCGCCCGGCGGAGAGACCGCGCGCCACCTTCTTCCACAGAAGGGGGCTCAGGTTGTAGCCGACCAGGCGGTCGAGGATGCGGCGAGCCTGCTGTGCCTGCACGAGCTGCATATCGATGGCGCGAGGACGACGAAATGCCTCCCGCACCGCCTGGGCAGTGATCTCGTGGAAGACCACTCGCTTCAGGGAGGCCTCGTCGAAGCCGGCGGCCTGCACCAGGTGCCAGGCGATGGCTTCGCCCTCGCGGTCGGGGTCGGTGGCCAGGAAGACGGCCTGCGCTCCCTTGCCGGCGGCGGCTATCTCGCTCACCACTCGGCGTTTCTCCTTGGGGATGATGTAGTAGGGCTCGAAACCGTGCTTGACATCGACCCCCAGCGCCGACTGGGGCAGGTCGCGCACGTGACCGACCGAGGCCTTCACCTCGTACTGACGGCCGAGGATGTTGGCCACCGTACGAGCCTTGGCGGGCGATTCAACGACCACCAGGCTCTTGCTGCCTCTTTTTGCCACAGGGGTCATGTTCCGTAGATGGCGCCAGCCTCGCGGGTGCGCACGTAGCTCATGGGGCCCATCTGACGCACCAGGCCTTTCAGTTCCAGCATGGCCAGAGCGCTGCTCACGGCTGCGATGGGCAGGCCGCTGAGGCGGCGCACCTCATCGATATGGACGGGCTCCGTAGAGATATGACGCAGGAGGCGCTCCTCCGTATCGGTGGCGGGAACCAGTTCCTTCATCTCCATCTGCTGCGGCACCATGGTGAGGTTCAGCTCCTCCAAGATGTCCTCGACGCCCTGCACCAGCTTGGCCCCCTCCTGGATGAGACGATGGGTGCCGCGGCTCTGAGCCGCGAAGACGCTGCCGGGCACGGCGAAGAGCTCCCGATTCTGCTCCAGAGCCAGGTTGGCGGTGATCAGGGCGCCGCTCTTCACGTCGCCCTCCACCACCAGCACGCCCAGGCTTAGGCCGGACATGATGCGATTGCGGCGGGGGAAGTACTCGCTGCGCGGCTGGGTGCCGAGGGGGTAGTCGCTCACCAGCGCCCCGCGCTCGCGGACCTCCTGGGCCAGCTTGACGTGCTCGGGCGGATAGACGATATCGAGGCCGCAAGCCATCACGGCGATCGTCCTGCCGCCGCTATCCAGCGCGGCTCGATGAGCTATGGAATCGATGCCTCTGGCCAGGCCGCTGACGATGGTTACCCGCTGGGCAGCGACGTCCGCGGCCAGATGCTCGGCCACCTGGCGACCGTAGGGCGTGGGACGACGCGTGCCCACCACCGCCAGAGCCCACTCGTCGGCCTCGGTCAGTTCGCCGCGCAGGTAGAGGACGGGGGGAAGGTCGTAGATCTCCTTCAGGCGCGGCGGATAGGCGGGATCGTTCCAGGTAATGGCCTGCACGCCGTAACGGGCCAGGCGCTCCATCTCCGCTTCGGGGGAGATGTCGCAGCGCTTGGCGACGATAGCCTTCGCCGTCTTCTCATCGAGGCCGGCTGCCCGTAGCTCGGCGGGGGTGGCCGTCCAGGCGCTCTCCAGGCGACCGAAGTGCTTCTCCAAGAGCGAGTAGCGCACGCGGCCGATGCCGGGTATGCGGTTGAAAGCCACCCAGTACTGAATATCGTTCGCTTGGCCCGTCATAAGCGGCACACATTGTAGCACGGGCCTGAAGAAAAACAAAGGAGAGAGGCGGAGCGCCGGTAGCAGGCTACGCCAGCCAGCGCCTCCTGGCATACCACACGCCTGCGGTGAGAGCCACGACTGCCATAGCCGCGAGTCCAGCCAGAGCGATCTGGTTAGCGGCCGCCGAATGAGAAGCATCCGGCAGCTCCGCTATGCCGCCGACGGGCGGGACAGGCGTGGGTGTGGGTTCATAATCCGGATCCGAAGCGATGACATAGACTGCCCCATTAGCGAACCCGCCATGGGGCGCGCTTACAGCGATGTCGCCGTTGTCGTCGTCGTTCACGTCGCCCACCGCAACCGAGCAGCCGCAGAAGGCGCCCCCCTGGAGGTTGGGCGTGTAAGGGGTGAAGAGCAGGGATCTGTGTGCTCCAGAGAAGACGTAAGCACGTCCCTGGTCGGCATTGCACATTATATCCTCCCCCTCGGCTCCCACGGCGATGTCTGCCTTGCCGTCGCCGTCCACATCACCCATTGCCAACGAATTCCCGAACCGGGCGTCCGCCTGGGGGTTGGGGGTGTCCAGGGTGAACAGCAACGAGCCGTCGGCGCCTGAGAAAACGTGGACCCGCCCCTGGCCAGCATTGCCGCCCACGTCCTCAGCCCGTGCCCCCACGGCGATGTCTCGCTTGCCGTCGCCGTTCACGTCGCCTACCGCCAGCGAGTACCCAAAGTAAGCGTACGCCTGGGGGTTGGGGGTGTCGAGGGTGAAAAGCAATGAGCCATCGGCACCGGAGAAGACGTAGGCACGTCCCTGGTCGGCGTTGCCGCCCACATCCTCCGGGGTGGCCCCAATGGCGATATCTGCCTTGCCGTCGCCGTCCACATCACCCATTGCCAGCGTCCAGCCGAACCGGGCGTCCGCCTGGGGGTTGGGGGTGTCGAGGGTGAAAAGCAATGAGCCATCGGCACCGCAGAAGACGTAGGCACGTCCCTGGTAGCCATTGCCGCTAACGCCCTCCCCGTTGGCCCCCACGGCAATGTCTGCCTTGCCGTCGCCGTCTACGTCGCCCATCGCCACCGAAGCGCCGAATCCGGCGGGCCCCTGCGGGTTTGAGGTGTCGAGGGTGAGAAGCAACGAGCCGTCGGCGCCTGAGAAGACGTAGACCCGCCCCTGGTACTCGTTACCGTTCACACTCTCGTTGGGCGCCCCCACGGCGATGTCTGCCTTGCCGTCGCCATTCACGTCGCCCACCGCAACCGAGTAGCCGGACCAGACACCCGCTTGTGGGTTGGGCGTGTCCAGAGTGAAAAGCAATGAGCCATCGGCACCGCAGAAGACGTAGGCACGTCCCTGGTCGGCATTGCCATCGACGTCCTCGTTGGATGCCCCGACGGCGATGTCTGCCTTGCCGTCGCCGTCTACGTCACCCACCGCCACCGACCTGCCAAAGTAGGCGAGCATCTGAGGGTTAGGATTGTTCAGCACGTACGGAGCCAGGAAGCCGGGGGGTGGTGTGGGTGTGGGGGTAGGACTAGGCGGGGGTATGGGTGTGAGCGTGGGCTCTGGCGTGGGGTCAGGCGGGGGCGTGCAGGAAAGGGCGGCGAGGGCATCCACCCGCGGCCTGGTCAGCCCGTTGCGCCCATCGGTTACTGGCACGCCGGTGCTCTCCAGGCAATACTCGAGCTGGAAGGCTGCGAGGGTGGGATCGGCTTCCAGCAACAGGGCGGCCACCCCCACCACGTGGGGCGCAGAGAAAGAAGTGCCAGCCTCGGTTGCGGTGCGATCATCCATGTCCGAGGATGTGATGAATGCACCCGGCGCCAGCAGATCCAGCCATGGGCTGGAGTTGGAGACACAGACCACCGTGTCAACACTAGCTGGCGAGTCCGTACAGCAAGTGTTTGGCCAATTGATGCTACTGAAGGTATCGTCGTAGGTCATGCCCGCCGAGATAACGTTGAAGATACACGCTGGGCTCCCTATCCCGTTCATGAACCCGTTGTTGCCGGAGGAAGCGACGGTGGTCGTCCCTCCGGCCTTCAGCGTATTGATGGCGGCAGTCACCGCCGGAATATAGCTATCGCAATCGGTGCTGTGCCGCACGTTGTCGCTTAGGCTCATGTTGACCAGGTCCGTGCCGGGGTGATTGACGATGATGTGGTCGAGAGCAGCGACAATGTCGGACCAAGAACCGCTGCCGTGGGAGTTCAGCACCTTGTAGGCGCGAATGCCCGCGCCGGGCGCGACGCCCAGGGGGGCTACCACCCCCGCCGAGGTGATGACGCCGCTGACCCGACTGCCATGCCCCTTGTCATCCTCGGCGGAGCCGGGGCCGCTATCGGTGGTCTGGCCGTTGTGGCAGGGGATATCGCCTGAAAGGAAGCAGTTCTCGGACAGCACGTCATCAAAAAGGTCGAGGTGGTCCGTATCGATCCCCGTATCGAGGACGGCGACCTCGACACCCTCGCCGGTGACGCCCAGGAGGTGGGCGTCGTCGGCGTTGATCAGGGGGACGCTCTCGTCGAGGGAGGCGTAGACCTCGCCGTCGATGGTGATGCTAATGACGTCCGGGTGGGCGGCCAGCTTCTCGACGCCGCGGCCTGTCATCCGCCCGGCGAGGGCGGGCACGGCCTGGTACTGGCGGGTGAGGGCGAAGTCGGAAGGACTCAGCACAGAGAGGACCCGCTGCTGTTTGGCTGCCGCATCCTGGATGAGGGTGGGGACATTCAGGGGAGCCGAGAGGAGCCGCGTCTCCTTGAGGGAGATGATGACAGCCACGTCGGGTTGCTGTCCTAGGGCATCGACCACGTCCGGTCGGATCTTTGCCTGATTGGCGCTCGGCCTTCCGTCAGTGATTCCGAGGCTGGTAAGAAAGGAGGCAACCAGAACCAGAATCACGATCAGCGCCGGCGACCTCAGTGCGTTGGCTCCGAGTGTAGGACCTCGTCCACGGCTGCCGGCGTGGGGCATTAGATTTCTCCAGATGCGCAAGAGATCACGGCCGGCTACTCCCTTATGATACAGCAGGAGCGGGGATTGTCAACCGCGTCGAGAAGGAGGACCGGGGAGCTACTTCTCGTTGTTGCCGCCGTCTTCCGGCGGAGGGGGCTCCTCTTTGATCACCCGCAGGCGCTTGATGCGGCGGCCGCTGACGGAGAGGACGCGCACGACCAGGCCGTCCACCCTGATCTCCTCGCCCACGGAGGGCATCTTGCCCAGATGGTTGAACACGAAGCCGCCCACGGTGTCGAAGTCGCCCTCCTCCACCTCGATTCCGAACAGCTCCTGGAGGGCGTCGATGCTCACGCGGGCGTCCAGAATGGCCTCGCTGTCGCTCACGCGGTGGATGGGCTCCTCCTCCACATCGAACTCGTCGGCGATCTCGCCCACGATCTCTTCGATGAGGTCCTCGATGGTCACCAGGCCGGCGGTGCCGCCGTACTCGTCCACCACGATGGCTATGGACAGCTTGTTGCGCCGCATCTCGGTCAGCAGCTCGTCCACCTTCTTGCTCTCGGGGACGAAATAGGGAGGACGGGCTACTGCCTTGACGTCGGCTGGCTTGTCACTGTTGGCCAGATAGCCCAGCACCTCGCGGGCATAGACCACGCCGACGATGTTGTCGATGGTGTCCTCGAAGATGGGGATACGGCTGTACGGCCGCTCGACGATGGCCTTAGCGATCTCCTCGAAGCTGCTGTCACTGGGCGCAGCCACGATGTCGATACGCGGCACCATGATCTCGCGCGCGGTAGTGTCCTCCAGCGCCATGACGCTGCGGATCATCTTCCTCTCATCCTCATCCATCAGGCCCGCGCTCTCCTCCATCTCCAGCACCCGCAGAAGCTCCTCCGGCTCGTCCAGCATCTCTGTGTCCTCGGCTCCCAGCCTCCGCCAGCGCAGGAGAGCACGCGCCGGCAGGTCCAGCACAGCGGAGGGCAGATGGAACAGCAGCCTAACCAAATCGACAAAAGGCGCCAGATAAGATACCCACTTCTCGGGATTGCGGGAGATCACAAGCCGCGGCACGGCCTGGATCACCGCCAGGGCGAGGAGAGCAAGGAAGAAGGTAACAGCGAGCACGACCCAGTTCAGGCCCACCTCGTTCAGAACGATATAAACGACAATAGCAGTGCTGCCAACGAGAGCCAGGTTACGGGCGAGAGCCAGGGATGAATAGACGGTGTGCCTTTCCTCGAGGTAGCGCGCCAAGATCTGCGAGCGTGACGCCCCTTTTCCAGCGAGGAGCCGCAGGCGAGCGCGATTGCTGGAGGCGACTGCCGCCTCCGCTGCCGTGACCAGGACCAGCAGCACAAGGGCCGCCACAAGCAGTCCTACTCCAGGCCAGCTACTTAGTTCCACGTTCCCTCGCTACCCTTCTCTTCCGGCCAGACCCCCGCTTGCCCCGAGCGCGAGCCGGAACACCCGCCACCACCGTGTCCGGCGGCACGTCTCGATTCACGACCGAACCGGCGCCGGTAGAGGCGCCCTCGCCAACGCGGACCGGCGCTACCAGCATCGTGTCGCTACCGATGAGGGCTCCCCTGTCGATAATCGTGCGGTGCTTGCTCACGCCGTCGAAGTTGCAGGTGACCGTCCCCGCACCGATGTTCACCTTGTCGCCCACCTGAGCATCGCCCACGTAGCCAAAGTGGCCCATCTTGGCACCCCGCTCCAGGCGGGACTTCTTCACCTCAGCGAAGTTCCCCACGTACACCCCGCTGGCCAGGTAGGCGCCCGATCGCAGGTGGCTGAAGGGCCCTACACTCACGTCGCTCTCCAGCACCGTCTCCTCCACCACCGAAGCGACAACGCGACAACGGTCGCCGATAATGGAGTCACTGACGATGGCGTTGGGGCCGATCTGGCAGGTCCCGCCGATGCGAGTGCGGCCGGAGACAACGGTATTGGGGTGGATGACGGTCTCGGCCCCCACGCTGACGCCATCCTCGATGTAGGTGGTAGCCGGATCCACGATGGTGACCCCCGACAGCATCAACCTTTGGCAGAGACGCTGTCGCGCCAGAGCCTGCGCTCGCGGGCGCGATAGGGCATCGACGACGCGCTCCCTGGCCGCTGCGTAGCCCTCCTGAGCGATGGCCTGCTTGAGCTGGGCCCGCAACGAGGACGTAAGCTCCAGGCCCAGCTCTGTAGCCAAGCGTCTGACCTGAAGCCCCAGTCGAATCGCTTCGCTCGAGCGATGTGTCGTCGCTGTCTTTGCTCTTGCCATCATCTGCTCCGAGGGGAAAATCCTATGCTAAGCACGAAAAGGGCACACGGGGAGGATAGTACAACAGACGTGGACTAGCGGAGACGCGGGAGGTCTGAGAGGCCAGAGCGTCGAGAGGTTTCGGCGGACCAAGGAAGAAGCCGAAAGGCCTAGGTTTGTCGCCTGACGGTGGGTCGTCTTCTTGATCGTCCAAAAACTACAACCTTCTTTGCTGCTACGCCGCTGCCCGTTCGGCCTGAGCAACGGCGCCACACTCTCTTACAATACTAGCCATAAGTCCCTAGGCTGTCAAGGTGGATGCGCCCCACCTGCCCGCTGCGCGGCAGGCGTGCTATAATCCACTCACGCCTTGCTAGGCAGGCTCATCTTGTCAGCGGGCGGGTGTTTTTCAATATGGACAGCCAGCAGATTCGCGATACTTTCCTCCGCTTCTTCGAGGAGCGCGAGCATAAGGTGATGCCCAGCGCGCCGCTGGTGCCCCTGGGCGATCCCACCCTGCTGTTCACCGGCGCCGGCATGGTGCAGTTCAAGCCCTACTTCGAGGGCCGCGTCACCCCGCCAGCCCCTCGCCTGGCCTCGGTGCAGAAGTGCTTCCGCACCAGCGATATCGACTCGGTGGGCGACACCAGCCACCTCACCTTCTTCGAGATGCTGGGCAACTTCAGCATCGGCGATTACTTCAAGGAGAAAGCTATCCCCTGGGCCTGGGAGCTGGTGACCGACAAGAACTGGTTCGCGATACCCAAGGAGCGCCTGTGGACCGCCGTCTACCTCGACGACGACGAGGCCTTCGACCTGTGGCGCAAGGTTGGCGTGCCCGCTGAGCGCGTCATGCGCTACGGCGAAGAGCACAACTACTGGTTCTGCGGCACGGTGGGCCCCTGCGGGCCGTGCAGCGAGATCCACTACGACCTCGGCCCTACGGCCGGCTGCGCCGAGTGCGAGCGCGACCAGTGCCACCCGGCGGTGGAGTGCGGACGCTTCCTGGAGATATGGAACCTGGTGTTCACGACCTACTTCCTGCAGCCCGACG
>CP070630.1:170114-177202 GCA_020356025.1 Dehalococcoidia bacterium | reverse complement strand
GGGCCGAACTCCAAAACCGCAGGTCGGGGGTTCGAATCCCTCCACCCCTGCCAGATTCGTATTAGTGAGGTCTGTCACGCGTAACTGCGCGAGGAAGCTTGCCATCTTGTGCCTGGCAGGCATGGCTGCCCTGAGTCTGCTGACTTTGGTTTGGGCCATGGGGACTGGCTCGTCTCAGGCCCAACAAGGCACTATGCACAACTGCCCTCTACCAGGTGGGTGGGCCATATCAGTCTGGGAGGGCGAGGAAACAGAGACGGCGGCAGCGCTGGATACGTGCGGCGCCGACGCTGTTGATGCTGCTTACTACATTCATCCGTTCAGCCAGACCTGGCGGGTCTTCTTCAAAGGGAGACCGGACATCAGCAATCTGAACACTCTCGATGACCTGCAGGCGGTCGTAACGCTTGGCAGCCCTACGGCCAGTCCTACGCCGACACCTGAAGCCACGCCTACTCCTGGGGCGGGCCCGGGTCGAATGGTCGGTTGTCCCATGGCTGGCAAGTGGGCAATGTCGGTGTGGAACGGCCCGAACGGAGTCAACGCAGCGGACGCTTTCGCAACCTGCAGCGAGGTTATCGCCGCGGCCTATTGGCTCGATCCGCAAACGCGAACATGGCAGCGGTATGTCCACGACCGCCCAGATCTGACCACGCTGTCACACCTGGATAATCTGCAGGGGCTCTTTGCTGTCGGCTCAACGGAGCCGAGGGAGTACTGCGGCATCAACATACCAGGTACCTACCACGGCGCGGTCACCATCGACGGGCAGACTGCGCCCGCAGGCACTGTCATCAAGGTCTTCAGAGGCGGGACCGAATTCGGTAGCACGACTGTCACCGAGAACGGCACCTATATGGTCGACGTTCCTTCCCCTGCGCCCGTCGTTCCACCGTGCTTCGAGAGCGCGGGCGGGCCGCTGACTTTCACCTGCGATGGGGCTGAGGCTCAGGAGCACCCGAACTGGGGCGCGGGCTCCAAGCATCAGGACCTGACTTGCGTGTCTATGCGGAACTGCCCATCGGCGGGCAAGTGGTCGATAGCTGTATACACCGGCGAAGGGGAGCCCGCTGACGACGCACTGGCCCTTTGTGCCGAGCCGGTGAAAGCTGCCTACTGGATCGACCCCGCCAGCCAGGCCTGGAGCCGCTACCTCCGTGGACAGCCGGAACTCAGCACTCTGACCTCTCTACAAAACCTACAGGGTGTCATCGCGTTCGGGTCAGCTTCAGACTCGGTGTCGGCTGCGGCTGCCCCATCTGCCCCGTCTGCCCAGTGGCAACTAGGAAACCAGATGGAGGGCTGTCCCGAGCCGGGGAAATGGGCCATCTCCGTCTGGAATGGAGAGAGTGGGACACCTACTGGCCTGGCCCTGGCGACCTGCCCCGCCGTGAAGGTCGTTACCGCATACTGGCTCGACCCGCAGAGCCAGAAGTGGAAGCGCTACTTCGAAGGCAAGCCGGACGTCACCAATCTGCTCGAGCTGGGAGAGATGCAGGGCCTAATAGCCCTGGGCGGCGAGGCCCGCTGAGAGCCTGGTTCCTCACCGACCGTCTGCGCTCCTCCTAGCCACCGCCATCGTGTGGTTAGTGGCGGCGATGAGGCGGCCGTAGCTTCTTCCCTTGCCCATCCTCGTGCCTGAGAGCCACACAGCAGCGCCTTGGCGACGATCCTCACTGGATAGCCCACAACAGTGGCGAAATCCGCGTGGTCAGGTGTGAGCGGGGTTGACATTCTGGAAATGGGGTGTAATATTTTAGTGTTACATCATAAGCGTACATAACGACGAGCATCCCTGGGGCTGCTATTGCACCGCCGGCCTGCAAGGGCATGTTCTCCCCAGAGAGGAGATTGCCATGCATATTCGGCGGTTGTTTTCTTTGTCGGTGCTGGTCGGCCTGGCGCTGGCCATCGCCTTGAATAGCCAAGGCAGCCAGGTTACTGTCACAGTCGCTTCCCCCGGCGCGGTGACGGTTCGCGAGCCAGCGTTCGGCCTGCCACATATCTACGCTGATACGGACCTCGAGCTGGCCCGCGAGACCGGGCGCGAGGTCGCCAAGGATCGCCTGGGTCAGCTGATCCTTATGGCTCGCGTGGGGCGAGGTACCCTCTACCAGGCATTCGCCCTCCTTGACCCGTCGACCATCAACGACGACCTGGAGGTGCGGAGGACAGGCTATACGTCTTCTGAGCTGAACAACATGTTCGCGAAGCTGCCTGCCGACCTGCAGTCGCAGATTCTGGAGTACTGCAAAGGCGTCAATGACACCATCGACGCTGTCTACGCCGGCACTCTTCCCGAACCCTTGGAGGTAAACCTGTTTCGCAACCTGCTTGGCTTAGGTGATGACCTCTTCGGGAACAAGACCAATATCTCCGATCAGGTGGACCCCAACTATGCGCCGGCCGGTGGTGAGTGGCCCAACGCCGGCTTCCAGTATACGCCGGAGCTGGCCATGGCCATCGCGGTGCTCCAGATTCGCACCTTTGGCAGTGAAAGCTTCGATGAGCCGTCGCGTCTGACTGAACTGCAGAGCCTGGTGGACAAGTTCGGAGCCGCCACCGGCGACGAGATCTGGGACGACCTGAACTTCCTCAACGATCCCCTGGCGCCGGTAACCGTGCCCGACCCGAACACACCGGGTTTCGGCGGGCCCCTGGCCTATCATGCCGAGCCTGAAAACGGTCCGATCGCCCTCGTCGCAGAGTTTCCCCATTACGACTACGGAGCGGCTCTGGAGCCGGTGCGTGAGCGCCAGGCAGATCGCGAGGAGTTCGCACGCAGCCTGGGGGCCTGGCCGGCTCTGGGGAGCTATGCCTGGATCATCGACGGTATACGCTCTGCCACGTCGAACCCCTGGCTGGGCGGCTTCCCCCAGATGGGCATCCAGACCCCCTCTATCATGCACTTCATTGAGACCCGAAGCGCCGAGGGGACTGACCATCAGGTCGAGGCCATCGGCTTCGCGCTGGTTGGGCTACCGGCCGTTGTGATCGGCCACACCGACAGCGTGGCGTGGACCAGTACCACGGCCCAGCTCAAGGTCAACGATTTCTATCTGGACAAGCTGATTCTCGAGAACACTGATTCGCTACGCTACAACGATGAGGGCACCCCCGCAGCCATGAGCGTGCGCACTGAGCAAATCCTTGATACAGGAGGCTCGGCGACGCCCCTCGTCGTCTGGCGTACCCACGAGCGGGCAGGGAACGGCGGCTCACGAACGGTCGAGGCCTTCCAGGGCGACGCGGCCGGGACGGTGGAATCGGCGACCGCTACCTCCCTCACCGAAGCCGGCGCCTTCAGCGGCGATTTCTCCGGCGGTTATGTCGCCATCGTCGGAGGCACCGGTGCCGGGCAGATGCGGCCCATCCTCTCCAGTACCAGTGACACCCTGACGCTGGATGCCGGCAACGCCTGGACGACGACACCCGACAACACCTCCGCGTATGTCGCCGTGAGGTCGGGAGACGAGATCGTCGTCATCTCGCGGGAAAGGATATTCTGGCTGGAGGAGTCCACAGGCACGCTGGGCTGGTCCCTCTTCCAGCGGGCCGAGAGCGTCCTGGACATTCGCCGCGGCACACGCATGATACCGACCACGCACAACTTCTACGGCGCCGACAACCAGGCCCACAACGGCATAGGCACAGAGCTGGGGACCGGGAATATCGGCTACTACTCCAGCGGCTTCTCCCGTGTGCGTCAGGGCGGGTCCCCGACCGACACGCGGCTGCCCATGGACGGCACGGCCGCCAACGAACTGGTCGTCGTGGGCGGCGTTGTCGAGGGCGCCACCGCCAGCACGCTCACCGATACTGGCGTTTTCGCCGGTAAGAACTTTACGCCGCCTGCTTACAACTACCGCATGGACAATCCGAGCCAGAAGGGCAGCGAGTACATCGTGGCCATAACCGGGGGCGCCGGATACAAGCAGACTCGCCGCATCGCCAGCAACACAGACGATACGTTAACTCTGGAAGAGGATTGGGGTGTTGTTCCCTCCGCTGGTGACCTGTTCGAGGTATACGAGATCGTGGCCATGCCGGAAGCGATTAACCCCAGCCAGGGCTACACCGGCAATTGGAACAACAAGGCGGCCACCGCTGATGACGGCCGTGGCTTCGGTCGCGAGCACCGGAGCACCTTTGTCGTGGAGCGCCTGGCCGCCGACAGCAGCTGGGACCGCGCCGACCAACGCCAGCTCAACAAGGACGTCGCCGGCGTGGACGAACATGGCAAGTTGGGCCGGTACCTCATACCGAGCCTCCGTCTGGCCGTCGATGGCGTTGGAAATGGCGGCAATGAAGATGTGGACACGGTGCTGGCCGCCCTCGAGGCTCATAACGGAAGCCCCGAGTTCGGCCGCTACATTACCGACCCGGTGACCGAGACCACGACCGCCGGCGAGATGGAGTTCTTGAAAGAGCTGATAGACGATCTGGCCGCCGCTATCTATGGGGATGAGTTCTCGGGGACCGCTGTGGGTACGCCCACAAGCTTAGCAGCCCTAAACATGGTCCAGCACGCTATCGATAGCGCCAAAGCGGATCCCGCCGGACGCTACGCGCAGGCATACAGCGGCGACTACTTCAACGGCACGGACTGGCGTGTCGTTGTGCGCGACACCTTCTCTGACACCATCGTCGAACTGGGCGGCATACCCGCCGACCCGCCTCGCCCCGAGGACACCTACGAACATCCTCTTGTCTCGCTTTATCCGGACACCCTCGTGTTCGATTCCGTGCTCATGGGCAACCGCGGTACGTGGGAGCAGATCGTCGAGGCTGGACCGGTCGTGCTTGGCGAGTTCATCTTCCCGCTGGGCCAGAGCGGATTCATCTCCAACACAGGCATTCCCGACCCTCACTTTGACAGCCTGCATACGATCTGGGCCGAGTGGCGCTTCGCGCCAATGCTCCATATCGCCGAAGACCTGGCCACGGACCCGGACGGAGACGTAGACAACGATGGAGTGCTGGACGGCTTTGAGGAATGGTACTTCGGGTCGAACGCCCCCGGGGCGACAGACGACTACGACACAGATAACGCAGATCTTCTGGCCGAATTCTTGAATGGGCTAGACCCGACTGAAGCCGACACTGACGTCGACGGGATGCCGGACGGCTTCGAGCTGGCAAACGCTTGTCTGAACCCCCAGGCGCGTGACGCCACAGATGACCCTGACACCGACGGGCTGGACAACCTCGCCGAGTACGCTGCCAGCACGGACCCCTGCGACGACGACACCGATGACGACACGGTTCTCGACGGCGCCGACGACGACCCGCTAGATGAGTTCGTCTGTCAGGACCTGGACACCGACACCTGCGACGACTGCGCGGTTACTGGCGGTCCTCCCGACACCGCCAACGACGGCCCCGACAACGACTCCGACGGTGACTGCGACGACGGTGACCCCGACGACGACAACGACACGGTGCTCGATGGTGATGATGACGACCCCTTTGACGAATACGTCTGTCAGGACCTAGACACCGACACCTGCGACGACTGCGCGGTGACTGGCGGCCCCCCCAACACCGCCAACGACGGCCCGGACAATGACTCCGACGGTGACTGCGACGACGGTGACGACGACGACGACAACGACACGGTGCTCGACATCAATGATGACGACCCCTTTGACGAATACGTCTGTCAGGACCTGGACACCGACACCTGCGACGACTGCGCGGTAACTGGCGGTCCTCCCGACACGGCCGACGACGGCCCCGACAACGAACCTGACGGCCTCTGCGACGCCGGCGACCCCGACGACGACAACGACAGCATATGCGACCCTGGCGAGGTCGACGGTTGCACGGGCTCCGACAACTGCCAGTTCATCCCCAACGCCGGCCAGGACAACTCAGACACCGACAGCCACGGGGACGCCTGCGACAACTGCCCCACCACCGACAACGAAGACCAGGCCAACACGGACGAGGATCTGGAGGACGCCGGCGCCTCGGTGGTAGGGGATTCGTCAGGCGACGCCTGCGACACCGACGACGACAACGATGGATTCGAAGATGACGTTGAGACCTACCTGCCCACCGACCGGCTGGACAACTGCCCCGACGTTACCGGCACTCCCGGCCTCTGCCCGAGCCTGACCTGTGATGGAGATGACGCCTGGCCGCTGGACAACAACGTCGACAAGAGCTGCACCGTGGTGGGGGATGTGCTGAACTACGTAGGCAACACCGGCGGGCCGGTGGGCGGCGACCCGGTCCTCCAGCGGCTGGACATCAACATGGATAACTTCGTCACCATCGTGGGGGACGTATACGAGTTCGCGGGGAACATAGGAGTCTCCTGCACGTGAGGTGAAGCGTCGCGCGTCCTAGGCTGAGGTAGTCTCTGGCAGCCCCGCTGCCGGCCAACGGCATCGTGTGGGCTGTGGCTTAGCGCGTCAAATCAGGGCGGCACAGTCCGAAATGGGGGATCGCCAGATCCCCGGCGGCTGCCGTAGTGGTAGACTGGTAACCGTGGACCGACCTGATTTGCCCCAGATTCGAGCGGCGGCCGAGAGGCTGCGCCCCCTCATCCACCGAACGCCAATCGCTACTTCGCGATTGCTGGATGAGGCGGCGGGCCGACCCGTGTTCCTGAAGGCGGAGTGCTTACAGAAGGGCGGATCGTTCAAGATCCGCGGCGCCGCGACAGCGCTCCAGGCACTTGGTGCGGAGGCCGGCAGAGACGGCGTCGTTGCCCATTCCAGCGGGAACCATGCTCAAGCCGTGGCCCTCGCGGCGAGGCAGTTTGGAGTAGATGCGGTGATTGTGATGCCTGAGGATGCCAACCACCTGAAAGTCGCCGCTACAACTGCCTACGGTGCCACCGTGGTACAGGCCGGCGTCACAGCGGCGAATCGAGCCGAACGCGCCGACCAGTATGTCAGGGAGGGCCGATATCTCATTCATCCTTTCGATGACTGGTCGGTGATCACAGGGCAGGGAACACTAGGGCTGGAGATCGCTGAAGACGCGCCAGAAGAGATCAAGATGGTGCTCTTCCCTATCGGTGGAGGGGGCCTGATCTCAGGCAGTGCCATTGCGCTGCGGGCCCTGCGGCCGGACGT
>CP070630.1:165017-170014 GCA_020356025.1 Dehalococcoidia bacterium | reverse complement strand
TGATGTGCGCCTCATACTCGTCCCTGAAATACCGCATCGTGGTCAGCACTGGATTTGGCGCCGTTCCGCCCAAACCACATAGCGACGCGTCTCGAACCACCTCGGCGAGCTCTTCAAGAAGCCCAAGGTCGCCGTCCTTGCCTTCTCCCTCGCAGACCCTCGCCAGGATCTCGTGCATCCTCTTGATACCTTCACGGCAGGAGGTGCACTTGCCGCACGATTCGCGCCTGAGGAAGTCGACAAAGTATTTGGCCACGTCGACCATGCAGGTGTCCTCGTCCATGACGATCAGGCCACCTGAGCCCATGATGGCTCCCACCTCTGACAGTCGCTCAAAGTCTACTGGCAGGTCCAGGAACTGCTCCGGGACACAGCCCCCTGATGGTCCGCCGGTCTGCACGGCCTTGAATCTCTTGCCGTCGGGGATGCCGCCGCCCACATCGTAGACGATCTCCCGTAGGGTAATCCCCATGGGCACTTCCACCAGGCCAGTGTTCTCTATCTTTCCCACCAGGGAGAACACCTTGGTTCCCTTGCTGGTCTCTGTCCCATGTTGTGAGTACCAATCTGCGCCTCGGGCCATTATGGCTGGCACGTTTGCCCAGGTCTCCACGTTGTTAATGTTGGTGGGCTTGCCCCGCAGGCCGCTCTCGGCGGGATATGGAGGCCTCAGTCGTGGCTCACCTACTCTGCCCTCCAGAGCGGCGATAAGGGCTGTTTCCTCTCCGCAGACAAATGCGCCCGCTCCCCGGTCCAGCCTGATGGTGAAATCGAAACCAGAACCGAAGATGTTCTTGCCAAGCAACCCGTAAGCTTGAGCCTGCTGGATGGCTTTGGCGATATGTCTCACCGCCAGGGGATACTCAGCGCGAACGTAGACGTATCCCTCCTGGGCACCGATGGCGTAGGCTCCTATGATCATTCCTTCCAACACGCTGTGGGGGTCTCCCTCGAGGATGCTCCTGTCCATGTACGCTCCTGGGTCGCCCTCGTCGCCATTGCAGATTACGTACTTGATATCGCCTGCAGCCTTTCGGCAGACACCCCATTTTCTTCCGGTGGGGAACCCTGCACCTCCTCGCCCTCTCAGGCCCGACTCCGTAACCTCGGCGATGACTTGCTCCGGCGTGAGCTCTTTGAGAACCCTGCATAGAGTGCTATAGCCCCCTCGGGCAATGTATTCTTCAATGTTCTCGGGATTGATGAAGCCGCAGTTCCTCATCGCGATCTTGCGTTGCTTCTTATAGAAGGGGAGTTGTTCGTATGTCGGTATTTCCGTTAGTTCCTTCGGCGGCGAGTCTTGGGGGTATTTCCAGACCCTATCCTCTACCAGGTACTCCTCCTGCTCGATCTTTGCCAGTGCCCATTCTTCCTTGAATTCACCTCTGGCCAGGGCCGCGACCAGTTCTCGCGCTTTTTCCGGAGTCATTTCCCCGTAGGTTATTCGTGGACTACCGGGCTGCAGAATGTCGACCAGGGGCTCCTTTTGGCAGAAACCGATGCAGCAGGTTGGCGAGATTACCACATCCAGATTCTGCTTCTCCACTTCCTTTGAAATCGCCTCGAGCACCTCCCCGGCTCCGGTGGCTTCGCCACAAGTGCCCAGGCCGACGATGATCTTCGTCTTCCGGGGATAGAGTAGCTCTATCCCCTTTTCTCCGATCTGTTGGAGGTCATCCAGAGTTCTTGCCTTAGTCAATTCGTCTTACCCAAACCTTTGCAGTATATCTTCGACCTTGTCTTGCCGCAGTCGGCCGTAGGTCTTTTCGTCGATTCTCATCACGGGCGCCAAACTGCAACAACCCAAGCAGCGCACGATCTCCACCGTGAACCTTTGATCGGCGGTCGTTTCACCGGCTCCTATGCCGATGACGGTCTCGATCCTGTCCAAGATTCCCCCCATTCCTCGCACGTGGCAGGTGGTGCCCAGGCAAGCGTTGATGAGGTGACGCCCCCTGGGTTCAAAACCGAAGGCGGCATAGAAGGAGGCTACCCTGAGTGCGTGGCTCAAGGGGATGCCCACTTTCTCAGCGATCCTCTTCATAGTCTCTTTGGGCAGATAGCCGTATTCTGTCTGGGTGTCGTGAAGGATCCCGATAAGGGCCTGTTTTTCGCCGCCGTATGTCTCTATGATTTGGTCGACCTTATCAACTTCCATCTGACTGACCTCTTTGCGTGGCTTGCTTTATCGTCAGGGGGCCTTTTCGGATTACTCTGTCGGACGGGACAGCCACAGCCGGGCACACGTTCCAGCAGATGCCGCAGCCATTACACTTACTGATATCGACATAACGCGCCCTCTTCCTGATCTTGACCTTGAAATTGCCCACATAGCCAGAGACCTCTACCACCTCACTGAAGGTCATGAGTCGGATAGAAGGGTGTTGCCCCACGGAGCTCATCTTGGGGGTGAGGATACAGGCAGCGCAATCAAGGGTGGGGAAGGTCTTGTCAAACTGGGCCATATTCCCGCCGATGCTGGACTCACGCTCCACCAAGTAGACCGTGTGCCCAGAATGAGCTATCTCCAGCGCAGCCTGAATCCCGGCAATGCCCCCACCTACGATCAAAGTATTGGGGTTGACTGGTACCTCCTTGGTCTCCAAAGGTTCATGGAGGAGAACACGCCCCACTGCTGCGCCAACCAGAGCCTTCGCCTTCTGCGTAGCCTGCTCCCGGCCACCCGTTACCCAGGAGCAGTGCTCACGAATATTGGCCATCTGAAAGAGATAGCGGTTCAGCCCGGCATCCTCGCAAACACGACGGAAGGTAAGCTCATGCATCAGTGGCGAGCAAGAGGCGACAACCACACGGTTGAGCCCCAGTTGCTTGATGTCGTCCTTGATCATGTCTTGCGCGGGGTCGCTGCACATATGCTCGTGGTCGCGAGCCACCGTCACCGAGTTCAGACCCCGAGCAAAATCAGTCACAGCGGCAACATCGACCGTACCTGCGATATTGGTCCCGCAGTGGCAGATATAGACCCCGATCCCTTGGTCCACTTCACGCTCCTCCTAGGGCCTCGACAAGAAGTATGGTGTCAATGCCTTCATTGGCGAGACGATATTCTTCTCCAGTCCCAGAGCCTTGGGCGTAAGACCCAGGGCTACACCCATCAATTGAGTGAAGAACAAGACAGGAAGACTGTAATTGGTCTTGAATCTGCTGTTGACTCTGCTTTGGTAAGCATCGAGGTTGGCCTGGCACAAGGGACAGGCGGTGACGATACAGTGCGCTCCGTTCTGCTGAGCACTGTCCAGCAGCTTGCGAATCAGCTCGAGTGCTAGACTCTCCTCAGATATGATCAAAGATGCGCCGCAGCAATGGGTCTTGAGAGGAAAGGGAATGACCTTTGCCCCTGCACTCTCAGCCAGGCTATCCAGCGACTGCGGACACTCCGGGTCATCGGAACCGAGGCGGGGGCGAACCAGCTGGCAGCCATAATAGGGTGCTACATTGAGTCCACTCAGGCTGATTTTCACCTTTGAGCGAATAACGTCCGGCTCGGCATCCTCCGACAGAATCTCCGCCAGGTGCCGGACTCGGACACCCCTGCCGTACTCCAGATCCGCGGCAGCCAAAGCCTCATCCACAGCACTCCCAAGTTCAGGGTACTCTTTGAGGTATGAATTTGCTTTGTTTAGGGTGATGTAGCAGGAGCTGCAGGGAGTTACAACATCCAGCCCGTCAGCCTTCTCCGCCAGAGCGAGGTTACGTGCCGAGAGGCAGGTAGAACCCATCACGTCGAGCGAGCCGTAGGGGGTGGACCCGCAGCAATTCCAGTCCGCCAACTCGACTAGCTCTATGTCCAGAGCCTTTCCGACAGCTTGCGTGGAGAGGCCGTAGGCCACTCCAGTGCCCTCGGAGCAAGAGCAACCTGGGAAGTAGTTGTAGCGTCTCATTGGGTACCTGCCAAAGCGCGGGCCTTGTCCAGAATGGTTCTGACCGCCCTTCTTCCGTTTATCTTTCTGGCTCTCAGCGGCATGCGTCCGTGAGAGAGAAGCGCTAAGCCGAGACGAAGCATCTTAAGAGCTGCGAGAGGATTCGTACGCATGTAGAAGCGAGTCACCAACCCAGCTTCGTGGACTCGCCCGTTGTTTATTACAGAATTGATGAAGGTCCTATACATTAGAGGGGTGCGGGTGCGCTTGCTGCTCACGCCATCGCGCACGGCCAAGCACTCCAGGGCGTGCATGAGGTCGGTGGGTCTAATATCTCTGGGGCAGCGCACGGTGCAAAGATAGCAGGAGGCACAGAGCCACAGAGAATCACCGGACAAGATCTCCTCACGCATGTCTGCTCGAACCATGCCGATAATCTGCCGAGGGGAAAGCCCTCGGTCTGCGCCCGGACACGACGCTGAGCAGGTGCCGCACTGAATGCACAAGGCGACGCCTTCACCGCCGGGTATGGCATAGACTTCTTCCAGAAGATTACTCATTCCGGTTCCTTACTGCGGCCTCAGAAGGCCGTGAGCCGCTACCGCGCGGCCTCCGCCTTCACAGCCTCGGCTGCTTCGACCTTTGCTGCCTCGCGCTCCAGCTTTCGGCGGCGCAGGAGCGATGAGGCCAGGCCGAACATATAGAAGGCGGCGATAGGGTCGGGAATGCCGCCCAGTATCCGTTCGACCTCCTCCGGCTCCTGGGAATCGATATTGGATGTGACTGCGCTGAGAAGCTTGGCACCCTGGTCGACGGCGCCGGGCGCTGGGCCGTAGCAGCCGATGCAGGGCATGTGCACCTGGGGACAGGGGGCGTCACAGCCGCCACGGGTAGCGGGTCCGGCACAGAGGATGCCCTGGTCCAGGAGGCACTTCTCGGGGTCGGGGATGGTCTGGTAGGTGCGATATATGGCTGTGAGTGACTTGTCCTCCCTGGTGCGGGAGCAGTCATCGCAGACCGTCTTCTCTGAGGCTCCGATGACCGAGCCGGCTGGGGGCAGCTCTGCTCCCTCTGTCACGGCCGCTATCACTGCCTGGACCACCGCCTCGGTCTGCT
>CP070630.1:161928-164917 GCA_020356025.1 Dehalococcoidia bacterium | reverse complement strand
GGCTGGAAGGAACGAGTGCCTGAGCACATCCTTGATAAAGGGCAGGTTGAACGCGACCTGTCTCCCGATGTCGGTCCCACCGGCAACCGGGAACCAGCGGACGACGTAGGCCAACAGAAGGAGGAGCGCAAAAGCAAAGATGTAGTACGGCAGCGGTCGGACGACCATGGCCACGGTGTCGAGGGCCTTGGACCAGCGCTTGCGGGCAAAGTAACCGGCCAACCCGCCGATGATGTTCCCGATCGTCCAGGAGAGTAACGTCGTTGTCAGCAACAGGCCCGCCGTCCACGGCAGTGCCGTTGCGATCAACTGGCTCACCGGCGTGGGAAACTGGAAGAAAGAAACGCCAAAGTCCCCACGGAACAACCTCATCCAGAACGCGCCGTACTGCTGGAGCATCGATCCCTGGAGTCCGTACATCTCGGTGAGGTCGTTGATAAATTCGTCCATAGACGCGGGGTCCAGGTAGGATCCCATCGACCTGAGCTGGGCGATCGTGCGGCTCACCGGATCCGAGGGCGTGAGACGCGGGATGAAGAACACGGCCGTGATCCCGAGAAAGATCACCAGGAAGTACTGAATCAGCCGTGGAATGAGATACTGCTTTATGAATGCCATCGTTGTTTCCTCATCCGCTTTCCCATTCGTGGTGGCAAGAGCCCCCGGGCGGGCGCTCGCCCGCCCGGGGGTATTGGAAACATCTGTTACTCGCTAGTACATCGAAGCGTGAATCCTTGACCAGTTGTCATTGCGAGGAGCGTAGCGACGAAGCAATCTCCTCTTGTGCCTAGCAAGCGGTTTCTCTCTGGTAAGTGGGGATTGCTTCGCTCCGCTCGCAATGACGAAACCCACAAGGGATTTCCGCCGGGCTGTACTAGTTCCCGGTCGGCTCCAGGAACGGCGTCATGTACTTGAAGGGACCCCAGTGTGTGTAGGGCTGGGTGTAGGGATTTTCACTACCGGGCCAGTTGGTCCAGTAGTACTGATCCCAGGAGACGAAGCCGATGTAGCCGAACGTCGGAATCCCCGGCATGGCCTCGACGGCCAGTTTCAACCCCTCGGTGCCGATGGCGATGACCTGTTCCGTGTTGGCCGGGTCGGTCTCGCGCAAGCGCTTGATCACATCGTCCATCTCCGGAGATGACCAGCGGGAGGTGCTGGCCTTGGTCAGCGAGCCAACCGGCTCGATGTACGCCGAGTTAAAGTAGTCCAGAACCCGGTACAGGTCCGCGCCAGCGCCCCACGGCTCCTGGGCCGGCCACTCGCCCGAGACAAGGTATTCGCCGTTCTGGCCCAGTGTTGAGAAGTTGTCCGACGGGAACATCGTCGCGTCGATCCCAAACTTCTTCCACTGCTGTACGGCCGCAGCCGCGTTCTTGAAGGAGAGGTGGGTTGTATCGGATCGGCACAGGACCTCGATCTTCCAGGGCTTGCCGTCGGGCAGCAGCCACTTGCCATCGGCGTCCTTGCTAAAGCCGTTCTTCAGAAGCAGCTTCTCGGCCGCCTCAGGCGCGTACTTGTACCAACCGAGCCCAAACGTCTGAGCGACGACAGCGGGATCTTCCGACACCGCGTAGCCCCGGTCCTTGACGTACTGGACAAGCCGCTTCGGGGCGTCCGGGTCGTACGGCTTGAAGGTCTCGCCGTTGCCCAGGTCCAGGGAGAAGTCCGACAACCAGGTCTGCATCGGTTCGATATAGTCCTTGGGGTAGGAACCGAGAGACGGGATGTGGACCGGGGTTAACGTGCCGGTGCCGTCGACGGCCTGGCCTTCGTACTCGACAATGTCGATGGCCAGCAGGAGCGCCCAGCGCACGTCGGGGTTGTCGTACGGCGCTTTGGCGGTGTTGAAGAGGAGCCCGGTGAGGGCCGGGTCGTTGTTGACAACCCAGGGGAAGGTCGGCTGGTAGGCGCGGTTGGTCTTGCCCTGGGCCAGCGCGGCCTTCAGGCCCTCGGCCGAGAGATCCACTGCGTCGAGCTGGTGTGTCAACTGAGCCAAGATCTTGGCTCCCTCGTTGGCGAAAGCCTGAAAGACGATATACTGGGGCTTGGGCTCGCCGTAGAGGATGCCCGTCGGGCTCTTGTCCCAATCGGCCCGCTTTTCCCAGATAGTCCAGTAGCCGTTCGGATCGAAGCTGTGCAGCTTGTACGGCCCGGTGCCGACGAAGGGATTGAACTCAAACGTCACCGGATCGTCGACTGCCTCAAAGATATGCTTGGGCATGATCCAGATGCAGCCCCAACGGTCGAGGAACTGCGTGTGGAACCGCGAGTTGGCTTGTGCCAGTTCGAACACCACCGTATAGTCGTCGGGTGCGGTCACGGAAGCGACATTGTCGACGATAAAGTTGTGATCGTTAAACTCCTCGTGCGCCATGAGCGTCTCGACGGTAAAGACCACGTCGGCAGAGGTGAACGGCGTGCCGTCGTCCCAGGCGACACCCTCCCGCAGGGGGATCGTCACCTCGGTAAAGTCGGCGTTGTACTTGGGATCGCCCGCGGCCAGCCCGTTGATGATCTCGCCGGTGGCAAAGTCCACCGACCACAGCGGCTCATTGGCCAGGTTCTGCATGCCGCGGTCGCGCGACTTCCAGCCGACCCATTCGTTAAAGTTGCTGGGAGTGCCGAGGTGCCCGGTGAGGATGGCGGCAATGAAGGTCTCACTTCTGGGCAGTACGCCAAGCACATCGGGCGCTTCTACTTTTTCCACCGGGACAGGCGTGGCCGTCACGACGACCTCTTCGACCACGGTCTCGACCACCGGGGTTCCCGCGACCTCGACGACACGCGTGACCTCCACCTCGACGGTGACCTGAACCTCTTTCTCCACCACCTCAGGGGTGGGTCCACAGGCAGCCATTAGACTCAAGGCCACCAACAGACTTACTGTAAACAGAATTGACTTGCGCATCGTTCTTTTTCCTCCTTGACTTTATGCAAATAGTCTGGTAGACTGTGCCTCGTGTGGAACCTTGCTCCACACCGGTTC
>CP070630.1:157904-161828 GCA_020356025.1 Dehalococcoidia bacterium | reverse complement strand
CAGACGGCGACGGATCAGGGGACGCCTGCGACAACTGCCCCAACACGGCCAACCCTGGCCAGGAGGATGCCGACTCAGACGGCGTGGGCGACGTGTGCGACGCATGTCCCAACGACCCCGGCAATGATATCGATGGCGATGGCATCTGCGGTGACGTCGACAACTGTCCTGACACCCACAACCCCGAGCAACTGGACTCAGACGGCGACGGACTGGGCGATGCCTGCGACAACTGCCCCAACGACCCTCTCAATGACGCCGATGGCGATGGCATCTGCGGTGACATCGACAACTGCCCTGACACCCACAACCCCGAGCAAATGGACTTAGACGGTGACGGCGTGGGCGACGTGTGCGACAACTGTCCCAACGACCCGCTCAATGACGCCGATGGCGACGGTGTCTGCGGTGACATCGACAACTGCCCGGAAGCCTACAATCCGGACCAAGAGGACGGCGACGGCGACGGACTGGGCGACGCCTGCGACAACTGCCCCAACGACCCTCTCAATGACGCCGATGGCGATGGCGTCTGCGCCGACGTCGACAACTGCCCGGAAGCCTACAATCCGGACCAAGAGGACATCGACGGCGATGGCGTAGGCGACGCCTGTGATAACTGCCCCAACGACCCCAACGCCGGCCAGGAGGATTCAGACGGCGACGGCATCGGCGATGTCTGCGACGCCTGCCCCAACGACCCCGACAATGACATCGATGGCGACGGCTTGTGCGGTGACATCGACAACTGTCCTGACACCTACAACCCCGAGCAACTGGACTCAGACGGCGACGGACTGGGCGACGCGTGTGATACCTGCACCGAAGACTCCGACAACGACGCTGACGGCGATGGCATCTGCGTCGGCAGCGGCTACCTGCCGCCAAAGACGGGCGGGAACGACAACTGTCCCACCACCTACAACCCTGACCAGGCCGACAGCGACGGCGATGGCAAGGGCGACGCCTGCGAGGGCCTGCCGGAGCTCGTGATCTTCGACATCGACCCCGAGACTACCTGCAACTCGGCGGCAACCCTGGGAGCGCTGGAGTCCTGCGTGCGAGTGGACATCCCCAGCCCCAGTTTCGACGGGGTCAGCGACTACATCGTGGACATCATCGTCTATGGCGACACGCAGGCGCCTCTGGCCTACGATGCCTATCTGACCTACGACGACCACAAGGTGCGCGTCGTGCAAGAGCCACCCACCGATCCCCTCGTCAAGATGCCGGGAGCGATGGACCTCACTAACTATGACCCTTCCCAGGGTGGGGTCGCCTTCGGTGTCCTCTACCTGGAACCTCCCCAACACGGTATCCCTGGCGACGGCACCATCGTCCGGGTGGGCCTGGACATCGGCGGGTCGGGCCTCATTACCTTCAGCCTCAACGATCCGCCGCTGACCAGCTACGCGTCGGAGGCTTCCTTCCCGGGTGTCCACCCCGTGACGGTGGGCACGGGCCTGCTGGCGATCAACCAGGAGTGCCCCGGCACTCCTCCGCCTGTCGACTCCGATTCCGACGGTGTTCCCAACGCGTCGGACAACTGCCTCTGTATCCATAACCCCGATCAGGGTGATGCTGACGGCGACGGACTAGGCAACGCCTGCGACAACTGCCCCCTTGTCCCCAATCCTGACCAGATCGACACGGACGGGGACGGCATGGGAGACGCCTGCAGCATCGCCGACCTGCGGGTCGCCGCTCAGTACGTGGAGAACCCACCGACTGATATTGCGCTCAGCGAGGACATCCCGATCGTGCTGGACAAGGTTCTCCACAACGACGGACCCTCCAGCCCTGTGGATGCCGTCACCGAGACGGTCATCACTGTACCGGCAGGCTGCACGGTGTCGCCCGGTATCCACGTCCAGCGGTTCCACAACCTGCCGGTGAGCGTGAACATCCTCCACCACGAGCCGTTCACTATCCACTGCTACGAGCTCGGCGAGCACACCTATGTGTTTGACGATGCAGTCACCGTGTCGACTCCAGCCATCGTCGACCCCGACCCATCGAACGACGCGGCCGTCACGGAGCTGACCGTGAATTCGGTGAGCGAAGCCGACGTCAAGATCACGAGCGCAAGCTTCGTCGATCCACCCACCAAGGTAGACCTAGGTGTGGATGTGGATGTCACCCTGGAGAAGGTGCTCCACAACAACGGCCCCTGGGAGCCGGTCGATATCGCCATCGACAGCACTGCCACTGCACCTACCGGGTGCACTATCGTCCCCAAGGATGTCCCCGATTCGGTCAACGACGTGCCCGTCAGCGTGGACCAGATGGTGACCGAGATCTGGACGGTCAATTGCACGGAGGAGGGTCTGAAGACCTTTGTCTTCGACAACGCCATCGACGTAGCCACCGCGTACGTGTCCGACCCCGACCAGGCCAACAACAGCAGCCACAAGCTACTGTCGGTAATGGACGACGCAAGTGCTGAACGGGACGCCGACGGCGACGGCCTGTTCGACGCCTTTGACCCCTGCCCGGTCAACCCTGACTGTGATGCCGATGGCGTATCGGACGGCCCCATCGACCCGGACGGGGACGGACCCATCGTGGCAGGCCCCGACAACTGCCCGGCGGTGCCCAACATTGATCAAGCTGACTTCGATGGCGACGGCCTGGGCGACGCCTGCGACGACAGCGACGCCGATGCCGACGGCTTCCTCGACACGGTCGAGCTGTACTTGGGCACCGACCCGCTGGACGCCTGCCCTGACGACCCGAGCGACGACGCCTGGCCGCTGGACATCAACATTGACAGCACGGTGACCGTGGTGGGCGATGTCCTGAGCTTCGGCGGCCACATCGGCGCCGCGCCGGGCGAGCCCGAGTGGAACCAGCGCCTGGACCTCAACGCGGATGGCGTTATCACCACCGTCGGAGACATGCTGATGTACGGTGGCAGGATCGGGGAGAGCTGCACGTAGGGTGCTGCGTCGGGCGGGAAAGCTGAGGAGGGCCCCGGCTGCGCCCGCCGTTGACAACGGCGCGGCGGAAGCCTAGGATCGTGTCTGCGGAGCGGGTGTAACTCAGTTGGCAGAGTGCCTGCTTCCCAACTATCTGGCTCCGAGCGCTGTGCGTCAAGCCGCTGTCAACAGGAAACGCCGTTATCCGCTGTAGCCAGATATAAGAACGGCGCAAGATCGTGGGCCGCTAGCTCAATTGGAAGAGCAGCTGACTCTTAATCAGCGGGTTCCGGGTTCGAGTCCCGGGCGGCCCCCCAAGGGGGAAGTGTCGGAACTGGTAGACGAGCATGATTTAGGATCATGTGCCGCGAGGCGTGGGGGTTCGAGTCCCCCCTTCCCCACCAAAGCCTAGGCCCGAAAAGGAACGACTCCTAGAGGAGCTTGCATGGCATCCCTGCTTCAGGTCAAAGACCTCAAGACCCACTTCTTCACCGACGACGGTGTGGTCAAGGCGGTGGATGGCATCAGCTATGACGTGCAGCCGGGAGAGATCGTGGGCCTGGTGGGGGAGAGCGGCTGTGGCAAGACGGTAAGCGCCCTATCTATCCTCAGGCTCATCCCCGACCCGCCGGGCAAGATCGTGGGCGGCGAGATCATCTTCGAAGGAGATGACCTGCTGAAGGCAGACGAGAAGGAGATCCGCCACATCCGCGGCAACCGCATCGCCATGATCTTCCAGGAGCCCATGACCTCCCTCAACCCTGTCCTCACCATCGGCCGCCAGATCACCGAGAGCCTGGAGCTGCACCTGAAGATGGATCGCCGCAGCGCCAACAGGAGGGCCATCGAGCTGATGGAGATGGTGGGCATCCCCGAGGCCGAAGCCCGCATCGCCGACTATCCCCACCAGTTCTCCGGCGGCATGCGGCAGCGGGTGATGATCGCTATGGCCCTCTCCTGCAACCCCAAGCTCCTTCTGGCCGACGAGCCCACCACCGCCCTCGAT
>CP070630.1:152833-157804 GCA_020356025.1 Dehalococcoidia bacterium | reverse complement strand
TACATTCGTGGAAGAGCAATTTCAGTACTACGGTGTCAATCGAAACTTTAGGCTACAAGAAGCAATAGTCGGACGTGCCTCGCCGAACTCAATTCTAATGCGCAAGCCATGACCACCTCCTCCTACGACTACGTCATCGTTGGCTCCGGCATCGCCGGCCTCTACGCCGCCCTCAAGGCGCGCGAGCACGGCAGCGTCCTGGTGCTGACCAAAAGCTCCATCGACGAGTGCAACACTCGCTACGCCCAGGGGGGCATCGCCGCCCCCATCGGCGAGGGCGACTCGGCCCAGCTTCACCTGGAGGACACCCTCCGTGCTGGCGCTGGCCTGGTGGAAAGAGAAGCCGCCCGCATCCTCACCGAGGATGCCGCCGACCGCATCGCCGACCTAGTGGGCTTCGGCGTCCCGTTCGACACCCTGGACGGCGAGATAACCCTCGGGCGGGAGGGCGCACACAGCCTGCCCCGCATCCTCCATGCCGGCGGCGACGCCACTGGCGCCCACATCGAGATCACTCTCAGCAGCGTGGCCAAGCAATCCCGCATCACCATCCTCGAGCACTGCCTGGCAGCCAGCCTGCGCCTGGTGGACGGTACCATCGAAGGCGTTCAGGCACTCGACTGCCGCACGAACAGCCGGCTCGACTTCACTTGTCGCATTCTCATCCTGGCCACCGGTGGCGCCGGCCAGCTATATAAGGTCAGTACCAACCCTACCGTGACCACCGGCGACGGCATCGCCCTGGCCTACCGGGCGGGCGCCGAGGTGATGGACCTGGAGTTCTTCCAGTTCCACCCCACCGCCCTGCGGATGCCCGGCGTCCAACCCTTCCTCATCTCGGAGGCAGTGCGAGGAGAAGGGGCATTCCTCCGCAATGAGCAAGGGCGAGCCTTCATGACCGAATACGATCCGGCGGCCGAGCTGGCCCCGCGCGACGTGGTAGCACGAGCCATCTTGGCGGAGATGAACAAGGCCGGCACCGACCACGTCTATCTGGATGTGACCCACCTGCCGCCTTCCAGGGTGACATCTCGCTTCCCCCAGATCTACCGCTTCTGCCTCGACCACGACCTGGACATCACCACCACTCCCATCCCTGTATCGCCGGCCGCCCACTACACGATGGGCGGCGTCCGCACCAACACCTGGGGCGAGACCAACATCCGTGGCCTATACGCCTGCGGCGAGGCCGCCTGCACCGGCGTTCATGGAGCCAACCGCCTGGCCAGCAACTCCCTCCTGGAGACCATCGTCTTCGCCAAGCGGGTGATCCAGCGAACTCTTCTCAAGAAACTGAGAGTGAACGAGCCCAGCGCTGAGGCTATCTCCCTCAGCCAGCCCAAACCAGCCGATGTCCCTCCCCTCGATCTGGGCGCACTGCAATCGCTCATGTGGGACAAGGTGGGCATCGTCCGCGATGGCAGCTCGCTGGCCGAGGCCAAGGCCGTTATCTCTGCCTGGCAGGCCTCTTTCGGCGAACCCACTGATCGCCCTTCGCACGAGCTGGCCAACCTGCTTCTCTGCGCCCGCCTGGTGACAGAGGGGGCGCTCATGCGTGAAGAAAGCCGAGGCGCACACTACCGGCTCGACTTCCCTGAGTCGTCCGAGGCCTGGCATCGGCATATCGTCTTTCGTCGCCATGACTAAGCAAGCCCTCCCCAAGCTGCCCCAGGCCCACCTGCGCCGCCTGGCCAAGAGTGCCCTCAAGGAGGACCAGGCCTGGCAGGACGTGACCACTGCTGCCCTGGTGTCGTCAGAGCAGAAGGGGCGAGGCGTCATCATCGCCAGGGAGGAGGGGGTGCTCGCCGGCCTCCCCATGACCGAAGCCGTGTTCAAGGCAGTCGACCCCTCGCTGCAATGGCGGCCGCTGGCTGCCGAAGGAAGCCACCTCTCGCCGGGGCAGGAGGTCGCTCGCATCGAGGGACCTCTGGCCGCAATCCTGCGGGGCGAGCGGGTAGCCCTCAACTACCTGACCCACCTCTCGGGCGTCGCCACCGCCACCGCCCGCCTGGTGGCAGCCATCGCGGGCCTGCCTGTGGGCATCCGCGACACGCGCAAGACAACCCCGGGGCTCCGCACGATCGAGAAGTGCGCCGTGCGAGTAGGCGGCGGGCAGAGCCACCGCCTCACCCTGGCCGATGCCGTCCTCATCAAGGACAACCACCTGGTCGCCCTGCGCGCCCGTGGCCTGGGCATCGCCGAGGCCGTGCGGCTGGCCAGTCAGCAAGCGCCGACAGGAATGAGGGTCCAGATCGAGGTCACCACCGTCGATGAAGCGCGCCAGGCGCTGGAGGCAGGAGCAGGGGAACTCCTCCTGGACAACATGCCCACCGAGGACATGCGGCGGGTGGTAGAGATGGCGCGGGGGCGGGCCGTCCTCGAGGCCTCAGGCGGGATAAACCTGGATAACGTGCGGCAGGTGGCGGAGACGGGCGTCGACTACATCTCCGTGGGAGCCATGACCCACTCGGCCAGAGCCCTGGACATGAGCCTGCAAGTGGAGGGCCTCAAGCTATAGTCCCTGCTCGGAGTCCTGCCTCTCCTCGTACACCACCACCCGCGTGCCGATGTCGGCGAAGTCCCAGAAGAACTTGGCGTCGCTGTAGCCCAGGCCCACGCAGCCGTGGCTGGACGGGATGTTGCCAAAGTAGCTCTGAGGGCGCCAGTAGTTGTAGTGCAGCGTAATGCCGCTGAAGATATACTGAGTGTACAGGACATTGTCCACATACCAGCCATCCGGCGAGTCTATGGGGATACCAAGACCCTCGGAGTCCATGGTCTCATTCTCGACCCGCCGATAGACGCTGAAGTCGCCGGTGGGCGTCTCCCAGTCGGGCATCCCTGTAGTCACCAGAGCAACCCGCACCGGCTGAGCGCCAATGAAGGCCATCGCCCGCTGGGTGGTCAGGTTGACGGCGATCCAGCGCTCGTCCTCCTCAAAGGCCACGCCCTCCGGTGGGGTAGCCGTCGCCAGCTCCAGCGCCCCCAGTTCCTCTAACGTCGGGCCAGCAGGCGTAGGCTCCGGCGTGGGCTCCTCTGCCCTCTCCGCCAGCAGCCGCAGGAGGGGCTGCAGATGAAGGTCCGACACGCCGAGCGCCGCCGCAGGCTTGGGCACCACGACAGACACGGTCATGCCGAGCGCTGAGTCCGCCGACGCATCGTCGCCGGCGGTGAAGAACCTCCCCAACCGGAGCGAGCCCAGGCTCACCAGAGCCAGAATCTCCAGCGTCAGCAGGCCCAGGAGGAAAAGGCGCGAAAGCTTAAAGGAAGTCACATCAAGGCCAGTATATGCCTGGAGCGAAATGCTCGTCTAGCCTCTTCGCGGGCGCTCCAACTCCTCGCTATCGAGAACGATGGTCACCGGCCCCTGATTGTGGATCTCCACCAGCATGCGGGCCCCAAAGCGTCCCATCCCCACCTCGACGCCTGTTTCCCGCAGAGCCGCCGCAAACGCCTCCACCAGGGGTTCGGCCTCCTCTAGTGGTGCCGCGCGGGTGAAGCTGGGCCGCCTTCCCTTGCGAGTGTCGGCCAAGAGAGTGAACTGGCTCACCACCAGGGCCTCACCAGCCACGTCCGCGAGGGATAAATTGAAACGGCCGTCCGCATCGGAGAAGATGCGTAGCTCGGCCGTCTTTCTGGCTAGTCTGTGGGCGTCCTCGGCAGTGTCTCCCGCAGCCACTCCCAGGAGCACCACCAACCCTTGCTCTATTTCGGCCAGCCGCTCCCCAGCCACTGTCACCGAGGCACGGCTGACCCGCTGAATGACCGCTCGCACCGCCGCCTACTTCTTGGCGGAGACCTCTGATGTCCCTTCAGGCGTCGGCTTCTCCTCCTTGGTCTCCCTCTCAGCGGATTCCCACTCGTGATTCTTGCGGTTATCGGTAACGTAGAAGCCCGACCCCTTGAACACAATGCCGGGCGCATGGAGAAGCCGTCGCGCCAGCTCGCCGCACACGGGGCATGCCTGCTCCACCGGGGCGTCGAATCCTTCCTTCTTCTCGTATTGATGCTGACAGTGGCCACACTGGTACTCGTAGATGGGCAAGGCAAACCTCCTGTTGACGCGCAAATCCAATAAAAATGCTACAGGAAAGACGCTTTTGGAGCAAGAAATGTGACACCTGCGCCACGGCCGAGCGGGCTACATCCCCACACCGGGCGCCGTTGCCCCGCCCATACGCTTATGCTATACTTTCAGCCGAACACTCGACCGATAACAGAACTCAAGGAGGACAGGAATCCTTTGACCAGCCCCGTTTCCATGAAGGCGCTGCTTGAAGCCGGAGTGCACTTCGGCCATCAGACCCGCCGTTGGAACCCCAAGATGCGGCCCTTCATCTTCAGCGAGCGCAACGGCATCCACATCATCGACCTTCAGCAGACGGTGGGGCTTCTTGAGAGAGCCTGCGAGTTCGTGCGAGACGTGGCGGCTCAGGGAGAGGCTGTCCTCTTCGTGGGCACCAAGAAGCAGGCCCAGGAGACTATCGAGACAGAGGCCAAGCGGTGCTTCATGCCCTACGTCAGCAGCCGCTGGCTGGGAGGCACCCTCACCAACTTCGCCACCATCCAGAGCCGCATCGACCACCTGGTGCGACTGGAGGATGCCCGCGAGCGGGGCGAGTTCGAACGCATGCTCAAGAAAGAGGCCCTCAAGGTGGAGAAGGAGATCGCCCGCCTGAATCGCCACCTAGTGGGCATCAAAGAGATGACCAAAGTACCCGGCGCCTTGTACCTGGTCGACCCGTTCAAGGAGAGCATCGCCGTGGCCGAGGCCGTCCGCATGGACACACCCATCGTGGCCATGGTGGACACCAACTGCAACCCTGACGAGATCGACTACCCCATCCCGTCCAACGACGATGCCATTCGGGCCATCAAGCTTGTGACCAGCCGCATAGCCGATGCCATCCTAGAGGGCCTGGCCGCCCGCGAGTACGCTGCCAAGGAGGCCCTGGAGGCAGTGGACGTGGG
>CP070630.1:149976-152733 GCA_020356025.1 Dehalococcoidia bacterium | reverse complement strand
CTCTGGACTCGGCTCATTCTACAATAGGGCTCACGGCCCTTCAAGCGGTTATCCACACGTGGAAAAATACCTTGACACAAGCACCTCGTTTATGTAGTATTGGGCATCGGCCGTGCTAGACGGGGAGCTAGCGGTGCCCTGAACCCGCAATCCGCTGTAGCGGGGTCGAATTCCTGCTCGAGGTCTTGGCACCGCGGGGACTGCCCTCGATAAGTAGTGTTGATAACCTGGCCCTGCGCAGCGAAGCGCTACGAACCCCGTCAGGTCCGGAAGGAAGCAGCGGTAAGTAGTAAGTTTCGGGTGCCGCAGGTCAACCTGGTTGGAGCTGGCTGTCGGGAGCAAGCCTACGGGCGAGATCGACAGCAGGTGCACGGCCGCTCTGCCCAGGGTAGCAGGCAGGCCCAATCCTATAAACGAGGGATATATTGACCGGAGAGCCATTCCGGGCGCGTCTTTATCCCAAGGACGCGCTCCCAGGAAGACTTGAAGGCGTCAACACCCCGTCAGCCTTCCCTGTAACCCCGCGCCGCATCCTCCACCTCTTCCTCGTCCTTCTCGTAGCATGCGGCGTGGCGCTCCTGTTCCTTGTGGGCCCGGCAGGCAAGAGAGGGCGGTCAGCCGCTCCTGAGCTTACCATTGGTCAGGGGCTTGAGCTGGACGGCCATACCGCCACCAACAGCGACGGCGATGACGAGATCATCACCATCGCCGCCGCCAGCATCGAACCGATGGACGAGGAAGTGCCGGCGGGCAGCAATGATGAGAGTATCACCATCGCCGCCGCTAGCATCGAACCGATGGGCGAGCCGGTGCCGCTCGTCCTGCACCAAGACGGGCTGAGCATGAGCACGGTTTCCGCTGCCTCCACGGTGGGCGAAGTGCTGGCCGAGGAGGGCGTCGTCATCGGCGCGGGGGACTACCTGTATCCATCGGCCGGCAGCCTCGTGACCGCCGGTACCCACATCTACATCTATCGAGCCAGGGAGCTCTTCCTTACGGTCGGCGGCGAAACCACGACGGTCCACAGTCGCAAGGCCACCGTGGCGGAGGTTCTGGACGAAGCCGAGGTCTCGCTGGGCGCCCTCGACCGCGTTGAGCCCGCTCTCGATGCCCCACTCGAGGACGGCCTGACCATCCGCGTGGTTCAAGTGCGGGAGGAGTTCGAGACGGTGGAAGAGGTCATCCCCCTTTCGGTGGTCTACCAGGATGACCCCACGATGGATATGGGGCAGTACCTCGTCCTGGACTGGGGCGCCGATGGCCTGATCCACCGCGAGTACCGCGCTGTGTATGAGGACGGACAGGAGATCGAGCGAGAGCTCCTGAACGAGTGGGAACAGCCGCCCAGCGACCAGATCATCGCCCAGGGGACGAAGCCGGTGAACTTCGTGGAGACGCCGCAGGGCCCCCTGCGCTATCGCTACTCGCTCGAGATGTACGCCACCTGGTACAGGCCCGCCAGCTGCGGGAAGCCACCTGACAGCCCCTCGTACGGCATCGCCGCCACCGGCCTGATCGTGGAGCGCGGCATCGTGGCGGTAGACCCGAACGTCATCCCCCTGGGTACCTGGCTCTACGTCCCCGGCTACGGCCAGGCACTAGCCGCCGACACCGGCTCAGCGGTGATCGGCAACATCATCGACCTGGGCTTCGCCGACCACGAGGTGCCCGACTGGTCCACCCGCTGGGTGACGGTCTACATCCTGGAATAGACCGCAGACGCTCACCCTGAGCCGGTCGAAGGGCACCCCCCGCAGTAGACCTCGCGCCAGCCTGAGCGATATGATCGGGGCATGGCGAGAGGTCAACCGAGAAATCGAAGCCAGTCCTCAGCGACCGCACAGGCCGCCACGGCCACCATCCGCCCCCGCAAGAGGCTCGGCCAGCACTTCCTGACCGACCGAAGGGTCCTCCAGCGCATCCTGGCGGCGGCGTCGCTCTCCCCCGCGGACCTCGTCATCGAGGTGGGCGCCGGCAAGGGAGTGCTCACCCGGGCCCTGGCCTCGGCGGCGGGCAAGGTCATCGCCGTGGAGATAGACGAGGGGCTCTGCGCTCACCTTCGCCGTCGCCTGACGGCCTGCCCCAACGTGGAGCCGGTCTGCGGCGACATCCTCTCCCTCTCACCCGACGACCTGCTGGCGCGCGTGCAGGCCTCGCCGCCGTACGTGGTGGTAGCCAACCTGCCTTACTACATCGCCTCCGCCGTTCTCCGCCACTTCCTGGAGAGCGCCCAGCCACCCGCGAGGATGATCGTCATGGTGCAGGCGGAGGTAGGCCAGAGCATCGCCGCGCCACCCGGCCGCATGAGCCTCCTCAGCGTCAGCGTCCAGTTCTACGCTCAGGCCAGGGTCCTCTTCTACGTGCCGCCGCGCGCCTTTCACCCGCCGCCGAAGGTGCGCTCGGCCGTCATTCGCCTCGACGTACGGCCGGAGCCGGCGGTGAACGTGGATGACCGCGATGCCTTCTTCCGGCTGGTGCAGGCCGGCTTCGCCGCGCCCCGCAAGCAGCTCCGCAACGCCCTCGCCCTGGGCCTGAGCATCGACCCCGCCTCCGCTCGTAGCCTTCTCGATTCGGCGAACATCGACGCCAGCCGCCGTGCCCAGACGCTCAGCCTGGACGAGTGGGGCTGCCTGTACCGCACCTGGCGAGACAGCGGCAGCCCTTCCGGGTGGGAGTGAGGCCCCATGCGTCTGAGACTGCTGGCCCCCGCCAAGATCAACTGGACGCTCGAACTGCTTGGCCGCCGACCGGACGGCT
>CP070630.1:133914-149876 GCA_020356025.1 Dehalococcoidia bacterium | reverse complement strand
GAGAGCCTGGTAATCGACGTCACGATCAACGCTACGGGTGGCCTGCCGAGCGCTAACGTCCCCCAGAGCTGCAACGACGGCGTGGACAATGACGGCGACACCGACACCGACGTCAACGACGACGACGCGCTGGGCTGCGACACCACCACCTACGGCACGGACACCGATTACGACGGGCACAACCCCGACAACTGCCCGACCGTCTGGAACCCCGAGCAGGACAACACCGACGCGGTCCTGGCACTCGCCGGCGCCTCGAACGGACCCAATCCGGTAATTGGTGATGCAGTGGGCGACGCCTGCGATGACGACACCGACGGCGACGGGTGGACCGACGTCATCGAGGCGTACCTGCGCACCGACCGTTTCGATAACTGCCCCAACTGGGCGGGCGAGCACGACGCCTGGCCGCTGGACAGCAACGTAGACGGGGTCGTCACCGTGGTTGGCGACGTCCTGCCCTACTCACAGAAGATGGGCGTGGCAGTATCCACCGACCCCGCCCTCCTTCAACGGCTGGACCTCGACGCCAATGGCGTCATCACGACCGTCGGAGACGTCCTCCCGTTCAGCCAGAAGATGGGATGGGGTTGCACGTAGGATTTGCAGTACAGCTCATCATAAGAAGGAGGTGAGAGTTCCTTATAGCGCTCTTTGACAGCTCAGCGCGCAGAGTGCTATGCTTCGGGCGCAAGAGGTCGCTGGTTCGAATCCAGCACCGCCCGTCACGCTGACACGCTGGGGCAGAGCCGAAGTGGCGGAATGGCAGACGCGCTACGTTCAGGGCGTAGTGTCCGCAAGGACGTGTGGGTTCAAGTCCCACCTTCGGCACCAACGACGAAAGCACAACGCTGGCACTCTGCCGGCGCTGGGTCTAACCGAATAGCGCGCTCGTAGCTCAGTTTGGATAGAGCGCAGCCCTGCGGAGGCTGAGGTCGTGGGTTCGAGTCCCGCCGAGCGCGCCACTCCCTGGTTCGATAGCGGCGGCCAGAGGGACATCCTCTGGCCGCTGTCTTATTGCTGTCGTCGTCGAATCCATCCGCGACCTCTGAGCCGCGGCCGCTGAGGCGGCGCCATTTGGCTTGACCGCCTAACTTGGCGGGGATAAGATTTCTCCGGGGGGCGATTAGCTCAGCTGGAAGAGCGTCTCTCTTACACAGAGAAGGTCAGAGGTTCGAATCCTCTATCGCCCACCACTTCTCGCGGAAGCGCATCTGGCCAGTCGCCGCTCAGAAACGAGCGGCGATGTCATTTCGGCGCCACGGCCCGATCAGCGCCTGCGCGTGCGGTGGGCGGCCAACTATCCAGATGCTTCTTGTCAGCCAGCCATCATCATTTCCCCCGCGGCCCTGCTTTGGCAGTCGGTAGGGGCCTGCCTTTGTTCGCTGCTCGTGCGGGGGCTGCCAGGTCCTCGCCTCGTTTGCTCATCAACGCTAGAAACGCCTCCACTACCGCCGGGTCAAACTGCGTGCCAGCACCGCGCTCCAGCTCAGCCATGGCTTCCTCTATGCTCAGCGCCTTCCGGTACGAACGCTCGTGTGTCATGGCGTCGAACACATCCACCACGCTCAGGATGCGGGCCTCCAGGGGAATATCTTCGCGGGCGAGGCCGTCGGGGTAACCGGTGCCGTCGAAGCGCTCATGGTGGTGACGGACTATCGTCGCCAGCTGTTGTAAGGCTTCGGCCTCGGAGATCATTATGGCGGCACCGAGTGGTGCGTGTTGCTTGACCTTGGCGAACTCTTCTTCGGTCAGCTTGCCGGGCTTGTTGAGAATGCTCTCGTTGACGGTGACCTTGCCAATGTCGTGCAAGAGGCCAGCAATCCTGATATCCAGCACGCATTCGGGACGGAGCCCGATTTCCTCGGCGAGGGCGGCGGCCCAGAGGCTGGTGCGTTCCTGGTGTCCGCGGATGTGGCAGTCTTTGATCTCGGACGCTGCTCCCAGGGTGGCGATAGTGCGCAGGTTCGGCTCTGCAACAACCTCAGACGCACCGAGGTTCTGGAGAACGGTGGTTAGGGAGCTGGCTGCGGTAGAGAGCATCCCTGATTGCGTTTCGTGCGCGAGTTCGGACGGGGAGGACGGCGACTCGAGGGGCTGCCCCTGCGCCGTCACGCCGCGGGTCCACGCCAGCCGTTTGGCGTTGTATAGGGCGGCGTCTGCCATCCGTACAAGCTCGTCCACAGTCGTTGCGTCGTCGGGGAAGCACGCTACGCCGGCGCTAAGGCCTAGCCAGGCTGCAGCAGGGTCGTTCATCTCTTTCAGACTTGCGGTGATGCGCTTGTTTATGCGTTTGACGACGGCTTCCGCTCTTGGTGAGTCGGCATGCGGGAGAATAACCGCAAACTCATCGCCGCCGTAGCGGAAGGCCATGTCTGAGCGCCGCAGACCCGTCCGGATGCAATCAGCAATGAGCTGCAGGCCGACGTCACCCGCCTGGTGGCCGCGGGAGTCGTTGTAGTGCTTGAAGGCGTCGACATCCATCATGATTAGGGCGAGGCTTTGGCCGTAGCGGTTGGAGCGGTCTATCTCCTCAGCCAGGCGCTGGTAGAAGTGGGCGTGGTTATAGAGGCCGGTCAGGCCGTCGGTAATAGCCCTCACCTCCAGCTCGGCGTGCAGCCTCGCTCGTTCCTCTTCCATCTGTCTACGCTCGGTGATGTCGCGCGAGACTCCCAGAAGCCCCACGGGCCGGTCATCCCTGTCGCGCAGGAAAGTCACTGTGATCTCGGACCAGACGGTCGAGCCGTCCTTACAGTTGAGTTCAAGCTCCAGCGTCCGCGCCTGGAAGGGTTCGTTTGCACGATTCGCATCTCTGGCCAGTTCCTTGCCAAGGATCTTCCTGGCAATCTCAAGGGAGGCGGGAGTCAAGGATTCTCTCAACGTGCTGCCCATTACCTCCTCAACGCTGTAGCCGCGCATGCGCGTGACGGAGGGGCTGACATACGTGTATCTGAGGTTCAGGTCTGTGGTCCAGATGACATCTGACGCATTCTCGCCGATTAGACGGTAGCGCTCCTCGCTCTCTCGTAGCGCCTCCTCCATCTGCCTGCGCTCGGTGATGTCACGTCCTGTCATCTGAATTCCGGCGTACTCGCCCTCGTCATCGAAGAGGGGACACCCGTTCCATTCCACCACCCTCGTTCCCATCGGCGTGTCGAGGCGGTTGACAAAGCTCCTTGCTATTTTCCTCCTCGCTCTCGCCTCTCGGATCGCCTGAGCAGTCGGCTCCAAGTCATCGGGGTGCACAGGAGTTCTGGAGTCGGTACCCAGCAGTTCCTCTCTCGGCTTTCCAAAGAATTGGCAGGCCGCGTCGTTCAGGAAGATCCACCTGCCGCGCCTATCCAGCTTCGCAATTATGTCCCCTGTAAGATTGGTAGTGGACACGTATTCCTCGGTGCGACGGCGGAGTTCCACAGTGTGACAAAGGTTTTCCAGGGTTAGACCTATAGCCAGTCCGATAGGGGCTAGAAGCATCTTGTCCCGGAGGTCAGAGGCTTTCTGTCCGCCAACCAGTGTTAGGAGGCCAACCACTCTGTCCAGAGACATGAGGGGGACAAAAGCTACTCGGCTGAGCCCGTCGGAGCCAGATTGCCAGGCATCGCCCTCACCTGTCGAGGTCACCACAACCCTGCGCTCGTCTATCGCCTGCATGGCGGTCCACCACGAGGGTAGGGCCATTGCCTCGACCGCGTCCTCACTGGGAATACCATGTGTGGCTATGGGGGTCAGCGAACCGTCCTCGTCGTTCCTCCAGGCCAGGAGCACCTTTTCTGCGCCCAGCAGCCCGGCCGCCAACCGCACGCACCTGTCGCAGGCGCGACCGAAATCCCCGGTTGCGCCCAGGTCCATGGCCAGCATGGTAGGATAGGCTGCCTCCTTGCGAAGCTTGTAGCCATACCAGAAGCCAAACTCAATGCCCAGCGTCGCGACGAAGTAGCCTCCCACGCCGTGGCTGATAATTGCCGTCAGCCAGGGCGATCCCAGGAGGAAGTGATCGAGAGGAATCAGAAGGGTTACGGCGGGGTAGACGACCAGGCGTGTCCACCGCTTGAGCGCCCGTATCATGTCCAGCGGGTTGCGCCCCAAGGGGTACTTATCGCTGAGCTCAGGCATAGGCTCCTTATCCTTGAGCCGCTGGTGCTAGCAACTCATGGACTACCGTTCTTCGCTCTCGTGCCGCCGGAAGGCGCGTTTGCCTTTGGCTTCACTATATCTAGGACGCCTGGAGGGAAAATGGGTTACAGGTTTTCTCCTTCCTCATGGCGTAAACGAGAGTAGCAGGCGGCGCCTGGCCCTGCCGACGTGACATAACAGGGGAATTCCCTTGCAGTGCGAGGGTGAGAGGTTCGAATCCTCTATCCCCCACCGGGATTGCTCAGCCAGGCGTGTGGACGGGGCCTACCGGCTCGGCTTTTTCGTTCGGCCTCGCACTCTTGAGCCCCCCGGCGGACCTGTCGACATGGTGGGGGCCTCGTCGCTTGGCTGCCTGGCCTCTCGAAAGACGATGGGTAGAGTGCGCCGGTCCTGGAAGAGGACAAAAGTCGCCAGCAGCAGGTAGAATCCTCCATAGCCGTAGCGCACGGCCGGGTCGGTGAAGAAGAGCTGGGTACCGAACAGCCCCAGCAGTAGAAGCGCCTCTCGGGAGGAGATGCTTAGGCTGACAAAGATCGCCACAGCGAACGCTGACTGGGCGGCGGTCAGGAAGACCTCCTCCACCTGGCGGGAGTCCATGGGCAGCGGCGAGATGTCGGTGCCCGAAATGCTGTAGGCCACCGGCAGGCTGCCGATGAGAAGCGTCCACTGGTTGACCTTGGAGGAGATCAGCATGACCATGGCGGCAAGAGCCCGACCCCGCGAGGCCAGGATGGCGGCAATGGTTAGCTCGGGCGCCTCCGAAGCCAGCGGAGCAAACCACTGGATGAGCACGAATTCACTGATGCCCAACTCCTCGCCTATCGCTTTCAGTCCCTCCACAAAGGGCTCGGCGGCGGAGAAGATGACCAGGGCAGAATAGATGAAGAGGAAGGTGACTATGCTCCGGCGCCGTCTCCTGGGCAAGGCACCGAGGGTGGCAGCAGGCCCCACCAGCTCCGGCTCGCCCGTAGGCAGCCGCGAAACCAGGTAGATGTAGCCTCCGAACAGGCTGAACAGAACCGCCGTATCGATGAGGGATAGATTGCCCTTGATGGGGATGACGAAGTTATAGAGAGTGGCCGCTCCCAGGAAGATGATGCCCAACGAGGCATCGTGGCCGCCGATGTGCAGGACACCGTTCTTCGTGCGCAGCCAGTAGAGCATGAACACCATCGGCCAGCCCACGCCCACCAGAAGACGATTGGCTCCCGTCATGTTGGCCGTTGCAAGCTGGGCGTTCTCCTCGTTGCCTGGCGCCGTCCAGGCCAGGTAGAGGTCCACCGCATACTCAGGCAAGACGGCGATGAGCGCGATGGCCGCCAGGGCCAGCCCCTGGGGGATGTCCTTCTCGGCGGTCTCCGATGCCCAGCTCAGCAGGAAGGCGGCGGTTACAATCGCGGAGCCGAAGATCAGCACCGACTGCACACTTCCCAGCTCTGGAATGACCCCCGTGACCATGAGAAGACGGAGGATGGGCGCGGGCGCGCAAGCGACCGCGCAGACGCCCAGCAGCAGCCAATTCCTGAAGGAGGCGGCTCCCTTCACTGGGTGGTCTTCTTGTCCGGATGGAGAAGGCATCGACAGGGGCGGCTCCTACCGAGAAGCCATTGCGGGCATATCAGGGGGAACAACGAAGGGTAAACGTTCTGAGGACGATACCATGCAACCACCTAGCCGCCGATTCTTGAGCATGAGGCCATTCGAGGGTCAGTATAGCATGCCCACGGTCTATGGTTGAATAGGGCTCTAAATTGACTCTCCCTATTGCCTGCGCTACACTTTCGCCGCAGGTTCTCCCTCTGCCCGAGGCGAACGCAGCGCACGAATCCTGGCAGGAGGGCGTTGTGCCCAGCAGAAGCAAGAAGGAATGGAAGGATAGCACCCTCGGCCGCACCCTCGAGCGCCGGCCGGAGCGAGACGACCCCTTCGAGACCAGCTCCGGCCAAGAAGTGGACACCCTCTACACGGCGGAGGACCTCGATGGCTGGGACTACCGTGAGAGCCTGAGCTACCCCGGCGAGTTCCCCTTCACTCGCGGCGTTCAGCCCAACATGTATCGCGGTCGCCTGTGGACGATGCGCCAGTACGCCGGCTTCGGCGCCGCCGAGGAGACGAACCGCCGCTACCTTTATCTCCTCTCCCAGGGCCAGACCGGCCTCTCGGTGGCCTTCGACCTGCCCACCCAGATCGGCTACGACTCGGACGACCCGCAGGCCAGTGCCGAGGTTGGCAAGGTAGGAGTAGCCATCTCTAGCCTGGCCGACATGGAGATCCTCTTCCGGCAGATCCCTCTGCAGAAGGTGACCACCTCCATGACCATTAACGCCACCGCGGCCATCCTTCTGGCCATGTACGTGGCGATGGCCAAGAGGCAGGGCGCCGACCTGAGCAAGCTCGGCGGTACCATCCAGAACGATATCCTCAAGGAGTACATCGCCCGTGGCACCTACATCTTCCCACCTCGCCCTTCGATGCGCCTCATCACCGATACCTTCGCCTGGTGCAAGGACAATCTGCCCTCCTGGAACACCATCAGCGTTAGCGGCTACCACATGCGGGAGGCAGGAGCCACCGCCGTCCAGGAGGTGGCCTTCACCCTCGCCGACGCCATCGCCTACGTTCAGGCAGCCCTGGATGCTGGCCTGGCCATCGACAGCTTCGCTCCTCGTGTCTCCTTCTTCTTCGCTGCCTATACCAACGTGCTGGAGGAGGTCGCGAAGTTCCGCGCTGCCCGTCGACTCTACGCCAAGATCATGCGCGACCGCTTCGGCGCCAAGGACCCCCGCTCCATGATGCTCCGCTTCCACACTCAGACCGGCGGCGCCACCCTCACTGCTCAGCAGCCGGAGAACAACATCGTTCGCACCGCCCTTCAGGCTCTGGCCGCCGTCCTTGGCGGCACCCAATCGTTGCACACCAACTCCATGGACGAAGCCCTCTGCCTGCCCAGCGAGAAGGCGGTGCAGATCGCCCTGCGCACTCAGCAGCTCATCGCCTACGAGAGCGGCACCGCCGACGTCGTCGACCCCCTCGGCGGTTCCTACTACCTGGAGGAGCTCACCGACCGCATCGAGGAGCAGGCCCAGCGCTACCTCGACCGCATCGATGATATCGGCGGCGCTCTGGCGGCCATTGAGCAGGGCTTCCCCCAGCGGGAGATCCAGGAGAACTCCTACCGCATACAGAAGCAGATCGAGGCCAACCGCCGCACGGTGGTTGGCCTCAACAAGTTCCAGACGGATGAGCCGCCTCTGGAGGGCAGGTTCCGCGTTGACCCCGCGGTTGCCGAGCGCCAGTTCGAGCGGCTGAAGCAGGTGCGGGCCAGCCGCGACGAGGCCAAGGCGCGGCAGCTATTGGCCCGCCTGGAGGAGGTGGCCGCCAGCGACCAGAACACCATGCCCATCTTCATCGAGTGCGTGGAGAACTACCTGACCCTGGGCGAGATCTGCAACGTGCTCCGCCGCGTCTTCGGCGAGCAGAAAGAGTTCATGGTCATCTAGGGCAGGGAGACGACGATGACCGATAGAGAAGAAGCCCGCTCGCTGCTCGAAGCGGCCCACAAGGAGCTTCTGGCCGCCATCGATGGCCTCACGCCGGAGCAGATGGCCATCCCCGTCTTCGACAACTGGTCGGTGAAGGACATCCTGGCCCACATAGTCTCCTGGGAGGAGTACACCCTCCTCGACCTCCAGCGGCTGGCCAGAGGCCACATGCCTGCCCTGGCCAGCTTCAAGCAGGAAGACCTGCACAACTGGAACGCGCTGGTCATGAGCCTCCGCCGCGACTTCCCGCTGGATCAGGTCATGCACGAGCTGGAGGCCAATCGCGAGGCCACCATCGCTGCCCTGGACGCTCTCCCCGACGAGCGCCTGGCCCAGGGCCAGTTCGCCCGCATCTGGGCCAGCATCACCGCCGGCCACGACCACGAGCACGCCGAGCACATCCGCAACTGGCGGCAGAAGGAGGGAATCTAGGGTGATCCAGAAGATCCACCACGTGGCCATCGCCGTCCAGAGCCTGGAGGACGCCCTGCGCTTCTATCGTGACACCCTGGGCCTCCCTGTCCACGAGCAAGCGACGCGGGAGGACCAGGGAGTGAAGGCTGTCGTGCTGACCATCGGCCAGAGTGAGATCGAGCTCCTGGAGCCCCTCGGCCCGGACACCCCCGTGGGACGCTTCCTCGAGCGGCGCGGCGAGGGCCTGCATCACATCTGCTTCCAGACCGACGACATCGACAAGGATCTGGCCGAGCTTAAGGCCAAGGACGTCGAGCTCATCGACCAGGAGCCGCGTCAGGGCTTGGTAGGACGCATCTGCTTCCTCCACCCTCGCTCCACCAAGGGTGTTCTGCTGGAGCTGGCCCAACCGCCGGAGTGAGGCCCTGGCACGGTTTGGGCCGTCCGATGGCTATTCGGCAAGTAGCGAACGCGGAGGACGAACAATGATCGAGGTCTCCAAGACCATCAGCACAACGGCGCCCCCGGCCAAAGTCATGGAATGGTTCATGCACTTCGACGAGCACTACGTCGATATGTGGCCGGAGGCCCACAAGGAGTACCAGCGTACATCTGAAGGCCCACCCGCAGTGGGCACTACCTTCCGCTTCGTGCAGGAGATCAAGGGGCGCGAGAGGGCCACCACTGGCGTCATCACCAAGATGGAGCCGGCCGGCTTCGAGTGGAGGATGAAGCCCTTGGCCCTCATGGGTGGCGGCTATCGCTTCCGGCCGCTGGAGGACGGCGGCACCGAGATCACCCAGATAGTGTTCTACGGCCCGACCTGGCCCGTCGTAGGCGCACTCGTCACCTGCATCATGCAGAGGCTCATCATGTCGCGGGACATGCTGGAGGAATTTGTCGAGGAGGAGACGGCCAAGCTCAAGCAGGCGCTGGAGGCAGGCGAGTAGGCGCAACTAGCTGTCGAACGAGGTAGCCATGTCGAAGGACAAGCTCAAGATCATCATCGCCAAGCCCGGCCTGGACGGCCACGACCGCGGGGCCAAAGTGGTCGCACGCGCCCTGCGCGACGCCGGCCTGGAGGTGGTCTACACCGGCATCCGCCAGACGCCGGAGATGGTCGCCGAGGCGGCCCTCCAGGAGGACGTCGACCTGGTGGGGCTGTCCATCCTCTCGGGAGCGCACATGGAGCTCTTCCCCCGCGTCGTGGAGGAGATGAAGAAGCGCGGGCTCGACGACGTTGTCCTTCTCGCCGGCGGCATCATCCCCCAGGAGGACATCCCTGCCCTCCAGAAGCTGGGCTTCCGCGCTATCTTCGGGCCCGGTGCCTCCACCGACGACGTTGTGGCCTGGGTACGGGCCAACGTCACCCCTCGCAGCTAATAGGCGAGACTGGCCCCGTCTTTGAAACCTGAGGCCAATGTGCTATGATCACCCTGGGTCGGCGGACTGGCATCGCCGATTCGTTCTTTCCTCAGGCGACCGCCGGCGACCCTTCGGAAAGGGGCTGAACCTCTAGCAATGTACATAGGCGGCCCGTTCGGGGCGGCCCTCGACTTCCCCCGTCAGGAATCGCTGTCTCTCGGGGGCGAAATCCTCGCCGTCAACTTCGTTGCCCTTGCTATAAGCCTCCTCTTCTTCGCCTTCTTCACCAGCGCCGAGGCCGTAATCCTTGCCTCCGAGCGTATTCGCACCCGCCACCTGGCTGAGCAGGGCAGCAAGGGCGCGCAGGCCCTGGAGCGGCTGCGGGCGCAGGAGGATCGTTTCTTCGCCGTCGTCATCCTCGGCCAGAACGCCTTCGTCATCATCGCTACCGCCCTCGGCACGACCATAGCCATAGACCTGATGGGCACCGTGGGCATTGTACTGGCGCCTGTCATCATGACCCTGGTGGCCGTCATCTTTGGGGAGATGACCCCCAAGATCCTCGCCGTGCGTGCCGGCGAGCGCTATGCTCTGTTGGCCGCCCGACCGGTGGAGCTGGTGGTTATCCTCCTCACGCCCGTCGTCCGCGTTCTCGCTCTGGCTCCCAATGCCCTTTCCCGCCTTCTCGGCCTGGGCAAGCAGTCTCGCCGCCTTACCGTCACCGAGGCTGAGCTGCGCATGCTCATCGCCATCGGCACCAGCGAGGGCGCCCTCCGCGAGGAGGAGGGAGCGATCCTGGAGCGAGTCCTCCGCTTCCGCGAGCGGCAGGTCAACGAGGTAATGGTGCCTCGCACGGAGGTGGTGTGGCTCGAGCAGGGCACCACCATCAACGACTTCTATCGCATCTTCGCCGAGCATCCCCACTCTCGCTTCCCTGTCTACAACGAGGGCATTGACAACGTGACCGGTATGGTGGGCATAAAGGACGTCCTGCGCGGCCTCTCCCGCAACGAGGTGGACAGCGATAGCCCCATCGAGACCTGCATGCGGCGCGCCTTTTACGTGCCCGAGACCAAGGCTATCGGCCCTCTCTTCTGGGAGATGCAGCGGGACCGCCACCAGATGGCCATTATCGTGGACGAATACGGCGGCACCGCTGGCATCGTCACCATGGAGCTGCTCCTGGAGGAGATCGTCGGGGAGCTAAGCGATGAGCTACGCCCCGGCGAGCGCGAGTTCGAGGCGGTCGATGAGCGCACCGTCGAAGTGGACGGCGGCATGAGCATCCATGATGCCAACGAGGAACTGGACATGGGCCTGCCAGAGGGGGAGTACGAGACGGTGGCCGGCTTCGTCCTCAGCCAGCTTGGCCACATCCCCCGCGAGGGAGAGAAGCTCTCCTACAACAGCCTGCGTCTGATGATCACCCGCATGCAAGGTCGCAAGATCGAGCGCGTCTTGGTGACGCGATTGTAGATGAAGGTTCAACGGCTTCGAGTCACCTTCTGCCGCGGCGAAGAGGTCAAGTACATCACCCATCTGGACCTCATGCGGTTCTGGGAGCGCGCCCTTCGGCGGGCTGCCATCCCCTTGGCCTACTCCCAGGGTTACAGCCCCAGCCCGCGTATCTCTTTGGCCGCTCCCCTGCCGGTGGGCGTCACCAGCACCGGTGAGCTCCTGGACATCTATCTCTCCCAGCGGGTCACCCCTTATAACTTCATCAAGACCGTCAGCCAGCAGCTTCCGGCGGGCATCGCCATGCGGGAGGTGCGGGAGGTAGGCTTGGGTCTGCCGTCCTTGCAGTCGCAGGTGCGCTGGTCTGAATATCAAGTAGACGTGTCCACCGATCGCTCGCGTGAGGAGGTGCAGGCGGCGCTCGCCCAGCTCCTGGCGGCCGAATCACTGCCCTGGAAGCATCAGCGCGACAAGGAGGTGCGCCGCTACGACCTGCGCTCGCTCGTGCACGACCTCTGGTTGGAGAACCTCGCCGACGGCCTCTGCACCCTGGGGATGCGACTGCGTACCGATAGCCAGGGCTCCGGTCGGGCCGAGCAGGTCGCGGCGGCCCTCGGCTTCAGCGAGCCGCCCCTGCGCATCGAGCGCCGCAAGCTCATCCTGGAGGAAACCTCGCCGGCTGTCCAGGCCTGGCGCCGCCACGGGGAGCCCGGGTAGAGACCGGCGGGAGAGCCAATGCGTCTGATCCTGGTTCGACATGGCGAGACGGATAGCAACAAGGCCCGCCTGGCCCTCGGTCGGGCCGACATCGAGCTGAATGAGCACGGGCGCTGGCAGGCTCAGCGGTTGGCGGCCTCCCTCAAGCACGAGCCGATCGCTGCCATCTACTCTAGTCCCCTGAAACGGGCCCTGGCCACCGCTGAAACCATCGCCTCCTCTCATGGCCTGGAGGTGCAGGTCGACGACGGGCTCATTGAGATGGACATCGGCGAGATGGAAGGCCTCACCTTTCAGCAGGTGGCCGAGCAGCATCCACACTTCCTTCAGGCATGGCTCGGCGACCAGGTGGCCTATGAGGCCATGCCTGGCGGCGAGCGCCTTCTCGATGTGCAGGAGAGGGCCTGGCAGGTCATCGAGCGGATACGCGAGCGCCAGGAGCACGGAACGGTGGCGGCGGTCACTCACAACTTCGTCATCCTCACCCTCTTCTGCCGGATCCTCGGATTGGAGCTGGCCGACTTCCGCCGCCTTCGTCACAGTCTGGCCGCCAAGAGCGTTCTGGAGATGGGGGGCGACCGGATCATCGTTGCGGGCTTCAACGATACCTGCCACCTGGAAGCCGATCAGGGAGAATAGAAGATTGCTGGCCGCCTCGCTATTGTAAGGGTTGGCCAGGTTGTGGTACACTTGGCGACTGGTGGTGAGCTTTTCCCGGCCAAGGAGGCGAATCGCTGAGTCGTAGCTCCTGGCTATCGCCCAGGCGATTGGTGCTGCTGGTCACCGCTGTGGTGGTTGTCTATCTCATCTTTACCGCCGTTGGCAGTGCCATCCAATCGTTTCAGCTTGGCGAAGACGAGGACCGCCTGCGAGATGAAGTGCAGGAGCTGGAGGAGCGCTACTACCGCCTGTCCGATCTCCGAGACTACCTGAACTCCGACGAGTACATCGAGTGGGTCGCCCGCCGCGAACTTGGCCTGGTCGGCCCCGGCGAGACGGGCATCATAGTTGTGTCAGAGCCAACCTCTGTCCCCAGCGAAGGGGAGGGAGAGGAAGAGGACTCACAGGCCGAGCAGGAGCAGCAGCAAAACCTCACGTGGGAGGAGATCATCGGCCGGTAGCTGGGGAACCCTGATGGGCAGCAGTAGGGAAGGACTTGGGCGGCTTGGGGCCGCCCGATTGTTTCCATGGTTGGCGCCATGAAGTCGAAGAGGCCGCAAAGCCATCCGAAAGCTCAAGCCCGCAGTCGCTTTGGCCAGCGGCTGGAGCGGCGGCTCCTTCGCTACATCCAGGGCCATCACCTCTTCTCCGCCGCCCAGCGGGCGCTGCTCGCCGTCTCCGGGGGGGCCGACTCGACCGCTCTTCTCCTGGCCTTGGCTCACCTGTCCGCGTCAGGCGCACTGAAGCTCGACCTCTCGCTGGCCCACTTCGATCACGGCCTGCGTCGTCGGGCGGAGAGGGAGGCCGAGAAGGCTTTCCTTACCGGCTTGGCCGCCGAGCTCGGCCTTCCCTTGCTTCTTGGGCAGGGCGATGTGCGCGCCCATGCTCGCCAGGACCGCCTATCTCTGGAGGAGGCCGCGCGAGAGCTGCGCTATCGCTTTCTGGCTGAGCAGGCTGAGAAAGAGGCCATCAATGTGGTCGCCACCGGCCACACTGCCGACGACCAGGCAGAGACGGTGCTCATGCACCTCGTGCGTGGCAGTGGACTGACTGGCCTGGCCGGGATGAGGCCCTCCTCCTCCTGGCCCTTTCCTGGCCACGAGGATCTGCTCCTGGTCCGTCCCCTGCTGGAGGTTAGCCGAGCCGAGACGCAGCGCTACTGCCAGGAGGAGGAGCTGTCTCCTTGCCTAGATGTCACCAACCTCCTGCTGGCACCCCTCCGCAACCGCATCCGCCACGAGTTACTGCCCTTGCTCCGCCGCTACAACCCCAAGATCGATGGCGCCCTCCTTCGCCTCGCCGCCGCCACCGCTAGCGATCTGACCTACCTGGACGAGACGGCCGGAGTCTTCTGGCATGCCCTCGCCGTCAAAGACAAGCGCAGCGTGAGCTTTCGTCGCTCGGAGCTGACGGCCCTGTCGCCGGCCATAACAAACCGCCTATTGCAGGCCGCCTGTCAGCAGCTTCTCGCCGACGCCCGCCAGATCGAAGCCGTCCACATCCGCTCCATGGTCGGAGCCTTGGCCAAACCGGCGGCCAACCGCCTCTCCCTTCCCGGCGGCCTGACCTTCGCCGTCGACGGTGAGTCCGTGCAACTGACCCGCGGCCGACAGACGGCTGCCAAGGCCAAGCCCATCCCCGAGACGCCGCTGGCCGTGCCTGGCCGCACGACCGTGGCTGCCTGGCTGATCGAGGCGGAGACCCTGCCCGGTCAGAGGGTAGAGATCGGCGCAGATCCCTACGAAGCCTTCCTGGATCACCAGGGGGCGGGTGGCCAGCTAACGGTGCGTAGTCGCCGCCGCGGCGACCGCTTTCGGCCTCTCGGCCTGGGCGGCGAGAAGAAGCTCCAGGACTATCTGGTGGATGCCAAGGTGCCCAGAGATGAGCGAGACGAGGTGCCCCTCGTGTGCGCCTCCTGGGGCATCGCCTGGGTAGTCGGCCACTGTATCGACGAGCGGGCCAGAGTGCGGCACGACAGCCGAACGGTCCTCCACCTGAGGTTTCGGCGACACCGTAATTCAAACAGTTGACCAGCAGTTCGCAGACCTTGACAGGTGGTAGCCAAGGGTATATATTGATAGATAGTTCAAGGCTCATTAACAGGTTACGACGCACCCGCGCTGTCAGCGCATATTGACAAGCGCGGGTTGCTGTCGTAGTATACCTTTTTAGCGAACCGGCACCTTAACAACTGAATAGCGGAAGGAAAAGTGTGGGCTCTTACGTTTGATTTCGATCCCGCGTAAGCGGGGTTGGAATACCTGATGAGGGTTTGATCCTGGCTCAGGACGAACGCTGGCGGCGTGCCTTACGCATGCAAGTCGAGCGGGGTACAGGGCTTCGGCTCCGTACCTAGCGGCGAACGGCTGAGTAACACGTAAGTAACCTGCCCTCCAGTGGGGGATAACCCCTTGAAAGAGGGGCTAATACCGCATGCGTTCCCGGTGGGAAGTTCTCCGGGAGGAAAGCCTTCGGGCGCTGGAGGAGGGGCTTGCGGCCTATCAGGTAGTTGGTGGGGTAACGGCCTACCAAGCCTACGACGGGTAGCTGGTCTGAGAGGATGATCAGCCAGACGGGGACTGAGACACGGCCCCGACTCCTACGGGAGGCAGCAGCGAGGAATCTTGCGCAATGGGCGAAAGCCTGACGCAGCAACGCCGCGTGGGGGAAGAAGGCTTTCGAGTCGTAAACCCCTTTTGCAGGGGACGAAGATCTGACGGTACCCTGCGAATAAGCCACGGCTAACTACGTGCCAGCAGCCGCGGTAATACGTAGGTGGCAAGCGTTGTCCGGATTTACTGGGCGTAAAGAGCGTGTAGGCGGTCCGTTAAGTCCGGTGTGAAATCTCCCGGCTCAACTGGGAGGGGTCATCGGATACTGGCGGACTTGAGGTGGGCAGAGGAAGGTGGAATTCCCGGTGTAGCGGTGAAATGCGTAGATATCGGGAGGAACACCAGTGGCGAAGGCGGCCTTCTGGGCCTACCCTGACGCTGAGGCGCGAAAGCGTGGGGAGCAAACCGGATTAGATACCCGGGTAGTCCACGCCCTAAACGTTGGACACTAGGTGTGGGGGGTGTCGACCCCCTCTGTGCCAAAGCTAACGCATTAAGTGTCCCGCCTGGGGAGTACGGCCGCAAGGCTAAAACTCAAAGGAATTGACGGGGGCCCGCACAAGCAGCGGAGCGTGTGGTTTAATTCGATGCAACACGAAGAACCTTACCAAGGCTTGACATGCTGGAAGTAGAAACCCGAAAGGGGGACGACCTGTAAAGTCAGGAACCTGCACAGGTGCTGCATGGCTGTCGTCAGCTCGTGCCGTGAGGTGTTAGGTTAAGTCCTGCAACGAGCGCAACCCCTGTCGTCAGTTGTTTTCTCTGGCGAGACTGCCTCGAAAACGAGGAGGAAGGTAGGGATGACGTCAAGTCAGCATGGCCCTTACGCCTTGGGCCACACACACGCTACAATGGGTGGTACAAAGGGCAGCAATGGAGCAATCCGGAGCCAATCCTAAAAACCATCCTCAGTTCGGATTGTAGGCTGAAACTCGCCTGCATGAAGTTGGAGTTGCTAGTAACCGCATATCAGCATGGTGCGGTGAATACGTTCTCGGGCCTTGTACACACCGCCCGTCACGTCATGAAAGTTGGTAACACCTGAAGTCGATGGGCTAACCCG
>CP070630.1:130080-133814 GCA_020356025.1 Dehalococcoidia bacterium | reverse complement strand
TGGCCCTGCTGGGCAAGGAAGCGAGCTACCTCGTCCCTGGCGAATGTGGGCAGGGCCATCCTGCCGCCGTCACGTTTTTCTATTATAACGCCCGCATCCCTTGGTGTAACCGTGCCGACGCGCTCGGCAGCTATGCCTGCCTCCTCCAGGGCGGCCAGGAGTTGGTCGCTGTCCTGCGGGGGTAGGGCTATGAGCAGCGCGCCCGAAGCAAGCAGCCCCAGCGGGTTCAGCCCCGCTGCCTGGCAGACGGCCCGGGTGGCTGGCAGCACGGCCACCGCCGCCTCTTCGAGCCGCATTCCCACCCCGGAGGCCTCGGCCATCTCGTAGAGGGCGGTGGCCAGACCTCCTTCGGTGGGGTCGTGCATGGCGTGGACGGAGGCCTTCTCCACTGCCAGCAAGGCCTCCCTGACCACGCTGATGCCCGGCTGGAAGATGTAGCCCCTGGCCGTCTCCAGCACATCGGCGGTCACCCCCTTCCGGCGCAGGGCATCTGCGGCCTCGCGCGCGAGAACCGCCGTGCCCTCAATCGCTATGCCCTTAGTGAGAACAAGGTCGTCGCCCGCCTGCGCTTCCGACCCGCGCACCAGCCTGTCACGCTCCACCTCCCCGAGCATCGCTCCCACGACGATGGGCCGGTCGAGGCGGTAGGTGATCTCGAAGTGGCCGCCGACGAGCTCCACCTCCATCTGGCGGCAGGCGTCGAGGATCTGGTCGAATATGCCTTCCGCCAGCGACTGGCTGGCCCCCTGGGGCAGGAGGACGGTGGCCAGGAACCAGGCCGGCCTGGCCCCCATGCAGGCCACGTCGTTGGCGTTGATGTGGACGGCGTACCAGCCGATGAGGTCGCTGGCGAAGGTGATGGGGTCGCTCTTGGCGACCAGCAGCCGCTGGCCCATGTCGATGACGGCGGCGTCCTGGCCGACGCCCGGCCCGACGATCACGCGCGGGTCGCGGCAGCCGATGCGGGCCAGCAGTTGGCCTAGGAGCTGGTTGGGAAGCTTGCCGATATCCACTGCTTCTGGATCACCACCGTCTCTCTTGGCTCGAATCATACTATGTGGCGGGTTGGCGTCAACCCGGATGGGTCTGGTAGTTCTCCACGCGGGCTCTTCCTCTGCCTGCACTAGCGGGTGCGAGTAGGATGGGGCGAGAGGATCGCACGCCGGACGAGAAGATGCTTGCGTTCAGGAGGGTGGAGAGAGATGGCAGACGCTGAGCATGTGGCCGTAGTACGGAATGGTACCGACGCCATCGCGCAGTGGCGGCAGTGCAATCCCACGATGCGACTTGACCTGTCCGGAGCCCAGTTCAATCGCGCGAGCCTTAGAAGGGCCGACCTGTCCGAAGCCGACCTTAGCGGTGCGAGCCTCTGGTTGGCCGAACTCGTTCAGGCTGACCTGTCTGGAGCCGATCTCTCAGGAGCGGATCTCCGGGCAGCCCAGTTGCTGGTCGCCAACCTGTCCGGAGCCAACCTCACGCGGGCAAAGCTCACGTTCGCCAACCTCCTAGGCGCCAACCTCTCCGGAGCCAAGCTCATCGATGCCGACGTGACATACGCAAACTTCCTTGGAAGCAAGCTGGTCTCGGTGGATTTGACGCGAGCGACTGTTGGGTCCTGCTGTCTTGACGCTATCGATTTGAGCCAAGTCAGTGGATTGACAACCGTCACCCACGGGTCTCCCAGCGGCGTAGGGGTATTAGCCCTGTTGCTGTCGGCAAGTGAGCCGCAGAACAGACTGCCGCCGGACGTGGCGGGATTCTTTCGGGCCGCGGGGGTGCCCGAGGAGATCCTGGAGGTAGTGCCTACGATCTTGGCCGAGGTGGAGTACCATACGTGTTTCGTTGCCTACGGAGAACCTGATTTGGCATTTGCTCGCAGGCTCTGCCAAGACCTAGAGTCCAGGGGCGTCTCGTGCTGGCAGTACGACATGGACGCGACGGTGGGCGAGCAGACGTGGGAAGAGATCGGCCGGGAGCGGCGAGCGGCCGAGAAGTTCGTGGTGCTCTGTTCACTGAAAGCGCTAGTGCGCCCCGGCGTCCTCAAGGAGGTGGAGGAGCAGGTCGACGAGGACGTGGACAAGCTTATGCCGGTCTCGCTAGACGGGAACTGGACGGCCGACCACTTCGAGGTGAGGCGGGCCAACCGCAACCTGAAGCCCTACTTGGCCGACCGGAACTACGCGGACTTCGCCAACTTGAGCTACGAAGAAGCGCTGGAGCGTCTGCTGAGAGGGCTGAGGCGAGAAGCCGAGCAGAAGGAGAGCTAGAGCCTCACCCGCTCCTGCTGGTGGCCAACGCCCTCGCTTGATTCGTGGTGGCGACGGGGTGGCCGCAACCTGTCCCAAGCCAACGCTTGCCGATAGCCCCGACCCCCAGCCCCTGCGCTGGCGAGGGCCAGCCGACACCGGCGGAAACGCTATCCTTCTTCGTACTTGAACGAGATCTTGACTCTCGCGCGGTAAAGGGCCACCTTGTTCCCGTCGACGGTCATGTCGAGCTTCTCGACCTCCGCGATCCGCAGATCGCGCAGCGTGCTGCTGGCGCGCTCGACCGCAGCGCGGGCTGCCGCTTCCCACGACTCCGTGCTGGTTCCCACGAGTTCTATCATCTTGTAGACACTCTCGGCCATGGCCGACACCTCCTTGCGCTCTATTCAAGTTTGAATCGTACAGCCGCCGCAGCGCTGTGGCAACTGCATGTACCCGTCCAGTACATAGGTGACACTGGGGACGTTACGCCAGGAGGCGGTGGGCGCGGTAGGGCAGGTCAGCGTGAAAGGCTGGCTCATCATCGAGACCCTGCTCGTCCTGCTGGTGGCTAACGCCCTCGCTTGATTCGTGGTGGCTTTCTTCCCTTGCCCACACTCGCGGCTCCGCCTACAATAGGCTGAGTTAGTTCCCAGCCAGGAGGTCCGCAATGCACAAGCGCAACAGGAAGCTCGCTCTCTTGTTTCCGGCAGGGCTTCTCGCCCTGGCGGTCGTGGCCTTGATCTGGGCCATTGGGATCGGCTCGTCAGAGGCCGATGAAGGCACTATGCAGAACTGCCCCCAGGCAGGCAAGTGGGCGATATCTGTCTGGAGCGGCGACGATGCCACCGACGCCGACGATGCTCTTGCCGCCTGCAACGCCGCGGGAGTACAGGCCGCCTACAGCCTCGACCCCGACACGCAGGCCTGGTCGCGCTGGTTCGCCGGCAGACCAGAGGTGACTACTCTGGAGACGCTGGACAACATGCAGGGGGTGATCGCCTTCGGCGCGGCGGCGGCGCCGCCCCCCCCACCAGCGGCAGGCAAGATCGCCTTCACCTCCGACCGCGACGGCAACTCTGAGGTCTACGTCATGAACACCGATGGCTCCGGCCAGACCAACCTCACCAATAACGCGGCCTGGGACTGGGGGCCCGTCTGGTCGCCGGACGGCGCGAAGATCGCCTTCGAATCCGACCGAGACGGCTTCAACCACGACGAGATCTATGTCATGAGCGCTGACGGCTCCGGCCAGACCAACCTCACCAATAACCCGGCCGTGGACGGTGCGCCTGCCTGGTCGCCGGACGGCTCCAAGATCGCCTTCGGTTCGGACCGCGATGGCAACTGGGAGATCTATGTGATGAACGCCGACGGCTCCGGCCAGACCAACCTCACCAATAACGGGGCCTGGGAGAATTTCCCCGTCTGGTCTCCGGACGGCTCCGAGATCGCCTTCCTCTCCGACCGCGATGGCGACGGGGAGAT
>CP070630.1:111406-129980 GCA_020356025.1 Dehalococcoidia bacterium | reverse complement strand
CGATCGAGCCATCTCCCGCCTGCCCTTGCCGCGAATCGCCCGCAGAGTGCTCGCCCCGGACGGCGACATCGTGACGGCCGTGCGCGACGTGCCTCTCTGGTCCCTGGCAGCGGCCGCCGGCATCTACGCCGCGATGTTCGCTCTGCTGGGCGTTCGATCGTTCTACGCCTTCCAACTCTTCGGCGGCTCGATGAACCTGATGCAGCTAGTCGGTATCAGCGCGGCCGCCTTTGCCCTGGGCTTCGTGTCGTTCGTGCCCATGGGCCTGGGCGTCCGCGACGCGACCTTGGTCGCTCTCTTCATTCAGGCCGGTGCCGATCGGGACGTCGCCATAGCCGTGGCGGCTCTCGACCGGCTCCTTTCGACGGGCGTTCCCTTCCTCCTCGGGCTCCTCTCCGCCCAGATCCTCGGCCTGCGAGCCGTCCTGGCGCCAAAGGATGGCGCGCCCCAGGCAGCCGTGGTGGAGAACCCGAAGGACGACTCGCCGGTGCCGCAACCCGCCGGCAGACAGAGTTGAGGCATGAAGCCGATGGAAAGGAGACTCCAGACATGATTCACAGCTGGGCGGGAGCACCGGGCAGACTCCAGAGCTACGGCCCCAGATTCATCTCACGGAAGCGTCTGATCCATCGTCTCGTTAAGGCCATAAGGCCTCGCCGAACCCTGGACATAGGCTGCGGCTCGGGTCTTATCACGAAGGTGCTGGCTAAGGCATCCACTGAGGTCGTGGCTGTGGACGTAAGTGAGCAGGCGGCCCGGGTCAGCAGAGGCAACCTGGGCAAGGCAACCAACGTCCTGCTGAAAGTGGTTGATGTCTTCCAGTCGAGGGACGCCATATGTGATTGGAGCGGGTCTTTCGACCTGGTGGTCTTGAGCGAAGTGCTTGAGCACATACAGGACGACGACAGCGCCCTCGACACCGTGCGGCAGCTCCTGGGCGAGAGAGGCTGGCTGCTCACAAGCGTCCCCGGCGATCCCAAGCTCTGGAACGCGGAGGACGAGCAAGCCGGGCATGTGCGCCGCTATACGAGAGAAGAGCTACGCCACAAGCTAACGAAACACGGCTTCAAGATCGTCCGCATGATCAACTGGGGATTTCCAGTCACGCGATGGCTATATCTCTTGGAAGTCCGGCTGTTCCTGCGCGGCCGCCCCAGCCAGACCCACGGCAACGGGCATCGGCCAAGAGGACACTGGTTGCTGCTACCCTTGCTGGCCCTGACCCGCCCACTATTCGCGGCCATCGCCGATCTTGAATCGCTGATCTCTGGCCTCGATCGAGGCGTAGGATACGTAGTGCTCGCGCGAAAAGGCGCCACTCAGCAAGAGAGTTAGCGAGATCGCCTGGGGGAGTTCCTTGATAGGAAGCGCTGGTACAAAGCCGAATCAGGCACCCGTGCGGCTGGGGTCCTACTATCGATGGATCCTGACAACTGCGCTCTGGCCGGCTGAGCGTCAGACAACCCGGATGCTCGACTTGGGATGCCACAGCGGCTTCTGGCTGCATCAGCAGACAGCAGGATGCCGCCCCAGAGTCGGCTGTGACCTGGAACCCGTCGCCCTCTATCCCGACATCCAGTACGTCAAGTGCGACGCCCGCAAGCTCCCATTTGCGACAGGCTCCTTCGACCTCTGCACGGCCTGGGACGTGCTCGAGCACGTCCCGGACGACCAGACCATGCTGCGAGAGCTGTCCAGAGTACTGCGTCCCGGCGGTCGCGCCAGAATTTCCGTGCCCCACAAGCACATTGCCGCTTTCCCGCCGTTCCTCACGCCCTGGCTTCACCGCCGTTGGCAGCACTCGATTCGGACCGGCTACACGCCGAGTGAGATCCAGTCCCTGGCCAGCGGTAACGGCTTTTCCGAGTGCAGGGTCATTGCTCTCAAGACCCCCTGGTTCCGCTCTCTCTATCTAGTTGCATCCCTCGTGTGGCGCGTGTCGCACCGCGCTGGCCGTCGCCTTATCGTCGCCATCGCGCGGAGAGATGCAGCCGCTGGACAAGGACAAAAAGGTCTCCTGTTTGTCGAGCTGCAGAAGCGCTAGCGCTGCCTACGGCGACTCGCAGTAGGATTCGCCGTTAGGCGGTCCCGATTCCTCGCGCCAAGCTCCCGGGAAAGCCCAGAGTTCACACTGCGGCACAGTGCAGGCTCCCGATACCGATTCCGATTGCAGCCAGTCCTGCCTCACTTCATAGAGTGCGAAGAACCGGCCGTCATAGACCTCGCTGAATCCTGCCGATTGGGGCAGGCATATGTAGTGCAGTGGCGGCGAGCCGGTCGCATCAAATGCCCAATAGTTGAAGTCGCGCTCCCAGGTGTGGACGTTCTTCTGGAAGACAACCCACCCGATGTCCCGTTCGGCAAACAGTTGGCGCACTCGCTCCTCGTCTTGCCAGAGAATGTAATCAAGGTATTCGGCTTCGGAGAAGAAAAGGTGTGTATAGACCTGATTGTCGGGCAGCAGCACCTGCAGATACGACGTCCGCGCCAGCACAGCTCGGTCATCATCGATCTTGCCCGCCACAGCTTCGAGGTCCACGTATTGAGGCGTGGCTCGCGCGATCCTGACGTTATCTAGATGCGTCAGCATGGCAGCCGAAGCAGTGAACACCGCCAGTAGAGCGAGCACCAATGTGGCCAGCACGGCTAGATGACGCCGCGCCTGCTGCTGCGCCAGAAGCTTTACTCCCAGGGCAAGCCCAATCCCGGCGACTAACGCGACCACTGGCACCAGCACATAGCCGTAGCGCGCGTGGGGGGGTTGTGCAGCAACAATGAAAGGAATCAGCGCTGCGACCATGGCCGCCGCGATCGTTGCCGATACGCGGGCCCCATACACCTTGCCGATGACCAGCAAACCCGCTCCCGCCAGAATCCACAGCCAGATAGGAGCAGCACCCAGCAGCATCTCCGGCAGAGCACCGGTCACATATCCCACCAGGTCATAGTCGGGCCGGCTCAAGAAAGCCTGGAATTCCTCCGAGTAGTCCAATAGCAGGAAATTGTGGGGGTAGAACCACGCATTGCGCACGCCCGCCGCCGCCACGTGCCACACGGCGAACGGCAACACCAGCACAGCGGTGACCGCCAGGCTCAGCAAAGCCGGCCCCCGACGCACCTTCCAGGCGAGCGCCAGCAGAATGGCCGCAGGCAGGAACAGAAGGCCCGTCGTGAAGCTATACACTGAGACTGCTAAGGCAATCCCGCCCGCGATGGCAAACGCCCTGGAGCGACGTGGATCGCGACAAGCAGATGCCATCAAGACCAGACCCAGGTACCCGAAGAACACGAACGGCTGATAGGCCACAAGGTTGGACGATCGCTGCCAGTACTCGGGGGAGGACAGCAGGAACAGCCCCGCGATGGCTCCCGCCCATGGCATGCCGGTGATGCGCCAGGCGACCGCGACTATCAGCATGAGAACCAAAGCCCCGAACAGCGCCGGCACAACAGTGGCAAGCTCGGGATGGCCGATACTGAAGAACGGGGCGTAGAGCGCCACCTGAATGGGCGGAGCCAGCATCTCGATCCACTGGTGCATCCCGCTGACGGCGGCTTTAGCAGTCGAAAGGGTGGTTCCCTCGTCAGCAGTAATAGCAGGCCACGTCGCGCCCAAGACCAGCCCGATGGCCGCCATCGCCGCCATCACACCCGTGAGCGCTATCCCCAACGAAGGAGAGATGGCCGCCTCAAGGCGCCCATACAGCCGCGCCGTCCGCTCGTCAGGGGCACGCGTCGCCGCAGACCTCGGGGACATGGCAGCGCCTCCCGCGACGCTCGCGCCGAGAGCGATGTCCCCCGCCGGAGAGCCGCCAGCGTCGCCCGGCCGCGCTACCGGCCTTCCGACCCAGTCCTTCGGATGTCGCATAGTCCGTTGCTCCTCGGAACCGGCATCCCCTGGCCTTTTGGAATCCCAACCCATCACTGAAGCGGGTCAAGACTGGCCCGGACAGGCTCACTCTCAGCCGTGACGTGCATCGTCTCAGCCGCGCAGACCTCGGCTTCAGGCAGCACATACACCCTGTCATGCACCTTCACCAGCTCCGGGTTCTCCACCCGTCTCGTCGTATAGACGATGCTCACGTCATGCTCCCGGAGCCAGTCGGCGTCCGGCACGCCGTCACGGAGCACATCCTTAGCCTCGTCTACCTCGGCGGGCCGCACAGGAGCGGCCGTTGTTGGAATCGCTGCATAAGCGTACCTCCCGGTGATGGCCGCAAAGGCTCTGCCAAACTGGGGCTCCGTTAGCGCGCGCTCGTACCCTGTGCACAGATGGTCACGCATCCACACGAAGTCCTCGTACTGCGTGTCGCCTATGCGGTGGTAATACTGCTCTTCGTACCGACTCTCAAGGCTCAGCCCCAGCGACGGCAGCATGACGGCGACAAGCACCAGCCCTGTCGCGGCGAACGATGCTCTGCCCGCCCATCTGAGGCTGAGCAGCTTAGCAAGCCATCTCCGCACGCCCGACGTCGCCAGTCCCGCGATCAGCAGCAGCAGTAGCGAAAGGTAGAGGATGCTCCGCGAGTAGAGGGCAGCGTTTCCCACCCCGAACTGGTAGTGCAGAAACGCGTACGTGGCCACGATAACCGTTGTCACCAACAGCGCGCGGTCGGTGCGTATCCCGCTCCTCGCCAGCAGCACCAGCCCCAGGACGAAAAGGGGGTAGGGAACATAGCCGAGCCGCGGGATTATGCCTCCCGGCGCTTCCAGTAGCTCCTGCGGAAGCGACTCGGCCGCCGCCTCTCCCACCAGCCAGTTGTTGTACACCAGTAGCGGAATTGACGACAGCCCGACGGCAACCAGCACCGTGGCCAGATGAGCCAGTGCCCGCTGCTTCATAGGACGTCGCGTCAGAGCGCGACGCAGCGTCTGGAAGACCCCGTAGACTGCGATGATGAGACCAGCAAACACAGCCGTGGGGACATGAGCGATGAACAGAAAGGAAAGAAGCAGCAGCAAAACGAGGGGCAGCCCCCTGGAAGCCCAATAGTTGCTCACCAGGAACAGGACCAGCGGGACAAAGAACAGCCCAAGCGCCACCGGAACCGCGAAGGCCGGGCCGAGGAAGCGCACTGTCGTGGGAACGAGGGAGGCAAACAGCGCGGCCTCAAGCCCGAACCCGCGTCGATTCCCGAATATGTATGCGCTGAGAGCGGCCAGCGCGAACACAGCCGACGGCAGATACCGAAACATGTCCAGCCAGGGAAGCCCCGTTACAAGCTGGAACTCCGCAAGGAAAAGATGATAACCCACCTCAAAGTGAGGCGAGGATCTGGTCTCCTCTGTGACTGGATCGGCCCTGTCCTCCCCCGTCACCGGGTCAAAGAAGGGGATCGTTCCCTCCGTGACGATGGTGCGGGCCTCGACAAAGTGCGTCCACTCGTCCGTGTGCAGGGGATATGAATAGTCAAGACGCGGGATCAGGCTGGTGTAGAAGGCAAACCCCATGATCAGCCCCAGCGCCAGGAGCCCTGCTGCACCGCCCGCGCTCACAGCCCAAGACGGCTTGCGAAGCTGTGGTGTCCGGACCCGAAACGATGTCCGCCAGAGAGCGGCCAGCGTCCCTACCACCGTCAGAGCGAGGATAAGGACGAGCGTGGTCTTGGCATCAACGGGAATGCCCAGGAGCAGGTCCAGCAGGAACAGCCCGAGCGGCACCAGCGCGATGCTGAGGACCGCGCTGAGGCCTAACCTCTCCAGCATGGAAAGCCTGTCCCGAGCCAGCAGCGCGTAAGTCCAGGGCAGGCCGGGGACAAGAAGGACCAACGAGACGCCCGCGGCGACCCGAAAAGGGATAAGGATAGCTTCCAAGGCTTCGCCTCCGCCTATAGGACGCAATTGCTATCCTGATGTTACATGTGATTCCCAGAGCTTCTGTGAAGAAACGGCCCACCTTCGCCCGTAGCACCTAGATTCGTCCTCGAATGGGTCAAGCCCGGCCCAGGGGGAAGAGGCTACCGCCCTGGCCCGGGCGGCGCCTGTGTTCAACCTTCCCCAGCAGTGCCGGTGGCGGCAGTCCCGCCATGCCGTCTTGCCGCTCAGCCCCTCCCGCTACCGCCGACCAGCCTGCCTCCGCCTATGGGCCAAAGTGGACCGTTACGTCAATGACCTTCACAGTCGCATGTAACATTCATACATCAATCGCGTCCATTGATAGTGAAAAGCGTAAATGATCCATGAAGGGAGGTGGTCGCCCGAAGAGCGGACGACTCGTGCACCATGCGCTCCGGCCAACAAGGAAGGCACCCAAAGGAGGAATGCTGAATGCGTGATAGAATCGCAAGGCTGTTCCGCAGCCTGCACAAGAAAGAGGAAGGTATCACCGGCCTGGAGACGGCCATCATCCTCATCGCCTTCGTCATCGTCGCCTCCGTGTTTGCCTTCGTGGTCCTGAGTACAGGTCTCTTCAGCGCCGAGCGCGGCAAGGAGACCGTCTTCGCCGGCCTGGAGAAGGCCCGCGGCAACCTTGAGGTTCGTGGCGCCCTCACCGTCACCGACAGCGACACCAACGGGATCATCGACAGCGCGGACGCCATCGAGTTCAACGTGGGCCTCGCCGCCGGCGGCTTCCCCATCAGCTTGGATCCAACCGCCTACACTAACACTGTCGTCATCAACTACATCGACGCGCAGAACCGCGTAGCCGATCTCACGTACCTCGTCACCTGGATCCTGGAGGACGGCGAGGACCTCCTGGAGGTCGGCGAGCTGGCGGAGATCACCGTGAGTCCTCCCGCTGGCAGCGGCCTCGCTGCCAACGAGATGTTCACGCTGGAAGTGGTCCCGCCCTCCGGCGGCACCCTCCTCATCAACCGCACCATGCCCCCGGAGATCGACGACGTGATGGACCTGCACTAGGCCTTCTCAGCGGGCGCCCCGGGGTCTGACGCCCCCCGGAGCGCCACTGAAGGGAAGGGGTTGGACCAAGTGGAAGTCAACGCAAAGGTCAAGGAGCTTGAGGACGAAGTCAAAGTCCTGAAGGCGGAGATCCGTAACGTCCTCCTGGACATCCGAGAGGCCATCCTGGAGAAGACCAACCCTCTGTCCGAGCAGGAGCCCGCCTACCTACGCATGGACCTGAACACCACCGCGCGGACGATGGCCGCCGAGGAGGCCGCCCGCGCGGCGCGCAATGCGATAGATCAGGCGAAGAGCCAAGAGCCCACGGAGGAAGAGCCCAAAGAGCCCGAGGAGGAAGAGGCAACGGAGGAGGCAACGGCCGAAGAGCCCACGGAGGACGAGCCCGAAGAGCCCGAGGCCGAAGAGTCAGAGGAAGAGGCGGCGGAGCAGCCGGAGGACCAAGAGCCCGCGGAGGACGAGCCCGAAGAGCCCGAGCCCAGCGGCGACGGCGACCTAGCCTCCGACGGCAAGGCCTCCCGCAAGAGCAAAGCGCCCCCGGACGCCCCCCTTGGAGTTGGCGGGTTGCCTACCATGCAGCTCACCTACCTTCTGCCCACGGGCGCCATCGGTGGCCTCGCCGCCTGGGTTACCGAGGCCATGGCTACCATCGGACCCCAGGACCTGGAGCGGGTGATCACCATACATCGCCTCTGGGGGTCCATCCCTCCCAACATCAGCTACGCGCTGGCCCACCTCCAGCGGCTCATCCGCTCCTCCCAGGAAAAGGATCCGCCCTGGCTCAAAATAATGCGGGACATGGAGAAACTGGCCTCCTCCTGAGGAAGGGTTCCGGGCTATCCCGACCCCGACCCAGAGGTAGATCGTGGATAAGGTCATTACCTCCATGCTCCTCATCATCGCGGCTATCGTGGCCACGGTGGTGGTGATCAATGCTGTCCTCCCCAGCATCCAGCGCACCAGCAGCGACATCGCGACCGCCAGCGACGTCGTAGGCGCCCGCCTGCGCAGCGACGTCAGGATCGTCGAGACGGCGGGCGTCGTGGGGGAAGACTTCGTCCAGATATGGGCCAAGAACGTAGGCGCCTCCATCATCCCCTCCCTAGAGAAGATCGACGTCTTCTTCGGCGAGACGACTGACTTCGATCGCATCGGCTACGACGAGGAGGACACCTGCCCCAACCCCTCGCCACCACCCCGCAGCGAGAACTGCTGGCAGTACGCCCTGGAGAACGACAGCGAATGGGCCCCTTCCGCCACCCTTCGCATCACCGTCTATCTGACCTATAACCTCGAGACGGACAAGGACTACGTCAGCACCATCGTCCTCCCCAACGGCCTCATCGCCAGCAAGGTATTCACACTGTAGGTGAAGCTATGGAGCACGCCATCCCGGCCCTGGTCATCGCCGCTCTCATCGTAGTCTGCGGCGTCGCCTTGGCCGCCGTCACCAATAGCTCCATCGACAACGTGGGCCAGTCCTGGCGGGACATGGAGGCCCTATCCGAAGAACGGCTGGGCACCGACCTGTCAGTCGTGTCCACGGACGTGACCGGCGGCGGCACCGACCTGACCGTCGTGCTCAGCAACGAAGGCCGCACCGCCGTCCAGCAGCCACCCCTCATGGACCTGATCATCAACTACGAAGACACCAGCAGTCAGCGCTACGTGGTCTGGCTGCCCCACACCGACAACAACCCCCCCGGGGACAACCAGTGGACTGTGGACAGCATCTCCGGGGACTACCGCAACCCCGACATCTTCGACCCCGGCGAGGAGATGACCATCAAGATCCACCTCAATCCCGCCACCGATGTCGGCCCCGACCGCTGGCTCGTCCTTGCCACGGAGGTAGGCATCACCTACAGCATTTACTTCTGAGGAGCGATACGTATGGAGCAACAAGAGGACGCCGCGAAGACGCCGCAACAGGAGCCGCAGGAGGACACCGCGAAAGCACCGCCACAGGAGCCGCAAGAGGATGCTGCGAAGACGCTGCAACAGCAGCTGCAAGACGAAGATCCTTTTGCCCCGCCTGAAGAGCCGGAGGACGAGGAGGAGCAGGAAGAGAAGAAGGAGCGAGAGCGGCTCATCACCCTGGGGGTGATGGACATCGATAAGCGGCTCGGGGGCGGCCTGCCCGCGGACAGCCTCACCCTCGTGGAGGGAGACCCTGACGCTGGCAAGAGCGTCGTCGTCCAGCAGTTCACCTTCGGCGCCCTCAAGGAGGGATTCAGAACGTCCCTCTTCCTGTCCGAGTCCAATTCCCGCGGCTTCCTGGACCAGATGGACAGCCTCGGCATGTCCTCCACCGACTACTATCTCATAGGCCGGCTGTCCCTGTACCAAAAGAATCTGCGGGTGGAGCGGGAAAGGGCGGATCACATTCTGCAGAAGCTGCTTCGCCACATCGAAAAGTCTGACAAGCGCGACCTCTTCATCATGGACTCCATCACGCCCCTCCTCTTCCAGTTCGATGAGCGGTACGTCCTCTCCTTCCTGGCCAACTGCAAGGACCTGGCAGACGTGGGCCGAACCATCATCGTCACCCTCCACTCCTACGCCATCAGCGAGGCCCTCCGCTTCAGAGCCGACTCCATCGTAGACGCCCACCTCCGCCTGCGCATAGAGGACCTGGGGCAGCGGCTGGTGCGCACCCTGGAGGTGACCAAGATACGGGGAGCGGCCAAGACGGCGGACAACGCTGTGAGCTTCACCGTGCAGCCAGGGATGGGCCTGAAGAGCGTCCCCATCTCCAAGACCAAAGCCTGATGCCGCGCCATGCCCTATGTCCGCATCCCCTTTCCGGAGACCGAGCAGCCCCAGGGGGCCCACAGCGAGAGCAGTTGCCCCATCTGCTCTGGCATATCGCCTGAACTGAAAGAGCAGGCCCAGGAGCACGCCCACCTCTTCCGCTACCTGCACATGATCCCCGTCGAGGAGTTCGGCGTCCCCCAGTACCACGAGAAGCTTGAGCGCAAGATGGGGGACATAGAGCAGCCCAACATCATCTACCCCGTGGGCGACGCCACCTTTGCCCACATCTGCCCCGACCCACAAGACGCCCGCAACTACTACATCCCCGTGGAGCCCATTGTCGGCGGCGATTATGCAGCCCTGTTCGAGAAGGTGGAGGACCGGCTGGTCGATGTGGTGCACAAGCTCCGCCAGCCCGACTCCCCAGAGGAGCAGAAAGAGGTCCTGCTGGAGGCGCTGAACCAGATCGCCACCGCGGGGCCCGGCAATCGCAATGGCGCTTCCGCCAACGGAGCCAAGACCAAGTCCGGCGGCCGCGCCATGCCCAAGTTCCTGGCCAACCGCAAGATCAAGCTCACGGAGCAGGAGTTTGTGGCCATCCGCTACCTCCTCCTGCGGGACAAGGTGTACATGGGGATCCTCCAGCCCCTCATCCTGGACACCAACATCGAGGACATAAGCTGTGCCGGCCTGGGCCCCATTTACCTCGAGCACAAGGTTTTCAAAGCCCTCAAGGCCGCCATCATCTTCGATGAGGACGACGACCTGGACAGCTTCCTCCGCCGCGTCTCAGAGCGGATCAACAAGCCCGTCACCTACCGCAGGCCCATCGTAGATGCCACCCTCCCGGACGGCTCCCGTGTCAACATCGTTTTCGGCACCGAGGTCTCCAAGCGAGGCTCCAACTTCACCATCCGTAAGTTCGCCACCACGCCCCTCAGCGTCCTGGACATCGCCGAGGGCGGCGGCCTCAACTACCGCATGATCGCCTACCTCTCCATCGTCATCGAGGAGGGGATGAACCTCTTCGTCGCCGGGGAGACCGCCTCCGGTAAGACCACCCTCCTCAACGCCATCACCAACTTCTTCGCCCCGGACGCCAAGATCGTCACCATCGAGGACACCCCGGAGCTCCAGATCCCCCACCCCAACTGGCTCCGCGAGGTGGTCCGAGGCGTCGCCGAGGAGGGGGCTGCCGTCACCATGTTTGACCTGCTCAAGGCCGCCCTGCGACAGCGGCCCAACGCTATCCTGGTGGGCGAGATCCGCGGTGAGGAGGGAAACATCGCCTTCCAGGCCATGCAGACCGGTCACACCGTCATGGCCACCTTCCACGCTGCCTCCGTCGAGAAGCTCATCCAGAGGATCACCGGCAACCCCATCAACGTGCCCAAGACCTACATGGACAACCTCAACGTAGTCGTTATCATCAGCGCCGTTAAGCTAGCCAACGGCAAGACCGCCCGCCGTATCCTCTCCGTCAGCGAGCTCTTCGGCTTCGACCCCGTCACCGACTCGTTCGCCTTCGCCGAGGTCTTCCACTGGGACCCAGAGAACGACACCTACGAGTTCACCGGCTACATGAACAGCTACCTTCTGGAGAACAAGATCGCCGTCAAGCGGGGCATACCCCCCAACAAACGCCGCGTCATGTACCAGGAAGTGGATCGACGAGCCAAGGTGCTGGAGAAGCTCCACCGCTCCGGAGTTAAGAACTTCTATGAGCTTTATCAAGTTCTGGCAAAGGCTAAGAGGCAAGGTCTCTTCTAAGGAGGACGGCCCTCCCGGCAGGGATCCGGCTCTCGCCCGCCTCAAGAGCGGTTGGCTGTTCGACCCTGACGCCAACCAGTACGACCTGCTCACCGTCCTCACCTACCTCTCCTGCGTCGCCAGTGCCAACGTGAGCCGCGAACAACTCTTCGACGCCGCCGCCAGGCTCAACTACGGCCCCTCCCCCTACTTCGCCCAGGTTGCCAACCTGGTCAGCAGCCTCGGTCACGACTTCACCACCGCCTGCCAGGTGGTCTCCGACAGCGCCGACGACGAGGTGATGCGCCAGTTCCTCCTCCGCTTCGGCAACTCCCTCGCCTCCGGCGAGCCCGAGGCCGTCTTCCTCGAGCGCGAGACCCACGTCCAGATGGAGGACTACACCAACGCCTACGAGACGGACCTAGAGTCCCTGCGCAAGTGGACCGACGCCTTCGTCGCCCTCATGGTGTCGGCAAATCTGGTCGTCCTGGTGGCCCTCATCTCCAACATGATCTACGCCCTTGGCTCTGTGCTCATCGTCACCGTCGAACTGGTGGCCATCTCCACCGCCGCTCTGGGCGCCTGGCTCATCTACCGCATCGCCCCCTTCGACCCAGTGGTCCACAAGCTAAGGGACAAATCGCCGGAGCAGAAGCTCATGTCCCTCCTGGCCCGCATCCTCTTCCCGGCCGCCCTCCTCATGGGCCTTATCGCCTACCTCGCCTTCCAGAGCATGGGCCTGGCCCTTATCATCGCCGGCCTTCTGATCCTGCCGGTGGGCATCGTCACCCACCTGCTCGAGCGCAAGGTGGACGCCCGCGACCGGGACATCGCCGACTTCCTCCGCTCCCTGGGGGGTGTCACCGCCGCCCGCGGCAGCACCGTCATCGAGAGCCTCGACCACATAGACCGGCGGGCCATCGGCTCCCTGGAGCCAGAGCTGAAGCGGCTGCTCACCCGTGTCGCCGTCGGCGTAGAGACCAGCCGCGCCTGGCTCCGCTTCATGGCCGAGACCGGCAGCGAGTTGGTCCACCGAGTGGTCCGCTCCTTCTGGGACGCCGTCAACCTTGGCGGCGACCCGGAGAAGGCGGGCCGCTTCTCGGCCGATATGGCCCTCAGGGTCTCCCTCCTCCGGGCCAAGCGGAAGCTCGTCTCCTCCACCTTCAACTACGTGGTAGTCCCCATGCACATCGCCCTCGCCGGCACCCTGGTGTTCATGACCGAGATCGTCTCCGCCTTCAACACCAAGCTCGTCCAGGCCCAGGCCGTCGTCGGCAGCGAGCAACCCACGACCCTCAGCCCGGAGGAGATCGGCATCCCCGGCGCCCTCGCCTTCCAGGAGTTCGATACGAGCTTCATCACGTTCATGGTCATGACCGTCGTCTTATCGCTGACGCTGATAAACGCCTTCGCCCCCAGAGCGGCCGCCGGAGGGCACAACTTCAAGATGGCACTGTTCGGCGCCCTCACCCTCTGCGCCACCGGTGTCGTACTCCTCCTGGTCCCGCCCATGGCCAGCAGCATGTTCTCTGACACGCTCATCCAGCCCACAAGTTAACAGGAGGTGCAGTCTATGAAACTCTTTCGTCTGAGAGGCAAGCCGGAGAGCGGCGAAGAGGAAAAGGAACTGGTTCTGGACACGGACGCCGAGCCGCAAGCCGACGCCGAGGCGGAGCCCGAAGCCCTGGCTGACACCCTAACCCCAGACGCCGACGCGGAGGCCGAAGCCCCCGCGTCTGAGGGTGACCTCATGTCCCAGATAAGCGCCGAGACGAACAGCGAGATCGAGGCCGAAGAGAAGGCAGCCGAAGAGGATGATCCCCTCGACTCCGACCTCGTCGACCTCTTCCGCGAAGCCAAGAATGAGGTCGAGGAAAGCACCCTGGCTTCAGAACTGGAGGACATCGCCGCCCAAGACCTCCTGGACGACCTCGTGGGTATCAGGCACCGCTTGGACACGATGCCACAGGCCCGCACTGAGCCCGGCGAAAGCGGAAAGTAACACCCATGAAGCCCTCTCGTCTGACGTCCAAGTCGGACAACGGCGAAGAGGAAAGGGAGATCGTCCTGGACACGGACGCCGAGGCGCAAGCCCTCGCTCAGGACGGAACCGAGCCTGAGGAGAGTACCCCGACCTCACAGCCGGAAGACATCCCCATCCAGGATCTCCTGAGCGACCTGGTGGGCGTCAGCCACCGCCTGGGCGTAGCGCCACGTCCCCGCACCGAGCCCGCTTCCGATGAGGCCCCCGATGCCAACGCCCGGCCCGCCTCTGACGTGGCCCCCGATGTCAACGCCCAGCCCGCCTCTGACGTGGCCCCCGATGTCAACGCCCAGCCCGCCTCCGACGTGGCCCCCGATGTCAACGCCCAGCCGGACCAAGACGAAGAAGCCCCGGGGCCGTCTGGCCCCGGGGACCCACAGGCAGAGCGACCGTCGCTGACTGGATACCGGCGCTACGCCTTGCACGGCCTCTTCCTCAGCCTGGCCCTGATCGCGGCCGTCGCCGTGCTCATGGGCGCCGAGCGCCTCGTCCACATTGAGCCGGCCCAGCGCTCCCCCATCATCGTGGCCACCGTCCCCAGCTTCGCGCCCGGACTGGGCGGCCAGCCCGAAACCACGCCCGAGCTAACCCCGGAGCCCCCGCCCATACTCACCCCTGAGCCCATACCGGAGTTACAGCCCGCCTACTTCCTCTACACCGTCCAGCCCGGGGATACCGTCTCCGCCATCGCGGCGGCCTTCGCCATCAGCCCGGCCTACATCCTTTGGAACAACCCAGGCGTCATCTACGACCCGGACCTCGTGCTGGTTGGTGAGCAACTCCTCATCCCCAGCGTCGACGGTATCATCTACCACGCCAAGCCGGGGGACACCCTCCCCGACATCGCCGCACTCTACCAGATCGATGTCGAGAGCATCCTGGCCTTCGCCCCCAATAGCCTCACGTCCTCCGATGGCGTCATCGAAGGGATGATCCTGATCCTCCCGGGGGCCGTGCCCCCACTTCTGCCGCGCCCTCCCGAGGTGGTCGAACCCACAGCCTCCGAGCCACAGCCCACGGAGCCGACGCCTACGCCTGAGGCGCCCACACCCTCCGAACCACAAGCCATGGAGCCGACGCCTACGGCCGAGGAGTCTCCGTCCTTCTCCATCGGCCACACCTACCCCTGATACCGCCGCCCGGCGTGCCCTCCGAGGCCGTTACTCGGCCATCTTGATCCTGGGGATCCACTCCAGCCAGGAGGGTAGGTACCAATTCCACTCGCCCAGGAGCTTCATTGTCGTCGGCAGGACAAACGCCCGGATGATGGTAGCGTCCACCAAGATGGCAGCCGCGAGACCGAAGCCGAACTGCTGGAGACCAATATTCCGCGTGAAGGCGAAGATGGCGGCCACCGCAACCATGATGGCTGCGGCGTTGCTGATCACCCCGGCAGTGCCCTTCACTCCCTGAGCGATAGCCTCATCCGTGCTGGCTCCTCGTTCGAACCTCTCCTTTATTCTACCCATGATAAACATCTCGTAGTCGATGGACATCCCGAACAGGAGAGAGAACAGGAAGAGCGGCAACCAGGACTCGATGATCCCGGTGGCCTCGAAATCGAGTATGCCCTCCAGAAGGTATCCCTCCTGGAATACAAGCACGAGGAGCCCATAGGCAGCGAAGACGGAGAAGAGGTTGAGTATGATGGCCGTGATGGAGATGACCAGCGACCTGAAGGTGAGGAGTAGGATGATGAAGGCGAGCCCCAGCACGAAGGCGAAGACGAACGGAGTCCGGAAGATAATGTTGGCCTTGAAGTCTATGTTGGCAGCCGTAGCACCGGTGACCAGAACATCCTCGGCCGAACTGTCTTCAAAGGCGGCGGGAATGAGCTCGTCGCGCAACTCGTTCACGGCGTCGATGGCACGGTCCTCACCGGAGTCGCCGTTGACGGGGACAAACAGCAGCTCCGTGTCGCCGGCGTCGCTGAACTCGGGTGCGCGCGCAGGCGGACCGTAGAGAGCCTCCGGGTTGTCCGGCGATACGACATCTTCTCCCACTAGACGCAGCAGCTCAGCGGTCGATGCCTGTATATCTTGAGCGAAGACGTTCTGTTTCTCTCCCGCGTCCACAACCACCACCGCCGGCTGAACCAGCCCCAGCGTGAAGTTATCCTCCAAAGCTATGAGTGCCTTGGTGCCTTCCGCGTCCTCGGGAAAGCTCCTGGGGCCGTTGAAGCCGAGGTTGAGGGTGGTAGCTGGAGCCGCAATGGCAATCAAGACCGCGATGGTGACCACAGCCGGGATGATCGGCCACGCCAGCACCCGGTCGAAGATCCATCCCCACACTCCCTCTCTCACGCCGGTGCCACCACTCAAGAACGGCACGCGGAATCGGTCTATGTTGTCGCCGAGCATGGCGATGATCGCCGGCAGGAGGGTCATGGCCATGCTCACGGCAAAGATGACGACGACGATGGAGGCGAGGCCCAGGCTGCTGAAGATGGGATCGCCCACCAAGAACATGCCGGCCACTGCGAATACGGTGGTGGCGCCGGCGAAGACGATCGCCTTGCCCGAGGTGCCCGTGGCCACTCGTAGCGCGTCCTCCTTGGAGAGTCCGGCCCCCCGCTCGTTGCGATAGCGGCTGATAACGAACAGCGAGTAGTCGATGCCAGTGGCGAGGCCGATTAGCAGCACGACCTGGGTGTAGCCCTCAAATAGGGGGAACCCCTGGCTGATGATGGCCAGGGCTCCCAAGGCGACGAAGACCGCAATAAAGGCGAGGACTAGAGGCACGGCCGCCGCGATCAGCGCCCCGAAGGCGAGGATGAGGATCGCGAGGGTAATCGGCACGTTGAGGATCCCGGCGCGCCCAAAGTCCTCGTCGATGATCTCGCTTACCTGCTTGGTGAGCGAGGCTTCGCCGCCAACAAGGATCTCAAACCCATCGGCTTCAGCGCCCGCCGCCGCGACAGCCTCAAGAACCGGGGCGATGTTCTCGACCGCCTCGTCAACTTCCCCCTCGATCTGGACCAAGGCGAAGGTGACATCGCCGCCGGTTTCATTTGCGGTGACGAAGGGCGAATCCTCTCGCGTTAGGCCGGTGTCGTAGTGGGTGACGATCTCGGCCACTATCCGCGTGCTGGAGACCACCCTCGTGCCGCCCAGGACTTCGGTTTCTCGTGCCCTTAGAGCACTGAGATCGTCCATGAGCCCCTGAACGGTTTCCTGATACTCCGAGTCCGTTACCTGCAGGGACGGATGGGCGAAGACGACGATCTCCTGGGTCGTATCCTCCTCTGCCGGAAACCTCTCGTTGAGGAGAGCGACGGCCTTGCCCGACTCGCCTGGAGCTTCCTCCTCGACGTTGGTGTCAGCCTCGATCGCCGAGCAGGCCCCCAGCGCGACGACGACAACGAGCAGCCAGACGAGCGCCACGATCTTTCGGTGTCGGGCGCTCCACATGGCGATGCGTGAGGTAAAGGACTGGGCCCCTTCAAAAGCGGATGATGTCATCTCTCTACGTCCTCTCTGGCTGCATTCTCAACCGCATCGATGGCTATCCCTGGCCTGCCGTCCTTAGACTGCGAGCGCTAGAAACGGAAGTTGACGAACTCGCCGCCTTCGACCTCGCACATCGCAAGGCCTGAGCTCTCAGCCAGGCGGTCGCCGTTCTCATCGAAGGCAATAGCGCCGGAGAGACCGGCCAGCAGCTTCGGCATACTGACGGCGTCGCGCAGCTCCAGCGGCTCGATCACCAGCGACCCATCCGCCTGCTCGACGGCCACCTCCGCCACGGCGTCCAGAAGGATCGTCGCCGCGTCGGCGTATTGCCCCGGGAAGGCGGTCACGGGCTCGCTGCCGACGATACCCACGTAGTCATCTAGGAACTCCTCCGGCAACGTGGGCGAGCAGCCAGCGAAAATCGCGCCCTCGGCATCATCGCCCAGCGGCTCGATGAAGTCCGAGGCCACCGCCGTGCCGTCGCTGCCGATGAACGGACCGCTGTAGCCCGCATCCCTAAGCTGACGGTAGAGAAGCGCACCCTCAGGGTTGAACCCCTCGAAGATTACCACGTCCGGGTTGTCTCCAGCGATCCGGCCGGCCAGGTCGCTGAAGTCGACAGCCCCTGGTACGATGCTCTCGCGGGTCACCTCGATCCCGCTCTCCTCCAGCGCGTCCTGCGCTGCATTCGCCAGGTCTTCGCCGTAGATCTCGCTGTCGTCGATCACGTAGGCCGTCGCCGCGTCAAGTCGTGCGATGACGTAGCGAGCCTGGAGCGCGCCCTCTCCCGCGTTCGTGTAGGCGGTGCGGAAGAAGAACTTAGGCTCCGGCTGAATGAGCGTCAGATCCGTCCGAGTGGCCGAGCCGGAGATCATGACGACCCCTGCGTTTGCGTAGGTCGAAATGACGGCCGCCGAACCGTCACTGCACATGGGGCCGATAACCCCCACCAGGCCCTCGATGCCCAGCAGTCGTTCCGCCGCAAGCTCCGTGATATCGGCCTCGAAGCATCCGTCGTCCGCGGCGTGGATTTCAATATCGTGCCCCTTGATCTGATCGCCGTTCGCCTCTTTCCAGCGCGCGACGCCCACCACCGTAGCGTCACGAGATTCGGTGCCTTGCGTCGCGGTAGGGCCGATCAGCGCCGCCGACACGCCGACTATGATCGGCTCGCCAGCAGAAATGACGATCGGCGTGTCCGGGCTGCGCTCGATGTCCTTGATCTCGCCCTCCTTCTCCTCCTCCTCGCCGCAGGCCACGGCGACCAGAGCCAGAGCCAGGAGCAACGTCAGACCGAGCGGGATCGCCCGGCTCCTGAAGCGGAACGGCATGTTCATCACCTTACCTCCGTCTGTTGCAGACGCTTTCGGTGGTCACATCTTGGGACTGACTCAATCGTCTTAGCGAAGCCAAGTCGAGCGACTTGGCACGAATCCTAACCCCTTTAACTCGCGGCTGTCAAGATAACCCGAAAAGCGGATAGCGCCTCGCCGATTCGTGTCTTTTGTAGCTAGTCGGTCTGAGCCGTAGAAGCTCTCGCGGGCTCTTTCCCCCACCGACCGGGCTGGTATCTTCTCACAGACCGTCGTGGGGGCGGGCCGGGGAAGACACCCGCCCCCGCCCCCCCCCCCCTCCGGCCGAAAAACCAACAGCGAAGGGCCGGGCCCCGCGGGGCGGGGGGGAATATTTCCGCCGGGGGGGCCCCCCGGCGGGG
>CP070630.1:108705-111306 GCA_020356025.1 Dehalococcoidia bacterium | reverse complement strand
GCCCAGACCGTGTTGGGCCTAAAGGTGTGAGGGCAGAGCTACGGCGAAGTGATCGAATGGGTACAGGGCAAGGCGTCATCAAACTGGTGGAGCGGATGCTGGCGGGCGACACGCAGGCGCTGCCTCGTCTTATCAGCCTGGTGGAGAGCGAGAGCGAAGCGGTGGCGGACATTATGCGCCGCATCGGCCCCCGCACGGGGCGCGCTTACTGCATAGGGGTCACCGGGCCGCCAGGGACGGGCAAGAGCACGGTGGTGGACAGGCTAACTGCCATCATGCGTGAGAAAGAGCTGTCGGTGGGCATTGTGGCCGTCGACCCCTCCAGTCCCTTCTCCGGCGGCGCCCTCCTGGGCGACCGCATCCGCATGCAGCAGCACTATCTCGACCCGGGCGTATTCATCCGCAGCATGGCCACTCGCGGCAGCCACGGCGGCCTGCCTGTCACTGTCCAGGGCGTCATCAAGCTCCTCGATGCGAGCGGCCGCGATGTGATCCTAGTGGAGACGGTGGGCGTCGGCCAGACAGAACTGGATGTCATCAATGCCACCGATATCGTCATTGTCGTGCTCACGCCCGAATCCGGCGACGCCGTCCAGGCCATGAAGGCGGGTCTGTTCGAGATCGCCGACGTTTTCGCCGTCAACAAGGCCGACCGCGAGGGAGCCCCGCGCATGAAGGCTGAGCTGGAGGCGTTCGTGTCCATGAAGCCGGGCGAACCCATCCCTGTCGTGCTCACTCAGGCTCACCGTGGCATCGGCATCGATGAGCTGCACGAGGAATTGGAGCGTCGCCGCTGCATCCAGGAGGAGAACGACGAACTGGAGGAGCGCCGCCGTCAGCGCCGCCGCGAGGAGTTCTTGGAGATGCTCCAGCGCAAGGTGCGGGCGCGTTTCCTGGATTTCGCCGAGAAGGATGGTCAACTGAAGGACCTCACCGAGCGAGTGGCCGCAGGCGAACTGGACCCCTATTCAGCCTGCGCTCAGGTGCTGGACGACCGCCAGTGGCTGAGCAAGTGGCTCACTCAGGGGGAATAGCGGAGCAGAGTCCGCAATGACAAACGGCGATTTGCTGCGACGGCTTGACGACTTGGTCACGTTCCCGAGGGAGAATCTAGAGACTGAGTTGAAGAGTTGGCTCAATCTCGGTGATGACATGGATCGAGCGAACTTGGCTAGGGCTCTGATCGCTTTAGCTAATCATGGAGGCGGGTACGTTCTCATAGGGTTTGTGGAAAAGAAAGGTGAGTGGCTACCAGCGGAACCCCGGCCAACCGACCTGAGCGGATATAGCGTAGATGACTGCAATAGCGTGCTGGCACGTTACGCCGAGCCACAGTTCCACTGCGACATCTACCACGCTACGCGCCACGATTCGGGGTTAAGATTCCCAGTAGTAGTAGTCCCCGGAGGTCACGGAGTCCCCATACGAAGCAGGAGGGACGATCCCCAGCGGAAACACATCCGTCAAAATGAATACTACATCCGCCGTCCAGGCCCCAAGAGCGAACCGCCGCAGTCTGGCCAGGAGTGGGATGATCTTATTCGGAGATGTATCCAAGCTGCGCGAGAGGAGCTTTTGGAGGATATCCGCCGGATCATTTATGGGCCAGGCGGCCTGTCCCCGCCGTCCGAGTCAGCGGTTCGGGAACTCGACGCGTGGGAAAAGGAGTCAGAGGAGCGATGGCTCGAGCTCATCCACCAACAGTTTCCATCCATCCATCAATCCCCATTCGCGTTCGGAGTATGGATGACATCGTACATATTGAGGGGAAAATTTCACAAGCCGTCTCTTGGCGACTTGCTCGACATCCTAAGCCAGGTCAAAGGACATGAGACGGGCTGGCCACCGTGGTGGGTTCCAACTCGGTCTGGCATAGCCCCCCACCCGTACAAGGGCGCAGTCGAGTGCTCGCTCATTGATATAAGTCGTGACTCGGCCCACTCAGATTTCTGGCGAGCGTCCCGTTCCGGCCGTATGTTCCTCGTGCGGGGCTATCAAGAGGATTCGCCAGAAAATGAGACCTACAAACCAGGCACGGTATTTGATCTCACGCTGCCTGTCTGGCGAGTGGGCGAAGTACTCCTGCATGCAAGTCGCCTAGCCGCTGCCCTTCAGGGCGGGGACGCTGGCGACAGTGAAGTCCAGGTCAAGATGCGCTGGACAGGCTTGAAGGGCAGAGAGTTGGTCACTTGGGCTCAACCGCCGATTCTCCTTGATGAAGGTAGAATCTGCCACCAAGAAGAGGTTGAGTCCGAGCTCATCATCCCTGTGTCGGACATATCGAGCCAACTTCCTGAATTCGTGGCCCAGCTCACGCGACCGCTCTATGAGGTGTTCGATTTCTTCCAACCGTCCATGGGGATGTTCCACCAACAACTGTCCAGGATGCGGTCGTCGCGAATTTGAACTCCGAATTTGAGCTCAATGTACGTGCGATCCAGGGTGGTTCGGGGATCGAGGCCGATGTTGCCCGCTGCTTGCGTCTGTAGACGCTCCCGGCCGGGGGCTTGTGCTTGGGGTTCCTTATCTATGGTCTGGTTGGCCATAGGTAAGGCCGCAGGCGCTCAACAAGGACTTTCGCCTGCTCCTCCGGCGTGCCCT
>CP070630.1:104426-108605 GCA_020356025.1 Dehalococcoidia bacterium | reverse complement strand
ACGCCGACAGCCACGGCGACCCCCGACGCGACCCGGACGGTCGTCTGGGGCCCCGGCTGGCACAACGCCACCTGGAGCGGGGCCTCCACCCCCGAGGAGGCCTTCGCCTGCGCCGACGGCAGCTACGCCGCAGCCTATCGTCTAGTGAGTGGAAGCTGGGAGCGCCACTTCCCCGACCGGCCGGGCATGTCCAACATGACAGACCTGGAGCAGTATGACGCCTTCCTCATCCTTATCACCGAGGAGGTATCCTGCGAGATGGCGGTGGGCGACGCGCCAGGCAGCGAACGCACGCTGGACTGGAGCGCGGGCTGGCAGAACGAGGGGTGGACCGGCGCCGACGACACCGAACCGGAGGACGCGTTCGCCTGTGCCGACGACAGCTACGGCGCTGCCTATCGTTTGGTCGGAGGAGGCTGGGAGCGCTACTTCCCCGACAAACCAGGCATCTCCGACATGAGCTCGCTGGAGCAGTACGACGCCTTCCTCATCCTGGTCACGGAGCCGGTGAGCTGCAGCATGGCCATCGCCCCCTAGGACGCGGGGCGTCCTTGAGCGTGGCTGGGGGCGATGCTAGAATCGTGACCAGCCATGCCAGCGAGAAGGATCAGCGTCCGCGCTCCCGCTACGACCGCCAACCTGGGCCCCGGGTTCGACTGCCTGGGGATGGCGCTCGATCTGTGGGCGGAGGTGGTGGTCAGCGCGTCCGATGAGGGGCTGCCGCCGCCGGGTCCGCCGCTGGGGGGGATGGTGGTGGAGGCAGCGCAGCTACTGTTCGCCCAGCTTGGTGAGGCGTCGCCGGTGGGTCTCAGCGCGGAGTACCTCCAGGAGATACCGGTGGCCCGCGGCCTGGGAGCGAGCGCGGTGGCGCGAGCGGCGGGGCTGCTGGCGGCCAACACTCTCCTGCGCGAGCCGCTGGAGCGGGAGGAGATCCTGGCGCTGGGGGCCGAGCTGGAAGGCCACGCCGACAACATGGCGCCGGTGCTGTTCGGGGGGCTTCAGGTGACGGTGCGCGAAGACGACCGCGTGATCCACGCGGGGCTGGCCGCGCCCGAGGGACTGAAGGCGATCCTGTTCGTGCCGGACATGGAGATGCCCACGCAGGAGAGCCGGCAGGTGCTGCCCGACTTCCTCTCACGGGAGGATGCGATCTATAATATTGGCCGTGCCTCCTTGATGGTGGCGGCTCTGGCCTCCGGCAGGCTGGACCTGCTGGACGCGGCGACGCGGGATCGGCTGCACCAGCCAGCACGGGCCAAGGTCTTCCTGGCGATGGAGGCGCTCTTCCGGGCGGCCCGTCAGGCGGGAGCGCTCGGCGCGTTTCTGTCGGGAGGCGGATCGACTGTGCTGGCGCTGGCTTCCGAGAGGGAGGAGGAAATCGCGCAGGCGATGGCGGAGGCAGCAGCCGGTGAGGGTACGAGAGGCCATACAATCGTCACAGCTCCCAGCAATGAGGGAGCACAAGTAGTGGAGAAGGGTTGAGGGAAAGCGATGGCTATCATTGTTCAGAAGTACGGCGGCACCTCGGTGGCGGACGCCGAAAAGATCAAGAACGTGGCGCGGCGGGTGGCCGCACGCCACGACAAGGGCGACGACGTGGTGGTGGTGGTCTCGGCGATGGGCAAGACCACGGACCAGCTCATCGACCTGGCCTACCAGATGAGCGATCAGCCGGAGGACCGCGAGATGGACGTGCTGGTGTCCACCGGGGAGACCGTCTCGAGCAGCCTGATGGCGATGGCCTTGCGCGCGATGGGCTATCCGGCGATCAGCCTATCGGGCGCGCAGGCGGGCATCGGGACGGAGACTCGCTACGGGCGCGCCCGCATTCTCTCGATCGACCCCAAGCGTATCCACAAGGAGTTGAAGGAAGGGAAGATCGTGATCGTGGCCGGGTTCCAGGGGATCTGCGAGGAGATGGACATCACAACCCTGGGGCGAGGCGGCTCGGACACGACGGGCGTGGCGCTGGCGGTGGGCCTGAAGGCGGACAAATGCGAGATCTACAGCGATGTGGACGGGATCTACACCACCGACCCCCGCATCGAGCCGAATGCGCAGAAGCTGAAGGAGATAGGCTACGAGGAGATGCTGGAGCTGGCCACCTATGGCGCCAGGGTCATGCACAACCGGGCGGTGGAGCTGGGCAAGGTGTACAACATGCCCATCCTGGTGGCATCCAGCACGCGGGATGTGCCGGGGACTCTGATTCACGGAGGGACTTCGATGGTAGAGCAGCGAAACAAGGTAAGCGGCATCGCCGCCGATTCGGACGTGGCCAAGGTGACGGTGCGCGGGGTGCCCGACCGGCCGGGCATCGCGGCCAGCCTGTTCGGGCCGCTGTCGGACGCGGGGATAAGCGTGGACACGATCGTACAGAACGCGAGCGTGGAGAAGATCACCGACCTCACGTTCACCGTCGCCCGGAATGAGCTGGACAAGGCGATGAGGCTGATGGAGCCACTGGCCAAGCAGATCGGCGCGGGCGAGATACTGTCCGACGTCAGTCTGGCGAAGGTGAGCATCGTGGGAGCGGGGATGCAGAGCGGGCCCGGCTATGCGGCGACGATGTTCCGCACGCTGTTCGACAGCAAGATCAACATCGAGCTGATCACGACCAGCGAGATCCGGATCACCTGCATCATCGACGAGTCGAAGGTGAAAGAGGCCGTGCGCGCCCTGCACAAGGCGTTCGAGCTGGAGCAGGCGGAGTAGCAGGGCCGAACGACGCAAGCGACGAGGGGTGCCGAAGGGGCACCCCTCTTGCCTTTGTCTTACCGCTTGTTTCGGGCGCGCGTCGCCTCAGAAGCCTTCGATGTCGCGGACCGGCTGGCCGCCGCTGTAGGCCTCTACGCCCACGAGATCGGGGAGGCGCTCGAAGAGGATGCGCTCAATGCCCGCCTTCAGGGTCATGGTGGCCATGGGGCAGCCGGCGCAGGCGCCGACCATCTCCAGCTTGACGACGCCGTCCTCGCTGACCTCGAGCACCTGGACGTTGCCGCCATCGGCCTTAAGAGCGGGGCGGATCTCGTCCAGCACTTCGTCGACAGCCTCAACAGTTATCTTCGCCATGAGTCTCCTCTCGTCGTTGTCAGATCAAACCCTTCACAAATAGAATAACCTACCCATCAAACGGGCGTCAATTCAGGGGCGGGCGCAGATGTTGACACGTCGGTTATTCCGAGTATACTGTTAGCGCTTAGGTTATTATCTGCGCCGATCAGGGGGTAGCCACTATGAATAGGCTGCGGACGGTTTCTGCAGCACTGATCGCGCTGGCGGGGGCTGGTGCATTTGCGCTCATGGCTCTCGTTGGCTTCGGCCCTCTTGCTGGAGAGCAAGTTTTCGCCCTGGGCACCGTGAACTTCGCCATCGACGCCGAGATCACGGGAAACAGCGCCAACACGCTAGGAACCGTAGAACAGTGCGTGCGGGTGGATGGGTCTGGCGGCTTCGATGAGCTAGCTGACGTCACCATCGATGTCGTGGTCCAGGGCGACACTCAGGCGCCCAAGGTCTACGACGCTTACGTCAACTATGAGCCCAGCAAGGTGGATCCGGTGAGCTGGGATGGGGTCATAAAGCTGCCGGGGGCGCTAGACTTCACTTACGACCGGTCCTCGGATTCCCGGTTTATCGGCGCTGCCATATACCTGACAGACGACTCGGGCATTCCCGGCGACGGCACCCTTGTCAGGATAGACCTGGACATCGACTTCAGCACCCCTACCATTGCCATCTTCGACTTCGCGCGGGCTCAGTACAAGTCCGTAGCCGGCAGCCATCCCACTACTGACCGGGCAGCGCTGGTGGCCATCAACATGGACTGCGATGGCGACTTCGATGAAGATGGAACGCTTAACCTTCTGGACAATTGCCCCAGTACAGCCAATCCCGACCAGGCCGATGTCGATGGCGACGGCGTAGGCGACGCCTGCGACAACTGCCCCGACACCGCCAACGCCGACCAGCTCGACAGCGACGGCGACGGCCTGGGCGATTCCTGCGACTCGGACATGGACAACGACACCATCCTGAACGGAGTCGACAACTGCCCCTTGATCGCCAACCCCGGCCAGGCCGATGTCGATGGCGACGGCGTAGGCGACGCCTGCGACAACTGCCCCGACACCGCCAACGCCGACCAGCTCGACAGCGACGGCGACGGCCTGGGCGATT
>CP070630.1:99647-104326 GCA_020356025.1 Dehalococcoidia bacterium | reverse complement strand
GACTGGAAGACGGTGGCGGTGGAGTCGGGATGCACGGTGTACTACACATCCATCGCGGTGGATGGCAGCGGCGACCCCGTGATCTCGTATCGGGATGGCACGAACCTCGCCCTCAAGTTCGCCATCTGCGACATCTCCGCCAGTGTCAATGGTAACTGCGACCAGACCGTCGACTGGCGCACGGTGACGGTGGATGGGGTAGGGGAAGAGAACATGGGCTACTGGACGTCCATCTCGGTGGACGCCAACGGGGATCCGGTGATCTCGTACTACGACTGGACAAACGGTCACCTCAAGTTCGCCATCTGCGACCTGTCGGAGAGCACGAACGGGAACTGCGACCAGACCAGCGACTGGAGCACGGTGACGGTGGACGCCGAGGGACAGGTGGGGTGGGAGACCTCGATCGCGGTGGACGGCAACGGGGATCCCCTGATCTCCTATTACGACAATACAAACGATGACCTGAAGTTCGCCATCTGCGACTTGTCGGAGAGCACCAACGGCAACTGCGACCAGACGGGCGATTGGAGCACGGAGACGGTGGACTCGGCGGGAGTCGTGGGGACCGACGGCTCTATCGCGGTGGGTGCCAGCGGGGAGCCGGTGATCTCGTACCACGACGGCACAAACCTCGACCTGAGGTTCGCCACCGGCTCAGCGGTGCCGTCTCCGACCCCGACCCCTACCCCTACTCCTACTCCGACTCCCACGCCTACGCCTACACCCATGCCCACGCTTACGCCTATCCCGCCTGTCGGCGGCATGGCGGGAGTGCCGGTTGATGGCTCTGGTTCTCCAGCGCGCGCGGCTGATGGATCCGGCTCCTCGGATCCGCCGTACGCTGCCATCGCTGGCGGCATCGCGGCGGCACTACTCCTCGTCGGCGCAGGTGGGTGGTACGTCAGGAGACGGTGGGTGCGGTAGGGCCTCCTCCGCCTGGCCTCCCTCCTCGCCAGTCCTCGCGTCTGTGAGTAGGATGGGTACACTGCGCCTTGACATCTGCGAGGCCCGCTGCCACAATGCGGGCTGTCCTGATTCGTCTGGGGCCAACATTGATGGCGCATTGGAGCCGACATTGACGATGAGGAGGTCAAGATGAAGCTGCTTATCGAATTCAAGCAGTTCTTGCTCAGGGGCAACTTTGTCGACATGGCGGTCGCTTTAGTGATGGCGCTTGCGATCTTTGCTGTGGTCCAGGCTCTAATTGGGGACCTGATCACACCGATCATTGCAGCTATCGCTGGCGAGCCGGATTTCTCTGCGCTGACCTTCGAAATCAACAAGAGCATCTTTAGGTACGGTCACTTCATTAACGCGGTGATCACGTTCATCCTCATGGCTGCAGCCGTCTTCTTCTTCATTGTTGTCCCCATGAACGCTCTCATCGCGCGGTCACGCAAAGAACCTCCGGCGGATCCGACGACGCGCAAGTGTCCGGAGTGCCTAAGCGAGATCCCGGTTGATGCCCGTCGCTGCGCGTTCTGCACGTCGCAGGTTGCGGGCGCCTGACGCACTTGCGGTAAGCTTCCCAGCAGACACGCTCACCCCGAAGGGCGATGAGGGCGAAGGTAGGCTGTGCTGTGCTGAGAAGGATGGTCGCGGGTGCGCTGATAGTGTCGCTGGCAATAGCGCTGGGGCTGCTGGGGTTTCTGGCCATGGGAGGGCAGGAGAGCGCTCACGCCCAGGGCACCGTCAACTTCGACATCGACCCGGAGATCACGGGAAACAGCGCCAATACGCTGGGAGCGGTAGAGAACTGCTACGCGGTCACCTGTCCCAGCGTTGAGTGCACGTGGGACGGCAGTTCCTCGTTCGACGACGTCAGCGACTATGTGATCGACGTTGTGGTTAGCGGCGACACGCAGGCGCCGGTCTCCTACGACGCATCGTTGAACTACGACGAGACCAGAGTCCACGTCGCCGAGCCTGGCACCGACCCCGGCGTCGAGGCCGACGGCAAGATGCCGGGAGCGTTCGATCTCAGTGAGGCGCTACCGGACAGTGACGGCACGTTCGCCGCTGGTGCGATCGACCTGACCGGTGACCCGGGCATTGCGGGCGACGGCACGATCGCGCGGGTGGGCCTGGACATCGGTGCGTCTGGCGTCGTCACCTTTAGCCTCAACGAGGCTCCGCTAACGGCTTACGTGTCGGAGTTGGGCAATCATGCCGTGACGCGCGGCACGGGCATGCTGGCCATCAACGAGGACTGCTATGCCGCTGTGGGTGGCATAGCGAAACTGCCGGACGTGTCTGATTCGGCGGGGTGGAACTGCGTGGCCATCGCGGGCCTGGCGGCGCTGGCGGTGGCCGCCCTCGGCGCAGGCGGGTGGTACGTCAGGAGGCGGTGGGTGCGGTAGAACCCTCTGCGAACGCTTACGGGCCTGCTACTTCAGCGGCGGTCCAGCGGTCGTTGCGCTCGTAGTAGGAGAGCGTGAGGAGCAGGTCGCCTTCGAGTCGCACCAGGTAGCAGCGGCGGCGGGGCTCCTGCCACTCGCGCTCCACGGCCAGGATGTCGTGATCGGTGCCGCGCCAGGTCACGCGCTGGGGTCGCTGAGGGTAGCGGCTGCCGGCGTAGCAGGCGACATCGACCAACTCCTTAATCATCAGCGGCTGGCGGAGCGGGCCTCCCGAGAAGCTCCGTCACTAGGCGGAAGGCGGCGCCTATCGCCGGCAGGCAGACGCGCAGCGGTACGTCGGAACTCTGAAAGGCTTGGACTCCCTCCGGCGTGCTGAGGTCCATTCCTGTCAGCTCGCGGCAGGAGAGGCTGCCCGTCTCCTCGTCGAAGCGCCGGCAGAACTCGCGGGCGAGGGCGTAGGTCTCCAGGTGGGGTTGCGAGGGCTCCTCTCGGCCGTACTTGAGGCCGATGGACATGACGGAGCCGATGACGGCGCCGCAGACTTCGCCTCTGCCACCGATGCCGCCGCCGAAGGCGGTGGCGATGCGAGGGATGAGTTCGCTCTGTATTCCGAGCTGCTGGCTCACGGCCAGCAAGAGGGACTCCGCTCAGTTGTAGCGGCGGACAGCGAGTAGCTGGGCCTCGTTTGGTTGCATCGTCATCGTTGTCACCTCACAGATTGGGCCTCGCTTTATGCCACTCGGTCGCCTGCTCGTAAGCGTAGGCTACGCGGAGGATGGTGGGCTCGTCGAAGGGCTTGGCCATGATGTGGAGGCCCACCGGCAAACCGTCGGCGAAGCCACAGGGCACCGAGATGGCGGGAATGCCGGCGATGTTCACGGGGATGGTACAGACATCGCTCAGGTACATCTGGAGGGGGTCGGCCGTCTTCTCGCCCAGCTTGAAGGCGGGCGTGGGGGAGACGGCGGTCACCAGCGCGTCGCACTTTTGGAAGGCGGCGTCGAACTCGCGGCGGATGAGGGTGCGAACCTTCTGGGCCTTCAGGTAGTAGGCGTCGTAGTAGCCGGCGGAGAGGGCGTAGGTGCCGAGCATGATGCGTCGCTTGACCTCATCGCCGAAGCCGTGCTGGCGGGTGAGCTCCATGTTCTGCCACATGGTATCGCCGCGCCTGTCGGAGTAGCCGTACTTGACGCCGTCGTAGCGGGCGAGGTTGGCCATGGCCTCGCTGGGGGCGATGATGTAGTAGCAGGCGAGGGCGTAGCCGGTGCTGGGGAGGGAGACCTCACGGTCGACTTCGGCGCCGAGTTCCTCCAGCTTGTTCACCGCCGCCTCAATCGAGGCGCGGACGCCGTCGTCCATCCCCTCGACGAAGTACTCCTGAGGCACGCCGATGCGGCTGCCCTTGAGGTCGGGGATGAGCGATTGGGTGTAGTCGGGGACATCCAGCGGGGCCGAGGTGGAGTCGCGGCTGTCGTGGCCGGCGATGACGTTCATCACGAGGGCGCAGTCGGTGACGTCCTTGGTGAGGGGGCCGATCTGGTCGAGAGAGCTGGCGAAAGCGACTAGGCCGAAGCGGCTGACGCGGCCGTAGGTGGGCTTGAATCCGACCACGCCACAGAGGGCGGCGGGCTGGCGGATGCTGCCGCCGGTGTCGGAGCCGAGGGCGTAGATGCACTCGTTGGCGCCGACAGCAGCGGCCGAGCCTCCAGAGGAGCCGCCGGGCACACGGTCGAGATCCCAGGGGTTACGGGTGGGGTAGAAGGCGGAATTCTCGGTGGAGGAGCCCATGGCGAACTCGTCCATGTTGAGCTTGCCGACCATCACCAGGCCGGCGTCGAGCAGGCACTCGGTCACGTGGGCCTGGTACGGCGGCAGGAAGTTCTCCAGCATGCGAGAGCCGCACGTGGTGGGAACACCCTTGGTGCAGATGAGGTCCTTGATGGCGGCGGGAATGCCGGTAAGGGGGACGGCGTCGCCAGCGGCGATGCGCTTGTCGGCCTTATCGGCCTGCTTCAGGGCCAGTTCTTCAGTGACGGTGACGTAGGCTCTGATGTCGTCTTCGACTTGGTGGATGCGGTCGAGGACGGCCTGGGTCAGCTCGCGGGAGGATAGCTCGCGGCGGACGAGACGGTCGGCTGCTTCGTGGATGGTGAGGTCGTAAAGCTCCAGTGGTGGCCTCCTTGGCGCTTACTCCAATACCGCCCGCACACGGAAGAAGCCGCGCTCGGACTGGGGGGCGTTGGCGAGGATGTCCTCGGGTGGGTAGGAGGGACGCGGTTCGTCGGAGCGCATGACGTTCTCCAGGGAGACGGGGTG
>CP070630.1:86088-99547 GCA_020356025.1 Dehalococcoidia bacterium | reverse complement strand
TCACCTCATACTTGGGCAGCACGTATTCCTCAATCCGTACGTCCACCTCCGTGCTGCGCTCGCCGACGGCGGCCGCCACCTTCCACACGCCCAGGTTGGGTTCCTGAGAGATGGGGATCTCCAGCGTGCCTGTGCCGTAGTCGTCGGTCTCTAAGTCCTTCTTGAAGATCTTGATCCCTTTGGCGTCGACCACTTCAACGGTCACGCTGCTCTTGAGAGGCTTGAGTTCGCGGTCGAGGGTAATGACCCGCACCTGGATGGTCTGTCCGGGCTTGTAGATGGGCCGATCTGTTTCCAGAAAGACGAGTTGGTTCTCCTCTACCCGCACCGTGGCCTCGTCCTGGAAGCCCACGCCTTTCACCACTAGGTCGTACTCGCCCTCGGAGAGCTGAGGGACGTCAAACTCGACGGTGCCCTTGCCGGGGACACGAGCGGTGGTCTCCAGCAAGGTCTGGCCGTCTTTCACCAGTGCCACCGTCGCCTCGCCGGAAGCCAGGCGGTTACCGCTGAACAGAGACAAGGAGACCGCTTGCCGTTCACCGGCGCCAAGCACTTGGGGAACCAAGGCAACGTAGCCGTCGATTGCCTGCGCCTCTTCTTCAGTGCAGGCAGGCCCCAGCCCAGCCAACAGGGCCAGGGCAAACAGGGCTGCCACGAATCTAGCATGCTTCATGATCATCCCCTCCTGACACACCTGATAATTAGAAGACGTGCTAAGGCGAGGAAAAGTTCCCGCTTGGCGGGCGCTCGAGACCCAGAAACGGAGGACAAGGCTCAGCTCTTGTGAGGCACGCAGCCCGTGGGCTGCCCGTTTGCCCAGCCATAGCGAAGAACCGTGGATGGAGAGGACTCCTGGAGGGCCGGGTGGGATTCGAACCCACGACTCCCGGATTAAAAGTCCACCGGCCGTGCGGCCCGATGTTTGGGCCTTGTCCAGATACGGGGAGAGCATCCTAGAGGGGCTGTTTCGCGCCCAATCCTCTCGTCGCGTGCCCGATACTTGCTGCCGAGGGGATTGTATCGTGACGCGTGGTCACCTGCAAAGTAGATTGCGCCCGGTCCGGAACCCCTCCTCACCAGCATCGGGCCTGGACTCGTCTTCGTGGGCGAGGTGGGAAAGAATGAGGCGGCTACCGTCAGCCGGGGTCGGCGGCGGTGATCACAACTTTGCCTCGGGCGTGTCCTTCTTCGACATAGGAGATTGCCTGCGAGGTCTGGCTGAGGGGGTAGGTTCTATCGATGATGGGTGTCACTTCGCCGCCTTCGATGAGGGTTTTCACATAAACCAGGTCCTCGCGACTCCGGGTGGCGAAAAAGGCGCGCATCCTCTCACTCACGAACGGAGACAGCGCTCGGGTCGTGAAGAAGCGGGGGAGGCCTCCGACCCAGCGGCCGTGCCCTCCTCCGATGAGTACGTAGGTTCCTCGAGACGTGAGGGCGCGTCTGCAGTCTGCCAGTGTGCGGTTCGCGGCGACATCGAGCATGAGATCGTGGCGCTCATCGGTGCTGGCGAAGTCTTCGCGGGCGTAGTCGACGATGTGATCTGCACCTATGGATCGGGCCGTGTCGGCGTTCTTCGCGCTGCAAACACCGGTAACTTCTGCGCCCAGCGATTTCGCAATCTGCACGGCGAACGTTCCGACACCTCCCGACGCGCCGTTGATGAGGACCTTCTGGCCGGGCTGAAGCTGCCCCTGATCGCGAAGTCCCTGGAGGGTGGCGACTGCAGACGACGGCACGGCTGCCGCTTGCTCGAACGTGATGTTGGCAGGTTTCGGTGCCAACCAGTCCTGGCTGGTACACACGTACTCGGCAAACGCGCCGCTGCAGAAGCCGAATACCTCGTCATCCGGCTGGAACTGCTCAACGTTTTTCCCGACCGCCTCGACGCGTCCGGCGATGTCATCTCCGAGAATCTTGTTCTTTGGTTTGAACAGCCCGAAACCCATTATCCGTATGACGTATGGCCGGCCTCCGACGACCGCCGGGTCACCTCCATTGGTCGAAGCGGCGTGTACGCGTACGAGCACCTCGTCGTCCGTTGGCACCGGCTTGTCGACGTCCTTGAGATTGAGGACGTTGTCGGGTGGTCCGTATCTGTCATGGACGATTGCTTTCATCGCATTCTGCTGAGTCCGCGCCTCACACTGTTATGACGACTTTTCCTCGAGCGTGCCCCCCTCCGACATGGCTCATGGCCTCAGCGGTCTCACTCAGCGGGTATGTTCTGTCGATGACCGGTGTCACCTTGCCGGCTTCGATGAGCTCCCTGAGGGCGACCAGGCCCTCCTTCTTCGCCATCGAGACGAATGGGCGTCCCTGCCGGCGCAGGAACGGTGACAAGACGAGCGCCCCGACGGTGCGACCCACGGTCCCGATCCACCGTCCCCCCGAAGTCCCGTTGTTGGGTATGAGCGTCCCCTTGGGGGTGAGGGCGCGCCTGCAGTCCGACAGCGAATGGTTCCCCGCATTGTCGAGGATGAAGTCGTATCGCTTCTCGCCGTGTGTGAAGTCCTCTTGGGTGTAGTCGATGACGTGGTCTGCGCCGATCGATCGGACCATGTCCGCGTTCTTCCCACTGCACACGCCGGTCACTTCCGCTCCGAGCGATTTGGCGATCTGTATGGCGAACGTTCCTACGCCACCCGAGGCGCCATTGATCAGCACCTTCTGCCCTGGCTGTATCTGTCCTTTGTCGCGGAGAGCCTGGAGGGCGGTGAATGCGGAGATGGGTACGGCCGCGGCTTGGTCAAACGTGAGGTTGGCCGGCTTCAGCGCTAGCGCGTCTTCGGAAACAGACACGTACTCGGCACAGGTGCCGTTGCCTTTGCCGAATACCTCATCACCTGGTTGAAACTCCGTCACGTTCTTGCCAACGGCCTCAACGTGCCCTGCTACATCGAATCCCGGAACGCGCTTCCTGGGTTTGCGCAGCCCGGTCCCGATGCGAATGATGTACGGCCGGCCTGTCGTGACCATCCAGTCACCTGGATGGACGGCAGCTGCGCGGACTCGTACCAGCACCTCGTCATCCTTGGCCACCGGCTTGTCGATATCTTGGAGTTCCAGGACATCATCAGGTGAGCCGTACTTGTCTTGGACGATCGCTTTCATGGCAGGGGTAACCATAGCACCGTGAGAGCGGGCCGTAAAGCAGTGGAAGCCAGCGGACAACAGCAACCGCCGGAGTGGTAAATCCGGGAGTCACCTGGCCGCCAAGAAGCGTGCCTTCGCTATCTAAGGCGAGCGCAGGCGGGTGGCTGAAATCGCCCAATCCCCCAGTCGCGAAGAGACGCGAAGAGCCGCCCAAGTGGGCGGCTCTCCTCTTTTCGGAGACGATTTGGCTCTCCAGAGGGCCGGGTGGGATTCGAACCCACGACTTCCGGACTAGAAGTCTCACATCCTTCCGATGAACCACCGACTCAAGCTCCGCCAACTGGGATCCGATCTCGTGTGCGAATAGACGCAGCGAACCCCCGACAACCTGCCTCGAAAACAGGAGGCCGCCCCTCGGCGACCCTCGCCTTGCATACGTTGTAACGTCCAATGCGGGGTGGAACGGGAGACGGGGATCGAACCTGCGACAACCTGCTTGAAAGGCAGGAAGTCTATCAGCTGACGATCAGCGACGCTAGGCACCCGGATTGTCAATCCGGCCGTGGCGGAGAGGGGAACCCTGCAGACCGATGACGCACAGCCTCAGGGATGGCCCAAGCAGCTCAGCGGGTCGGTCTTGCAGATGCGGATGAAGACTCTGCATGCCGAGGGGCGACCAACTGTCCTGACCGAGTCGGGCTAGCCTTCGATTGAGCCCGGGTTACCATCAGTTGGCGCTCGGACATCTAACGCGAGAAAAGGGACAGGGCCGGAGGCCAGCCCTAACAGGCCATCCCACACGTAGGAAGGAGCTCAAACGCGAACCCCGACAACAATACAGAGATTACAGCGATGCTGCCTGGGAGCCAGAAGGCAGTAAAGGCGTCCATCAAAGAAATGCCCGCAAGTGTCCAAAGAACACTGACGACATCCTGACTCATTCCAGCAAGGAGGCCTGTTCGAGAGACTCCAATATCCGCGAATCCGACCGCGGGTCCTCCCCGATGAAGAAATCCGGCCCGGGATACCCCAGCTGTATCCGAATGGTGTGCCTATCGCTGCTCATGGGAGGCCACAGGATAACTACGGCCTGTGAAGAGCGCGACATCCATGCGGCCATAAACTCGCCCGCGTACACCGGCTCGCGACCCACAGCTACCACGAAAGGCTTGCCTGGAAGTCCGAGCCGTGCCAGTCGCTCCGCAGCGGAGGACCGAAGACGTATCTCATGCGTGGCGGAGGAGTAGGCAAGGATATCGTCTACAGACAGTATAGGATCCTCCATAAGCTGGATCTTGGAGAGATCCGCCATTTCCTCCAAACGAAAACCTTCAGCCGGGAGGTAGATTGCGAACCTAGCGGGTGCAGCCGTGGTGGGCTCCGTGCCGCCCCTCGGAGTTTCCGGCGTTGTTGTGGCGGTTGGCGTTGCCGGCGTCTCTTCCTCCCCGTCCCCACAGGCCACCAGCAGCAGCGAGCCTGCCACGACAGCCAGAACCACCGTTAAAAAACGCCCTGGAAGCTTCATCGCTCACCTCTCACGAACTGCCGTTCGCCCCATCCTACCCGCAGGCCGCCAGGCATCCATTTGTCGGCGTCGATCCTGAGGACGATATGCGTGGGTATCCCCGTCAGTATCTTTCCCACTCACTGAATGGTGCCGTCTCGGGGCTCAGCAGTTCTTCAGCCAGAACGTCCGCCGTCAGCATACCTCTGATCACCCAGCGGCCCTCTACGTAGTCGAAAAGAATGCCGCGTGCCGTCCGAACGGGCTCGCTGCCTGTCCCCTGACGCGGGGTCATGGCCGTCAGGATGGCCACCTTAAAGGATCGTTCGGGGTCCGACGACTGGCTTTCGGCGATGGCATACAGCCGGGCAGCGCCGGTCCCATACTCATCGCTCTCCTTCGGCAGCGAGCTCGCGAAGTAGCTTTCGATCGCCCTCTCAAGGGACTCGGGCTGACCCAACACGCCTTCCGAATACCAGTACGAAAGCTCCACCACCTCAAGCTGCTGACCTACCTCCCGACAGAGACCCTGCGCCACACCGCCCAGTCCCCCACCCTCAACGTCGATCTCGCTGCACGTGTGGGTTCTACCTTTCACCCGACCGGTGAAGAAGGCGGTGTCCTCCTCCGCCGCCGCGCGGGCAGTCAGCTCAGCGAACTCTGCGAAGTCTTCCGGATCGGTGCCGGCCGTCGGAGTTTCCGGCGTTGCTGTAGCGATTGGCGTTGGCGTTGCCGTCGCCGGCGTCTCCTCCTCCCCGTCCCCGCAGGCCGCCAGCAGCAGCGAGCCTGCCGCGACAGCCAAGACCACCGTTAGAAACCGCCATGGAAGCTTCATCGCTGACCTCTCACGAACAGGGGTTTGGCCCCATTCTACTGACAGGCGCGAGGCCCGGCAAGGGAAGAAGCTACGCCCAGCCCATCGCCATCATGAACCACAGGGTGGCGTCGGCCTCGCTATTTGTGACGCCTAGGCTACTGAGGCCTTGCTCGCCAGCCCTGGTAGACCAGCAACAGACCGACCGCTCCAGCCGCAACCGCACCCCCAACCACGACCGGCCACCACGGCCACGACCCGTCCGATGAGGAGCCTGCCCCAGCGCGTGGAGCCTCCATAGCTATCGGGGTTCCAGGTGGAGGCGCAATAATAACCTCTGGCGTTCCGGGTGCAGGGGCAATAGGAACCGGCGTTGTGTCTGGAGGCGTAATAACCTCTGGGGTTCGGGGCGGGCCGCCGGGCTCCGGTGTCTCCTCAACAGGCGGAGCGGGTACCGGTGTCTCTTCAATGGGCAGAGGAGGCGCCGGTGTCTCCCCAGCGGGCGGTGTCGCTGTCACTTCCGGGGGCGGGGCGACTGGTGTCTCCGCTGAGCTGCACGAGGCGTCATCCACGTAGCTCTTGGCCTCCAGCTCAGCCTCGATCGTTTGGCAGAAGTCCGGCACATTAGTCGCCAGTAGGGCACGGCCGATGGGCGGCCAAATCTCCATGACCACGAAGTCGAGGTTTTCGTCATAGGCGCGCAGCAGCTCGTCGACCTCATTGATATCGTCCTGCGTCACCGAGGTGTTGAAGTTCACCGTCACCTCATATCGGGCCGCTTCGTCGTCATCAGCAAGAGCGATGCCGTATGCGCCAAGGGCGAGAAAGGCAGCCACACCGAAAACGGCGAGAATCGCGGTCCGACCGAAGACCGTGATGCACATACGCATTGGAACCTCCCTATCGCTTGGTTTCTACTCACCAGGACGTAAGAGCAGCCGAAAAAGTTCCCGCACGGAGGTGAGCGCCACGACCAGATCCCCACGGACCTAGAACGGCGTTACCCCCTATCCTACTCGCAGCCGCGAGGGCTGGCAAGGGAAGAAGCTGCCCCCACCCCATCGCCCCCACGGACCACACACGATGGCGTCCGCCAGAACCAGGATGGGGGCACTGCAGGAACGGAACCTGGAGGGCCGGGTGGGATTCGAACCCACGACTCCCGGATTAAGAGGCAGCGAGTGAGGGACTAATTGCCAAGGCCGTAGATTCAAAATCCGGGGTGAAACCGGGGTGAAACTGGGGTGAAATCGGGCCTTGCTGGGATCACCGGCGAGGCCCGATCGCTGACTCTTGAGTCGCCCATTGAGACGGTCTGCCGGGCTGAAGAGGGCGTGAGCCTGGGCGGCTTTCTCTGCGTCGTAGGTGGCGGTGTAGCGGCGGAGCATGGCCGGAGTGGAGTGCCCGAAGAGGAACTGGACGTCAATCTCGCGGGCGTGCTGTTCGATGGCCCAGGTGGCGAAAGGTATGGCGGAAGCGGTAGCGTGACCATGGCTACCCTGCCCCCCTTGCCCACACTTGCGCCTGCGGGTAGGATGGGCACTGCCCTGGTTGTCTAGCATGGCGAGAACAAGGGGATGAAGAAAGGGGGCTGATGCAGCGGTGTGGAAGATAGGCAAATTGTGGCTGACGTTCTCTACGCTCGCAGCGGTGCTCGTGATACTGGCAGCGGCCTGCGAAGAGGAGGAAGAGCAGGCCACTCCGACGCCTGAAGGAACGGTCACCCCGGCGGCGGCCGAGACTCCTACCGCCGCGGCGGAGGTGCCGGGAATCACCGACACGGAGATAATCCTGGGAGCCGATGTTCCGCTGGCCGGGACGTTGGGGGCGGTGTATGCCACGATTCCCCAGGCTACGGAAGCCTACTTCAACTACATCAATGAGACCCAGGGAGGCGTCTGCGGTCGCAAGATCGTCTACAAGGTGGAGGACAACGGCCAAGACCCGGCCAAGGCCATGGAGGCGGTGCGCAAGCTGGTGGAACAAGACGAGGTGTTCGCCATCGTCGGCTCCCTGGGCGATGCTGCTCACTCCGCCACTTGGGACTACCTGAACGAGAACGGCGTGCCTGACATCCTGGTCTCCGCCGGCTCTCACATGTTCGGCAATGACCCCGAGGGGCACCCCTGGACGATTCAGATGATCCCCAGCAACAAGATCGAGGGGGTGTTCTTCGGCCAGTACATCTCGGAGAACCTGCCCGGCAAGAAGGTGGCCATCCTCTACTCGAATGTCATGCAAGGCTACGATCACCTGGAGGGGGTGAAGGAGGGCCTGGACCCCGATAAGAACGAGGTCGTCTCCGAGCAGAGCTACGAGCTCACGGCGGTCTCCATCAGCTCCCAGGTGACCAACATGAAGAACGCCGGCGCCGAGGTGGTCACTGCTCTGACCAATCCCGGCTTCACCTCCCAGGCCATCAAACAGGCCGACCGCCTGGGCTGGGAGGTCGACTGGTTCATAAGCTACATCAATTCCGACGAAATGATGTTTCAGTTCGTCTCACCCGAACTCCTGGACGGCGCCATTAGCTTCCAGGCCTTCAAGCTGGCGGCCTCGACCGACGACCCGGCCGTAGCGGAACACTACCGGCTCATGGACGACTACGGCGGCCCGAGCCCCGCCAACTTCACCATCTATGCGCAGACGTTGGCAGAGGTGGCGGTGGAAGCGCTCAGCAGGTCGTGCGATAACCTAACGCGCGAGGGACTGTTGGACGCCCTGGAGTCCATCGAGGACTTTCACAGCGACCTGTTCCTGGACGAAGTGAATGTCTCCTTCTCCGACACGGACCGCACAGCCCTGCAAACCGGCAGGATGCTGCGGGCTGTCGTGGAGGAGGGGAAAGGCAAGTGGGAGTACTTCGGGCCGCTAGTTGAATTCCGATAGGAGCAGCGGGAGTAAGGCCAGCGGGGCCAGCCAACGCCATCGTGCGGTTCATGGTGGCCACGGATTGGCCGTACATTCTTCCCTTGCGAACCGTCGCGCCTGCAAGTAGTATCGGGCGTGCCAACCTGGGTCAGGAGGTCCGCGATGCATAGCCGCTTCTCGAAACTTGCTCTCTTGCCCCTGGCAGGCATGCTTGCCCTGGATCTGCCGGCAAGGAGCGATGTTCCCCCAGGTGGCCAGAAGAGCCCGAGACCTGCAAGTGGGAAATAGCCTGACACCTCCCCTGAATGCAGAAAGACACAGCTATGCAGTCCTCCAATAACCAGCCGATTGCCCCACCGGCTTTCCATGTCATGGTCAAACCTCGGGGAGCGATCTGTAACCTGGATTGCCATTACTGCTTCTACCTGTCCAAGGAGCGCCTGTATCCCAACAGCAGCTTTCAGATGGGGAAGGATCTGTTGGAGACCTACACCCGCCAGTACATCGATTCGCAGCGGGGGCCCGAAGTGACATTCGCTTGGCAGGGGGGCGAGCCGACATTGATGGGAGTCGACTTCTTCAAGCTGGCAGTCGAATTGCAGCAGAGGTACCGCAAACCGGGGACTCGCATCCTCAACACCATGCAGACCAATGGCACACTGCTGGACGATGACTGGTGCCGACTCTTCCATGAGCACAACTTCCTGATCGGCCTCAGCCTGGACGGTCCCCGTGAACTACATGACGCCTATCGTGTTGACAAAGGGGGCAAATCGACGTTCGACAGAGTGATGAGCGGACTGGACCTCCTGAAAGAGCACGGCGTCGAATTCAATGTTCTGGCTACCGTCCACGCTGCCAACGCCGAGCGTCCTCTGGAGGTGTACCGCTTTCTGCGCGACGAGGCCCGCGTCCAATTCATCCAGTTCATCCCCATCGTCGAACGCGCTAATGAAACCGGCTTTCAAGAGGGCAGCAAAGTCACAGAGCGCTCAGTCACCGCCAGGCAATACGGTGATTTCCTCATAGCTATCTTCAATGAATGGGTGCGGCGCGACGTTGGACAGACCTACGTGCAGATCTTCGATGTGGCCCTCGAAGCCTGGTTCAGCGGGCGAGCATCGCTGTGCATCTTCAGTGATACCTGCGGGAACGCGCTCGCACTGGAGCACAACGGCGACCTCTATTCCTGCGATCATTTCGTTGAGCCAGAATACAAGCTGGGCAACATCGAAGAGAGCAACCTGATCGAACTGGTGGGATCCCAGAAGCAGAGAGAATTTGGCCAAGACAAACGCGACAAGCTGCCCCAATACTGTCTGGACTGTCAGGTGCGCTTTGCGTGTAATGGCGGCTGTCCCAGGAACCGCTTCATCCAAACTCCCGATGGTGAACCGGGTCTGAACTATCTCTGCCAGGGTTACAGGGCTTTCTTCAATCATATCGATAAGCCGATGCGGTTCATGGCTGCTGAACTCAGGGCCGGACGCGCCCCGGCGAACATCATACGAGTGCCCTCACTCGGTACGACTGCTCTGATGTCCGGAGAGACGTAACCTGCTCGGATCCGCGGCAACTGCGGCATCCACTTTCTGCCTTGCGCTGGCCTTTGGAGGCTGAGTATGGTAATGGGCAAGTAGTGGGTGATATCTCGGCCGCCAGACCACCCTCCCCTCAAATGAACTGTCGTAAGGAGGATCAAGAATGCCTCAAGAAAAACCTAACATCGTCATGATGTTGGCCGACAACGTGGGGTACGGCGACCTGGGCTGCTACGGCGGTGGCGTGCTTCGGGGAGCACCGACGCCGAGAATCGACGAGTTGGCGTCTGAAGGTCTACGGCTCACCAATTTCAATGTAGAGGCTGAATGTACCCCGTCTCGCTCAGCGCTCCTGACCGGACGTCTGCCTATCCGGTCGGGCACCTCGGCATATGCCCTGCCTGGTCAGGCCGCTGGCTTGCATCCCTGGGAGATCACGATGGCCGAGATACTGTCCGACATCGGTTACAGTACGGCCATGTACGGCAAGTGGCATCTGGGCCACACTCCAGGGCGTCTACCGACTGACCAGGGGTTTGATGAGTGGTGGGGCTTTCTCCTTTCCAGTGACGTGTCCTGGCACCCTGAGGCCATAGGTTTCGACCCGGAGATATGTACTGTTCAACACCTATGGGAAGGCAAGAAGGGAGAGCAATCGACAAAGCTAGAGGTCTACGATTTGGAGAGAAGGCCGTTTATTGAAGAGACAATCACGCAAAAGTCGGTGGACTATATCAGGAAACACGCCCAATCAGACCAGCCCTTCTTTCTCTACATCCCTTTCTCTCTTCCACATGCTCCCGCACTGCCACATCCTGATTTCAAGCGCAAGTCCGGCAGCGGCGACTACGCTGACGTTATGCTCGAGTTAGATTACAGAACGGGCCAGGTGCTGGATGCTATCCAGGAGGCGCGCATTGAAGCCAATACGATCGTCATCTGGATGAGCGATAACGGCCCCAACGTACCATGGCCGTGGATGGGGGATTCCGGGCCGTTTCGTGGTGAACTCGGAACTGCTTATGAAGGCGCCATACGCACCCCGGGCATGATCAGGTGGCCCGGCAAGATCGAGCCAGGGCGAGTGTCGAATGAGATGTTCGCCATCCTGGATTTCTTCCCCACACTGGCCAGTATCGTGGGTGGGAAGGTGCCGACCGACCGGCCCATTGATGGCGTCGATCAGACGGATTTCATTCTAGGAAAACAGGAGAAATCGAATCGGGAAAGTCTCCTACTGTTTATTCACCAAGACCTGATGGCGATAAAGTGGAGGAAGTTCAAAATCCACCTCAAAGTGTCGGAAGAGGCGGGTGGAGAGATCAAGACCTTACTGGATGGCCGAGTCTTCAACATCGAAATGGACTTGAAGGAGCGACACAACATCGCCGTGTACAACACGTGGATCGTAGAACCCGCGGTGCAAATCGTGGCAAGATATATGGCAAGCGTGAGTAGATATCCAAATCTCATGCCTGGCCAGACCGAATTGCCCGCAGAGTACAAAGAGTGATGAGTGTGGGTCGGGCCCTTGAGGGCGGGGTGGGATTCGAACCCACGACTCCCGAATTAGAGGTTCGCAACCATTCGTCCCGGCCTGCCACGAGCCTTGGCCGGTGAATGTGGCGCATACATGATCAGGTTCGCTTATCTTCCCTTGAAATCCGGCTCCCTTTTCTGCAGAAAGGCCGCAAACCCCTCCACAATGTCCTCGGTCTTTTTGCAGAGCTCCAGGACGTAAGATTCGTAATCCAGGGCCTGCGGCAGGTCCCATCTCTGGAAATTCTGGAGACCTCGCTTGGCGAATGCAATAGGTATTGGGGCGTTTTTCGCGATGGCTACGGCCAGTTCGTGACTGACGGACTGAAGCTCGTCGTCGGAGACCACGCGATTAACCAGTCCTATTCTGTGTGCCTCCTCCGCTCCTACGATCGCCCCGGTGAAAATTAGCTCCGCGGCTTTGGCATAGCCCACCAGCCTCGGCAGAAAATAGATGCCTCCCCAGTCAGGATGAACTCCCCTCTTGGTGAAGACCTGGGCAAAACGGGCCCTCTCGCTGGCAATCCTTATGTCGCAGGCCAGCGCGAGATTGCACCCACCACCGGCGGCGATACCATTCACCGACGCGATTACCGGCTTCTCCATCGAGTTTATGGCCAGTACCGCCTTGCACATGGCATGGCGCTCATTAGATACCGTCCCTGATAGCGCCTTAACCTCGCCTGAGGCGAACTCGTTCACATCGCCTCCGGTGCAGAAGGCTTTGCCTGCTCCCGTGATGACCACCACACGGACCTCCCGGTCAGCAGCGGCATCGTCCAGAGCGGCAACGATTTCCTGGCGCATGAGCCCGGCGAATGCGTTCATTTTCTCGGGCCGGTTCAGAGTGATTGTGGCTACACGATCACGTTTGTCCAGCAGTATGTATTCCAAGTTCATCTCTCCCTCCGCCCGAAAAATGATTGCCCCAGTCGCTCAAGGATGGAGTCAACGCCGCCAGTCAAACGCGAAAACACCTCCTGGACGCTGGCGATTTCTTTCACCATACCCGCCGACTGACCGCATGGCATGACGGCTGTCTCCGGATCTCCGCCGGACTGGACATAGCTGGCATCCCCTTTAGAGATGATGACTTTGTCCGCTTCAGGTTGCTCCATTCCTGCGACCCGAGCGGTGACTTCATTCTTGAGCACCCTTATCGGCATAGCCTCCTTGCCCAGCAGAAACGTCTCATCGCACATTGCGTCCCGGACCCTTTCCTTGTAGAAGGAAGGTGCCGGACATTCCAGCGTGGCCAGAAATCGTGTCCCCATCTCCACACCCTCCGCGCCCAGCGCGAACGCCGCCACTATGCCCCGGGCATCAGCAATCCCTCCTGCCGCTATTACGGGTACCTTTACGGCATCCACGAGCTGGGGAACCAGGCACATGGTGGTGATCTGCTCGCGGCCCACGTGCCCTCCGGCCTCGAAGCCGGTAGCGATGACACCGTCCACTCCGGCGACCTCGGCTTTCTTTGCCATCTCCACTGTCGAGACCTTGTGCAGCACCTTCAGTCCGGCCTCCCGGATCCGGCCCATCAACCGGGCAGGATTTCCGGCCGAGGTGGTTACTGTCTTGACCCCCATCTCGATAGCTATCTCAAGCGCCTCGACCGCATTGGGGCGGTAGACCGGGATATTCACACCTATGGGCCGCTTGGTCAGCCCGCGTGCCTTGACAAGCTCATTCCTGAGCTGTTCGCCCTCAAGGCCGGAAGCAGCAACCTGGCCAAAGCCGCCGCACTTTGACACAGCCGCGGCTAACTCTCCGAGGGTAATCAAACGCATGGGACCGAGCAGAATGGGATATTCAGTCCCCAGGATGCTGCTTACACGATTACGCCATCCAGCCATAACATCAACGGGCATACTGTGCCCTGAGCTCCGCCTTCTTGACCTTCATGGTCGAGGTCAGCGGTAGTTCCTGCACAAACTTGACGTGCTTCGGATATTTGAACTTGGCTACCTTTTCCTTCAGGAATTCAAGAACCTCTTCACCGGTTATCTCCTGGCCCGGCTTGAGTTGGACGAAAGCCATACCCGTTTCCCCCCATTTTTCGTCCGGCACGCCGATGACGGCTACGTTGGCTAT
>CP070630.1:81256-85988 GCA_020356025.1 Dehalococcoidia bacterium | reverse complement strand
CCCCCCCCCGACGGGGTGTTTATTAACAACCAGCCGGTGTGGGCCCGGCCCCTTAAAACACCCCGCCGCCGCCCACGACGCGCTTCCTGCCGAAAAGCCTACAGCTTAGGCCAGGTCCCGGCGGATCTGGTCGAATTCGTCCCGCGAGATGTCCCCACGGGCGTAGCGGTCTCTAGCGATTTCGATGGCGCTGCCACCACCGCCACGACCCTCACTGAACTGGCGAATCGCCCAGATGATCAGCGCGATGACGCCGCCCCAGAAGATGATCATCCCTATCGGCATGAACAACCACCACCACCAGCCGCCGCCCCAGCCCCACATGTGGCCGTCGTCGCAGCAGCCTTCATCGGCATCGACGGCCGCGCTGACAGGCCAATCTGACCCGCCGACGGCTCCAGGATCGGCCGGCAGACCCTGGAGCACGTCAGCGGCGGCCGGGCCCGTCGAGCCCGCGCCGCCTGCGCTCGCGGCCAAGCCAGCGGACGGCATCAGAGCGACAGCCACAACCAAGGCCATCGCCGTCCCGAGCAGCAGATAGCGGGGCAGCTTCCTCAACTGTGCCCGACCCATAGCCTGCCTCTCCTTCTCATCTCTACGGACGCTTCGGCCGGCTTATCCCAACAAGTACTCGGAACCCCGAATCCTGCGCACCAAAGGCAGCTTCTCTATGAGCGCGTCCAGGCCGAGAATACGGCCCGCTCCCAGCGCGCCCAGAAGGAGAAACACGCCAATGTAGATGATGTGCTCATCCAGGAACGGGTTGTGCGCCGGCGGGAACTGGGCTATGTAGAACATGAACATCATCGCTCCGGCCCAAAACAGGCTGAAGCGCGTGAGCACGCCCAGGATCAGGGCAATGCCGATGAGGATCTGGCCCGAGATGACCAGCCCATCGATGACGTCGACGGCTGCGCTGTTCGTCCCCAGATCAACAAACCAGCCCTCCAGAGGTCCCTGGGTAGCGTTGACCAGGAAGCCCGCCGATGTCCAGTCGCCCAGCAACTTGTCGAACCCTGACCAGACGAAGATCCAGCCCATAGCGACGCGCAGCAGAAAGGTGAAGGGCAGGATAACGTCCACGTACCGGAACGTCAGGTTCCAGCCACCGAATCGTGCAGTCGATACATTCTCCGTCATTGTTTCCTCCTAAAACACCCTTTTCTCCATTTTGCGCATATTATACAGCCGCAACATCTCTTTGTCAACCCCCCAACCTCGCAGTCGCTTCCCTCGCTCTGCCCTGTATGCGGCGGTGCGGAGGCGCATGGATGGCCCTCGGCAGAGGCTTGACCCAGCCCAACAGACTGCCTGAAACTAGGGGGTCGTGGAGCGGGCTGACCTCGCCACCCTACGCACCGTTTGTTCGCAGCCGTACGGCTTCTGGCTCGACAGCGCCATGGCCAGCGGCCGTCTCGGCTCGCGTTCCTTCTGGGGTGCCGACCCCTCCGTTGTGTTCCGCTGCCGGGGGCGGCGGGTGCAGGTCGAACGCTGTCACGGTGCCACCGAGTGCTTCCAGGCCGACCCGTTCGATGTGCTCCGTGCGTTGCTGTCCGAGCGGCGGCGGATACGTGGCGGCGCAGCCGTTGGCTACCTTGGCTACGGTCTCAAACAGCACATCGAACGCCTTCCCAACACGGCTGTTGATGACTTGGGGATACCGGACTGCCACCTGGCCTTCTACAACCGAGTGCATCCGTTTGACCCGCGTCCTCTGGCCCCGCTGCCACCTGCCCCGAGTCTGCCTCCGCAATTCGACGGGCTGCGGAGCACCTTCACGCGACAGGCCTACGAGGCCGCGGTCAGCCGGACTTTGGCCTACATCCGGGCAGGCGATATCTACCAGGTCAACCTGTCGCAGCGGTTTCAGGTTCCCTGCGGTCGCGACCCGTCCGACGCGTACTTGTGCCTGCGCGCCCAGTCTCCGGCTCCCTTCGCTGCCTACCTGCGCTACCCTGACTTCGCCGTCCTCTCCTCATCTCCAGAGCGCTTCCTCCGCTACCAGCCGCGTGATCGCCTGATCGAGACGCGACCGATCAAAGGGACGCGCCCGCGCGGCCTCGACCCGGAGTCCGACCGCGCCCTGGCCAAAGAGCTTCTGGCGAGCGTGAAGGACCGAGCCGAGAACGTCATGATCGTCGACCTGGAACGCAACGACCTCGGGAGGGTGGCAGACGTAGGGACCGTTGTTGTGACCGGCCTCTATGAACTGGAAACCTACGCCACGGTCCACCATCTGACCTCCACCGTGCAGGCCCGCCTCCGCGCCGACAGGGACATCGTCGACCTGCTGAGGGCCACATTCCCTGGCGGCTCGATCACGGGCGCGCCAAAGATCCGCGCCATGGAGATCATCGACGAACTGGAGCCGGTGACCCGCGGCGTCTACACCGGCGCCATCGGGTATATCGGCTTCGACGGCTCCACGGACCTGAATATCGCCATCCGCACGATGGTCATCAAAGAGGGCATCGCTTCATTCCACGTGGGAGGAGGCATCGTCGCCGACTCCGACCCGGCGTGGGAGTACGAAGAGACGCTTCACAAAGGCGCAGCCATGACTCGAGTGCTGGTCGGCGAGGGCCTGCCGTGACCTGGGTGTACCTCGACGGCGCCTATCTCCCCTCAGCGGAGGCAAAGGTCGCCGTCGACGATGCCGGGCTCCTCTACGGTCGCGGCTTGTTCGAGACCTTCCGAGCACGCCGAGGCGTCGTCTACCTGCTGGAACGCCACTTCGACCGGCTGGAAGCGGGAGCAAGCACCCTCGACATCGTGCTGCCTCAGACGCTGGCCGACCTGCGGGCCGCCGTCCGCACACTGACCGAACGGTGTGAGCTGGAGGACGCCCGCGTGCGACTCACCCTCACGGCGGGCTCAGCCAGCGGGCGACCCTCACTCCTGATCCAGGCACGGGCCGCGACGGACTATCCCCAACGCCTGTACGAGCACGGCATCTCCGCCCTCGTCGCCCGCGTGCGCCGCAACGAGACGTCCCCTCTGGCCCGAGTGAAGTCACTGAACTACCTGGACAGCCTGCTGGCCAGAGAGCAGGCCCGCCGCGCCGGCCTGGACGAGGCGCTCTTCCTCAACACCAGCGGCCGCCTCGCGGACGGGAGCGCCACCAACGTCTTCCTCGTCCGCGACGGCAAACTCCTGACGCCGCCTGTGGAGGACGGCGCGCTCCCTGGCATCACCCGCGGCGCGGTGCTCGAGCTGGCCCGTGCGGCTCACATCGGTGCTCACGAGGTGTCGCTCACTCTGGACGATTTGCGAGCCGCCGAGGAGGCGTTTCTCACCAACGCCGTGGCCGGGCTGCTGCCGCTCGTGTCGGTGGACGGCGCAAAGGTGGGCACCGGCAGGCCGGGGCCGCTTACGCGCCGCCTGAGCGAACTCTACGAAGCGGCCGCCAGCAAGGCAACCAAGCGGCCAACCCCACCTTGACCTTAAACGCGGCCCTGCGTACCATCCTGTCCATCACCAATGTCGCCTGCTTGAGAGTCAGCGGAGTCAAAGGAGGTCAAGCATGAGATGGATTCGCTCCAGCACAGCAGTCGTAGCGCTCGTTGCGGTGGCGGCCGTCCTCACCATTGCTCTAGGCAACTGGCAGGGCTGGCTCGCCCAGGCCGCGCCCGACACCTACATCGTAAACGACGACCTGCTGCCGGCGGAGGGCGGCTGCAACACGCCCAACTTCGAGACGGACAACATTGACGGTGTCATCGACCATTTGAATGTTGATGATGGCGACACGCTAGTTATCTGCGAGGGCACCTATCGCGGCGATATCACCGTCGACAAGAGCCTGACGATCGAGGGACGAGAAGGGGCCGATCGGGCGGATGTGGTGATAGAGGTTGCCCCAGCGCCGAGTAGTACCACCGACGGGTTGACTGTCCAGGCCAATGACGTGACCATCCGACACTTGAAAGTCGATGGCCCCATTGCTTCTGACGAGGGAATCCGTGTCAACGGTGACGATGCCACCATCACCGACGTCGAGGTGACCGAGTGGTTCACCGGCATTCACGCCAATTGGGCCAGCGGTACCGCCATCGAAGACAGCTACATTCACGCCAACGAGGTCGATGGCATACTGCTCGACTATACCAGCGGCAGCCGCATCGTCCGCAACACCCTAACCAGCATGGGCCGCAACCAGATTCGTATCGACACCGCAGACCTGGCCGTTGTGGAAGACAACGCCATATCAGGCAGCGCGCCCCACTACTACCAGGTGTACGTAACCGGCAGGAGCCATGTTCAGGTGCTGCGCAACACCTTTGCTACCCAAGTGTACGGTACTCAGAGCAATGGTGGCATCCAGTTGGACGGGCTGCCGGCCGAAGCCCTGGTGGTCATCGGTGGCTCTGACGCTAACGCCAACACCTTCGACGGCGACCTGGAATCAGGCGCGCAAATCCACTACTACATCCGGCTGACCTGCGACAGTGAGGACACCGTCAATGCCACCCACAACTACTGGAAGGGCTCCCCGGTCATCTCCCGTGGCGTTGGCGGCGTCATCTTCAACGACGAGGACGACACTGCTGTCGAGTGCCCGGCTCCCGACGATGTCAAGGGCGCTGTCGTCTTCCGCCCCGTGGCCACAGAGCCCGCTCCTACTCCGAGTCCCAGCCCTACCCCTACACCGACTCCTAGCCCCACTCCCAGCCCTACGCCCAGCCCAACGCCGGTCGCCGACACCCGTGACTTCGACCTGCCGATCGGCTGG
>CP070630.1:73135-81156 GCA_020356025.1 Dehalococcoidia bacterium | reverse complement strand
TGCGCTGCGTGCATCACGGGAGGCAACCCCATGGAGTTCCGCTCGCTGGGCCGCACCGGCCTAAAGGTCAGCGTAGTCTGCCTCGGCACCATGACCTTCGGCAAACAGGCCGACGAACGCGAGGCGTTTGCCATCATGGAGGCCGCCGCAGAGGCGGGCGTCAATTTCATGGATACCGCCGACGTCTATCCGCTGGACGGCACGCTGGAGACGGTGGGCCGGACAGAGGAGATCGTGGGCAAGTGGCTGAAGGGGAAACGTGATCGATTCGTGCTGGCCACAAAATGTACCTTCCCGACAGGCCCAGAGCCCAACGACCGGGGCTCCTCACGCCGGCACGTTCTGCAGGCCGTGGACGCTTCGCTCAGGCGCCTCCAGACGGACTACATCGACCTCTACCAGATGCACCGGGTCGACGAGACGACGCCAATGGAGGAGATCGTGCGCACGCTAGACGACCTGGTGCGGGCCGGGAAAGTTCGCTACGTCGGAGTCTCGAACTATCCAGCCTGGCGTATCGCGCTGATGCTGGGGATCGCGGATGGACACGGATGGGAACGCTTGGCAAGCGTCCAGCCTCGATACAACCTCCTGTTTCGTGAGATCGAAGAGGAGATCGTGCCGCTGTGCCAACATGCGGGTCTAGGCATCCTGCCCTACAACCCACTGGCTGGCGGCTTCCTGACCGGCCGGTACCAGAAAGAGGCGGAGCCGGAGGAAGGCACACGTTTCGCCCTACCTCGGGCCGGTAAGATCTACCGGCAGAGGTACTGGCACGATGCCCAATTTGAGGCGGTGGATCGACTACGGGACTTCTTCAGCGCGCGAGATCGCTCACTGGCGCAAGTGGCGCTGGCATGGGTGCTGGGTCGACCCGGAATCACCAGCGCGATCCTTGGTGCGAGCCGGGTCGGGCAATTGCGCGAGACACTGCCAGCGGTGGACTTGAGACTCACCGACGAAGAGTTGGCGTTCTGTGATCAGATCTGGTACAGCATACCAAGAGCCCCCAACTCAGCGGCAACTCCGCGGTAGGACAGAACCCTCGATAGCAGAGCAGAAGACTTCCCGGTGCTACTGCCCGCTCGGCAGGCCTCCAGGTTTGTCCGATGGCACGTTTCCCTCGATGATATCGTCAATACGGGAGGCCTGACGCTCCCATTTGACGCCGCCGACGATAGCCTGCGCTCCGGCGCGGCCGTCGAGGGGCGCCGAAAGGCTAATCGGGGGTTGGACGAGGACTACATGCCGGTCCGCGTGGATTATGATAGGATCACCTACGCCAATGGAACCGATCGGTAAACTGGTGCTCAAGCTTGCCAGCGGCCAAAAGGAAGAATTCGCGTTGGCGAAGGCCAGCGTGACCATCGGCCGCGCGGCTATCAATGACATCGTGCTCGGCGACTCGAAGGTCTCGCGGGTCCATGCGCGTCTGCAATACAGCGATGAAGGCCTGAGCCTGATCGATCTCGGCTCGGCCAATGGGACCCGTGTCAACGGGTTACCCATCGAACGCGTGGCGGTCGCGCCGGGCGACATCATCGAGCTTGGCGACAGCACCCTCCTATACGAAACCGGACCGCCGACGATCGAGCCCGAGGTAACCCTCATCGACTCGCAAGCCGATGTGGAGGCGACGCTGACCGGAGCGACCCTCTCGATGACGCTGAGCGATACTCATGGGCCACGCCTAGCTGTGCATACGCCAAACAAGACGTGGGAAATCCCTCTTGTCTCAGACGCCCTGACCATTGGGCGCCATTCCAACAGCGACATCGCTCTCGACGACCCAAGGGTCTCGCGCCGTCACGCCCAGATCGAATGTCGGCGCGGGGCATTCACGATCCGCGACCTCAACAGCGCGAACGGTATCTGGCTTGGCAAGCAGCGCGTCGATGAGCACACGCTGCAGGATGGCGATACGATTCGCGTCGGCGGCGCGCAACTCGTCTTCAAGCGCGGTTTCGAGCACGAAGACCTGACCGTCGTCGAGGGGCCCCCGCTCAGCCCGCAACCACCGCGGCGTCCGGTCGTCATCGTTCCCGGGCTCTTTGGCTCCCAGCTATGGCGTGGTGGTGAGCGGATCTGGCCCAGAGTGAAGTATCTCTTCACGAACCCGGAGATGTATTGCCTGCCAGAGGGCGAGCCCATCGAGGCACGTGGACTAGTAGACGAGGTGGTCATTATCCCGGGCCTGATCAAGCAGGAGGGATACGGTCGGCTGGGCGACTACCTGGAAGAAGCTCTGGGCTACGAGCGCGGCAAGGACCTGCTCGAATTCGCCTACGACTTCCGACAAGACGCTCGCTTCTGCGCGAGGCAACTCGCAGAGGCCATTGACGGATGGAAGGTCACAGGACCGCTCACCATCATCGCGCATAGTCTGGGCTGCCTGGTGAGCCGTTACTATGTGGAGCGCCTGGGCGGCAAGAAGAAGGTGGAACGTCTCATCATGATGGGAGGACCGCACCACGGCAGTCCCAAAGCGATTGTGGGATTGCTCTTCGGGCGCGGGCTGCTACCCTTCGGTCTCATGGGCGATCGGCTGCGCGAGGTACTGGCCACGTTTCCCTCGGCGTATCAGGTGCTGCCTGCGTACTCGTGCGTCTATGATCAAAGCGACCAGCCCATAGATGTCCTCTCTGACGAATTGTGGCTCCCCAAGAAGCAACTTCCGCTCCTGCGATCCGCGCGTGCTGCTCGTCGGGAGATCGGCAATCGCTGCACGGTCCGCTCTGTTTCCGTCTTTGGCTACGGGCTCAAGACCGTCACCAACGTCCGGGTGCGCCGTGATTCGGAGGGACGCTGGGAGAAGGTGGATCTAGCCCTTGAGCCAGACGGCGACAATACCATCCCGGAGAGGAGCGCCGTGCTCGAGGGATCCGAGATCCATCCGGTTCAGCAGTACCACGGGGCGCTCCACGCGGACAACGATGTGAAGATGCGCCTTAAGCTGGAGTTGACGCGCTAGGCTTGAGTTCCCATAGGGCGATGCCGGCAGACCCCTCAGGTGTCCTGGAAATCCGCCGCGGCGATGAGAGCCGCGAATACGCCCTCACCGGCGAGACAATCGCCATCGGGCGGGCGACGGACAATCAGGTTGTCCTGAGCGATCCGCTGGTCTCACGCTACCACGCGCGACTGGAGTGGGCTAACGGCGTCTACCACATCATCGATCTCGGGAGCGCCAACGGAACCCGAATCAACGGCGTCGAAATCGAGCCGAAGGAGCAGCACCCCCTCAAAGAGGGCGATACCATCACTATCGGTGGGTTCACTCTAGCGCTGCGACTTCCCCCCACTGGGGAAGAAGTCACCCGAGTTCCCACATCCCCCCAACAGACAACTCTTCGGGAGGCAGAAAGCCTAACGTTCATCGCTCCGGTCACGCCGCGCCTGATCATAACCACGCCCCAGTGGACAAAGGAGTTTCCCCTCGAAGGACGTGCTCTCACCCTCGGCCGCGATCCGGCCAACGACATCGTCGTGGACGACCTTGTCGTCTCTCGTCACCATGCCCAGCTCCAACCCGCCGACGGTGGCCACGAGATAGTGGACACGGGAAGCGCGAACGGACTGACGTTTCAAGGCGAGCGCGTCCCGAGAAAACTGCTCGCGGATGGCGATGTGATTTGGATAGCGCAGACCGTCTCCCTCGCTTACAGGATCACGGCGGAGGCGGTGGAAACGCCGACGGTCTCTCGAACACTCGACCTGCGTCAGCCCACAGTGTTGGCGATCGGCCGCGATCCACAGAACAACGTCACTCTCGATCATCCGGCGATATCGCGCACCCACGCACGTATCACACCCGGTGTCGGGCCCGGGAGCTATGTCATTGAGGACGCCGACTCCAGTAACGGCACCTTTGTCAACGGCGAGCGCATCGCAGCCGACGAGCCGCACCCACTGCGCCCCGGCGACGTCATTCGTGTCGGACCGATCAAGTTCGTCTTCGCGCCAGAAACGCTCGAGCAAGTGGACGAATCGCGTGACCTGGGGCTGGACGCGCTGCACCTGAAGAAGTTCGTCCGCAAAGGGTTCAATCTACTCCAAGACATCTCGCTCTCCATCCGTCCGCGCGAGTTCGTCGCCATCGTTGGCGTAAGCGGTTCGGGCAAATCCACCCTTCTCGATGCACTAAATGGCTTCCGCCCCGCGACCGATGGCGCAGTGCTGGTCAACGGCACCGACTTGTACCGCAATTTCGACGCGTACCGCAGCAACCTAGGCTATGTACCCCAAGACGACACCATTCACAAGGAGTTGCCAGTCTACGAGGCGCTGGACTACGCTGCGCGCCTGCGCCTCCCAGCCGACACTACTCCTGACGAGCGGCGGAAGCGCATCATGGAAGTGCTGGAAACGCTCGGCCTCACCGAGCGCAAAGACGTTCAGATCCAGAGACTGAGCGGCGGACAGCGCAAGCGCGTCTGCATCGGCACTGAACTCCTGACGAAACCGGGGCTCTTCTTCTTGGATGAAGCGACCTCGGGCCTCGACCCCGGCACTGAGAGCCAGATGATGCGTGTCTTGCGCAAACTGGCCGACCAGGGACACACCGTTGTCCTGGTCACTCACGCTACCAAGAATGTAATGCTCTGCGACAACGTCGTCTTTCTCGCTAAGGGTGGGCATCTCGCATACTATGGTCCGCCGGAAAAGGCTCTGTCCCATTTCGGCGTCGAGGACTTCGACGCCATTTATGAAAAGCTGGAGGGTGAATCAACCCCCGAAGCCTGGGCGGACGACTACCGCCAATCAGCGCAGTACCAGGAATTCGTCCTCGGCCGCCTCCAACCAGACGCCGACGTGCAGGTTGATGCACTGCGTCCACAAGAGATGGCACCACCCGCGCCCCAACCCATCCGCCCACCAGCGAAGGGTGACGGCGTGAGGGCCGCAACGAACCGTAGCATGGGCGTCTCTGCGCTGCGCCAATTCTGGATTCTATCCGCACGCTATCTCAACATCATCCACCGCGACTGGATGAATCTTGGTCTCCTCTTCCTCATCGCGCCGGCGCTGGGAACCATCGACCTCATCGCGTGGCCAAGGAACGTATTCGATTTCGTCGAAGGGGACGCCACGCGAGCGATGCTGATGCTGTTCTTGAGCGCGCTCATCCCGTTCCTCGTCGGTGCGCTCAGTTCAGTGCGTGAGATAGTCAAGGAAACGCCGGTGTACAAACGCGAGCGCACGGTGGTTCTGAAGATCCTGCCCTACCTTCTGTCAAAAGTCTGGGTTGGCTTCCTCTTCGCCCTCTACCACGCCGCCGCACTGTTCGTCCTCAAGCTGCTAGCGGTCGACCTATCCCACCTTGGTACGCAGGATCTGGCCCAGTTCTACGTCACCCTCGTGCTGGCCGCGATGTCCGGCGTGATATGGGGACTCCTTATCTCCGCACTCGCTCCCCGCGAGGAACAGGCGATGCTCCTAGTCATTGTCGTGGTCGTTGTCCAGATCGTCTTCTCGGGCGCTCTTGTGACCCTCAGCGAACTGGGCATCGTAGGCGAGGGTCTAGGCAGTGTGACCAGCACCAAATGGGCCCTCCAGGCGCTGACCACCGTCACACAGGTGAAGACCGGCGTATGCGAAGGCGCCAGCCTGGCCGAGTGCCGCTTGCCCGGAATGGGGGTGTTTGAGACCGACCCCGAGCGACGCGTCTACCTAGACCCCATCGACGACCGCTATGGAGATGTGTTCGGCGCGGACGTGTTGGTCAGTTGGGGTGGGATGATCCTGCTCATGGTGGGGCTATTCGCACTGCTCTTCTGGCTCCAGAAGCGGAAGGACGTGATCTAGGGGCACCCGAGAGCCCACAACGAACCGCGGGCGGCGGCCAGGCTATGCCGCCCACACTATTTCACATACCACGTCGCGGAAGAAGTCTATCTTGTCCGCCAGCAGGTACTCGTTGGTGCCATAGAACTCGATGTCGTACGTGATCTCCCAGTCGGGATCCGCGAAGTAGTCGAAGTACAGATACGGCCACACCAGAACGGCGTCACCGAGGTAGTAGCCGTCTTCACTCCAAACCGCCGTCAATTCACCGTCAGAGATATAGCCGTCGTCGGGGATGACCTCCTCGAAGTAGAGGATTTCCGTTTCGGTGTCGCCTACGAGCGGTCCGAATTCACAGTAATTGTCGACCACCACCCAATCGAACACCCAGGGACCGGTCTCGAACGATAGCGGCGGCGGGCCAGACGTGGGCTCGCAGGCATCGCCGCGACTGTCGCCGTAGGTGTCCGCCTGGTCCGGGTTGTAGGCGTCCGAGCAATTGTCAAGACTATCGGGCACCGTGTCGCTGTCCCTGTCCGGCAGCGGCTCGCAGGCATCGCCGCGGCTGTCGCCGTAGGTGTCCGCTTGGTCCGGGTTGTAGGCGTCCGGGCAGTTGTCCGACTGATCAGGCACCGTGTCGCTGTCCCTGTCCGGCGGCGACTCGCAGGCGTCGCCTCGCTGGTCGCCGTAGGTGTTCGCCTGGTCCGGGTTGTAGGCGTCCGGGCAGTTGTCCGACTGGTCAGGCACCATGTCCTTGTCCAGGTCAGATGGCGGCTCCGGCGTGGGCTCCAGTGTAGGTACAGGCGTAGGCGTGGGCGTAGGCGTGGGCGTAGGCGTAGGCGAAGGTGCAGCGGTGGCTATCGGCGAAGGTGTAGCCGTAGCCGTGGCTGTAGCCGTCGGTGTAACCGTGAGTGTGGCCGTCGGCGTCGGCGTGTCTGCTTCAGGGGTTTCGGACACGGGCAGAACCACCGATGACCAGACAGGGCCACGGTCATCCCCTGGATCGTCGGTAAGCCGGGTGGGATTCGAGCCGTCAGACCCGACCACGTATATCTCGTTGTTGCCGTCGCGATCGGACACGAAGGTGAGATACCAGCCGTCGGGAGACCACACAGGGTTGAAGTCGGCGCCGTTGTTGTCGGTGAGTCTGGTGATGTCGGTGCCGTCTTGGTTCATGGTGTAAATCTCAGAGTCCCCGTCCCGATTGGAACTGAAGGCGATGCGGCTGCCGTCGGGTGACCAGGCGGGATCTGTATCATCGGCGGCGTCCTCCGTCAGACGGCTGAGGTCGGATCGGTCGGCGTTCATCACATAGACATTGAAGTTCCCGTCACGGTCGGACTCGAAGGCGATCCGCAGTCCGTCAGGAGACCACTGGGGGCGACGATCGATGCCCGAGTGATCCGTCAACCGAATGACCCCTAGGTTGTCCAAGTCCAGCACGTAGATGTTGAGGTCACCGTCGCGGTCAGAGACAAAAGCGAGGTCCTGGCTGTCGGGAGACCACGACAGGCCGAAGTAGCGATGATCGTCATCGGTGAGCTTGGTAACGCCGCTGCCGTCCTGGTTCATGGTGTAGATCTCAGAGCCCCCATCACGATAGGAGATGAAGGCGATGCGGCTGCCGTCGGGTGACCAGGCGGGGGCTGTGTCATCGGCGGGGTTCTCCGTCAGACGGCTAAGGCCGGACCCGTCAGCATTCATCGCGTAAATCTCATTGTTGCCCTGGCGCGTCGACACGAAGGCGATCGTCCCGCTCGGGCCTCCTTCACCGCCGCCGGCCAGACCGATCAGGATAGACAAGAAGATGGCGAGCAGAACTCCCGCGGCAATCCCACCGCCAACGTAGGGCAGCCAGCCATAGGGCACGTCCTCGAACTGGCCGGAGACCGTGACGGGTGGATTGCCACCGCCCGGCGAAGCGGAAACCACGAAGGTGACTGTCTCCCGCTCTCCCCGCCAGCGTCTTTGCCTGGGTGCCACTCTCAGACCGACCGTGGTCGTCTCGCGAGGGGAGAGAGATACGCTGTACGGTAGCGAGCAAGCGCAGCGGTCTTCGCTGTCCTGGGTATCCAGGTGAAGCGTCACTCGCTCATCCCCGTTGTTGCGAAGGATCAGATCATAGGAAGTGGGGTTCAGCCGGGCGCCAAAAGGACCTCTGACTCTTGGTGGGCCCAGTTCTAGCGTGACGAGGGGCGCTCCTGGAGGCGGCCGCCGCTTCGGCGGCTTGACCTCGG
>CP070630.1:46375-73035 GCA_020356025.1 Dehalococcoidia bacterium | reverse complement strand
GGCGGGTCACCCTGTAGGATGGACTATCTTCTTGCCCCTCATCCGGTCTCGTAGGCGGAGGAAGAGCCGGGGGAAGCGCCGCCGCACGAATGCCTTCACCCCCGCCTGGAAGTCCATCCACCCTTCGCCGACTCGAGTCAGCGGACCGTACGGCAGGAACGGGAAGAGGAAGACCAGGTCCAACACCACCTCTAGCGGCCGCCTCAGCAGTCGGGGAAGACGGCGGGCCAGCTTGTACGCATCTACGAAAAGCTTGAAGTAGGCCCGCACGAACAGCACCTGCCCGGGACGGAACCCCGGGTTGTCGACGATGACCTCCGTCTCGTAGTCGGGCTCTTCGGCCACAAGGCCCGCCTCCGCAGCCACGCGATGCAGGTCGGTCCGCGGGTAAGGCGTGAAAATGGGGTTCCACACCAGATTCGGCGCGACGACCGCATTCAGTTTGATCGTCTCCAGGGCCATCGACATGGTCTCAAACGGCAGGCCGATCATGTTGTAGGCGCCGGTGGCGATGTCGTACTTCCTGCAAAGGCGGAACGCCTCGATTATCTGGTCGTCGGTGATGTTGCCCCGCTTCAGGATCTTGCGCCGCATCTCCTGATTGCCGGACTCCAGCCCGAAATGCAGCTCGTAGCAGCCGGCATCACGGAGGAGGGAGGTCGCCCGCTCGGTTAGCAGCCCCGGCCGGTGTTGAGCGACGAAGGGTAGCCCTATCTCCCGCTTGTACATCGGCACGAACTCCTCCAGCCATCCCTCGTCAGGGTGGAGGATGTCGTCCATGAAGTTGACGTAACGCATCTGGGGGTAGGCGCTCCGCAGCGCTTTTAGATAGCCGATGGCGCCGCTGGGGCTACGCGTTCTCGCGAAGGACTTCTGGTTGGGATAGAGCGCCCGGATCTGGCGATTGCAGCAGTAGGTGCAGCTATAGGGACAGCCGCGGCTGACCCTGGCCAGAGCCGTGTACGTCTGAGACGATACCAGGCGGTCGAAGTCGAACATCTCGAAACATGGGTACGGAAGCTCATCGAGCTCTTCAATGAATGGCCTGGCGGGGTTGGCGACGACGCCGTTGTCGGTCTTGACGTGCAGGCTTTGGATGGTGGTGATGTCCTCGCCGCGCTGCAGCCGATCGCACAGCTCCACCATCGGCCGCTCGCCTTCGCCGAGGCAGGCGATGTCGAATCCGCCCGCCAGCGTCTGCTCCGGCATCATCATGGCGTGCACGCCGCCGGCGACGACCGAGGGAACACCCGCCTCTTTCGCCCAGCGAGCGTAGCGCGTGCTCATAGGGAAAATGGCGCTGCCGACGCTGAAGCCAGCGACGTCTGGTGCCTGACGCTGCACGGCTCTGACGAACTCGTCGCGCTTCACCGGATTCACCAGGTGATACAGGGACGCCTCATGGCCCGCCTGGCGCAGGCACGCGGCGATCGAGGCGATGCCTTCCTGGAACCAGCCGCCTGGGCTGCAGACAAGTTGGCCCTTGCGGTTCTTCTGCGCTGCCAGGTCGATGTAGACGAAAAGAACCTTCATCGGCTTTCGCTCAGAACTCGATCTGTTTATGGCGTAAGAGGATGCTCTCTAGTAAGCCCAGGGCCACGAATAACATCAGGATGGAGCTTCCCCCCTCGCTTACGAAGGGTAGGGGGATGCCCGTCACCGGCAGCAGGCGGATGTTCACCCCCACATTGATGAACACCTGAAACAGGATCATGATCACGATGCCGGTGGCGATGAGGCGGCCGAACGGGTCGCGCGCCAAGCTTGCCGTCCTTAGTCCCCGGAACAATAGAAAGGTGAACAGCGCCAACAGCAGCAGCGCTCCCATCAGCCCCAGCTCTTCGCCCAGCACGCTGAAGATGTAGTCGCGGCTGGGCGTTTGCAGGTAGTCCAACTGCGTCTGCGTCCCCTCGGTCAGTCCCTTGCCGAAGATGCCACCCGAACCGATGCTGATCTCCGCCTGGATCATGTTGAAGCCGCCGCCCAGGGGGTCGAGCGCTGGGTTGAGGAAGGTCGCGATGCGCTCTCGCTGGTAGTCGCCCATCAACGCCACCACCACGAAGGGCGTGGAGAGCGCCAGCGTGGCTAGGAAGGCCAGAATATGCTGGGGACGAACGCCGGCCACCGCCACCATGCCCAGCCAGGCCGCACCGAAGATGATCGCCGTGCCCAGGTCTGGCTCAAGAAAGACCAGCGCTGTGGGTACCGCCACGATGACCAGCGAGCCCAGAAAGGTGCGCAGTTCTCCTATCTCCGTCTGGCGGTCGGCCAGGTACTTGGCCAGCACGACGATCACCAGCAGCTTCGCTACCTCCGATGCCTGGATCGATAGCCCCGCGAAGTTCAGCCATCGCTGGGCGCCATAGATGGTGGTTCCCACCACCAGGACGCCCACCAGCAGGACCAGCGCCACAGCGTAGAGCGTGGGCGTTACCTGCCCCAGGAGACGATAGTCCAGCCACGCCATCAGCCCGATGACCACCAGGCCCATGGCGGCGAAGGTCAGGTGGCGTATCGCCGGATGGGATAGCCCCTGAATGCCCTCGGGGTAGCTGGTAAGAGAGGCGCTGTAGATGAGGAGCGAGCCAAAGCCAGCCAGGGCCAGGCCAACCAGCACGATCCACGGGTCGAGATGCCGAACCGAGCGCCACTGGATCATCTAGGGCGCCTCCTGCTCGGCTACATAGCGCTGATTGAAGTAGTAGTCAAAGATGCGTGCGGCGGCAGGCGCGGCGTTCTGGCTACCGCCTCCTCGCTGCACGAACACCACCACCGCTATCTCGGGGTCCTCGTAGGGAGCGAAGCCCACAAACCAGCCATGCGTATGGAGGCCTTCGCCCTCTCCTGCCACCCCGAACTCAGCCGTCCCCGTCTTGCCGGCCACCGCCAGTCCGGGCACCTGGCCGCTTTGGGCTGCTCCTCCACTCACAGACTGGCGCATCGCCTCCCGCACGACGGCCAGGTAATCCTCGTTCACCGGCAGTATTCGTCGTACGTCCTTGCCGAAGCTGGCCACCACGTGGTCGTGGGAGTCCCGAACCTCCTTCACCAATTGTGGCCGCAGCAACTCGCCACCGTTGGCGATGGCCACGATGGCGTCCAGCAGTTGAAGCGGCGTCACCGCCAGGTAGCCCTGACCGATGCCGAAGTAGTAGGTGTCGCCTACGTACCACATCTCGTTGACGGTCCGCTCCTTCCACTTGGCGTCGGGCACCAGGCCAGCCGATTCCCCGGGCAGGTCCACACCCGTCGGCTCGCCCAGGCCGAAGGAGCGAGCGTATTGGGCCAGCCTCTCCTCGCCCAGACCTTGGAATCCCTCGTCCTGCTTGCCGCCAGCCAGGTAGTAGAAATAGACGTCGGACGACCAGGCGATGCCGCCGTAGAAGTCTAGCGTGCCCAGGGCGGCCCAGTCGGGGAATACGTAGACGACGCTGGGGTCATACTCGTTAGTGACGGTGATGTAGCCGTTGCTGACGATGGTCGTGCTGGGCGTGGCCACGTCTTCCTGTAGGGCGGCCAGGCCGGTGATCGGCTTGAAACTGCTGCCCGGCGGGTACATCTCAGCGATCGCGTGGTTCACCAGGGGCTTGGCTGGGTCGTTTAGCAGAACGTCAAGTTCCTCCTCGCCAAGCGTCTCGGAGAAGATGTTGTTGTCGTACGTGGGCAGCGACACCATCGCCAGGATCTCGCCCGTATGGACGTCCATCACCACAGCCGCCGCGTTATCGGAGGCGCCCATGAATTCGCGCAGGACGTCGGCAGTTCTCTGCTGCAGATCCAGGTCTATGGTCAACACTATGCTCTGGCCGGGTTGGCTGCTCTGCGAGTCTAGAACGTCTTGCTGCCGGCCCCCGGCGTCCACCTCCACCAGCTTCTTCCCTGGCTCTCCCCGCAGGGTGTCCTCGTGGACGAGTTCTATCCCCGTTTTGCCTAGCTGGTCGTTGAAGATGTAGCCGTCGTCCTTCAAGGCTGCGTACTCTTCGGCCGAGATGCGGCCCACATAGCCCAGGATGTGGGCTGTTAGCTCGCCATAGAGGTAGTTGCGTCGCGCGTCCACCTGAAGGTCGATGCCAGGCAGGTAGGAGCTCAACTCCTTGAGCATCAGGGCCGTGTCCCGGTCTAGCTCGTCCTTGATGACCAGCGCTTCGTAGGGGTCACCATCCTGCCGTTTTTCCCTCACCCGTTCGGCTATCTCCTCAGCCGGCATGCCCAGCAGACTCTCCAGCTGGTCGAAAACGGCTGCCTCCTCCTTCGCCGGCAGGTCGGCCGGCACGATGACCGCTGAGTAGCTGGCCACGTTTTCCACCAGCGGCTGCTCGCGGTCGTAGTTGCGGTCGTAGATGAGGCCGCGCGCCGGCAGGACCTGTAGCTCCCGCAGGCGGTTGTTCTCGGCCTGAGCCTGGTAGTCATCGGCTTGGAAGACCTGCATTCGTACCAGCTGTATCGTCAGAATGCTGAACAGCAGCACGATGAGGATGTGGAGAAGGAGGAATTTGCGCCCCGGGCTGTGGGCGTCTTCCCTGCGTCTGGGCTTCTGCGAGCGCCAGCGCCGTTCACCACTGAAGAAATCCATCTCCCTTTCCCCTAGCCCGGCACGCGAATGCCTGGCCTCACCATCTCCGACAGCGTCGTGGCCCAGCGCACGGGCAAATAGACGATGGGCGTGATGAGTGCGTTGAAAAGAGCCGCTGGCAGCAGAACCCGCAGCGGGCTTTGCAGCCAGGGCGGGCCATCGCCTACGGCGGTTAGTACCATCATATATAGCACATCATAGGAGAGCGATGCCGCAGCCACTACCGCCAGCGTGGGTACGAATTCGCTCTCCGTCGGCCACCGCTCACGCATGGCGGTCAGAGGCACAACAGGCAGAAGGGCGAGGACGGATGCGCCCACAGGGTCGCTAGTGATCAGGTCCTTGAAGATGCCGGCCAGAGGGATCAGGATCATCGTCTCTCTGGGTCCGCGCACCATCGCCCAGCACATCAGCAGCACCAGCAGCGGATTGGCAGTCACGCCCAGCAGGGGAAAGTAGGGAGCAGTCGCCACCTGGGCCAGGGCGACGAAGATGATTAGCGGCACGAATAGAAGATACCTCATGGGCTCGCCAGATGGGTTGCCATGAAGCTCGTCAGAACCAGCACATTCTCCAGGCGTGAAAGGCTGGCCGCGGGCTCGACCTCGGCCTTCTGGAAAACGTCCTGCGGCTCTCCCCGCACCGATGCCACCTGCCCGATGAGCAGGGCCTGGGGGAAGGTGCCGCCTAGGCCCGACGTAGCCACTGTGTTGCCCGGCTCGACCTCCGCGTCCTGGGGTATCAGGTCCATGCTCAGCCCGTCGTGGAGGCTGCCGCTCACCACTCCCTGCGCGCGCGACTCCAGCACCATGGCGTTGACGTTGCTGTTCGAGTCGGTGATGAGCGTAACCCAGGCGAAGTCGTCCAGAACCTTCGATGTCACTCCCACCAGGCTTCCCCCTTCGCTCATCACCACCATCCCCTCGCTGATGCCGTCGTCGCTGCCGCAGTCGATGGCCAGGCGCTCCTTCAGGTTGCTGGGATCTCTGGCGATGACACGGGCTGTCAGGAACTCGTCATCCGGTCGGCTCTCCTCGACCTCGGCCAGCGTCGCCAGGTCGGCTGCCGTGAACTCGTCCTCCTTCAGACTGGCGATCTCGGCTGTCAGCTCTTCGATCTGCTGGCGCAACAGCCGATTCTCGTCCTCGAGATCCTGGCGTTCAGCGACGTTGTCGAAGAAATCGGCGGCTGGCGAGGCGGCGGCGCGCAAGCCCCGCTCCAGGGGAGACGTCACAGTGAGAGCGCCGTTCTTGACGGGGTCGAGGGCTCCCAACTGCGAGAGGACAATGCCCAGGAGGGCGAAGAGGCCGACAACCAGCAGCCATACAAGCGTCCGCATGTCTAGCCAAAGCCGTTGTGTTAGTGCGGTGCTCGGCGAGTGGTGAGGCGGCTCTGAACCTTAGTCAGTATGTCCGCCTCCTCCAGCATCTCGGCAGTGCCCCTCACGACACAGCTAAGCGGGTCCTCGGCGACGTAGACAGGGAACTTGGTCTCATTCGCCACTCGGCGGTCTAGTCCCCGCAGAAGGGCACCCCCGCCTGCCAGGACGATCCCCCTGGTCATGATGTCCGCCACCAGCTCCGGCGGCGTGAGCTCGATGGACGAACGGATCGCTTCCACGATGGCGCCCACCGATCCCGAGATGGCGTCGCGGATCTCCACGCTACTTACCTCTACCGCTTTAGGCAGTCCGGTGGCCAGGTCGCGACCCTTGAAGACGATCATCGTTTCCCGCTCCAGCGGCGCTGCTGAGCCCACCTCAACCTTCACCTCTTCCGCCATGCGGTCGCCGATGAGCATGTTGTGCACCTGGCGGGCGTACGTGACGATCTCCTGATCCATCTCATCGCCAGCCACCCGGATGGAGTTACTGACCACGATGCCGCCCAGGGAGATGACGGCCACCTCGGTGGTGCCGCCGCCGATGTCCACTATCATCGAGCCGGCCGGCTCCATAACCGGCAGCCCGGCCCCGATCGCCGCCGCCATCGGTTCCTCCACCAAAAAGGCAGCACGGGCGCCAGCGTTAAGAATGGCGTCGTGAACCGCTCTCTTCTCTACCTCGGTCACGCCGCTGGGTATGCCCACCGCCACTCGCGGTCGCGGGAGGCCCAGGCTAAAGTGGTCGTGCACGGCTCGAATGAAGTAGTGGACCATGCGCTCGGTCACGGCGAAGTCGGAGATGACGCCGTCCTTGAGAGGCCGCACGGCAACGATGTCAGAGGGGGTTCGCCCCACCATCCGCTTGGCCTCGCTGCCGATGGCCAGGATCTTCTTGTTGATGCGGTCGATGGCCACCACCGATGGCTCGTCGATGATGATGCCGCGGCCGCGCACCAGCACCAGCGTATTGGCCGTACCCAGGTCTACAGCGATGTCGTGGGAAAACAGACCAAAGAGGGTGTTCAGTGGGTTAAACAAGTTTTCCCCTCATCATTCTCACCCCCAGCGCGGAGGACCTTGCTCAGGCCACACCACACCTGCCCGCCCTTATCGCAAGCACTCGCTGCATTATAGAACATTTACTATTCTTAGCAAAAGAGGGCAAGGAGCGCTAGATTAGCCGTGAAACCGGGTCGCTCTCCTGGAAACCCTGGCGGTGGAGAAAGGGCTGCTCTGCCTCTAGCGGCCCTTGAAGTCGGGCTCCCGCTTCTCTAGGAAGCTGCGAACGCCCTCCTGGGCATCCTCTGACTCGATGCACACTCGCTGGAGATACTCTTCGTACTCAGTCTGGGCTTCCATCTCCTCCTGCCAGCTCCGATAGGCCAGGCGCTTGGTTAGCTCAATGGCCATGGCCGGCCCTTTGGCGATACGCTCGGCTAAGGCCATGGCCGTGGGCATAAGTTCCTCTGCTGGCACCACCTGGCTCACCAGACCGATGGCCAGCGCTTCCTGTGCATCGACCATCTGCCCGCTGTACAGCAGCTCCAGCGCCTTGCTCATCCCGACAATGCGGGGCAGAAGGTAGGAGCAGCTGAAATCCGGCACCAGCGCCCGTCGTGCCCAGATTGCCGAGAAGCGTGCTTCCTGGCTGGCGATGCGGATGTCACACGCCAGGCTCAGCGACAGGCCCCCGCCGGCGGCCACGCCGTTGACCGCCGCTATGGACGGCTTGGGGCAAGCGATGATGTCGGCGACCGACAGAAAGCGTGACCGCAGTCGCTCGCTGCGACTGGTCGCCGTCGGTATCTTGGCCCCGCTCGCCATGGCAGCAGCGAGGTCGGTGCCGGAGCAGAAGCCGCGCCCGCTGCCGGTGACTACCAGCACCCTGGCCTCGTCGTCTTCCTTCAGTTCCTGCACGACCTGCTCGATCTCCTGCCAGGAGTTCCAGGTGACTGCGTTGAGCCTATCGGGCCGGTTGAGAGTTAGGAGGACAACGCCCCCCTTCTTCTCTACCTTGATGTCAGTGTAGGCCATGCTTTCCTCCTTGCCTCGGGTCAGGGCTATCGATTCGTTGCCAGGGGGTGGTTACAGGCTCTCACATGGCCCCATGCCGGCGCAAGAGTTCCAGGAACTCCTGCTCGCTCAGGACATTGGTGCCGTACCGCTGGGCCTTTTGCAGCTTGGAGCCCGGCGACTCGCCCACCACCAGATGGTTCGTCTTCTTGGTCACGCTGTCGCTGGCACTACCGCCCAGTTGCCTGACGTACTCTTCGGCCTTGCTGCGTGGCATGGATGCCAGCGTGCCCGTGATCACGAACGTCAGGCCGGCCAGCGGCCCTTCCGCTGGAGCGGGCGTCACCTCTTCGGCCATGCGCACGCCTGCTCGCCGCAGCTTCTCGATTACCCGCCCGTTGCTGGCATCGCGGAAATACTGGTGGACGCTCTCGGCGATCCTGGGCCCGACGGTGGGAATGGCCGCCAGTTCATCCTCACTGGCCCGTGCCAGAGCGTCAATGCTGCCGAACTGCCTGGCCAGAATCGCCGCCATCTCGCTGCCCACGTGGCGTATGCCCAGCGCGAAGATGAGGCGAGCCAGCGGACGGCCCTTGCTGACCTCGATGGCCGATAGCAGGTTCTCGGCGCTCTTCTCCCCCATGCGCTCAAGCTCCACCAGTTGCTCTCTGGTCAGGGAGTAGATATCGCTGGGGTCTCTGACCAGGCCTTGCTCCAGGAGCACGTAGCACCAGGACTCGCCCAGCCCCTCGATGTCCATCGCGCCCCGCGAGACGAAGTGGGTCAGCCAGCGGAAGGCCTGAGCGGGGCAGGCCGGGTTCGGGCAGTAGCGCATCACCTCGCCCTCCGGCCGCTCCACGTCCGTGCCGCAGACCGGACAGCGATCGGGCATCACGAAGTCCTTCTCCCGACCCGTCCGCTTGCTCACCACCGGCCCCACCACCTGAGGGATGACGTCGCCCGCCCGCTGTACGATCACCGTATCGCCCGCCCGAACGTCCTTGCGCCGGATGTCCTCCTCGTTGTGGAGGGTGGCCTTGCTGATGGTCACGCCGCCCACCTGTACCGGCTCCAGGACAGCGTACGGGTTCAGGCTTCCCGTGCGCCCGACATTGATCTCGATCGACAGGAGCTTGGTCGTCGCCTGGATGGGCGGGAATTTATAGGCGATCGCCCAGCGCGGCTCGCGGCCCACCACGCCCAGTCGCTCGTAGTAGTGAAAGGGATCGGCCTTCACCACCAGCCCATCGATCTCGTACTCCAGATCGTGCCGCCGGTCCGCCCACTGACGGTAGTGGCGTTCCACGTCCTCCAGCCTTTCGTAGCGGCCTATCTCGGGGTTCACGCGGAAGCCCATGTCCTGCAGCCAGTGCAGCGTTTCCCAGTGAGTGGGCGGGTAGGGGCCATCCGCCCAGCCGAGCTGGTAGACCCAGATGTCCAGCGAGCGCTGCGCAGTGATGCGTGAGTCGAGCTGCCGCACCGAGCCGGCGGCGGCGTTGCGGGGGTTGGCGAAACAGGGCTGACCCTGGTCCGTTCGCTCTTCGTTCAGCCGCTCGAAGGCGACCCTCGACATATAGACCTCGCCCCGCACCTCGAAGCGCGACGGCATCTTCTTGCCTAGAAGGCGCATGGGGATGCTGCGGATCGTCCTCAGGTTCTCGGTAACGTTCTCCCCTCGGAAGCCGTCGCCGCGCGTGGCCCCCTGGACGAAGCGGCCGTCCTCGTAGACCAGCGCCACTGCTAGCCCGTCGATCTTGGGCTCGCACACCAACGGGAAGCTCTCTATCTCCAGGATCGTGACGGCGCGGCGGTACCAGGCCTTGAGTTCCTCGTAGTTGAAGGCGTTGGCCAGCGACAGAAGGGGCGTCCGATGCTCCGTTACTCCGAAGGCCTCCACGGGCTCGCCGCCCACCCGCTGGGTGGGGGAGTCCGGCGTGATGAGTTGCGGGAACTGTGCTTCCAGCCCCCGCAGCTCCCGCATCAGCTTGTCGTATTCCGCGTCGCTGATCTCGGGGCTGTCCAGCACGTAGTAGCGGTAGTCGTGGTAGCGGATCTGCGCCCGCAGATCCTCCACCCGCTGTCGCGCCTGATATAGGTTCATTTCGCTCGCCACGACAGCCATAGTATAGCAAACGGTTGTCCGCATCGCTTTCACCTCCGCTCGTGACCGCGGCCTCGCCTGGTCGCCGTAGCCAGCAGCCTCCCGGCTATCTCTCCTTGACGTCGCCTGCGCTTGCACGTACGATGGGAGCCGCCGTGGGTTGAAGTCGGACGCTTAGCATGGAGACAGCACAATGAAGACAGCGAGCGCCGCCATAGCCTTGCTCTTTGCCGTCTGCCTGACCGTACTCTTCGCCGCCTGTGGAGGCGATGGGGGGAACGGGGCTGCTGCCGACAGCATCACCTTCGTCTCGGAGCGCGACGGCAACTTCGAGGTCTACGTGATGAACGCCGACGGCTCCGGCCTCGCCCGCCTCACCGACGATCCCGCCGATGACGGCGTCCCCGCCTGGTCCCCCGATGGCACCCGCATCGCTTTCGTCTCCGACCGCGACGGCAACCGCGAGATCTACGTGATGAACGCTGACGGGTCCGGCCTCACCAACCTCACCGATAACCCCACCGACGACGGCGTCCCCGTCTGGTCGCCCGACGGCAGCCGTATCGCCTTCGTCTCGGAGCGCGACGGCAACTTCGAAGTCTACGTGATGAACGCCGACGGCTCCGATCAGACCAACCTCACCGCTAACTCCGCCCTCGAGGCCGCCCCCGCCTGGTCGCCCGACGGCAGCCGCATCGCTTTTCACTCTGACCGCGACGGCAACCTTGAGGTCTACGTGATGAACGCCGACGGCTCCGGCCAGACCAGCCTCACGAATGATCCCGCTGAGGACGTAGCCCCCGTTTGGTCGCCCGACGGCACTCGCATCGCCTTCAGTTCCACCCGCGGAGGCAACTTCGACATCTTCGTGATGAACGCTGACGGCTCCGATCAGACCAACATCACTAACGATCCCGACTACGATAGCATTGCCGCCTGGTCGCCCGATGGCACCCGCATAGCATTCGACTCCGACCGCGAGGGCAACCGCGAGGTCTACGTGATAAGCGCCGACGGCTCCGACCTCGCCCGGCTCACCGAAGATCCCGCCGACGACGGCGTTCCCGTCTGGTCGCCCGACGGCAGCCGCATCGCCTTCATGTCCGATCGCGAGGACAACTGGGAGATCTACGTGATGAACGCCGACGGCTCCAACCTGACCCGGCTCACCGACGATCCCGCCGATGACGGCGTCCCCATCTGGGCGCCGTAGGGAGCGGGCCCAAGAGCGTTGGCGCCTGCGCGAGTAAGATGATCGCCTTGGACTGCACACGAACGCCTGGCATGGAGGCACCACAGTGAAGACGGCGAGCCTAGCGATAGCCTTTCTCTTTGTCGTTTGCCTCGCGCTGCCTCTAGTCGCCTGTGGCGGGGACGGTGGTGAGGATGAGGATCTGATCCCCGCTGCAGGCCAGATCGCCTTCCAGTCCGACCGCGACGGAAACTCGGAGATCTATGTGATGAACGCCGACGGCTCTGGCCAGACCCGCCTCACCGATAACCCCTTCCCCGATGCCGACCCCACTTGGTCCGCGGACGGCGGCCGCATCGCCTTCATGTCTCAGCGCGACACCAACTGGGAGGTCTACGTCATGAACGCCGACGGCTCCGGTCTCACCAACCTCACCAATAGCTCCGCAGCCGACGGCGCTTCCTCCTGGTCGCCCGACGGCAGCCGCATCGCTTTCATGTCCGACCGCGACGGCAATCTCGAGATCTACGTGATGAACGTCGACGGCTCCGGCCTTACTCGCCTCACTGACGATCCCGCCGAAGACTGGACTCCTGCTTGGTCGCCCGATGGCATCCGCATCGCCTTCGAATCTGACCGTGACGGCAACGACGAGGTCTACGTGATGAACGTCGACGGCTCCGGCCAGACCAACCTCACCGACAACCCCGCCGAGGACGTGGCCCCCGTCTGGTCGCCCGACGGCACCCGCATCGCTTTTCACTCCGACCGCGATGGCAACTTCGAGGTCTACGTGATGAACGCCGATGGCTCCGGCCTCATCCGCCTCACCGACAACCCTGCCGAGGACTTGTGGCCTGCCTGGTCGCCCGACGGCGCCCGCATCGCCTTCGTCTCCGACCGCGACGGCAACCGCGAGGTCTACGTGATGAACGCCGACGGCTCCGGCCAGACCCGCCTCACCGACAATTCCGCGGCCGAGGCGTTCCCCGCCTGGGCACCGTAGCGAGCGGCCACAGCGTCGCAACACTTTACGGCGTACAGGTCGCCCGCCAAACCTTGTCCTTACAGCCTCGACGTATTACTTTTGTTGCCGGGGCTGTCGCCGCGAACTGGAGGCAGAGCAGCAAAGGTTCCTGGCTGCGGCAGCCAGCATGGGAAAAGGCATGGAGATAATCCCAGCCGTCGATATCCGTGGCGGCCGCTGTGTCCGCCTCTATCAGGGCGACTTCCAGCAGGAGACCGTGTTCGGCGACGACCCGGTGGCTGTGGCCCTCTCCTGGCAGGAGGCTGGCGCGACTCGCCTGCACGTCGTTGACCTGGATGGCGCCCGCGAGGGACGGCCCACGAACGCCTACGTGATAGGTCATCTCATCGAGGCGCTCCTTATCCCCGTCCAGATAGGCGGTGGCCTACGCGACCGTGATTCCATCGATTCGTACCTGCAGGCAGGGGCCGCTCGGGTCGTCCTGGGGACGGCCGCGGTCAAGGACCGCTCCCTGCTGGCTGAGGTCATCGCTGTCCATGGCCAGCGCATCATCGTGGGCGTGGACGCCAGGGTCGGCATGGTCGCCGTCGAGGGCTGGCGGGAGGAGACGCCCCTGGCGGCGGCAGAGCTGATGAGTGAGCTTGCGGCCGTCGGCGTGCCTCGTTTCATCTACACCGATGCCCTACGCGATGGCACCCTCCGCGGCCCTGACTTCGCTGCTGTACAAACGATGCTGGCCACGGTCGATGTGCCTGTCATATACGCTGGTGGAGTCTCCAGCATCGCCGACTTGGTGCGCCTGGCCTCCCTGGGAGTGGAGGGGGCAATAATCGGTCAGGCATTGTATACTGGGGCCGTGGATTTTCAAGAGGCCCTGAAGGGGCTCAGTCGGGCCGCCCGGCCTGAAAGGGGGTTCTCCGCATGACCCAGCCTCCGCAAGACCTGCGGGACATCGTTAAGGGGACCATCGACGGCGTCATTAGCTTCGTCGAGAGCGAGGTCATTCCTCTGGAGCAACAGTACCGCCACATCCTTGAGAACGAGGCGAAGCTGTTCGGCGACGACGGCAAGCTCGTTCCCGAGATCCGGGAGGCGCGGGAGAAGATCCGGAGCAAGTCCGGCAAGGCGGGCTACTGGGCCATGTTCAGCTCCGAGTCAATTGGCGGCGGTGGGCTGCCGGTCCCGGTGAGCATCTACGTGCAGGAGGCGCTCTACAGGAAGTACGGGGCCGGTCACCTGCTGATGGGCTGGGCCAACGGTTTCATCACCACTCCCCTTATCGCTAGCTTCGTCGACGGCCCTTCCCACATGTTCACCCTCGCCAGTGAGGTCATTCGCGCCGACGTTGTTCCCTCTCTCGTGGCTGGCGAGAAAACCACCTGCTTCGCCCTCACCGAGCCCGACGCTGGCTCCGACCTCTGGAACCTGAAGACTAAGGCCCGCAAGGAGGGCGACGAGTGGGTGATCAACGGCACCAAGCAGTGGATCACCAACTCCCCCTACGCCGACTATGCGGCTGTGTTCGCCGTGACCAATGAGGAGATGTTGGCCCAGCACAAAGGCGGCACCACCTGCTTCCTGGTCGATACCAAGCAACCCGGCGTAGACACCTCCACCATCTTCCCCATCATCGGCCACGTTTCCAGCGATTGCGGCTCGATCATCCTGGAGGATGTGAGGGTCAAGGACGATTACATCCTGGGCGAGGTCGACCAGGGCTTCAAGCTCAGCATGATGGGCATCTCCGAGGGACGGCTTGGCTATGCTGCCGGCTGCCTGGGGCTGGCCGAGTGGGCCCTTGACCGCTGCCTGGAGTATGCCAAGGAGAGGGTGACCTTCGGCCGTCCTCTCGCCGACCGCCAGGCCATCCAGTGGATGCTGGCTGACAGCGCCATCGAGATATTCACGGCCAAGTACGCTGCCCTGCGGACGGCGTGGCTGGTTGAGGAGTATCAGGCAGAGGGGAAAGTACCCATAAAGGAGATATCGATCGTCAAGGCCTACATGATGGAGAGGTGTCAGGCCGTGTGCGACAGAGCCATCCAGATCCACGGCGGCATGGGCCTGTCCAGCGAGTTGGGTCTCGAGGAGGCCTTCCGCATCGCCCGCACCTGGCGCATCCCCGACGGCACCTCCGAGATGCAGCGGCGAACCATCGCCGCCCGACTCCTCCGGGGGGACGCTGTCTTCTAGGCCTGGCCATACGGGTCGCCCTAAGGCGAGCGGTATGGTAGTCTTGTGACTGGATTTGACAGAGGCCCGAGAGGTCCTGAGTCAGGTCGTCGAGCCTGAAAGGAGGTTTTCGGCAATGACGCAGCTTCCTGAAGAGTTGCGGGATATCGTCAAGGGGACCATCGACGGTCTTACTAGCTTCATTGAGAGCGAGTGCCTCCCTGTTGAGCAGAAGCACAGGGAGACCCTCGAGAACGAGGCGAAGCTGTTCGGCGACGATGGCAGGCTGGTTCCCGAGATCCGGGAGGCCAGGGACGAGATAAGGAGGAAGTCGGCCAAGGCGGGCTACTGGGCCATGTTCGCCCCCGCATCCATCGGTGGCGACGAGCTCCCGGCGCTTGTCAGCGTCTACCTCCTTGAGTCCATATACAGGAAGTACGGGGCTGGCCATCTCATGGTCGGCTTCGCCAACGCCTTCCTTACCACTCCCCTCGTCGGCGGCTTTGTGGACGGCCCCTCCCACATGTTTGCCCAAGCCAACGAGACCATCAAGACCGACATCGTGCCCCACCTGATGGCTGGCGAGAAGACCACCTGTTTCGGCGCTACCGAGCCCGACGCCGGCTCCGACCTCTGGAGCCTGAAGACCAGGGCTCGCAAGGTGGGCGACGAGTGGGTGATCAACGGCACCAAGCAGTGGATCACCAACTCCCCCTACGCCGACTATGCGATCGTCTTCGCGGTGACCGACGAAGAGAAGTACGCCAAGCGCAACATGTTCGACAGCGGCATCACCACCTTCATCATCGACACCAAGCAGCCCGGCGTCGACACCAATACCATCTTCCCCATCATGGGCCACGTCTCCAGTGATTGCGGAAACGTCATCATGGAGGACGTGAAGGTCAAAGAGGAATACGTCTTGGGGAACATGAACCAGGGCCTGATCACCGCCATGGCTGGTATCTCCGAGGGGCGCCTCGGCATCTCCAGCGCTATGGTAGGGCTGGCCGAGTGGGCACTCGACATGTCCATCCAGTACGCCAAGGAGAGGGTCACCTTCGGCCGGCCTCTCGCTGACCGTCAGGCCATCCAGTGGATGCTCGCCGACAGCGCCATCGAGATCTTCAACTCCAAGTATGCCACCTTGCGGACAGCGGAACTGGTCGACGAGTATCCAAAGACGGGCAGGCTGCCCATTAAGGAGATATCTATCGCCAAGTGCTACGCCGTGGACATGTGTCAGGCCGTATGCGACAGGGCGATTCAGATCCATGGTGGCATGGGCCTGTCCAGCGAGTTGGGCCTGGAAGAGGCCTTCCGCATTGCCCGCACCCTGCGCATCCCCGACGGCACTTCCGAGATGCAGCGGCGGACCATTGCCGGCCAGCTCCTGCGGGGAGACACCGTCTTCTAGATTGACTGGACCCGTCATCGCAGGGGCCGTCGGCATCGCCTTTCTGGCAGCCGGAACCCAGTCCCTCACGGGATTCGGTTTCGCCCTTGTCATGGTGCCCCTGCTCTCCCTCATCTGGGATGTGAAGCTGGCGGTGGTGACCAGTGCTCTCCTTAGCACCGTCGCCATCCTGCCGCTGACGGTGGAGATACGGCGAAGCATTCGCCTCCGGAAGGTGGTTCCGCTAATTCTGGGGAGCCTCCTGGGCATTCCTGCCGGAATCGTCATCCTTGACCGCATCCACCCCGAGGCGTTAAAGATCATGGTGGCGGCAGTGGTCATCGCTGCCAGCGTTATTCTCTATTTCGCGCCGCGGATAAGGTGGGAGGGAGGTGGCGTCGGCTCGCCCATGCTGGCCGGCATGCTCAGCGGCATGCTGCGCGCCAGCACCAGTATGGGCGGACCGCCGGCCGTTCTGTACTTGCTGAGTCGTGAGAAGCAGATAGAGGAGTTCCGCAGCACCCTTCTGGCCTTCTTCCTGCCCTCTAGCCTGCTGACGGTAATAGGGCTTACCATCGCTGGCAGAATGACGCCCGAGGTGCTGGAGACGAGCGCCGTGGCCCTGCCCGCGCTGGCTGTCGGCCTGCTGGCGGGCGCCTGGCTACGCTCGCGAGTGCAGCAGGAGATGTTCCAGACGCTGGTGCTGGCGGTGCTCGTCTTCACCAGCATAGGAGTCATCGTTTCAGCCTCAGGGAGCCTAGCCTAGGATGAAGGAGGGCGCCATGCTAACCAAGCGCATCATTCCTTGCCTCGATGTCAAAGACGGCCGCGTCGTGAAGGGAGTGCGCTTCCTGAACCTGCGCGACGCTGGCGACCCGGTGGAGTTGGCCGCTCTGTACCAGGCCGAGGGCGCCGACGAACTCGTCTTCCTGGACATCACCGCCTCGCCCGACCGTCGCAAGACGGTGGTCGATATGGTGTCCAAGGTTGCTGAGCAGGTGTCCATCCCCTTCGCCGTCGGCGGCGGCATCCGCACCACCGAGGACATGCGCCTGGTGCTGGAGTCGGGCGCCGACAAGGTGGGCATCAATACCGCCGCTGTGGAGACCCCTGACCTCATCACGGAGGGAGCCACCCGCTTCGGCAGTCAGTGTATTGTCGTCGCTATCGACGGCAAACCGGCGGAGCCAGGACACTGGGAAGTGCGCATCTACGGCGGCCGCGAGGGCGGTCAGCCCACCGGCCTCGACGCTGTCGAGTGGGCCAAGAAGGCGGCGGAGCTCGGCGCTGGCGAGCTGCTGGTCACCGGCATGGCCGCCGACGGCACCCAGGCGGGCTATGACCTCGGCCTCACCCGCGCCATCTCAGAGGCAGTCTCGATTCCGGTCATCGCCTCCGGTGGCGCTGGCAACTCTCAGCACATGTACGAGGCCATCACGGAGGGCAAGGCCGACGCTGTGCTGGCGGCGGGCATCTTCCACTTCGGCACCTACAGCATTCGCCAGGTCAAGGAGGAACTGGCCGCCCGCGGCATCCCTGTGCGGCTCTAGGTGGCATCGCCATGCTTCAGTTCGACGAAAACGGCCTCATCCCCGCCATCGTTCAGGACGCCGACACCGGCGAGGTGCTGATGCTGGCCTACATGAACGCCGATTCCCTGCGTCGAACGCTGGAGTCGGGCCAGGCCTGGTTCTGGAGCCGCAGCCGCCAGGAGCTGTGGCACAAGGGCGCCACCTCCGGCAACTTCCTCAACGTCAAGGCCATCCTTAAGGACTGCGACGAGGATGCCCTGGTGGTGAAGGTGGAGCCGCTCGGCCCCGCCTGCCACACCGGCGAGCGCTCCTGCTTCTTCAGGGAACTGGACGAGGACGGTCCAGCGTAGTGGGGCGGGCCTACGCTTGCCCGCTGGCGGCGGTCGCCTCGGCGGTCTTGTCCGCGGCCAGCACCTCCCGCAACGCGTAGATGGCCACCTCCACCTGAGCGTCGTCCGGCTCGCGCGTGGTAAGCGACTGAAGCCACAGATTGGGCCTGAACAGGATCCGCATCACCCTGTTGGCCTGAAGCGCTCCCATCAGCCGAATCACCTCGTAGCTGACGGCGGCGATTACCGGCACCAGCACCACCCGCGACAGGAGACGCTGCCAGAGGGGCGGTGACCCTACCAGAACGAAAAGCAGCACCGATATGACCACCACTACCAGCAGGAAGCTGGTGCCACAGCGAGGGTGAGCGGTGCTGTAGCGGCGCACCGTTTCTACCTCCAGCGGAGCGCCGTCCTCCAGGGCGTGGATCGTCTTGTGCTCCGCGCCGTGGTAGGCGAACACGCGGCGGATGTCGGGCAGAAGGCCGATCAGGAAGATATAGGCCAAGAGCACTCCCAGGCGGATTATCCCTTCCACCAACGCTGCCAGGCGCTCGTTGTCCAGGGCGCCCTCCAGGCGGCCCGTCAGCAGCACCGGCCCCACGAAGATGATGGCGATGACGAAGGTCAGGGCCAGCAGCACCGTTCCCCACAGAACGGGTCGGCTGATCTCCTTCTCCTCTTCTCCCAGGGCCACGTTAGAGGAGAAAAGGAGGGCCTTGGTGCCCAGGGCCAGCGTCTCCCAGAGGACGATGATGCCCCGCACGAAGGGGATGCGCCGCACACGGCCCGTGTACAGCCCGTCGAGGCTCTCCAGTCGCAGGGCAATGTCGCCCTGGGGACGACGCACGGCAACCGCCACAAGGCGGCGGCCGCGGATCATCACCCCTTCTATAACCGCTTGGCCGCCGTAATGAAAAGAGCTGGCCAAAGGCAGCTCCTGCGCGAATGAATCAGAGGCTGGGCCAAGACGCCCTAGGCCTCGGCCTGTGGTTCCTCTTCCGGCTCAGGTTCGTCGGAGGCTTGGGGCTCTTCCTCCGCTTCCTCTTCGGCCTGCGGCTCCCCTTCGCCTTCTGCCTCAGCGGCGACCTCGGCTTGGGCAGCAGCCTCAGCTTGGGCGGCAGCCGCAGCAGCCTCGGCCTCTTTCCCCTCCTGAAGGCCGTACCGCTTGAGGAAGCGCTCCACCCGGCCAGCCGTGTCCACGATGCGATGCTCGCCGGTGAAGAAAGGATGACACCTGCTGCACACCTCGACGTGCAGATGCGCCTTGGTGGAGCGGGTCTGGAAGGTGTTGCCGCAGGCGCAGACGACGGTCGCTTCTACGTACTCTGGATGGATATCAGGTTTCACGGACGTCCTCAGTTGCTGCTCGGGGCGTAGACGCTCACCTTCTTGCGCCCCTCCTTGTTGTATGGCTCGAACTTGACCTGCCCCTCGATGAGGGCATAGATGGTGAAGTCGCGCCCCATGCCTACGTTCCTGCCAGGGTGGATGCGCGTGCCCCGCTGGCGGACGATGATCGTTCCGGGCAGCACCACCTCACCGTCGTAGCGCTTGACGCCCAGGCGCTTGGCCTTGCTGTCGCGGCCATAGCGAGTGCTGCCTCCGCCTTTCTTATGTGCCATCCCTACTCACCCTTTCTTGTGCCCCGTTTGGGCTTGGGCGGTGTCTCCTCTGCTGCTTTCTCAGCCTTGGGCGCCCTCTTTCTCTGTGGCTTGGGCTTCTCCTCCGGCGCTGCCGCCTCCGGAGCAGCAGCCTCCGCCTCCGCCTTGGCTCTCCCTGTGCGTCGTTTGGGCTTGGTCGGTGCCTCTTCCGCTGCTTTCTCGGCCTTGGGCGCCCTCTTTCTCCGTGGCTTGGGCTTCTCCTCCGGCAGTGCTACCTCTGCGGCTGCCTCAGGCGTAACCTCAGCAACAGCCTCTGGTGCAGCCTCAGCCTCCGCCTTGGTCTTCCTTGCGCTCCGTTTGGGCTTGGGCGGCGCCTCTTCCGCTGCTTTCTCGGCCTTGGGCGCCCTCTTCCTTCGTGGCTTGGGCTTCTCCTCCGGCGGTGCTACCTCCGGGGCTGCCTCCAGTGCAGCCACGGCCTCGGGAGCGACCTCGGCGGGCGCCTCCGGCGCGGCCTCAGCCTCTGGGGCAGCGACCTCAACCTTCACTTCAGCCGCAGCCTTGGGCGCTCGCTTCTTGGCCGGAGCCCTTCGCCGGCGCCGCTTGGCTGGTGCCTCGGCCGCCGCCACAGCCTCCGGCTCGCGGCCGATCAGTATCTGACGGATGGCGAGGCGGGTGTAAGCTTGGCGATGACCCATCTTCCTACGATAGCGGGTCTTGGCCTTGTATTTGAACACCACGATCTTCTTCTCGCGGCTGTGCTCCACCACTTCCGCTATCACCCTGGCTCCCGTCACTGTGGGCTGCCCTACAGTTACGTCTTCGCCGTCGGCCACCAGCAGCACGTCGAGCAGTTCCACCGTATCGCCTATGGCTGCCGGCAGTCGCTCCACGTCCAGGAGCTGATTCGGCTCCACCCTGTGCTGTTTACCGCCCGTCCGCACTACGGCGTAGATTTCTTTGTACCTCCTGGAACAAACGCTCTGGCGATTCTAGCAAACCTGGCTTTCTCGGGTCAACCGCACCAAAACACGACGACCACAGGGCCGCCGTGCCAAAACGAGAAGGTTCAGTCCGTCAGGGGGCAGCCTGCCTGGACTCCGCCCGCTCCTACTCCTGCTTCATCTCCGGGTCTAGGCGGGCCGGCGTTTCGCTACCCCAGGCCAGCCCTGGCTCGGGGGGAGCGATCCTCGGCTCGGCGCGGGTCTCCTTCTTCTTGGGCTTCTTCGGCTGCTCCGGCTCCCCTTCTGGCTCCTCGGCGGTGGTCAGTTCCTCATCCACCGGAGCGGCGAATAGGGTCGCCAGAGCCTCCCCCTCGATGGTCTCCACCTCTATGAGATGCTTAGCTATCTGGTCCAGCTTGGCCCGCTTCTCGACCAGCACCTTACTGGCAGTCTGGTGCGCCTCATCGACGATCCGCCGCACCTCGTCGTCGATCTCCTCCGCCACCTTCTCGCTGTAGTTGCGTTGCTCGGAGATCTCCCTACCCAGGAACACCATCTCTTCTCGCTTGCCGAAGGTGCGCGGGCCCAGCCGTTCGCTCATGCCCCACTGGGTGACCATCTGGCGGGCGATCTTGGTGGCCCGCTCCAGGTCGTCCTGGGGTCCGGTAGTCATCTCGCCGAACACCAGCTCCTCGGCCACCATGCCACCCAGGATCGCCGCCAGCGCGTCCTGGAACTGCGAGCGCGTCCACAGGTTGCGGTCCTCCGCCGGCATGAACCGAGTGAAGCCGCCCGTCATGCCGCGCGAGACGATCGTGATCTTGTACACGGGATCGGCGTTGGGCAGGACGTGAGATACAAGAGCGTGCCCAGCCTCGTGATAGGCGATGGTCTCCTTCTCTTTGGGGCTTATGACTCTGCTCTTGCGCTCCGGCCCGGCGATCACCCGGTCAACCGCCTCCTCAAATTCGGCCATGGTGACCTTTTTCTTGTTGCGCCTGGCGGTAAGGATGGCCGCCTCATTGACCAGGTTGGCCAGATCAGCGCCAGAGAAGCCCGGCGTCTGCTTGGCCAGCACCTCTGCGTCCACGTCCTTGTCCAGCGGCTTCCCCTGGGTGTGCACGTCGAGAATAGCCTTGCGACCCTTGATGTCGGGCCGATCCAGCACGACCTGGCGGTCGAAGCGGCCGGGCCGCAGGAGCGCCGGGTCGAGGATGTCGGGGCGGTTCGTGGCCGCCACAACGATGATGTTGGTGTGGGTGTCGAAGCCATCCATCTCCACCAGGATTTGGTTCAACGTCTGCTCTCGCTCGTCGTGGCTGCCGCCCAGGCCGGCGCCACGGTGGCGGCCCACGGCGTCGATCTCGTCGATGAAGACGATGCAGGGAGAGTTTCGCTTGGCCTGATCGAACAGGTCGCGCACTCGCGACGCGCCCACTCCCACGAACATCTCCACGAACTCCGACCCGCTGATGGAGAAGAACGGCACGGCCGCCTCGCCGGCCACCGCCTTGGCCAGAAGCGTCTTGCCGGTACCGGGCGGGCCTAGCAGCAGCACGCCTCTGGGAATGCGCGCGCCCAGCGCGATGAACTTCTCGGGCCACTTTAGGAATTCCACTACCTCTTGGAGTTCCTCTTTGGCTTCCTCCACCCCCGCCACGTCTGTGAAAGTGACGCCCGTTCTGGTACCGGTGAACAGACGGGCCTTGCTCTTGCCGAAGCTCATGGCCTGCGTATTGCTGCCCTGAGCCTGACGCATCAGGAAGATGAGCAGCCCACCGAAGATGATCAGCGGCAGGAAGTTTATGAAGATGCCAAACCAGTCTATGCCGCCCCCCTTGATGTCGACCTCGGGCTGCTCTTCGATCGGGATCCCGGCATCCTCCAGGATCCCCCGCACAGTATCGCCTTTCTCCAGTTTGAACTTGAAGGTTTTCTCGTCGTCTGCTGATATCACCTTGTAGGTGACAGTCTCGCCATCGCGTTCGATCTCTTCGGCTTTGTCCGCCCTCACATCCGCCACGAACTGGCCGGGTTCAACCTCCTCCTTGCTCTCCCCGCTGCCGGTGCCGAACAGGGTAAAGACAATGGCGATCACACCCACCAGGATGAGAAGATATATGAAGCTATTTCGCAGCCAGCGGCCTGTCATTCTCCTCGCCTCAAGTCATTCCCACTCGCGAATGGCGAAGTAGCCCTTCGCCACCCGCTCTTGCTATTATATCAGATTGGGCCAGCGCCACGAAACCAGCCTCCTGCGGCGGCGCTCCTACTTGCTCGCATCCGAGGTCAGCACCCCGCCCTGGGCCCAGTTCTCCTTGGCCACGTCCTGGAATACGACAATGGTGGCCTCCGGCGTCGTCTGGGCTATGTTCACCACAGCCTCCGTGATCACCCGCGCCAGCTCTTGCTTCTGAGCGTGTGTGCGACCAGGCCACATCTCCACTCGCACGATCGGCATCGTTCACCTCCTGCATGAGAATTTCCGACTTTGGGCCCAAATTAGCGACGCTTTCATATGTTGTCAACCGTTGCCCTCCTCGACCATTTATGGTCGTCTGATTCTAATAGGGGGCACGTTTATGAGGGAGCCTCCCACCTTCATATACGAGGAGGACCTCTGGGCCCAGGGCGCCGACCTGGTGGCTGGCGTTGATGAAGTGGGCCGAGGCCCCCTGGCCGGACCCGTTGTAGCGGCGGCGGTGCTTCTGCCGCCGCGTTGTCGTTTCTCCTGGCTGGCACGCGTCCGCGATAGCAAGGTTCTCTCACCGGCCAGGCGCGAGGAGCTGGCCGGCCACGTCTGCAAAGACGCAGTAGCCATCGCCCTGGGCATCATACCCCACGGTTTTGTAGACGCCCTCGGCATTGTCGAAGCTACTCGCCGTGCCATGCTCGCTGCCCTGGCTGAGCTATCGTCTACGCCCGAATTCGTCCTCATCGATGCTCTGTCCCTTCCTCGCTGTCGGCTGCCCCAGCGGCCGATCATCCACGGCGATGGTTTGTCTCTCTCCATCGCCTGTGCTTCCATCGTGGCCAAAGTGGCCCGCGACCAGCTCATGCTGGAGGCCGATGGGCGCTTCTCCGGCTACGGGTTCGCCCACAACAAGGGATACGCTACTCGCGAGCATCTGGATGCCTTGACGCGCCTGGGGCCTTGTTCCATTCACCGCCGCACCTTTGCCCCTGTACGAGCTTGCCTGGAGTGCTCGTGAACCCTGGCCGGCGCGACCTTGGCGCCTTCGGCGAGCGCGTGGCCGTCGCTCATCTCGAGGCTAAGGGCTATCGCATCCGCGCCCGCAACTTCCGCTGCCGCGAGGGGGAGATCGATATCGTGGCTGAGGACGGCGACTGCCTGGTGTTCGTGGAGGTGCGCACCCGCCGCGGTGACGCCTTCGGTACCCCGGCCGAGTCGGAGACGGCGGCCAAGGAGCGCAGGCTCCTGACGGTGGCCCAGGCCTATCTGCAGGAGCACCCTGATGTCCCTCCGAACCAGCGCATCGACGTGGTCGGCGTGGAGCTATCGAGGGACCGCCTGCTCGCCGTTCAGCACATCGAGGGAGCGATCGCCGACAGAGAGCTCGCCTAGCTGCTGGCCCATGTTCAAGCTATCGCCCCTGCGTCTGCGCGTCTTTCGTCGCTGCAGGCTGCGCTACAGGTACCAGTACGTCGATCGCCTGCCAGCAAGGCCCAGCCCTCAGGACGTCGTGGGCGCTCTCGTTCACGCCACCCTGCACGACTTCTTCGCCCACGTCCCTGTCCATGATCGAGACGTAGAGCGTCTGCTCACCCTTCTGGACGAGAAGTGGCAGGCCCTGGTCTTTCGCCTCGGGTCCCCTGCCGAGAGGGAGGCCTGGCGGGAGCGCGCCGAGGCCCAGATGCGCCGCTTCTCTCACCAGCACGACCTCTCTCTCCAGCCTCTGGCCCTCGAGGCCTACTACGAGGTGCCGGTTTCTGACCAGGTGACCCTCATAGGGCGCATCGATCGCGTGGACGAAGAGCCGGACGGCGGCCTCCATCTGATCGACTACAAGACCGGCGCTCGTCCGCCAGAGGCGGATGTCGAACAGCTTCGCTTCTATGCTATTATGTTGGAGCGGAAGCTGTCGCGTCCTTTGCGTCGCGCTTCCTACTTCTTCCTGGAGGAGGGCGACGTCTGGGCTATCCGCCCGACTCGGGAAGAGCTTGAGGACAGCCTCAGTCAGGCGTTGGCGGCAGTGGAGAGCATGGCGGCCGAGCAGGACTTCCCGGCCACCGTCGGCAGGCACTGCGCCGGTTGCCACTATCTGAGGGTCTGCGCCGAGCGCGACAAGATCGCTCAGTTGCGTCAGGAGGAGGGTTGGTAGTCGGCTGTGCCCATCTACGAGTATCGCTGCAATCGCTGCCAGAGGCGGGCGAGCGTTTTCCAGCGCAGCATCCAGGAAGCGTCCGCAGTCGCCTGCTCTCACTGCGGCAGCACCGACCTGACTCGTCTCATATCGCGGGTGGCCGTACTGCACTCGGAGGAGAGCCATCTGGAGGACCTGGCCTCCGACGCCAGCCTGGCCGACCTCGATGAGAGCGACCCGCGTAGCATGGCGCGTTGGGCCCGCCGCATGGGCCGAGAGATGGGCGAGGACCTGGGGCCGGAGTTCGACGAGATGGTGGATCGCATGGAGGCCGGCGAGATGCCCGATGACCTCGGCGAAGGCGAGCAGGAGCCTTTGGATGATTTCGATTAGGAGGGCCCACAGCTAAGCATGCCCATCTACGAGTTCAAGTGCCAGGACTGCGGCCGTTTGTCGAGCGTCTTCGTCAAACGGATGCGCTCGTCCTACCGGGCTCGCTGCCAGCACTGCGGCGGCAGGAACCTGAAGCGGACCGTCTCCCGCTTTGCGTACCACAAGTCGGAGCAGAGCATCTTGGAAGAGCACGGCAGTGAGCCCAAGCGCCTGGAGGACTACAAAGACCCGCGCCAGATCGGCCGCTGGGTTGAGCGAAAGTTCAGTGAGCAGGGTCTAGAGGTTCCCGAAGAGACGCGTAAGATGATCGATGCCGCCCGCGAGGGTGAGTTCCCCGAGCCGCTGAAGGACGTCTAGGGTTCTCCGATGCCGAAGAAAGCTGACCAGCCGACGAAGCGTCTGAACTCCATCGCGGAGGACGTGCGCGTCCACTTGGACGCCAAGCACGCCGCTCGCGAGCAGGCCCTGTCCCTGTGCCGCGCCGCCCTTCGCCATTCGGCCAACGCCATCCGCGCTGTCCATCGCGCGGATTTCGCTGCCGCCGAGGACCTGTTGGCCCAGGCCAGGAGCTTACTGGGGCAGGCGGCCGAGGCCCTGGCCGACCATCCCGACATTTTCCACGCTGGCTTTGTCCATAATGCCCAGAAGGAGTTTGCCGAGGGTTGCCTCACCCTGGCCCTGGTGGCCGGCCGCCCCTTGCCCTCGCCCGCCGATCTCCACGTCGACTACCCTGCCTACCTCAACGGCCTCGGTGAAGCTATGGGCGAGCTGCGCCGCTACCTGCTGGATAGCCTCCGCCGTAGCGACATCGACCGCTGCGAGAGCATTCTCGCTGCCATGGACGATATCTACTCTGTTCTGGTGACTATGGACTACCCTGAGGCGATAACCGCCGGCCTTCGCCGCACCACCGACGCCATGCGCGGCCTCCTCGAGCGCACCCGCGGCGACCTCACGATAGCCCTCGTCCAGCGCCGCCTGGAGGACAGGCTGGACGAGTTCGGCCGCAAGCTGCCATCTTAGTTTAGAGCCGCGGCCTAAGCCGGCTGGCGCTGCTTTCTCCTCCGCTCTTTCACCCTGCTGAGCGATGAGAGGACGACCACGCCCTCGGAGAACCACCCCTTAGCACCCTTGTTCGAGCCCTTCCTGCATGCTACAATTAACGATTGACCTTAACCTTGAGGAGGACGTTGTATGCCTCTGGACGCCATCATCGTCCGGGGTGCCCGCGAGCACAATCTCAAGAACATCGACGTTGCCATCCCCCGCGACAAGCTGGTCGTCATCACCGGCGTCTCCGGCTCCGGCAAGAGCTCCCTCGCCTTCGACACCATCTACGCCGAGGGCCAGCGCCGCTACGTGGAGTCGCTCTCCGCCTACGCCCGGCAGTTCCTCGAGCAGATGAGCAAGCCCGACGTCGACTCGATCGAGGGGCTCTCACCCGCGATCGCCATCGAGCAGAAGACCGCCGGCCGCAACCCCCGCTCCACGGTGGGCACCACCACGGAGATCTACGACTTCCTGAGGCTGCTCTTCGCCCGCGTCGGGCAGCCCCACTGCCACCGCTGCGGCAGGCCCATCTCCAGTCAGACGGTGCAACAGATCACCGACCGCGTACTCGGGTTGGGTGAGGGCGCGCACGTCCAGGTCCTGGCACCAGTGGTGCGGGGGCGGAAGGGAGAGTACCGCAAGGAGCTGGACGACTTCCGCCGCCAGGG
>CP070630.1:37377-46275 GCA_020356025.1 Dehalococcoidia bacterium | reverse complement strand
GCTGGCTTGAAATGGGTCACCTGTGGCATGAAAGCCACTCGTCGCCACTTGGTTGGTCTTGGCATAGGCTCAGAACTCGGTGAGAGTTACGGACATATGTCCATAACAATTGTCCCATAGATGGCTCGGCTGGTCAAGGAGACCAAAGACGCCCGTTGATCGTAAGGCTCACCCGTCTTTACAATATGCAGCGGGAGGCGTTCCAGCAGCCGCCGGTTCGTCCTATCGTTTCGTTTTTCTGCCCTGGAGGCTGCCCCCTTGTACGAGAAGACCACTCTGGCCAACGGCTTGCGTATCCTCGCTGCCCCTATGCCTCATAGCTATTCCGTGGCCATCACCATCTATATTGGTGCCGGCTCCCGCTATGAGTGCAAGGAGCATGCCGGCCTCTCCCACTTCGTAGAGCACCTCTGCTTCAAGGGCAGCCAGAAGCGCCCCACCTCCAAGGACATCTCCGAGGCCATCGACAGGGTGGGTGGTATGCTCAACGGTGCCACCGACCGCGAGTTGACCGTCTACCACTGCAAGGTGGCCGCTCCTCACTTCCCCCTCGCCCTGGATGTGCTCGTCGACCTGGTACGCGCCCCTCGCTTCGATCCCCGGGAGATAGAGAAGGAGCGCCAGGTCATCCTCGAAGAGCTCGCCATGATCGCCGACACTCCTAGCCAGCTCGTGGACCTTGCCATCGACCAGGCCCTCTGGGCTGACCAGCCCCTGGGCTGGGACGTGGCTGGCACCAAGGAGTCGGTTAAGGCCATCGACCGCCAGACGGCCCTCGACTACCTTTCCCGCCAGTACGTCCCCAACAACATCGTCGTGAGCATGGCCGGAAACGTTGACCCCCGCCAGGTGCGGGAGCAGGTGGCCGCCGCCTGGAGCGACTGCTCGTCTGGCTCTCCCTCCTCCTGGCACCCGACCACCGACGGCCAGGGCCCTCGCTGCACCCTCCGCTACAAGAAGAGCGAGCAAGCCCACCTCTGCCTAGCCGTGCGGGGCCTATCCCTGCGCCACCCCGACCGACATGCCCTTGCCCTCCTGTCGGTGATCCTGGGCGAGGGAATGAGCAGTCGCCTCTTCCTGGAGCTACGCGAGAGGCAGGGCTTGGTCTACGACGTCCACAGCTACGTCAGCCACTTCCTCGATAGCGGCGCCTTCACCATCTACGCCGGCGTCGATCCCGCCAGGACGGTCGATGCCGTTAAGGTCATTCTCAGTGAGCTTGTGCGCCTGCGCGACGGCGTTGAGGAGGAGGAGTTGACCAAGGCCAAGGAGCTCTCCAAGGGCCGTCTGCTGTTGCGTCTGGAGGACACTCGCAGCGTCGCCGGCTGGGTGGGAGGCCAGGAGCTCCTGCTGCGCGAGGTGCGCACTCCCGATCAGGTCCTCGACCTCCTGGAGGCCGTCACGGTGCAGGATGTGCAGCGCGTGGCGCGGGCCCTCCTTGTGAACGACCAGTTGCACATGGCCCTCGTCGGCCCTTTCCGCAGCGATAGGCGCTTCGCTCCCATCCTCAGGATCTAGCCGCACGCTGCGCCAACTCCAACCGAATCTATACTTTGCGTCCCCCCACGTTTACTGAAGGATGCAACCTGGGCGTGCTATCTTGAGGCCAGAGGTAGCGCGGGGCACACGATGTACAACTACCATCAGTTCTCGGCATTTGTTGTTGTCGTCGTCCACGGGCCGGACGACATCACCAGAACCACCTGGCCTGAGGCTTCTGAGGCAAAGCGGCACGTCAAGAAGCTGCTGGACCAGGGCGTGCTCGCGACCAACATCCGCGTCTACCGCACGCGTCTGGTACGGCCGCCTCTTCCCCCCTTCTGACCACCCACTGCCACCACGAAGCTCACGATAGCACCGGCCACCGCGAGCGCGGCCTAAAGCTATCTAAGCTTGCGACGCACGACGCAGTGCTCTACGTGCAACCCGTTCCGATCTTGCCCGAGTAGGGCAGGACGTCGCCCACCACAGTGATGCTGCTATCGGCGTTGAGGTCCAGCCGCCGGAGGATCGGGTCGCCGCCCACCGCGCTTCCTATCTTGCCCGAGTAGGGCAGGACGTCGCCAACCACGGTGACGGCCCTGTCCATGTTGTTGTCCAGCGGCCACGCGTCGTGCACGCCGGGGTTGTCCGTGCAGTCGTCCAGACAGTCGCTCGGCAGGTACCACTCGATATCGTCGTTGAACGTATCCCCGTCCGTGTCCACGCCGGCGCTACACCTCTCTTCGCTCTGGATCGCAAAGGCCAGGTCGACCGACTGGCCCTCCATAGGATGACCCGTCGGGTACAGCAGTTCCGACCATTCAATCGCGTCCTCCGGAACCTCAAGGCGGATCGTTGCGGTCGTCGTTCCCATGTAGTCTTCGATCGGCGAGGCGGGACATCCCTCAAACTCGATCTGATAGGTGATGTCGAAGAAGCTGTCGACGCCATATTCGCCCGAAGATAGCTCCGTCAACGTCGTCTGGCCGGGGCTCGGCAGGCCGTAGTCCGTCCCGGCCGTAATCCTGAGCGTGCAGAAGTCGGGGTCGCCGAAGAGTTCGCCGAAGAAACGGTACATAACCCTGTCGAATGTCTGCACCGGGTCGCCGGGGTTGCGGGGGGCCGAATGGGCTTCAAGCTCCACCGGCACAGCGAGGTGGCGGTTGAAACCGGCCAGTTCGCCGGTGCCTGTAACGTCAAGATCGAGCGTCGCCTCAGCGCAGCAGCCGTGCCCGCCGAGCGAGCCGCCGGCGGTCTCGCACTCACCTGGTGCCAGCGGCAGTGAGCAAATGGCAGGGTCGGTGCAGAGGAAGTCCATGAGAATGGGGTCCAGCTCGATCGTCGTGCCTGGCGGCAGGCCATCGATAATCATCATCGTCTCGTAGAGCGAGATGTAGTCGCAGTAGTCTTCATCCCTGGCCGGAAGCTCGATGGTGCCCGTGCCGTCGTCCGGAGGCCGGCAGAGTGGGCCGACCACGACCGGTTCCGTGCCGGGCGCCCACGCGCCGTCGTCATTCCACTGGTCGACCGAGGTCTTCCAGCCGAACAACCCTTCGTCGCTGTTGGCCTGCACGTCCAGCCAGTAGATGATCGGGTCGCCGTCCGTGCCTTGCTGGATGAACGTGGCCGGCCCATAGCGAAGGGTGACCGTTTCGGTCGTCGTTCCCATGTAGTCTTCGATCTGCGACGCGGGACATCCCTCGAACTCGATCTGATAGGTGATGTCGAAGAAGCTCTCCACGGCATAGTCACCGCTGGGTAGCTCGGTCAACGTCGTCCAGCCGGGGCCCGCCAGGCCGTTGACCGTCCCAGCCGTAACCCTGAACGTGCAGAAATCCGGGTCGCCGAAGAGCTCCCCTTCCAGACGGTACATCTCAGCTTCGAATGTCTGCACCGGGTCGCCGGGTGTGCGGGAGGCCCAATGGAACTCGGCGTTTATCGGCACCGCCAGCTGGCGGTTGAAGCCGGCCAGACTGCCCGTGCCCGTGACGTCAAGCTCGAGCGTCGCCTCGGCGCAGGAAGCAGTGCCGCCGAGGTCGCCGCCGGCGCCCTCGCACACGCCGCTTGCCAGCGCGATTGTGCACCACGGTCTGGCAACATTGCAGACGTAGTCATCGAAGGTGGGGTCCAGTTCGATCGTCGTGCCGGGCGGCAGACCCTCGATAATCTTGATCGGCTCCCCAATCGCGATGTAGTCGCAGTTCGGCGGAAGATCGATGGTGTCGCTGCCGTTGTCCGGCGCGCTGCAGTACTGCTTCGGATCGAGGTTGAAGGTGTACTCAAAGGCGATGGTGTCCGCGGCAGGTGTGTAGAGGGCGCCTGGCGGCACCAGCCAGCCTTCCTCAAGGTTGCCCTGGTAAAGGTCGACCGTGAACTCGGGCGACTCCCAAAGCCATAGGAGGTCCCCCGGATGGCTCGGTTCCTCTCCAGCCGCCGGAACGTCCTCATGGATGCTCAGCGTGAATGACACGTCATCCGCGCCCTCGGCGGGCAGGACGTCGTCCAACCACGACCCCCAGATGACGATCTCCGTGATCGGGCCGGGCGCCGTGCATTGGAGGTCGTCGGCCAGGACAAGGTTGGGGTAGTCCGCCCTGACGTCCATACCCGTGGGGTCCACGTCGGGCTCCTGCAGCCACTTGTATGTCTCTTCCTCCTCCACCGGCACCTCTCTCCCCCAGATCTCGAAGGCCAGGTCGATCGACTCGCCCACCATGGGGTGACCCGCCGGGTATACCAGTTCCGACCAGCCGGTCCAGCCGCTATCGTAGGTCTGCAAGCGGATCGTTGCGGTCGTCGTTCCCGAGTAGTCTTGCAGCACCGAGCCGGGACATCCCTCAAACGTGATCTGATAGGTGACGTCGAAGAAGCTGTCCACGGCAAAGTCACCGGAGGGTAGCTGGCTCAACGTGGTCTGGCCGGGGCCCGGCAGGCCGTAGTCCGACCCGGCGGTAATGATGAGCGTGCAGAAATCCGGGTCGCCGAAAAGTTCCCCGTTGAGACGGAACATGTCAGCCGAGAATGTCTGCTCTAGATCGCCGGGTGTGCGGGGTGCCCAGTGGAATTCAGCAGTATATATCGGCACGGCGAGGTGGCGGTTGAAGCCGGTCAGATCGCCGGTGCCTGACACGGTGAGGTCGAGCGTCGCATCATCGAGGTCGGAGACAGTGCCGCCGAGCGATCCGCCGGGGTTCTCGCAAGGTGGCGAATTGCAGATGAACCGGTCGAAAATCGGGTCCAGTTCGATCGTCGTGCCAGGCGGCAGGCCGTCGATAATCTCCATCACCTCGAACGGCGCGATGTACTCGCAGTCCTGCGCTGTGGCTGGCAGCTCGGCGGTGCCGCTGCCGTCGTCCGGCGCGGCGCAGAATGGGCTGACTGGCTCACTGGCCCAGGCGCCGTCGTCGGTCCAGTGGTCGAGCGATGTCTTCCACCCGAAATAGGCTGCCTCGCCGCCGGTGTCAGCCTGGACGTCGAGCCAGTAGATGATCGGATCGTCCGGCGTGCCTTCCTGGACGAACGTGGGCGGTCCATAGCGAATGGTGGCCAATCCGGCCGTCGTTCCCGAGTAGTCCTGGATCGGCGAGGCGGGACATCCCTCGAACTCGATCTGATAGACGATGTCGAAGAAGCTGTCCACGGCATAGTTGCCGCTGGGCAGCTCGGCCAACGTGGTCTGGCCGGGGCCCGGCAGGCCGTTGACGCTCCCTGCCTTAACCCTGAGCGTGCAGAAGTCCGGGTCGCCGAAGAGCTCTCCTTCCAGACGGTACATATCGGCATCGAATGTCTGCACCGGCTCGCCGGGAGTGCGGGCAGCCCAATGGAACTCGGCGTTCATCGGCACCCAGAGCGTGCGGTTGAAACCGGCCAGATCGCCGGTGCCTGTGACGTTAAGCTCGAGCGCCGCCTCGGCGCAGGAAGCAGTGCCGCCAAGCGCGCCGCCGGGGCCCTCGCAGACACCGCTTGCCAGCGCGATTGTGCACCACGGCCTGGCAACGTTGCAGACGTAGTCATCGAAGGTCGGGACCAGTTCGATCGTTGTGCCAGCCGGCAGGCCCTGGATGATCTTCATCGGCCCGCCGGGCGAGACGTAGTCGCAGTTCGCCGCCGGAAGATCGGCGGTGCCGCTGCCGTTGTCCAAGGCAGTGCAGTACTGTGCCGGATCGAGGTTGAACGTGTACTCCCAGGCGATCGTGTCCGCCGACGGCGTGTAGTCCGCCGGCGGTTCCAGCCAGCCTTCATCGAGGCCAACTTGGTAAGGTCTAACCGTGAAGTCAGGCGACTCCCAAAGCCACAGGAGCTGCCCCGGCTGGCTCGGTTCCCCTCCACCCGCGGGAACGTCCTCATGAATGCTCAAGGTGAATGACACGTCATCCGCGCCGCCGGAGGGCAGGACATCGCCGAGCCACGACCCCCAGACGCGGACGTGCGTGATCGGGCCGGGTGTCGTGCACTGGAAGTCGTCAGCCACGACGAAGTCGGGGTCGTAGGCACTGACGTCTATTCCCGTGGGGTTCAGGTCGGGCGTCTGCTGCCACTTATTCGTCTGGACTATCGGCGCCTCTCTCCCCCACAGCCGGAAGGCCAGATCTATCGACTCGCCCTCCATGGGGTGAGTCAGCGGATACACCAGCTCCCACCAGGCAGACGGGTCGATTGGCTCTGGCCCAACCGCCCAGGCGCCGTCGTCATTCCAGTGGTCGAGCGATGTCTTCCACCCGAAGTAGGACTCCACCTCCGGGTAGGCTGCGACATCCAGCCAGTAGATGGTTCCGTCCTCCTGGTAGAACCAGTACTCCTCTGGTATGGGGCACCGGTATAACCACACCATGGTGTCAGCGAAGGCCTCGTAATAGTCCTCGAGAGGGTAGAACCAGCCTTCCGTGAGTTCGCTTGCGTAAAGCTCAGCCTGGCATTCGCCCGGCAGGAACGTGTGCAGCCAGAGCAGCTCGCCCGGATGGCTCCAGGGTGGCTCTCCACCTGCGGGGATGTCGGAATGGAAGCTCAGGGTGAATGACACGGCCTCGGGGTCGTCGCCGGGCAATATATCGTGGTACCACGACCCCCAGAAGTCGATCTGCGTGATGTAGCCGGTGTCCGTACACTGGAAGTCGTCGGCCAGGGTGATGTTGACCTCCGGTATCTGAGCCATAACGTCCAGGCCCGTCGGTGCTAGGTCGGGTCCCTGCTCCCACTTGACGGTGTCGTACGGACCGCCGAGACCGGTCAGGAAGCGGCTCGTTCCGGTCGTCGTTCCCATGTAGCCGTAGATCGGCGACGCGGGGCACCCCTCAAACTCGATCTGATAGGTGATGTCGAAGAAGCTGTCCACGGCAAAGTCACCGGAGGGCAGCTCAGTCAACGTGGTCTGGCCGGGGCTCGGCAGGCCAAAGTCCGTCCCCGCCGTAACCCTGAGCGTGCAGAAATCCGGGTCGCCGAATAGCTCCCCTTGGAGACGGTACATATCCCTGGGGAATGTCTGCACCGGGTCGCCGGGGGTGCGGGGACCCGAATGCGCTTCAAGCTCCACCGGCACCAGCAGGTGGCGGTTGAAGCCGGTCAGATCGCCGGTGCCCGTCACGGTAAGATCGAGCGCCGCTTCGACGCAGCAACCATGCCCGCCGAGCGAGCCGCCGGCGGTCTCGCACTCACCTGGCCCCAGCGGCAGTGAGCAAATGCCAGGGTTAGAGCAGAGGAACCAATCGAGAATGGGGTCCAGCTCGATCGTCGTGCCTGGGGGTAGACCATCGATAATCATCATCGGGTCGTTGGGCGCGACGTACTCGCAGTTCAGCGGCGGAAGGGTGATGGTGCCGCTGCCGTTATCGGGAGCGGTGCAGGCGGAGACGGGGGCGGCCTGCGTGTCTCCGCCGTGGCTGTGCAGGAGTGCCAGGATGAGAAGGGGGGCCGCTACCGCCAGAACCAGTGTGCCAACTACTGCGCCGATCTGCTTCCTGGTCATCGCAGACTCCTTCCCGGGGCGAACCTGTCATTGCACAGGCCGGCGGTGCAATAGCCCCTAGGGGTCTCGTATTATGTTAGCTTATGCCGAGATAATCCATTATGATACTCTTTTTCTAGAACCTGTCAACCCCTTTCAACGTAGACGATATACTGCGGTTCCTGGTCGATCCGGACGTCTGTCTACCGGAAACGCGCCTTCCAGATCTTCTCGCACTTCTGACCCGTGACGAAGAAGATGCCCTGCTCTTCGTCCCACGCGATGCCGTTCGGAATGCCTTCCGGACACACTTCGGCGGGGAGCGTGTAGCGCACCACGTTCGATGGGTCCCCCTCGAGTATTCGGTAGATGTATGGTGTCTGCCACCGGTTGGCCCAGATGTACGTCCCGTCGTACTCCAGCTCGTTCAACCTCTGCACGGGCTGCCCTCTGTATTGAATAGGGACCTTCTCAACGATCTCGAACGTCTCGGGATCACGATAGTACAGGCTTGCGCTCCCATTCGAGTTCACCAGGTGCTCCTCAGTCGCCGTCAGTCCCCAGCCTTCGCCCTCGTACGTAGCGAATAGCGTGTACGGCTGCTCCCCATCCCGCTCGAACAGGTACGCCTTGCCTTCCGTGTACGTCAGCAGGTACGTCTTCCCGAACGCCCGCACCAGTCCCTCGCCGAACTCCCCCTCCGTGTTCGGGACTGACCACAGCACTGCGCCCGTTTCCCTGTCCAGCCCCCGCACCTGCGACTCGCCCACAAGGCCGGTGCTTTCCCACAGGACGCCCTCGCAGACCAGCAGGCCCTCCGTCCATGCTCTCCCCTCGTGCGCTATCCACTCGAGGAGTTCGACCTCTCCCTCCAGTTGGGGCGTCGCCGGCGCAGTCGCCGTCGGTGTGAACGATGGGCTCGGCGTCGCTGTGGCCGCCTCTTCCCCTTCTTCGCAAGCTATCGCCGTCAGCGTCAGGCCAACGACCAGCACTACAGTCAAGACCCACCGCATTCGCCTACCTCCCACGGATCAGTCTTCGGTGGCCTCATCCTATTGGCAGCCGCGAGCGCAGCCAAGGCGTGCCGCTGGCTCTCGCCGGCCGCGCTGGTCCTTAGTCCTCGAACACGTATAGCGGGCCGAAGTACTCGAACCCGGCCTTTCCATCCTCCCCGACAACCTTCAGCATCCTGCCGGTCTGGAGGCCTGTGTGATCGGTGTCGCTGAAGCTGACGTTGACCTCGTCCAGAAGCAGGTCGGTGTGCCAGTCCTTGATAGACTCAACGGCGTCCATTAGGCCTTCTCGGGTCAGGTTGTCGCAGGTTCTGCTTAGGGCTTACACCGCCAGTTCACCCTCAAAATGAGCATAGATGGAGAAGTTGGAGGGCGCGGGTCCGCCGTAGTGTTTCTTGAGCTGTGAGGGGCTGTCCTCTGCCGGGTCGTCCCTCATCGTTGCCAGCTTGAAGGCCTGGAAGG
>CP070630.1:32645-37277 GCA_020356025.1 Dehalococcoidia bacterium | reverse complement strand
TGATCGCCATGGCCCTCTCCTGCAACCCCAGGCTCCTCTTGGCCGACGAGCCCACTACCGCTCTCGACGTGACCATCCAGGCCCAGATCCTGGAGCTACTGACCCACCTGACCCGTGAGCTGGGAACGGCGGTGGTCATTATCACCCACAACCTGGGGGTGGTGGCCCGCTACGCCGATCGGGTCAGTGTGATGTATGCGGGCAAGATCGTGGAGGCGGCGGTGGCCCGCGAGCTCTACGGCAACCCCCACCATCCCTACACCCTGGGCCTGCTGAAATCGGTGCCCCGCCTTGACCAGGCGCGTAAGGAGAAGCTGGAGCCCATCGAAGGCTTCCCGCCCGACCTAATCCATATGCCGGAGGGCTGTGCCTTCCAGCCGCGCTGCAAGTTCGCCGTGCAGAAATGCGAGAATATGAAACCACCCCTCCTGCAGGTAGCCGGCGAACACTATTCCGCCTGCTGGGAGTGGCCCAAGGTGGGGCAGGCCGCCGGATCGGCGGCTCCGGCCTGAGGGATTGAGCCGTGACCAGCGAATACATCGTCACCAGAAGCGCCGGTCGTCTGGACAACGTCCTGCTGGACGTCCACGATCTGAGGATGTACTTCCCCGTGGTCAGCGGCATCATCCTCCAGCGCAAGATAGCCGACGTCAAGGCCGTGGACGGCATCTCCTTCGCCATCAGGCAGGGGGAGACCCTCGGCCTGGTGGGGGAGAGCGGCTGCGGTAAGACCACCACCGGCCGCTGCATCCTCATGCTGCACCAACCTACAGGCGGCGAGATCACCTTCGAGGGCCATGATCTCATCAAGATGAAGGGTGGCGAGATTCGCCGCATGCGCCGTCGTATGCAGATGATCTTCCAAGACCCCTACGCCTCGCTGAACCCCCGCATGACCGTGGGCAGCATCGTCGGCGAGCCCCTGGTCGTTCACGGCCTGGGTGGTGGGCGCAAGGGGCGGCGCGAAAGGGTGCACGAGCTGATGCGCGTCGTCGGGCTTAACCCCTACTACGCCAACCGCTACCCGCACGAGTTCAGCGGCGGCCAGCGCCAGCGCATCGGCATCGCGCGCGCCCTGGCGGTGCAGCCCAGCTTCATCGTCTGCGACGAGCCCATCTCGGCCCTGGACGTGTCCATTCAAGCCCAGATCATCAACCTGCTGGATGACCTTCAGACCGAGTTCAACCTCACCTATCTGTTCATTGCCCACGACCTGTCGGTGGTGCGCCACATCAGCGACCGCGTAGCGGTGATGTACCTGGGCAAGCTGATGGAGCTGGCCGACCGGCTGGAGCTGTACGAGAACGCCCTCCACCCTTACACGAAGGCCCTGCTGTCGGCCATCCCCATCCCAGACCCGGTGGTGGAGGCCGAGCGAGAGCGCATCATCCTGACGGGCGACGTGCCCAGCCCAATGCGGCCGCCGCCGGGCTGCGTCTTCCACACGCGCTGCCCCATCGCCAGCGACGCCCACGGCTGTCAGACCGCCATCCCAGAGTGGCGCAACGTAGGCGTCGGCGGCAAGGAGCACTGGGTGGCCTGCCCCCGGGTGTAGGAGCCAGCAGTAGCCCGACAGCCTACCTCAGCCAGCGCCTCGTGGCGTACAGCGCGCCTGCGCTGAGAGTGACCAGCGCAAGAGCCGCGAGTGCGGCCAGCGCCACGTAATAGGGAAGCGCCGAACCGCCCGTAGAATCGGCGGCCGAGTCAAGCGCTGGGCCCGAATCATTGCCCTGCATTTCCACTATGCCGCCGACGGCGGGAGGCCCAGGAAGAGGGCAGCCGTTGTTTTCTGGAGGCCCCGCGTACAGCGGGCAGTCGTCCACATCGCCACAAATGCTATCGCCGTCGACGTCGTTCTCAGGGTCGTAGGGGCAGTTGTCGCAGGCGTCGCCCATGCCGTCTGAGTCGGCATCGTCCTGGCCGGGGTTGGCATCGTTGGGGCAGTTGTCGTTGCCGCCGACCTTGGGCGCGTTGAAGCGAGGGCCGACGCAGTAGCCATCGCCGTCGCTGTCGTCGTTCGGGTCGTCAGGGCAGATGTCGCAGGCATCGCCTACGCCATCACGGTCGGTGTCGGTCTGGTCGGCGTTAGGCACCGTTGGGCAGTTGTCGGAGGCGTCGCCCACGCCGTCCCCGTCCGCGTCGTCCTGTATGACGGATACCGTGTTATCGTTGTAGTCGGTGACGTAAATCAGGTTCGTGCTGACATTCACCCCGACGCCATGAGGCCCATCACCCACCGGGATGTACGCGACGACAGTGTTCGTAGCTCCGTCGATGACGTAGACTTTGTCCACGGCTTCGGCCGCGACGTAGATGCGGTTGGTGGTAGGGTTGACCCCAATTCCGAAGGGAAAAAGCCCTAGACCCCCGACCGTGCCGATCACCTGGTTGGTGGCCCCATCGATGATGTAGACACCATGATAGACGTCATCAGTCACGTAGATTCGCCCGGTGTCAGGGTTCACCGCGATACCTCTAGGGAAATCCCCCACGGGCACGGTCGCCACGACGGTGTTCGTCGCTCCGTCAATGACGGAGACGTCGTCGCTGTCGATGTCCGCGACGTAGACGCGGTCGGTGGTGGGGTTAACCGCGACGCGGCGGGGTCGTGGGCCCACAGAGATGGTCTCGATGACAGCGTTGGTGGCGCCATCGATGACGGAGACATCGCCGCTGTATTCGTTCGCCACGTACACACGGTTGGTGGCAGGGTTCACGCCGACCTCGTAGGGACCAGTGCCCACGCCGAGGGTGCCGATGACAGCATTGGTCGCGCCATCGATGACGGAAACGGTGCCGTCCCAGGCGTTCGCCACGTACACGCGGTCAGTCTGTGGGTTCACCCCAATGCCATGAGGCCAACGGCCCACGGGCACCGTAGCCACCGCCGTGTGGGTGGTCCCGTCTATCACCGAGACATTGTAGCTGCCCGCGTTGACCGCGTAGATGCGGTTGGTCACAGGGTTGGCGGCTACGCCCCAGGGATAGCTGCCGACGGGGATCGTCTCGACCACGGTAGGCTGAGCGCCCGCGCCCCCTGTCGGAAGCGCTACCCCCAGCGCCAGCAGGCCCAGCACCAGAATTCGCAGGTGTCGCATCGCCGCACCCCCTCGTCGCCTACTTTCTAAACATAAGCGCCATTGATCTACTCGGAGGTTCCCACCATGTCAACACTTGCGATGGGTTATCTGTCCACGTCGTATCGGCCGGTTCATTGCCGCCCGCGCGATAGCCGTGCTACCATCAATGCGACATGGACCAGTCCCGCATCCGCAACTTCTGCATCATCGCCCACATCGACCACGGCAAGTCTACGCTCGCCGACCGCATGCTGGAGCTTACCGGCACCATCTCCCCACGCCAGATGGCCGAGCAGGTGCTCGACCAGATGGACCTGGAGCGCGAGCGAGGCATCACGATCAAGGCCACCGCCGTCCGCATGCGCTATCGCGCCCAGGACGGCGAACAGTACGAGCTCAACCTCATCGACACGCCGGGCCACGTCGACTTCACCTACGAGGTCTCGCGCGCCCTGGCCGCCGCCGAGGGGGCCATCCTGGTGGTGGACGCCACCCAGGGCATCCAGGCCCAGACCCTGGCCAACGTCTACATGGCCATGGAGCACAACCTGACCATCATCCCGGTGATCAACAAGATCGACCTGCCCAACGCCGAGCCTCAGCGGGTGGCCCACGAGATCGAGGCCGTGATGGGCTACGGCCAGGAGGAGATGATCCTCGCCTCGGCCAAGGAGGGCATCGGCACGCCGGAGGTTCTGGAGGCGGTCGTGCAGCGCATCCCGCCCCCCGGCGGTCGCGTCCAGGCCCGCCTGAGAGCCCTGATCTTCGACTCCAAGTACGACCCCTACAAGGGGGTCATCGCCTACCTGCGGGTGGTGGACGGCTCTCTCTCCACCCGACGACGCCTGCGCCTGATGTCGAACCGGCGCGAGCTCGACCCGCTGGAGGTGGGCGTCTTTCGGCCCTCCTTCGCGCCCACGGAAGGGCTCACCACCGGCGAGGTGGGCTACGTGGCCACCGGCCTCAAGACCGTGCGCCATTGCCGGGTCGGCGACACCATCACCTACGACGAAACGCCCGCGTCCGAGCCCCTGCCCGGCTATCGCCCCGCCAAGCCGATGGTCTTCGCTGGCCTCTATCCGGCCAATGCCGACGAGTTCGCCCTCCTGCGCGACGCCATCGACAAGCTGCGCCTCAACGACGCCGCACTCAGCTACGAGCCGGAGTCCAGCATAGCCCTCGGCCCCGGCTTCCGCTGCGGCTTCCTCGGCCTCCTCCACATGGACATCGTCCAGGAGCGCCTGGAGCGCGAGTACGACCTGGACATCCTGGTGACCGCCCCCAGCGTGGAGTATCGGGTGCTGAAGGTCGACGGCGAGGAACTGGCGGTGGACAACCCGGCCAAGCTGCCCAGTCCGGAGAAGGTGCTGGAGATCATGGAGCCCTGGATGAACGTCAGCATCATCACCCCCGACCGCTACATCGGGCCGCTGATGGAGCTGGTGACCGGCCGTCGCGGCGAGTTCAAGCGCATGGACTACCTCGAGCACGGCCCGCTGGAGGGCGCCACCGGCCGGCGGGTGCTGCTGGAGTACCAGATGCCCCTATCGGA
>CP070630.1:19975-32545 GCA_020356025.1 Dehalococcoidia bacterium | reverse complement strand
GGTAGTCTCAACATGAACGCCGCGTTCTGGACGCGGCACGTGGGCGAGATAAGGGTGGTAATTAGCCCGGACTATCGCAAGTTGGGCCTCGGGCGTCGGCTGGCCTATGATGTCTTCGCAATTGCCAAGGACTTGGGCCTGCAGAAGATGTTGGCGCGCATGACTCCGGATCAGAAGGGGGCGCGTGCTACGTTCGAGCGACTGGGCTTCAGGGCGGAAGCCCTACTTCACGACTTCGTTATCGATCGGGACGGCAAGACCCGCGACCTCCTGATCATGTCCTACGACATCGCTGGTCTGACAGACAGCGAGCACCTCAGATAGCCCCTGGCCACTGTACGTCTGCGGAGGCTCTTGCCCGGGGGGTCTCTCGGGCAGGAGGCAACTCTATGGCGGGGCCACTGATAACCACCGGGAGGTCGGCAGGGGTGACACCGGCCGCCGTCCGCAACTCCAGGAAGGACTGATCGAGGAACTCCTTGAAACGCTTCGCATCCGGCACGACCTTGGAATCGACCGTGAAAGCGAAGTACAGCGTCTGATCGTAGCTGGTGATGCCAACAGCGATGCCCAGTTCCCAGGTCAGGGGCACCAGTGGATAGTGAGCCTGCAGGCGGTGCCCCACGCAGTACAGAGGGATCATAGGACCCGGCACGTTGGTGCAGACCAGATTCAGTAGCGTGTTGCCCGCCCAAGGGCCGCTCCCCACTGTAGCGATGAGAGGCACCGGAGCGATGTCGAACATCCGAAGCAAAGTGTCCACCGCTCGAGCCTGATTGGCCTCCTTCAGTGCTTCCACCCGCTCCCGAACTATTTTGGCCCGCTCCACCGGATCGCTGATACCTACAGGCAGGGGTACGAACATGGCCGAGATGCGATTGCCGAGCTTTCCCTTTTCGTCCTCACGGCGGATGTTGACCGGGGTCATCACCCGCAAGTCCAGGCCGTCAGTGGACTGGCCGTGCAGCTCCAGATAGCGCTGCAAGGCCCCGCTGACGATGGTGAGGGCGACATCGTTGACGGTTCCACCCAGGGCGCGGCGTATGCTTCGGATCTCATCGAATGACATCTCGCTCCAGACGATACTCCGCCGTCCGCTGAGAGGGGCATTGAAGGGGGTCTCAGGAACGCTGTTGGTGAACAGGGGGGCCAACTGCGCAAGGTCTCGAAAGGTCTCCGTTGACCGTCCCAGACGCTTACGCGGGCTCAACAGCGACTGCTGGAAGTCCGCGACGGTCTTGATGGCCTGATCCACCTGATGGAAGAGAGCATCGACCAAGCGCGTCCCCCCGCTGCTGATGGGCCCAGGCGCGAATGGCGAGTCTTCCGGCTGAGGTGGAGAGGGCTCAGGGGAGATATCCAGTGCCGCCATGAGCAGCTCGATGCCGGACACGCCGTCGATCATGCAGTGATGAACTTTGGCCAGAAGGGCCGTGCGGTCGCCGGGCAGGTCTTCGATAAGGAAGAGCTCCCAGAGGGGCTTAGTGCGGCTCAGCGGGGGTGCCCACAGCTCGCCTGCCAGACGGGCCAGCTGATCGTCGTCCCCTGGCGGAGGGAGAGACACACGATGGATGTGATCCAGGATGTCGAATTCAGGGTCGTCCTCCCACGTAGGAAAAGCAATGTTGAGCGGCACGAACATCAGGCGCTGGCGATAGCGGGGGATGAGCCGGATGCGGCCATTCAGGTGGTCAACGAAACGCTGGAAGGGGATACGGCCCTCGTAGATGCCGAGGGAGCCGAGATGCATGGGCGCCTCATCTCGCTCGAAGTAGACGAAGGCCGAGTCTTGGACGGTCAGTCGGCGACCGAACTTGTCCTGCACCATGGCCTTCACCTCCCCCTGTTCATCCGAGGGCTGCTCTCCTCGAACGGCTAGGGTGACTACTACTGCATCTGAGAGAGCCCTCTGGGATTGTGCTGCAGCAGCTTTTCCCGCGCCTTCGAGTTGAACGGCAACAGTTTGTGTGTATTATATTATGTTTGGGATGATTTTTGAAGTATAGGCCAGGCCGAGTTGCAGGGCAAGAGTGTTCCTGTGCAGCCAGGCGGAGGAGAGTGAAGGTCTGAACAAGGCAGAAGACCGGCTGAGCAACCGTTTCGTACCAGTGCTGGTGCCCCTGTGGCGGGAGTTGCTGGTGGCTCTGGATTGGGTTGCCCTACACGCCTCGCCGGTCTACCACGGCTCCGGCATTCCCCACGGTGACGGCGCCCCCGTTGTGCTGATCCCCGGCTTCCTCGGCAACGATGCCTACCTGACGGAGATGCACCGCTGGCTGCGCCGTATAGGTTACTGCCCCTATCTGTCGAACATCGGCCAGAACGCCGAGTGCCCAGACATCCTGGCGCAGCGACTGTTCCGCACGATCAACCGTGCTTTCCGTGAGACCGGTCGCAAGGTGCAGTTGGTAGGCCACAGTCTGGGAGGAATCATTGCCCGCAGCGCGGCAGGCCATCGCCCCAGCCAGGTGGCTCAGGTGATCACAATGGGCTCGCCCGTCAACGAGATCCGGGCGCACCCGACGGTGCTGGCGATGGCGGGCTTCGTTCGGGGAAGGGTCCAGTGGCGCCACCGCTCGCGTGTGGACCCGCAGTGCTATACCGGCGAGTGCAACTGCGAATTCGTACAGTCGCTGCGTCGAGGGCTGCCGCCCGCCATTCCTCTGACCTCCATCTACACCAAGACCGATGGCATAGTGGACTGGCGGTCCTGCCTATACGGAGATGAGAAAGCGAACATCGAAGTAAAAGGCACCCACGGCGGTCTCGCTTTCAACGCGCAGGTCTTTCGCGAGATCGCCTTTTTGCTCTCGCCCAATGGCCGGCTATCGGGCGACGAGTAGCCGTCTCTTCTCCGTCGGCTCCTGTCTTTCGGGCCTATGCGCTACTGCGACGACGTGCTCTCAGGCGCCGACGGCTCGGACTCGGTCTCAGGCTCCGACGGTGGTGAAGCCGTGTTATTGCCGCGGGCGGCCTCTCGCCGCGCCTTGCGGGCCGACGGTCGGGCCGCTTCGGTAGCGCTGGTGACGATGCCGCGAGCAGCCTCGACGCCAGCCTGAGCGGCGGCCTGGTTGGCGGTCACGACGCGCTGGATCACGTCGCGAGCCTCGGTGCGGGCGTCCGATACCTCTGACAGCCAGTCCCTGGCCAGCACCAGACCACGGCTCTGTGCCTTGGCCATCGCCTCCACCACGGAGCCCAGCAGGCCAGGGGCGTCGGTGGGCGCCTTGGCCCACTTCCTGGCCAGGTCTAGCACTTCCCGTTGACCCTTCTCCACCTCTTCGATGAGGGTCTTGGAGAAGCGGTAACCGCGCTCGTTGCCAGCCTTGATGGCCTCGATGATCGCATCGTAGCTATCGTTCAAGGCGTCGAAGAACTTCTCCTGGCTCTCGGTCTTGGGCATCTTTCCTACCTCCTTGACTTGACAAACGCTGGCGATAGGTGCAATATACACATAGAGACATACTACTGTCAAGTGCTGGGAGCAGCTATTCTCAAGAAATCTTGAAGAAGGTTAGAATGTGGGAGCAAGACAGATGACTGACGAGCCCGCGCCGGAAGAGAAGATCGAGCGGAAGCTGTGGCCTCGCCTGCACGGCGACTTCCTGGCCTCAAGCCTGCTGGCGTACCTGCGCAACTGGAACGCGTACGGCTACCGGTTGGTGCGGGAGCTGGCCAAGGCGGGCCTGCCGGCCTTCGATTCGGGGACTGTTTATCGCACTCTGCGGCAGTTGGAGCGGGCAGGTCTGGTCTCCTCCTTCTGGGACACATCCCGATCGGGGCCAGCCCGTCGGATGTACTCTCTCACCAAGGCCGGTGACACTTTCCTCAGCCTCTCGATAGAGGCGCTGTCCCGCTACCAGACGATTCTTCAGCGCGCCGTGGAAGGCTACGAAGACGAGGATGCGAAGGTCGGCGGGAGCGAGGAAGGGGAGGAGGCGCCCAAGCCCAGGCGTCGGCTCGGCTCCCAGGGGCGGCCGGTGGGAGAGGACTAGCTCTCCGAGTCGCTTTGGCGCGGATGGTGGGCGGTGCAGGGTTTGAACCTGCGACCTCTTGCGTGTGAAGCATAATCCTCTGAGCGCTGTGGCATCAATAGGTGAGGGGCGAGCGAAACGCGTCCAGTTATCATCTGACAAATCGGGCACCTGAAGCCCGTCCCTGACCGATTGTCCCTCCTTGCCAGCCCTCGCTGCTGGATCCGGCATTGGCTGGCCAAAAGACAGGGAGGAGACCATCTGCCCTCCCCCCTTCAGATGCTAACCGATGGAGATGGCAGCTACGGCTCTACCGGCATCCCCAGGCACTGCACCCCGCTGGCCGTCAACAGCACCAGCAGGCTGTCGTACTTGTCCACCGTTGCCAGGGTGGTGATGCCCGGGTCACCGGGCACATAGCGGAGCCAGCCACCTGCCTCCAGCGCATAGGCGATGGCGAAGTTGCCGGCGATGCAGTCCAGGGCCGTGTCCGCAGCCGTGGCGTCGGCTCCTGTCCAGACGAAGTTGTTCCAGCCCAGCGGCAGGTCGAAGTCGCGGGTGTCCGCGACCGGCGTTGGACTGGGCGTAGGGCTGGGAGTGGGACTGGGGGTCGGTGTGGGCGTAGGACTGGGGCTGGGGGTAGGGGCGGGCTCTGTGGCTACCGGATGGAAGACGACCGCACCCTTGACATCGTCAGGCGCAGGGCACTCAGTACCGTCGTCGTACTCATCGTTGAAGATGACACCGACAACGCCGCGGGAGGTTGCCGGAGCGCCTTTCCAGTAGTTGCGGGTGGCGTTGACGGTGGCCTGGCTGCTGCACGTCATCTCGATGTAGTACTCGTCGGCGGCCAGGTCGCCGTCAAAGGTATTGGCGTTGGCGTCGGAGCCGCCGATGATCACCAGGGCCTCGGCGTCCACGCTGTCCAGCAGGATGCCGGTGCTGCCGGTGACAATGGTGTTTCGCAGCACTTGGACATAGCTCCGGTCTTGGATCCGGAGCTGGTTGTGTTCGTTCCCCGATATCGTGTTGTCTTCCACAACGGCCAGGTCTGTGTCATTGATATTGATCCCATAACTTCCGTTGTCGGCTATGTCGTTCCGGGCGATGCGATGGCCGCTACCCCCGTCGAGCTGTATGCCTTCCCAAGTGGCGTCGTGGATGTAGCTGTCTTCGATAACCATATCGGAGGCGTCTTCGGCATAGATGCCATGGCCCCAGTCGGTCAGCTCGACGTGCTGGATGGTGGCATTCCCTGCGAATGGGACGTCAATGCCATTACCACTGCCCTCCATGCCATCGAGGCGCATGTGGCGGATGGTCACGTCATCGGCAGTGACAACCAGACCGTCGCCTGCACCCTCCACCACGATCTCGTCTCGGTCGGCCTCGGCGCGGCCCTCGATCGTTAGACTTTTGTCAACTATGACGGCGCCCGCGTAGGTGCCCTCGCAGATGACCAGGGTGTCGCCATCACTGACTTCCATATCGTCGATAACAGCGTCAATGTCGTCCGTCTCGAAGTTGGGCGTGTCGCAGCCGCCCTCCGCCGGCAGCAGGTCGTCGTTCACAATCCAGGTATCGTCCGCGGCCTGGGCTAGCCAGCCCTGCCAGCTACCGAGAGCGATAGTGAGAACCGCCACGGCTGCCACCACCGCCACCACTGCTGCCCTAGAGCGAAGCCATCTCATGCTTGACCTCCTTCCATTGCGTTTATCCCTGAAGTCGCTGTCGCTGTCGCTGACAGGATGCTAGTTTCTGCTCCTTCCTGTGTCAACGTTTTCGTCGCCAGCATAACGATAGGCCGCTCTGCCCTTGCCAACCCTTCTGCCTACGAGTAGGATAGTGGCGCTATGGAGCCGCGCATCCAGTACGCGCAGACCGCCGACGGGGTGAGCATCGCCTTCTGGAGACTGGACGAAGGGAGGCCGCTTGTGCACCTGCCAAATCTGTCAGTTGGCAATATCCAGCCAGAGTGCCGGACGTGACAAGGTTGACAGCGCGACCACTTTGCTACATCATTGCCTTACTCTGGAGTGTAGAGCCAAAATGTTCCTTCGTCGTTCAGAGATACTTGATCCGCTGAGGAAGGTGCCGATATTCAGCGGCGTCAGCCGACGCCATCTGGACTTGATCGCGCGGCTAGCCGACGAGGTGAGATGGGATGCAGGCAAGGTGTTGGCTCGGCAGGGCGAGCGTGGACTGGAGTTCCTCCTCATAGTAGACGGCAGCGCCCGAGTTGAGCGGGACGGAAAAATAATCGCCCGTCTGGGCGCAGGCGATTTCTTTGGAGAGATGTCACTTATAGATGGAAAGCCGCGAACAGCGACGGTCATCGCCGACACGCCGGTTGTTCTACTGGTCATCCACAGACGCTCCTTCGACTACTTGCTAGATGACGTTCCTCGAATACAGAAGAGGGTGTTGGTCACTCTCTGTGAGCGTCTACGTGAGGCTGACAGCACGCTGGCCTCGATCAACTAGCCCTTTCTGGCAACATCCTGGAGGAGGATCTCTTCGGCACCGCCGTGCAGCTCGCCGCTCGCATATGCGCCCACGCCGAGCCCGGTGAGATCGTGGCGGCGAACGTGGTGCGGGAGCTTGCAGCAGGCAAAGGATTCATGCTGTCAGACCGAGGCGATGTGGCCCTGCGGGGGTTCGCGGATCCTGTGCGGCTGTTCGAGGTGAGGTGGCGGGAGGAGTAGTTCTAAGGGGGGCTAGGCCATGAAGCGATGCGTGTTGGTCATCTTGATCGTCGCGGCGGTCGCAGCCTCAGCGTTTGTGGTGCTCAACCGGCCGAGGACTGAGGCGAGCCCCGACACGACCATCACCGTCAACAGCACCGAGGACACTGACGACCGCAACGACAAGCTGACCCTGCGCGAGGCCATGATGCTGGCTACGGGGGGGCTGTGGCTCAGCGAGCTGACGCCATCGGAGTGCGGCCAGGTTTCGGGCGCAGCGTGGGATCTGTCGTTAGGGCGATGCGGCAGCACCTTCCCGGTGGGTACCTTCAGCGACACCATCGTGTTCGACACCGACGACTTCCCGCCGGGCAACCCCCAGACCATCGCCCTAGACTCGGGCCAGCTGCCGTGGCTCGGCACGGGCGGGGACACCGTCGATGGGTCCTCCGCCGGGGTAGTTGTGGACGGCATGGGCGGCGCCTTCGACTGCTTCTACATCCACTCCGACAGCAACACCATTAGGGGCCTCGAAATCTACAATTGCTATGATGCTGTGGCTATCGGCTCAGGCGCCCAGAACAACATCATCGGCGGCAGCGGCCCTGGCGAGGGCAACGTAATATCCGGCAATGATGTGAGCGGCGTGGCGATCTGGGGCAGCGGCACAAACGGCAACGTGGTCAAGGGCAACTACATCGGCACGGACGCTTCAGGCACCGCCGCCATGGGCAATGGGCATTGCGGCGTGGTGATCGACAACGGTCCTCAGAACAACACCATCGGCGGCAGCGGCCCTGGCGAGGGCAACGTCATCGCCTTCAACGTGCAAGCGGGGGTTCGTGTGGAAGAACTAGATACCACCGGCAACGCCATCCGTCGCAACTCCATTCACTCCAACGGCGGCAAAGGGATCGAACTACTCAGTGGCGGCAACACTGAACTGGCACCGCCGTCCGTCGAAAGCGTGGGCTCGGTCTTTGGCACGGCCTGTCCCGGCTGCTGGGTCGACATCTACTCCGACGACGAGGACGAGGGTAGGGTGTATGAAGGCTCCACCATGGCGGACGGTTTTGGCGACTGGAACTTCTCTGGCTCGCCTGAGGGGCCCAACGTCACTGCTACGGCCACCGACTCCCTCTTCAACACCTCCGAGTTCTCGGCGCCCGTGGCCGTGGCCGAGCCGACGCCGAGCCCAACGCCAACCCCGTCGCCAACGCCGACAGTCACGCCTACCCCTGGCGCGACCCGCAGCCTGTTCTGGGGCCCCGGCTGGCACAACGCCACCTGGAGCGGGGCCTCCACTCCCGAGGAAGCCTTCTCCTGTGCGGCCGGCAACTACGCGGCTGCCTATCGCCTGGTCAGCGGAGGGTGGGAGCGGTACTTCCCCGACCGACCCGACCTCTCCAACATGACCGATTTGGCGCAGTATGACGCTTTCCTCATCCTCGTCACCGGCAACGTCACCTGCGACATGGAGGTGGCCGACCCGCCTGCTACTGAGAGGACGCTTAACTGGAGCGTGGGCTGGCAAAACGAGGGGTGGACCGGCGCCGACGGGATGCCGCCTGAGCACGTGTTCGACTGCGCGGAGAACAGCTATGCTGCGGCCTATCGGCTAGTAGGTGGAGGGTGGGAGCGCTACTTCCCTGACAGACCGGAGATCTCCAACATGGGGCCGCTGGACGAGTACGACGCGTTCCTGATTCTGGTCACGGCGCCGGTGAGCTGCACCATGGCCGTCGGCCCGTAGCTATGAAGGAGGGATCGCAGAGCTAGTCCCCAAGTATCGCGGGATGAGCGCTGTGGCCGTCGTCGAAAGAGGCGATTGTCCAGTTATGGGCTGACTTTCGTATCTATGGTGGGCGGTGCAGGGTTTGAACCTGCGACCTCTTCCGTGTGAAGCATAATCCTCTGAGCGCTGTGGCCTCAATAGGTGAGAGGCGAGCGAAACGCGTCCAGTTATCATCTGACAAATTCGACAGCTGAAGCCCGTCCCTGACCGGTTGTCCCTTCTTGCCAACCCTCGCGGCTGGACCTGGCATTGGCTGAACCATATAGAGGGGGAGGGCATCTGCCCTCCCCGTTCAGGTTCTAGCCGACGGAGACGCCAGCTACGGCTCCACCGGCATCCCCAGGCACTGTACCCCGCTGGCCGTCACCAGCACCAGCAGGCTGTCGTACTTATCCACGGTGGCCAGGGTGGTGATGCCCGGGTCGCCGGGCACGTAGCGCAGCCAGCCGCCCGCCTCCAGCAGATAGGCGATGGCGAAGTCGCCGGCGATGCAGTCCAGGGCCGTGTCGGCAGCCGTGGCGTCGGCTCCTGTCCAGACGAAGTTGTTCCAGCCCAGCGGCAGGTCGAAGTCACGGGTGGCTGCCACCGGCGTTGGGCTCGGCGTAGGGCTGGGAGTGGGGCTGGGAGTCGGTGTTGGGGTAGGGCTCGGGCTGGGGGTAGGAGCGGGCTCTGTCGCCCAGGGGTGGAAGACAACCGCACCCTTGACGTCATCGGGGGCATTACACTCGGTGTAGGCCGGCGGGTCGTCCTCGTCGTTGAAGATGCGGTTGGCGATGTCGATCCTGGCAGTGCTTCCCCACCAGTTGTAGGTCGCATCCACCGTGTTCTCGGCCTCGCAAAACAGCTCCACGTAGTAATGCTCGGCCCCGGGGTCGAAGGGACCGCTGAAGCTGTTGGCGTTGTCAGGTGAGCCGCCGATCTGTATGAAAGCCTCCGCGGGCACAGCCGTTATCTCGATGCCATCGCTACCCTCGGCCGTCAGGATGTCATTGCGCAGCATGCGCATGTTGACCCTGTCCCAGATTTGCACCTGGCTAGCGGCGCTGCCCGACAATGTATTGCCCTCCACCAGGAGCTCATCCTCGCCGCCCACAGTGAGGCCCTCTTCATCATTATCGCTTATCGTGTTACCTCGCACAGCATTCTCTGTCCCGTTGTGCAGCTCCACGCCATCCTTGTTGCCATGCACATCGCTGTCTTCGATAACCATGCCCCGGGCATCCTCGGCGTGTATGCCGTCACTCCAGTCGGTAGCCTCCACATCGCTGATTTCGATGCCCTCGTAGGCCGGCGGAGCTCCCCCGAGGACGTGGATGCCCCAGTTCTCCTTATCAGGGCCGTTCAGGGTCAGGTGACGGATGGTGACGTTGTCATGGTCTATGATGAGGCCGTCGGTGGTACTACTCGGCCCTGGGGCAAGCTCTATCACCACATCCGCCCGATCGGCCCCTTCCCGCCCTTCGATGGTGAGGCTTTTATGGACTGTGATACCACCCTGGTAGGTGCCCTCACAGATGACCAACGTGTCGCCATCACTGACGTCCATACTGTCGATGACAGCGTCAATGTCGTCCGTCTCGAAGTCAGGCGTGTCGCAGCCGTCCTCCGCCGGCAGCAGGTCGTCGTTCACAATCCAGGTATCCTGGGCCTCGGCTGGCCAGCTCTGCCACATCGCCAAGGCAAAGGTGAGAACGGCCACCGCCGTCACCGACGTGACCACTGCTGCCCTGGAGCTAATCCACCTCATGTTAGACCTCCTTCCCTTGCGTCTAGCCTCGAAGTCGCTGTCGCTGTCGATGACAGGATGCTAGTTTCTGCTCCTTCCTGTGTCAACGCTTTCGTCGCCAGTATGACGATAGCCTGCTCTGCCCTTGCCAACCCTTCTGCCTACGAGTAGGATAGTGGCGCTATGGAACAGCAGATCCGCTTCTGCACCAGCACGGACGGGACGCGCATAGCCTATGCCACTGTGGGGCAGGGGCTGCCCTTGGTGCGCGTCCTCTGCTGGTTCACCCACCTGGAGGCTGAGTGGACAAATCCCCTGTGGCGGGGTTTCATCGATGGTCTATCCCGCCGTCTTCTCTTCGTCCGCTACGATGGTCGGGGCATGGGCCTCTCCGATCGCAATGTGAAGGACTTTTCCCTAGAGGCTCACGTGCATGACCTAGAAGCCGTGGTTGACGCCGCTGGTCTTGAGAGGGTGGCCCTGTTCGGCTTCTCTTGTGGCGCTGCGCCAGCCATCGCCTACTGGGTACGCCATCCCGAGCGGGTGAGCCACCTCATAATATACGGTTCGTTCCCTCGCTTCTCTTGGCTCGACACCGAGAAAGGCTCCCAACAGTTTGAGGCTACATTGACGCTAGTCCGCCAGGGCTGGGACAGCGATGTGCCGGCGTACCGCCAGTTCTTCACGACGCTGTTGATGCCGGAACCCGACACCGACGCTATTCGAGCCTTCAACGAACTGCAACGGGTCTCCGCGTCCGGCGAGAATGTTGCGGCCTTTCTGGCTGCCTTCCGAGACATCGACGTGAGACCGCTCCTACCGCGGGTGACAGTACCCACCCTGGTAATTCACCGTCGGGGCGACACCCTTTGTCCCTTTGAGGGGGGCCGGGAGCTGGCGACCGGCATACCAGGGGCTCGCTTCCTCCCGCTAGATGGCTGCAACCACTTCCCTCTGCCCAACGAACCCGTGAGGCAGACTATTTGCGAGGCTATCGTGGAGTTCCTAGACGTAGATGAGGAGGCCGCAGCGGGGGCCGAGCCTCTGGCTAAGGAGGATGTCCACACCATCCTCTTCACCGACATGGAAGGCTCCACTACCCTAACCCAACGCCTAGGCGATGCCAAAGCCCAGGAGGTACTGCGCACCCACAACAGCATTGTCAGAGACGCACTTAAGGCCCACGGCGGCTCCGAGATAAAGCACACTGGGGACGGCATCATGGCCTCCTTCGCTTCAGCCAGCCGCGCCCTGGAATGTGCCATCGACATCCAGCGTGCCCTCGCCCAGCACAACGAAGCGAACCCCGAAACGCCCATCCGAGTCCGCATCGGCCTGAACGCCGGGGAGCCTGTGGCCGAGGAGGAAGACCTGTTCGGGACCGCAGTGCAGCTGGCCGCCCGCGTCGCGGCGAAGGCAGAGGGTGAGGAGATATTGGTCTCGGATACGTTGCGAGGACTCGTGGCTGGCAAGGGGTTCCTGTTCTCAGACCGGGGCGATGTAGCCCTGCGGGGGTTCGAGGACCCAGTGCGGCTGTTCGAGGTCACGTGGCGGGAGGAGTAGTTCCCTGGTGCCTTCTGCCGTGCTCCCGCTAACGAACTTCAGCAGAGCCTTCCTGGTGATCATAGCTTGTCCCCTCTTCAATCTCTGCGTCCCTTAGTAGAGTGGCGTCCTCTATACCTTGATCCCACCAAACCCTTCTGCCATGATGCGGGGGCCGAAAGGAGTCGTCACCATGTTGAATCGAGTCGTCCTGTACTTCGTGATCGTTGCCCTCGCCGTGTTGGCGTCCTCCACCCTTAGCCCGCCAGTCGCGGCCGTGGGGGGAATCTGGGTGGTCGATGACGACTCCTCCGACTGCGTTGACGGCAGCGCGCCTGATTACCCGACCATCACCCAGGCTCTCAGCGTGGCAACGAACTTCGACACGATCCGTGTCTGCGAAGGCGAGTACACTGAGGCATCGATGACCATCAACGTGTCCCTGACCATCACCGGCCCCGGGGCCACGGCGGAGGACGACGGGGTCGCCACTGTTCACCACGGTGGCGGGGATAGCGCCCTGTTCATCATCGACTCCGATGGCGTGACGATCGAGGGCCTGGCTCTCGACGTTACTCCGCCTCCGAGTCTCGGGGTCGACACGGTTGGCATTGCGGGCAGTGGGAACTACGTCACGATACAGGACAACGAGATCCGCGACGCCACCTGGGGGGCCATATCGGTGGGCTGGATTGGTCCTGTTGCCAGTAACGTGAATGTCCTTAGGAATAACCTCCACGGCGAGGGTATCGGCATAGGCTGCCGCTGCAACGACTCCGGGGTCTGGAGCAACACGGTGGACGGCGACCATCACGCCCCCATCGAGTTTGTCGGTGATCGAGGCACGAT
>CP070630.1:16522-19875 GCA_020356025.1 Dehalococcoidia bacterium | reverse complement strand
GGGTACGCTGATCTGAACGCCATCCGACTGCACTATGTGACCGCGGGCAAGGGCAAGCTGATCGTTTTCGCACACGGCTTTCCGGAGCCCTGGTACGAGTGGAAGAACCAGCTCGCCGAGTTCGGACGGGACTATCAAGCCGTGGCTCCGGACATGCGTGGCTACAATCTGTCATCAAAACCCGCAGACGTTGATCAGTACCGGATAGGGTACCTGGTCGAGGACCTACGAGCGCTGGCAGAGCATCTGGGGCACAAGAAGTTCGTCCTTGTCGGCCACGACTGGGGTGGCGCTGTGGCGTGGGCATTCGCGATCTTCCATCCGGACTATCTTGAGAAGCTGATCATCATCAACGCGCCGCATCCGGGCGTGTTCGAGCGCGAGCTGAGAGAGAACCCGGCTCAACAACGGGCCAGCCAGTACATGCTGGTGTTCCGCCGCTCGCAGGCCGAGGAAATCATTTCGGCGGACAACTACGCTGCGCTGGTGGATGCTGTCTTGGCCGAGGGGCTGAAGCAGGGTTACTTCAGCGAGGAGGACCGCAAGGCGTACATCGAAGCGTGGTCACAGCCGGGCGCTCTCACCGGTAGCTTGAATTACTACCGGGCCGCCGGCATCGGCCCGCCCACGAGTGAAGGCACTCTTTGGCGCGCGACGAAGAACGCGGCCTCGCGTGTGTCCTCGCTGACGGTGGAGGTGCCGACGCTGGTGATCTGGGGGGAGAAGGACGAGGCTCTGCTCACCGGCAACCTCGAGGGGCTTGATGGGTTCGTGCTCGATTTGACGGTGAAGCGCATCCCGGACGGCTCGCACTGGGTCATCCACGAGAAGCCGGGGCTGGTCAACTCCTACATACGAGAGTTCATCACGGGCAAGCGGTAGAATATCGGGCCTTCTAGGTCCGCACGGCCGAGCGGGGGTCGTCGGTCAGCGGGCCTTCACTTCAGCGAGGCCTCTCCTGAAGGCCTTCAGATTGAAGTCGAGCCTGTCAGCCGGCAGGCTCTCCTGGAGCTCCTGCTCGAACTCTTCCGGCGCCAGGGGCAGCACGCCGGCCCCCACGAGCGCTCCCGCCATGACGATGTTGGTGAGGATGGACGCGCCCAGGTCGAGAGCAATGTCCGTGGCATTGATCAGCCATGCCTTGCTTGATAGCTCTTCCAGCGCTTTCACTATCTCCTCAACGCTGGGGTATTGGGCGGTGCCGATGGCCACGGCCAGCGGGTACACAGGCCTGGAATTGGTGATAACGGTGACATCCGGATTGCCGTATTGCCCCAAGACTCGTAGGGTCTCCACCGGCTCTAGGCCGAGGATGACGTTGGCCTGGCCGTGAGGGATGAGGGGGCCATACTGGGCCTCGCGCGAGATCCTGAGGTGGCTCATCACCGCTCCGCCCCGCTGGGAGGCGCCGTAGGTTTCGCCGATGGTCACGTGATGGCCTGTCCGCACCAGGGCGCTGCCCATGAGTTGACTGATGAGGACGTTGCCCTGGCCGCCGACGCCGGTGACGATGACGTTGAGGGGGTCTGCTCCTTCCATGATCAGACTACCTCCCTGATGATGGCCGAGGCGGGACAGATGTCAGCGCACACCCCGCAGCCCGTGCAGATGACCTCATCGATTTTTGCCTTCTGGCTCTCACTGTCCCAGACAAGGCCGGGGCACTGGAATATCCGCGTGCACAGGCGGTTGCAGCCGCAGCTTTCCCCGCGACACTTCTCGCTGTCCACCCGGACCTTGTATTCCGGCTTCTCCTCCTCCTTGGCCCTGACGATGCCGCACTTTCTCTTGGAGATCAGCACTCGCACTCCGCCATCATCCTGCATCAGGTCAAGGAGCTTGTCGGTGGTGTCCTGGAGGTCGAAGGGATCCGCGACCTCCACCCGTGTGCCCAGCGAGTGACACAGCCCTTCCAGGTCCACGGTAGGCGCTGGCTCTCCCACGGCGCTGACTCCCGTTCCGGGATGGGGCTGGAAACCGGTCATAGCAGTGGCACTGTTGTCGAGGATGATCAAGGTGAAGTTGGACTGGTTGTAGACTCCGTTGATCAGGGCCGGGATGACGGCATGGAAGAAAGTAGAGTCGCCGCACACTGTCAATACGGGCTGGTTAAAACCGAGCTTGCCCAGCTTGCCGAAGCCGGAGGCCAGGCCAGCGCCGGATCCCATGGCCTGGACTGTCTTGAGCTGGAAGAACCCGGTGGGCCCCAGGCCCATCGTGTAGCAGCCGATGTCGCCGGTGACGAAGCCGCCGCGGCCGTCCAGCTTCAGGGCGTTCTTCACCGACCAGAGGGTGGCCCGGTGGGGACAGCCGGCGCAGAAGCCGATCATCCTGGACTGCACTATGCCGCCGGTCAGCGCTTGCGCCTTCTTGGCGTAGTCGGGTTCGACGGCGGCTTTCTCCCGGTTCAGGATGGAGCTTAGGGCCCCTATCACCTGATCTGGGTCCAGCTCGCCGATGGTGGGCATGTGGCCGCTCCGCTTGCCGTAGAAGGTCAGAGGGCCAAGAGCGGGGAACGCATCGCCGACCAACTCCTTGAGGTTGCCCTCCAGGAAGGGGTCGACCTCCTCCACGGTCAACACTTTGTTGGTGCGGGCCAGGTGCTGTTGCACCAGCTTCTCGGGCAAGGGCCAGGTGGTGCCGAGCTTCAGAATGCCCACAGAGTCCTCCAGGCCGAGGGCCTTCACTGCCTCCAAGGAGTAGTGCCAGCCGCTGCCGCAGGTGATTATCAGCAACTCCGGCCACTTGGGGCCGGTGTACCAGTTGAAGGGGGACGATTCGAATATCTCCCTGGCCTTGGACACCTTCTGATGCAGGAAGTTGTGCTTGATGGTAACGAACAGGGGGGTAAACTGGCCGAGCATTGTGGGCGCGAACTTCGCCTCCCTGGTGGGGGACATTGGCTCCCCGAGGCGCACGTCCCCGCGGGCGTGGGAGACACGCGTCACGCTCCTGACCAGGCAGACATTCTTGATCTCCTCCGACAGTTCGAAAGCCCACTTGGTCATCTCCTTGGCTTCCTGAGAGTCGGCAGGCTCAAGGAGCGGGAGCTCAGCCCACTTGGCGGCCGGCCGAGTGTCCTGCTCGTTGGTGCTGGACAGGCCAGAGGGGTCGTCGCAGACCACCAGCACCAGGCCGCCGACGGTTCCCGTCAGGTTGAGGTTCATGAGGAAATCGGAGGCGACGTTGAGGCCGTTTTGCTTCATGGCCACGATAGCGCGCACGCCGGCAAAGGAGGCTGCGGCGGCGGCCTCCAGGGCCACCTTCTCGTTCACGGACCACTCGACGTAGATGTCCATCTCGTTGGCCACGTCGGCCAGGCTGGCGATGATCTCGGAGGAAGGGTTGCCGGG
>CP070630.1:0-16422 GCA_020356025.1 Dehalococcoidia bacterium | reverse complement strand
TACGGCGGAAATCAGCTGGCCCAACCGTCAATTTGCTATACTTGTGGCTATGGACGAGCAGGCATATCCACAACTCAGCCCGGACCTCATGTTGAGCATCGCCCGTGAACGACTGGCGCGGCAGCTGTCGTTTCTGGATTCTCTTGATACGAAGCTGGGCACTCTGTTTGCTGCCAGCAGCGGTCTCCTCGGCATTCTGGCCGCGATCCTGGCCTTACGGCCATCGGAGGCCGGAACGGGTGGATGGTTGGCGCTTGGCTTTGCTGGCATTGCCTTCGCCACCGTTGCATGCCACGCTGTCAGACACCTCGATCCGCGCCCCTTCAACATAGGCGTGGATGTTGACCGCCTGTGGGAGGATCATTTCCGTCAGGAGGACCACCTTTTGCGATGGAAAACCGCCACTGACTATCTCTGCTACTTTGACGAGAATCGCCCCAAGTATCTAGCAAAGGTCAAAGCAGTTCGGTGGGCGGTGTGGGCCGTGACCGCCGAGTCGGCGGCGTTGGTGGCTGGACTGGCTCTGGTGGCGGTGGCGGCCTAACTCCTCTTTCGATCCTCTCGGGTGGCCTTGTCGGCTTGGTGGGCCTCGGAGGCGGTGGTGGTGGTGGCGGCGGGGGCTGCTGCTGTCGAATCCGCCATCTCATTGGCGGGCCTCGTCTGACAGGTGAATGAGCACGCCGTCGATCTGCCCGTCGCTGGAGTGGACGCTGGTCGGCGAATTGTCGGCAAATGAAGACATGATGTTCCGCTCGTCCGCTCAAGAGTTCACGATTCGTATCCAAGTTCTGGCAGGGGTGGAGGGATTCGAACCCCCGACCTGCGGTTTTGGAGACCGCTGCTCTCCCAGCCTGAGCTACACCCCTGCTCTCGGCCACGCTATTGTAGCTAACACGCCGAATGCCGGTCAAGGACGTGGCTCCTGAGCTAGCGGCGCCCTCGTACCCTGCTGGCCATCCCGAGACGTACCTTCTCCCAGAGCTCCGCCAGCTTCGCGCGCCCGCCGCCCAGGAGCCAGCCTTGGCCCCAGAGGTCGTCGTACTTGCCCGACTTCACCCGCGGGTACTCGGACGCCACTTCCGCGCCGAACAGGAGCACCACCGCGCTGAGATACATCCAGAACAGCAGGGCCACCACCGCTCCCAGGGAGCCGTAGATCACATCGTAGCGGCCGAAGTTCGCCAGATAGAAGCTGAAGCCATTCTTGATTATCTCGAAGAAGATCGCGGCTATCAGTGCCCCCAGCCAGACATCGCCGATCTTGATGGGGGCATTAGGCACGACGCGATAGAGCACCATGAACGCTCCGAAGGAGAATATCGCCGGCATCAGGTAAGGTATGGTCCGCCAGAAGACGGCCGTGTTGCTGGACAGAGGGCCGAGGATGTCCGAGCTGGCCTCCTGCGTGGTGCGGAGAAGCGCCGTGGTGCCGATGGACAGAAGGAAGAACACCCCTACTCCAGCCACCATGCCCAAGTCCAGCAGCTTCTGCTTGACAAAGTGACGTGAGGTTTCAATGTCCCAGGCTATGTTCAGGGAAGTGCGAATGGCCCCGAACAGGGCGCTTGCCGACCAGGCCAGGCCCAGAAGTCCCACTATGCTCAGGGGTATGCTAATGCCGGCGATCCCATCTATCGCCTGACTCACTTCGTCTCGCCCTTCGTCCGAGGTAAGGGGAATGAACTCCAATACCTTGTCTATCAGGTCTTCCTGAAGGCTACTGCTCTGGAGGAAGATGCCGAATATCGACACCATGAAGATAAGCAGGGGGAACAGGGAGAAGAGGGCATAGTAAGAAATGGCGGCCGCCATGTGAGTGCAGCGATCGGCGCCGAATTCCTGGATGGAACGAACGGTCAGGATGATCAGCCTTCGCACGTTCTTGATGCCTTGCTACCAGTATACTACCGGGCAAGGTGCAAGGGGATGCGAAGGAAGAGGCGAGAACTCCTCTTAGGGGATCACCATCCTGGTAGCGGTTGCTGGATCAATAGAGCGCCATCAAAGGCGCTCACTCAAGCAGACCGGAGGGCATTTCGGGGTCGGCTGACCGTACTCCCCCTGCTCGTCTCTCTTCCCTCCGACCATCAGAGACGGCGATCAGCAGCCAGCCGTTGCTCTACGTGACGTCGCTAGTCGTTTCCTCCAGCGGGGGTCTCACCTTCGGCGGACTGAAACGCTAGCATCAGGCCGAGGGCAACACCCGTGAGGGCGCCCATCATCAGCCCGACGGCAAACCAGGTGCTGCGCCGGAAGCCTGCCATACCACCCTCCTGCCATTTGAGCCATTATCTTGGTTCAGCCAGAAGCTGCCAGCGAAGGCGGGCTGGCCTTTTGGCTGAAGATGCTTCGGCTCCAGTTCCAGAGGATCAAACTCGTAACCACACTCCTCGCAGGCATAGAAGGGTCCCCACATATCTGACAGTTCGAGCAGAGGACCGTCACAATGCGGGCAAGGTCCGAAAAAGGTCACCGAAGAGAAGCCTATCGACACCATTCTTTCCCCTCCTCCCGGGAAAGTGGTTGCAGGGGAATGGGGCGGGCGCGATGGGCAATAATACGCCCGAGACATAGCCTCGGGCACACACCCAATCCTCTGGCGCTATGCCTCTTTCCATGGCCTACGAGGTTAGCTGACGGGTTCGGGTTGAAAGAGATTACCCTACTCGCCTGCGGCGAGATTCACCCCGAAAAGTGGGTCCCCCGTTCCCCGAAATGGGGATTCGGCCCCAGAACCCCTACGCTATTATGTTGTCGCGATTGCGGGCAACGCACCTTCGACCCGCGTGTTGGTGGCCGGAAGAAGATTGGCGAGCTCTTGGCTCCGCCTGACCCTTATCCCTCCCTTCGTATCTGGCGGCAAGCCTTCCAAGAGGGTGCGTCCCTTGCTGCGGAGGGGATTTCCCTCCGCGACCCGCCGCAAGAAGAAAGCACCAACAGGGAATATCTTACCCTTATTGCGATATTTTGTCAATTCTTATTGGTGGCTCAATATCACCTGCTGTGGGCCTGGCCGCCCGCAGGGTTGGCAAACGTTCACGCGTTCTCCTCAAGATTAACATAACTGTGACAGGGCCGTAACAACCAGCCCATCTCTTGCGTCTGGAAAGCCAGGAGATTCCTATGAAGTGGCCAAACTGGCAGGCAGCGCTCCTAGTGACTATCGTACGGTTCGCTAATAGCCGGCTGGGCCAGGCCTTGGGGGAGTGTGCGCGGGTGGTTCACTTGGCACCCGGTTTGCTCCCTGCGGGCCTGGGCTTGCTGCCCAGTCAACAGGAGGGAGTGGCTGAAGAGTTCAGGGCACTTCTTCAAGCTGGCGCCTCCGTCGATGAGGACGGCCCGGCCCGTGATCCCCAGGGGTTCACCGGACGCGAGGTAGAGAGCAAGACGAGCAACTGACACGCGGTTCATGCGACCACACCTCTGCTGATTCCTACCCCATACTTCGTCAAGCACTCAGTCCCTACCCTCCCCCCCCCCCAAACCACTTCCCCTGCTTCGCCTATGGAGGCGGCCCTACGGCCCTCCTGGCGCGTCTGAGGGGCGTTGCCGAGCGCGCTCGCGCGTGGCGCGCGCGCCACGCGTCGCTTTGGCCACAGGCAGCGGGACGTGGCAACGTTCCGCTCGCCTAGGGGATGGTGCCGCCCTCCTTGAGAGCGACGATCTTGTCCCAATCGTAGTCCAGCTCCAGCAGAATTTCTTCCGTGTGCTGGCCCAGTTCCGGTACGTATCCTTGTGGCTGCCATGGGGTGCCGTAGAAGTCCGCCGGTGTAGCCACTCCCTGGATCGGTCCTTCCGGACCGGGCACGTCAACGAAGGCGCCTGCCTCCTGAACCACCGGATCGCTCACCACGTCGCTGATGGAGTTCACGGGCGCCCACCACACATTCTCCTTGTCGAAGGCTTGGCCCCACTCATCGAGACCTTTGGTGGCGAAGACCTTGTCCAGTTCGTCCACCAGCGCTGGAGCATTGAGGCCGCGACGGCCAATGTCGGCGAAACGGTCGTCCTTCAAGAGATCTTCGCGCTCAATGGCGCGACAAAGGTCCGGCCAGTGGCGATCCCCCTGGAGCAGGAGAAGCCAGAACCAGCGCTCATCGCCCGCCTGGTAGCAGCCGATGAGCGGATTGACCGCGTGATGCCGGTCGTAGGGTTGAACCATGAACTTCAGACGCAACGCCACGTTGACATCCCATCCGATGGTGTAGATGCCGGCCCGGATGAGCGAGACCGCCACCCGCTGGCCTTCGCCGGTGCGGGAGCGGGCCAGAAGAGCGGCACAAACGGCTCCCGCCGCATCGCGCCCCGCCACGTGATCGCCCAGGCCGGCGCGCTGCTGAGGCAGCTCTGCCCCCTCCGGCGTCAGGGAAGCTGCGACGCCAGCCCGTGACCAGAACGCACCGACGTCATAGGCCGCCCGGTCTCGATTGGGGCCATCGGGACCGTAGCCGGTCATCTGGCAGTAGACCAGCCCTCGATTCGTTTCGCGCAGCCTCTCGTACGTCAGGCCGGCCGTCTCCAGCACCTTGGGCCGCAAGTTGGTCACCAAGACATCGGCCTTGTCAATGAGAGTCCGCGCAATGGTGCGCCCCTCCTCGGTCTCCAGATTCAAGGCGATGCTTCGCTTGCCCCGATTGTCCAGTTCGAATGGAGGATTGATCGGAAGGGGCCAGCCCACCACTGACGCAGCCACCCCTCGCAGTGGATCGCCGTTCGGCGGCTCGATCTTGATTACCTCTGCGCCCCAGTCGCAGAGGATGGCGGCGGCGGAAGGGCCAGCGACCCAGAAGCCTATCTCAACGACACGGATTCCCTCGAGCGGACCAGGCATGAATGCATTCCTCCTGTTATTGGCCGGCTATGTGTTCGTTACCCTCATGGGCAGAAGCCCCTGGGCCATCCAACCCAGGGGCTCCGTGCGTTAGCGTCGGCCTTGACGGTCCGGCTCGCCTAGCCCTTGCACTGCAAGCCGTTCGCTAGCTTGGTCGGGCAGCGGGCCTTGCCGCCACCCTTACCGTGCTCTGCTGACATCGGTGCCAGAGGCGGCGCTAGCGGCCTTCTGACGCGTCTGAGGACGCTTCTGGCCGTTGGCTTTGCCCCCGGTTGTCATTCAGAGGCAAATGGGGCTGCCGCGGTGGCTAGGCCTTGGCCAAAATCTTCTGCATCTCCTCCGCAGTGAAGGCGCGCATGCTCTCGCTGGCAACGTTGCCCGTCTCGGCGATCCCGAACAGGCCCGCCACCATGGCCTCTTCGCTGGGCGCATCCACTACCGCTACTAGGTCGTAGCGCCCCTGGGTCCAGTAGTGACCCAAGACCTTGAAGCCGCGCGCCTCGTTCTGCTTGCGAATCTCGGCGGCTCGTTTCACCGTGTCCCTGACGCCCTTGCGTCCCTGCTCCGTGAAACGATAGAGAACGACGTAGTTGGGCATAGCGTACCTCCTCCTACCGAAAATTGGACTAGGCTCCCTGATTTTAGCACTGAGGGCGAGGCAGTCAAGACCAATGGCAGAAAAAAGTTGGCTCTTCTTGCGCAAGGGCCGCCAGCGGTGACAGGGACCGTCAGACGCTTTGAGAGCAGCGACTACGGCTTGAGGATGACCTTGCCGAAGTTCGCCCGGTCCGCCAGGATCCCGTGAGCTGCCGCTGCCTCCGACAGCGGCAGCACCCGCTCGATGATGACCTTCAGCTCGCCGCGGCCGCAGAGATCCACCACCTTCTGGAACTCCTCTATCGCGCCGGATTTCAACAGCTCACTGCCCAGGTATAGACCTGACAGGGACACGTCCCGCTCGACCAGCAGCGCTGCGTCGATGGACACAGGCTCCTTTGAGCTGTTTCCAACGGAGACCAGGCGTCCGCCGCTCGCTAGGAGTTCGATGCTTCTGATCAGCGTTTGCCCTCCCACTGATTCCAGCACCACGTCGACCCCGCGGCCGCCGGTGATGGCCGTGACCGCTTCGGCGAAATCGGTCGTCCGATAGTTGATGGTTTCGCCCGCGCCCAGCTCGCGCGAGCGCGCGAGCTTCTCGTCGGAGCCGGCGGTGGCTATGACCCGCGCCCCCACGTGCTTGGCGACCTGGACGCCGGCCATGCCCACGCCCGACCCCGCCGCCTGGATGAGCGCCGTCTCACTAGCGCGGAGAGCCGCCTTCTTCACCAGCGCGAACCACGCCGTCATGAAGACGATGGGAATGCCAGCCGCTTCCTCGAAGCTTAGCGACTGTGGAATCGGCACGACCGCTTGCGCAATTGGCGCCGCCAGCTCGGCGTAGCCACCCGACGGCATGATCGCCACCACGCGGTCGCCCTGCCGCACGTTCTGAACCAGGTCGCCGACTGCCTTCACTACGCCGGCCACCTCCCAGCCGACGATCAGAGGCAACGGTAGCTGCTCGTCTCCGGCCTCGCCGGCACGCTGCTGAACGTCGCCCCGGTTGACACCCACCGCCCGCACTTCGACGAGGATCGACGCTGGGGACAGCGGGGGGGCAGGCACATCCCGATAGCGCAGGACCTCGGGGCCGCCAAACTCTTCGATGACGATAGCCTTCATACGAAACCCATCGCTTTTCTCACCCTCCGCCCTCATTTGACACGCGGTTGGTGCGCATGCTCCGCTACTGGATCTCGATCAAATCCACGTCAAAGGTCAGCTCCGCATTGGCTGGGATGCGCGGTGGCTGTCCACTCTCGCCGTAGGCCAGTTCGGGCGGGATGATGAGGCGACGCTTGCCGTCGACCTTCATGGTCGCCAGTCCTTCGTCCCAGCCCTTGATTACCCGGCCTGTCCCGAACGTGAAAGAGAAGGGCTCGCCTCGGTCCAGGGAGCTGTCGAACTTCGTCCCATCGGCCAGCCAGCCGGTGTAATGCACTACCACCGTCTGGCCCGTTTGCGGCGATTCACCGCTGCCGACCTCGATGTCGATGTACTGCAGTCCACTGGACGTGACTGTCGGCTCGCCAGCAACAGGCGGAGGCCCGCCATCGGCCTGTGGCGTCGGTGTCTGCTCAGCCTCGTCCTCGCCAGCGAGCGCGGCATCGATCAACTGCTGGAAAACGCTGAAGGGCTGGGCGCCTGACACAAATTGACCGTTGATGAAGAAGTTGGGCGTGCTTTTCACCCCGTAGCTCTGGCCATCCTGGATGTCCTTCTGTACCTCTGCGGCCTGCTTGCCCGTGTCCAGACAGTCGTCGAAGGTGGCGGTGTCCAGCGCTAAGGCAGCGGCCTCGCTCTTGAAGGCGCTCAGCACGCCCGTCAGCCCTTCCGACTGCATGGTCTGACTGAAGGAGCTCTGCTTCTCGAATAGCACGTCATGAAATTCCCAGTACTTGCCCTGATCGTCGGCACATTCAGTCGCCTCGGCCGCCTTCTGGGCCCACGGATGAATCGAGTTGAGGGGGAAGTCACGTTCGACGTACTTGACCTCGTCCTCGTAGGTCTCCAGGATTTGGTCCAGCGTTTCATCACGGAAACGCTTGCAGAACGGTCACTGGTAGTCAGTGAAGCTGATGATCGTCACCGGTGCGTCCGCCGGGCCTATGAAGGGGTCATCGTCCGCCTCCGCTGCCACCACCGCTGGCGGCGTGGGCGTCGTCGGTTGGACTGTCGGGGTGGGCTGGCCGACCGCTGGCTCAGCCTCGCCATCCTCGTCCGCGAAATGAAGAACGAGGGCGGCTCCGCCCAAGGCTATGGCGACGAGCGCCAGCGCTATCGCTCCCCAGGCAACAGTCGCCGACGCCGGGGGCTGCTCAGCCTCTCCTTTCTCACGTCTCGGAGTGCGACGCTTTCTCTCCTTCGCCACGCCTTCTGCTCCCCTTTCTACCAAGGAGCACGGGCCCTCCTGCCCAAATCGCTCCTACTTCCCACGTTCCCGCTGTTTGCCCTCACCCTTCGCCCTCACTTAACACGCGCTCTAGCGGTTTCGTGGGGCCGAAAACTGGGCGATTAATGCCGAAATCATACCTGGGGCCCCTGGCCGGACTCGAACCGGCGACTCGCGGTTTAGGAAACCGCCGCTCTGTCCACTGAGCTACAGGGGCACCCTTCGAAGGCCCACTGAGAAGAGCTAGGGGTCAAGACCTTTGCCCTTGACCCCTATCCCCATAATCCTTCATATCCATATTGGTGGAGATAGCGGGACTCGAACCCGCAACCTCGGCGATGCGAACGCCGCGCTCTCCCAGTTGAGCTATATCCCCTTGGCAGTGTCATTATAGATAGGGCCGCCTGGAGCCGTCAAGAAAGGCCTCCCTTTCTCTTCTTGGCGGGAGGCAGAAGGCCTTCCACCAGCTCCACCTCCATCCAGCCCCCGTTCAGGTCTATCGCCTTGATGATGTCGTCCAGGGCTGGGATGAGCAGCTCGCCGCCCTCGCCATGCACCACGAAAACGTCGTTGCTGCCCGTGCTCAGGATCTGGGCCACCTTGCCCAGCGGTTGGCCTTCCGTGGTTCGCACCTCCAGCCCCAGTATCTGGAACTGGTAGTACTCGCCCTCCGATAGAGGCTTCAGCTCACCCTCTGGCACCTCCAAAAAGCGCTGGCGCAGAGCCTCAGCGGCGGTGGCGTCGTCGATGCCCGAGAGCTTGATGTAAGCTTTTCCCTTTTGCCAGCGACAGCCCTCGATAGCGTAGGCGACACCGTCTATGTGAAGGCTGCAGCCAACGGCAAATCGCTCTGGGAAGTCAGTGAGGGGCTCCACTTTCAGGTCACCGTGCAGGCCCCAGGGGCCAAGGATGCGGCCGACGGCCACGTATCCCTGGCTAACGTTTTCCCGAGAGCGAGACATAGCTAGTTGCCGCTGCCTGCGTCGGAGGTGGATAGGCCTCTGGCGCGTGAGCTCGGGAGAGCGAGCGATGAGGGAAGTCAGGCAGGCGAGGCCCTATTCGCTCTCAGGCTCAGGCTCGGGTTCAGGTTCGGGCTCAACCTCGGGCTCGGGTTCAGCCCTGAGGCCGGGCCGGCCGACACCCTCCCCGATCTCCAGTATCGCCCTGGTTCCCTTGCGGATGGCGGCCACCTTCAGCAGGGCACGCATGGCATTGGCGATGCGTCCCTCTTTGCCTATCACCCTGCCCATATCCGACTCAGCCACCCGCAGGCGATACACCATCTGGTCTTCCTCTTCCTCCTCCGTCACCACCACCTCATCCGGGTACTCGACGATGGCTCGGGCCATATACTCGATGAGATCCTTCATGGCTTGTCTCCGCTCTCAGGCTCAGGCTCGGGTTCAGCCTCTGGCTCAAGCTCAGGCTCAGGCTCAGCCTCCGGCTCGGGTTCAGGCTCAGGTTCGGCTTCAAGTTCCGGCTCGGGTTCAGCCTGGGGCCTGGGTTCAGCCCTGAGGCCGGGCCGGCCGACGCCCTCCCCGATCTCCAGTACCGCCCTGGTTCCCTTCCGGATGGCGGCCACCTTCAGCAGGGCACGCATGGCGTTGGCGATGCGCCCCTGCTTGCCTATCACCTTGCCCATGTCCGACTCGGCCACCCGCAGGCGATAGACGATGAAGTCTCTCTCCTCCTCCTCCGTCACCACTACCTCATCCGGGTAGTCGACAATGGCCCGGGCCATGTACTCGATGAGGTCCTTCATGATTTTTCTCCGCTCTCGGCCTCAGCCGCAGTAGATTCCTGGTCGGCTTGGCCCTCGGCCTCGGCCGCAGTAGATTCCTGATCAGCTTCATCCTCGGCCTCAGGTGCACCAGGTTCCCCTTCACTTTCGCTCTCAGCCGTAGGCGGGGCAGGTTCCTCTTCCCCTTGGTCGCTAGCGCTTTTCCTCGTCAGAAGCTTAGCAACCGCTTCCGAGGGCTGAGCGCCGTGCTCTAGCCAGTGCGTCACTCTTTCCTCGTTGATAACGATGGTCGGCGGCTCTGTCAAGGGGTCATAGTGGCCAATGATCTCGACATTAGCGCCATCACGGGGGGCCCGCGAGTCGGCCACGACGATGCGGTAGGCTGGCCTCTTCTTCTTGCCAACGCGGGAAAGACGGATCTTTAGCAAGGAGTCACCTCCCATAAAGGATAGCAGAAATTGTTCTTCAGTCTAGCGTGGCCAGGGCGCTCCCGGTGCGATGCGTGGCCCCCGTCCTGAGGCCACCATTTGCATTATCTTCTTGGCTTCGCGGAACTGCTTGAGAAGGCGATTCACATCCGTGGTGGTGGTGCCGCTGCCACGGGCGATGCGGCGGCGGCGACTGGCATCGATGACGTCCGGGTAACGTCGCTCCTGGGGCGTCATGGAATACACGATAGCCTCGATCTGCACGAACTGGCTCTCGTCCACGTCCTCCAAACGGCTGGCGACCTTGGAAAGGCCCGGTATCATGGCGACCACCTGGCTCAGAGGCCCCATCTTCCGCACCTGCTGGAGCTGCCCGACGAAGTCCTCCAGGGTGATAGCACCTCGGCGGGCTCGCGCCCCCAGTTCCTCGATCTCCTCCTCGCTGATGGTGGCCTTCGCCTTTTCCACCAGCGTGAGGATATCGCCCATGCCTAGTATGCGCGAGGCCAAGCGGTCGGGATGGAAAGGCTCCAGGGCGTCAGCTTTCTCTCCCACCCCCACGAACTTGATGGGAACGCCGGTCACAGCCCGAATGGAGAGGGCAGCACCGCCGCGGGCGTCGCCGTCTAGCTTGGTGAGGATCAAGCCGGTGAGGCCCAGCGCCTTGTGAAACTCTTCGGCCGCCCGCACTGCCTCCTGACCGGTCATGGCGTCGGCCACCATCAGCACCTCGGCCGGCGAGAGACGGCGCCGCAGCTCGATCACATCCGCCAGGGACTTCTCGTCTATCTGCAGATAGCCCACGGTGTCGACAAGGACAGTGGTGACGCCCAGGCGATGGGCTTCCTTCAAAGCGTGCTCGCAGATCTGGAGCGGGCGGCTCCCTCCGTCCTCGCTGTACACGGCGATGTTGAGCTGCTTACCCAGGGCCTCCAGTTGCTCGGCTGCAGCCACGCGCTGGGGGTCAGCAGCCACCAGCAGGGGGCGATCGCCGCCCCGTCGCAGATGGAGCGCCAGCTTGGCGGCGGTGGTCGTCTTGCCCGAGCCCTTTAGGCCCACCAGGATGACAACCGTAGGCGATTGCTTTGCCCGCTGGAGCTGGCTCTGGCTGCCGCCGAGGGTTTCGATTAGCTCTTGATTGACGATATCGACAACCTGCTGCATAGGCGTGAGGCTCTCCAGCACCTGAGCCCCCAACGCTCGCTCTCGCAGCCGCTGCACGAACTGCCGCACCACCTTGAAGTGGACATCGGCCTCCAAAAGGGCCACGCGCACCTCTCGGAGGGCTTCGTCCAGGTCCCTCTCGGTGATGGTGCCGCGACTACCCAGGCGCCGAAGCACCTTCTGCAGCTTTTCCGTTAGCCCTTCGAACATGACTATTCCGATTTTAGAGCGGTAGCGCAGCGCCGTCAAACGGCAGTATGAGCTCCCACCCGACAACAGCCTGAAACACTTCAGTGCCCTTGGTGACGACAGGTCACCTTAATGCGGCGCGTCCACATGATGGGTGGCCGCATCGTCGAGGGGATAGACTCGAAGAAGGCGAGGGTTAGGCACTCACAGTGCTTCGACCCCGGACTAGAGCACGGAGGTCTGGATACGGTCTACTTCAAAGTGTACGCTGAGAAGCCAGGGTAAGCACTCCCCGCGCCCTTCTCAGTCCGCCGCCAGCATCCGGCCGGTTCCGGGCGTTCTAGAGCCCCTTCTGGACGATGTACGCGCAGAGGTCTCCTGTGCGGCAGGCGTAGCCCCACTCGTTGTCGTACCAGGCCAGGACCTTCACCATGTTGTCGCCGATTACCATGGTGGCGAGCCCGTCGACGATTGAGCTGGCGGGATTGCCCTTGAAGTCGATGCTCACCAGAGGTTCCTCTATGTACTCAAGGATCCCCCGCAGCGGCTCAGAGGCGGCGTCCTTGAAGGCCTGGTTTACCTTCTCTTTGGTTATCGTCTTCTCCAGGGTCGCGACGAAGTCGCACACCGAGACGGTCGACGTGGGAACTCGGAAGGCCATGCCGTCCAGCCTGCCTTTCAGCGCTGGCATGACTACGGTCACAGCGCGGGCCGCCCCGGTGGAAGTGGGGATAATGTTCAGCGCGGCGGCACGAGCCCGCCGCAGGTCTTTATGGACCGTGTCCAGGATGACTTGGTCGTTGGTGTAGGCATGGATGGTCGTCATGAACCCCTTCGCGACACCGAAGTTTTCGTGCAGAACCTTCACCGCCGGGGCGATGCAGTTGGTCGTGCAGGAGGCGTTGGAGATGACCGTATGCTTCCGGGCATCGTACATCTCCTCGTTGACGCCCAGCACGACGGTTAGGTCCTCGTTCTTGGCGGGAGCGGTGATGACTACTTTCTTGACCCCGGCCTTAGTGTGAGCCACCGCCTTCTGGCCATCGGTGAAAAGGCCTGTCGACTCCACCACGATCTCCACCCCAAAGTCGCCCCAGGGAATGCTCCCCGGGTCTCGCTCGGCCAGGACCTTTACCGTCTGCCCGTCCACTAGGATTGCATCCTCCCTGGCCTCGATGCGGGCGGGAAAGACGCCGTAATTGCTGTCGTATTTCAGAAGGTGAGCGTTGGTCTTGGGGTCGGTGAGGTCGTTGACGGCCACCACTTCCAGGGCACTGCCATGATAATCGCGGATGGCCTTGAATATCTGCCGACCAACACGGCCAAACCCGTTGATACCGATCCGTACTGGCATGGTATTTCCTCCCTTATCGACTCGCAATCAGGCTATCAATTAGGACGCCACGGAAGCTGCTCTGTTACGGCCTCCTCGGCATGTGTCAATGACAAGAGGCCAGCTCCGACAAGCGAAGCCGGCCTCTTGGGATCTAGCTAAGGTCAGAAGCTCTACCGTCTGCGGCGCCAGACGACCGAAGCCGCCGTGCCGATGCTGCCCAGCATTAGGGCTGCCGCCACGCCGATGACGTATATGGCCCACGTGGGGAAGCCGCCATCGTCGGAGCCCAACAGGCCGGCTCCGCCAACTTCAGGAGGCTCGGGAGTAGGAGTGGGAGTAGGAGTGGGGGTAGGCGTTGGCGTCGGCTCCACCGTGGGCTCCTCGGTGGGCTCCTCGGTGGGCTCCTCGGTGGGCTCCTCGGTGGGCTCCTCGGTGGGCTCCTCCGTAGGCGTCTCCGCGGGCACCCCGCCGGTGATGCTCACCACGGCCGTCAGAGTCACGGAAATGCCCTCGCCGTCGACCGTGTTCGGGTTCGGGTCGCAGGCGTCACCGATGCGGTCCCCGTCGCTGTCGGCGTTGTCGGGGTTGTTGACCAAGGGACAGTTATCGCCGCGGTTCAGGTAGACGTCGTCGTCCTGGTCTGTGTTGGCCACGTCGGGCTCAGGGTCGCACACGCTGTCGAGGCCGTCGTTGTCGGGATCGCCGTCGCCCGCCACGCGCGGATCGCCCTCGTTGACATCGAACGGACAGGTGTCGAGGTCATTCTCGACGCCGTCGCCGTCAGCGTCCCCTTGGCTCAGGGAGTACGTGGTGAATGTGTAGTCGCCGCCGGCCGAGGGGTTGGTCCTCCCCACGTAGCCGCTCTCATCGGCCGCGGTGTCCGCGAAGTCCTTGGTGATGCCGAACACCGTGGTGCTGGTGTCCAGAGGCAGGCAGAAATCAGTTATCGATCCAGGTTCCAGCTCGGCGGTAGGGTCATTGAGCACGCTTACCGAGCCGTAGCCAAGGCTGGCGTCGAAGGCTTGTCCATGCAAGGTCGTTCCCGGCTCGAAGATGACAAAGTTCATGGACACCGGTGTGCCGGCTACGCTGGCCTGACCGTAGGAGCGGGACTTGGGGGTGATGCCGGGGTACATGGTATTGAGGAAATCGGGGTACTTGTCCACAGCGTCCGGCAGGGTGTTGCCGTCGAGGTCCGCGAAGCCATCGTCGAAGCTGACGGTATCCGCCGTGTTGGTCGTGGCCGCGATCATGGTGAAGGAGACGGGCAGGGCAGTGATGCAGACGTTATTGAGAAGCCCCAGGGTAGCCGTTGACGACAGGTCGGCCACGTGGGCCCCCAGGGGGATGTCGTCGGCGGCCATGCCAAACTCCGGCGGCGTGAAAGTGATTATCACATCGAAGTTATAGTCAGGTGCCGCAATCGCAACCGTCGTGGTGACATCTGCATTGGCTCCCGCCTCGGTGTCGGACACGCTGGCGGACACCGTCGGGTTGTACGCGGCCTTCGCGATGTCCCACTGAGCCACAAACACAACCACCGCCAGCAATACCGCTAGGGCTGCCAACGGGCGTATTAGATCGCGCTTGGCCTTCATCTGCTATATCCTCCTTCCTCAAAAAGCACAAGCCTCTCCCTCCCAGTCAACTCCAGACAAAGCCTGAATAAGGGGGGCAGAAGCTCCGGCGCTTGATGATCGCTGTCAAAAAGCCCGCCCACCATCTCGCTATGGAGACATTGATAGGCTTGGCGCTGCACTTGTTCCTGTGGCCCCAAGGCTCTCCTGCAGGTGCCTATCACCTGCTCGTCAGCTAACACTAGCGCTATGATACCCGATCATCATTGCTTGTCAATAGCCCTAGCGATTGTTTGTTATTGCTTTTTCGCAGTGTTTGCTGCTTACCCGAATCTAATTGGGTCTGGCAGCGTTTTGTTAGATGAGTAAGCAAGGGCCGCACCCCTCCCGCTCTTGGAACCCAGACGTCTGGCCCGCTCCTGGCTAGGGGGCGGGCCCTTCGCTTGGCTGCGGCCAGCATTTACCCTTTTACACCCTCCCTTCACCCTCCTTGTGCTGATCTTCACTGATCATCTTGCCTAGCTGTGGCCATAATGTTTCTTGAAATGCCAGCGATGTCGGGCTCATGTTCGACACAAAGCTCTTCCTGTGGGAGAGGACAAGGTTCTGCAATTGCAGAGGGCTCACGGTCGCAATGGAAAATAACAGCAAGACCTGTTAATTGCCACAACTTAGTTTGCCCGCAGAAGACGGTGTCACAACAGGTGACGTTCCTCACGTAGGTGAGAGAGGCAGGGATCATCATGTGGACGAAGACCCGTTTCAGCAAAGAACTTCTCCTAGGAGCAAGCGTGTTGCTGCTGCTGGGGGCGCTGGCGGTGGCCGCCTTGGTGGGCAGCGTCGGCGGCTGGCCATCGGGTGGAGTCGCTTTGGCTGATAGAGGAGACTTCAGCCTCGACTTCATCGCGGCCCAGCACGATACCTATTATCATGCCGGGCCGGATGAGGGGAACGAGATCGGTCCAAGTGAGGGACAAGATCTGGGCTACGACGACCGCACGTCCAACGTGGACGTCAAGGAGGAGCTCGAAGCGTCAGACTTCGCCTGCGGCGACCGGATTGTCTTCTTCACAGCGGTCACCGTAGACGCCTCGGCGACCGACACCGACCAGACCATCTTCCTAGTCTACCACTTCGATGCGCACAACAACGGCCAGCAAGGGGTCGGCTACGAGGAGGTGCTGGACGTAGGCATCAGCGCCGTCGATTTCCCTCCTCCCAGCCAGACCGGGGATGATGGCAACATCGGTCTGGACGGCGGCGAGACCGTCACCCTGGTAAGCCAGCAATATCTGCCCGTCGGTTCAGTCTTTGGCGATCCCATTCCCGCCAACCGGGCCGACGTCCTTGAGGCTGTCGTCAAGGTCACAGGTCTCGATCCAGGCGAGCAGCTCATCGTCCGTGCCGACGTACGTTTCTCTTGCTTCGCTTCGCCGGTCACTGGCAACCTGCACGCCGCGATTTCCGAGGGCCTTTTCGACGCCGACGGCGACGGTGTGTTCCCAGATCCGGATGACGAGAACATCAGCGTTGGTCAGCAAGACGTGCCAATGCTCGGGCTTGGCCAGATCCCTGACGCGGACGTCGAGAAGGTCAGCCTGACGGTGGGTACCCCTGACGCGATCACCGGCGAGTGCACTGGTCCGGCCCCCACCGACATCAACGCGAGCCAGGACGAGACGATCTGCACCCGTCAGGTTATTCGCAACAATGGGCCCGCCGATCCGGTGGATGTGGTGGACACTCTGACCCTCACAGCGCCACCCGGCTGCACCATCATCCCGTCTGACCCGGTTGTGTGGGTCGTCTCGCTGCCGGCGGGCGTGGATGTCAGCAGAGACGACAACTTCGCCATCCACTGCTCTCAGGCCTCCAATCACGTCTTTACCTTCGAAGATGAAGTTGTCATCACCACCGAAGGCATCACCGACAGCAATCCAGACAACAACGTCGCCATCGCCCAACTGAGCGTCAATGTTTGGGCTGAGGCCGACGTGAAGATAGTTGACCAGTACTTCGCGGGAGCGCCCACGGAGATAGATGTCAGCGTGGAGACGCCCCTAACTGTACAGAAGGTGCTGCACAACAACGGGCCTTACCCTGCCGACGTGACGGTGACCCTCAGCACGACGGCCGCCGCTCCGGCGGACTGCACGATGAGCCC